>NZ_NTFY01000073.1 GCF_002289565.1 Rhodopirellula sp. SM50 | reverse complement strand
GACCGAAACGAAAAAAATGGCGGCCAAATACCGCTCGCGCGATAACAGCCAAGCTCAATCGCGGCAACAATGGGCGGATGCAATATCCGGGCTAAAGGCTGGACACCAACATGTGCTGGTGTGCAGGCTTCAGCTCAATACCGCTAAGTTAACATCAATGAGGGGCCCGGACGCTGGCGCGAACCGGCTAATATCAAACGAATATCAGCCGTTTGGCGCGAGCCTACGGGCCCTCACCTGAGGAAACGACGCTTTACTTAGCGGTAATAGGCTTCAGCCGCTCGCTTCGCTGCTTCGCAGCGAGTAGGGATCGCCTAAAGGCGAGGCACCAATCGTCGCGGTTACAACGTGTATTGATATCCGAACACGGCATTGAATCCCGCACCGTCGACACCGCTGCCGAGCACGCGATAGTACTTGTCGGTGAGATTCTCCAGCGACAGCGAGACCTGGTGCTGATTTGCCGTTCCGAATGAGCGTCCCATGCGGACATTCAACGTCGCGTAACCGGGGGTGCCGCCGGCGATGAACCGAACATCGCTCAGGTTTGATTCGCTGTAGCGATCGGCGCGGTCGACCATCCAGGTATAGACGTCGACGTATGATCGTCGACACGGTTCTGTCAATCGCAGCCCCAACGTTCCTTGCATCGGCGGGATCCGCGAGATCGGATCGTCATTGGTCGTGACCGTGCCGTAGGTGTAGTAGAAGTTGCCGTACAGGGCGAGGTTGCGAGTGAGCAGGTATTCGCCGGCCAGTTCGGTTCCATTGATGTACGCTTCTTGATTGGTCAGAAAGCGGGAACCGCCGATCGTTTCGCGGTTGATGAAGCTGTCGAAATCTGTCCAAAACTCCGTCAGCTGGAGTCGCAAACGGTCGTCATTGAACTTCAACCCGACTTCATAGGTTTTGCTGTGTTCTGGTTCGACGTCGAGGTTGCCGACCAGCGGCGTCGATTGGTTGTTTTGCAGGAACGTTTTGTTGGCAGTCAGGTCGTCGATCGTCGGTGCCCGAAAGCCTTCGTAGTAGCCGCCGACCAGACGAACCTCATCGGTCAACCTGTACCCCAAACCGACGCTCGCGATCCAGTCTTGATAGGACCGTTCAAAGTAGGTCGGGCCGAGCGTGTCAAAGTTCGGTGTAGCCGACACGTTGATGTTCTCATACCGCAGCGACGTCGTGGCATCGAGCCGATCGGTCAATGCCACGTGCCACGATGCGTAGACGCCGACCCGATCGGCTTCCGAGTCATTGGGATATTGTGGATCCGTGACCGACGGCGTCGCGCCGGGTGAGTCAGGGTTGTTGATTTGCACGCGTTCGGCATCAATCGACTCGCTGTAGTAATCGGTTCCGTAGGTCAGCTTGCCGTAGTCGTTCATGTCCTTGACGAACGAAAGCGTCGTCCCCCAGCCCCAATCATCGAACTCCCCGATTTCACGACGAGTTACGACGGCGGCCGGGTCGTTGCCGGAATAGCGATCGACCACGGACGCTTCTTTGGTTCGCATCCCCGAGAGCGTGACGGAATACAGGTCCGCGAGAACGGCGTCTTCGGGCAGCAACCCTTCCAAACGCCCGTACAGCAAATCGCGTTGTTGCGGGTCGAAAACCGTCGGTCGCTGCGTCGGCACGCTTCCGTCGCTGGCCGGACCGAGCACGAAGGGCAAGAACCGATCGCTGCGTTTGAGATCTTCCTGCTCGAAGTGCTGCATCGCGACGGTCAACAAGTGATTCTCCGTCAGCATGCGTTGCAGTTTCAAGTCTCCAGCGTACTGTTGGTAATCGGTGCCGGGTTGCCGCCCCAAGTCGCCACCACGATCCAGCCGACCGACGTCCAAGTACGACACGCCTCCGGTGAACCCCGTCGCTCCGTACCAACCGCTGAATCCGGTTCGCGTGTACGAGGAGGCTTCGGCGGTGCTGTAGAATTGGCTGAAGTGGGGACTCGCATAGTTTCCTCGCAACGGATCGGCGCTCCGCGTGACGACATTGATCACGCCGCCGATCGCGTCGCTGCCCCAAAGTGCTGATTCGGCGCCCCGGATGACTTCGATGCGATCGATCGAACCGGGATCGATTGTCGCCGCGTACTGGTTCGGACCCGGGCGCAAAATGCTGGTGTTCATCCGGATCCCGTCGACCAAAACCAAGATTTGTTGCCCAGTCAAACCACGAATGAACGGCGACAGTTGCCCGTTGCCGGTTTGTTGCAACATCACGCCGACTTCGTTTTGCAACGCTCGATAGACCGTCGATGCTTGTCGGCGGTCGAGTTCGTCGCGGTCGACGATGGTTCCCAGACGAGGCGTTTCGAACAAATCGCTCTCGCTGCGGAAGACGCTGTTGAGCCCCGTCGGGTTGCTCATCGTGCCGCCGAACAGCTGCTCGCTAAGCGAAGGGAACGAAGCATTCTGCGGCGCAGCATTCGCTTGCGGCGTCGGCTCGATTGCGGCAGTTGTCGAATCCTGTCCGGAAAAGGGCGCTTCGATGTTGGAGGCTTCGATGTCAGGTTGCCCAACCGGCGGGGCCTGATCCGTTGTCGGCGGACGCACCTCGATTTCCGGCAGCGTGGGGTCTTGGCCCGATAAACGCGTCTGCCAGAGACCGAGCCCGAGAGCCGGAACGAGCGCCAATGCAATAATGGTTTGGTGTTTCACGATGTCGTACATCCCTCTCAGAACGAGAACGCTCCCGTGGCGACAATGCTAGGTCCGCGTTTTCGTTCAATCTGATTCATTGGTTAGCATCGGCGCATTCGGCTCAATCGCTTTCGAGGTCGTCGAAGGTGCCGTTAAAGTCATCGCGATGCGATCAATGCGAACCGATTAGCCAGGACACGGCGATGGAAAGTCCGCCGGCGCCGGCGGGAATTCCGCCAGCGGTGGCCGTGTTGCGGTCAACTTGACAGGCGTCAAGCCACGAAAACCGGCCGTTTCTGGCCGGATTTGCCATCAAGCCGCCCAGAAATGCTCGCCGGATCCGGATTGGCATGTGATCTGCAAAAGGTAATTTGGATGCAGCAATCCCATGACGAACCCAACGAGCCCATGGCCGATCCGCCGGCGCCCCGCACGTCCCCCCCATCGCCGAACACTTCTCCGTTGATTATCCCCTCTCAAGATCTGTTCCGTGGCCGCGCCGAAATCTGGATCGAGCATGGCGAGTTGATGTACCGTCTTCGACGAACTTCATCGGGAAAGTTATACTTGTGCAAATGAGTTTTCCCGTTCGCTCCACACTGGTCTCCCTGTTCCTCCACGCGATCGGCGCGGCAGTTTTGTGCGTCGTGCCGATGGCGGCAACCGAGCGATTCACGTCCGCGGGACAACAACATGTCGTCGCGATCGAATTGAGCGTTGCCAGCCCGACGGCGCTCGATTTTCCGGTACAGATTCTTCCACTGCCGACGATCCAACCGCTCACATCTTTGGAACAGTCGCCCCCAGATCGATCAGAAGACACCGCGAAAGCCCCGCCGCTTGAAACCAGTAGGGCGGGCTCGATCCCTCCCCCCCCGGACGCCCCCGGATACCGTTCAAACGCTGACGCGGCAGTTGAGCGTCAGATCATCGAAGCGGCGAAGTTGCCCACGATTGACACGAAGGTTGCGGCTCGGCCGCCCCGCAGGGTCGTTCGAGACGTCACGCCGCCGCCGGCGATCGATGCGATCCCGGTTCCTCAACCGGTCGGATTGTCCCCCGAGACGCCTGTCGATTTGTCGTCCAATCCGCCGCCGCAGTACCCACTCGATGCCGCCCGCAACCGACTCGAAGGCACGGTGTTGTTGCGGTTACGAGTCGACACGTCTGGCAACGTTAGCGACGTCGAGATCATCGAATCAAGCGGCCATGGTTCACTCGATCAAGCCGCAGTCGAGGCGGTGAAACGATGGAAAGGCCAACCGGCCCGACGCTTCGGTCGCGCGATCGCTTCGGAAGAAGTCTTGCCGGTGCGGTTCCGGTTGTGATCAGGCGGCCGCGGAAAAGGGGTCAGGTACCAAAAATGCGAAGCACCCTGCGGGCCATTTGGTTTTTGGTACCTGACCCCTTTTCCGCTCGACACAAGCCCCGCGTTGAAGTTGCGACAGCCGTGACTTCACTTGTGTCGTTATCAAAGCTCGTCACTGCGAATCAGTTCGGCGCCCGCGTCTCGCATTTCTTCAAGGGCGCGTTCGATGTCACCGGGTTGCATTTCGACGCCGCGACAGCCATCGACGACTAACGTCACGCGAAACCCTTTGCTGATCGCATCCAACACCGTGGCTCGAACGCAGTAGTCAGTGGCCAATCCCATTGCGAACACGTGCTCAATGCCGTGACGACGCAGGTCGTCCGCTAGCCCCGTCGAATGCTGGTGTCCGTTGTCATAGAACGCGCTGTAACTATCAATCAGCCGGTGAGTTCCCTTGCGAACCACATGGTCAATCTGATCCTGATTCAACGATGCCACAAACTCCGCACCGCGCGAGTGTTCGATACAGTGATCCGGCCAGGCAATTTGCGGAATTCCATCCAGCAAGAACTGATCTCCGATGGCCAGTTCGGCGTGTTGGCTGGCGAAACTCTGGTGATCGGCGGGGTGCCAGTCCTGTGTCGCAACCACCCACGAAAACTTGGGGATCAACGTGTTCGCCACTTCGATCACCTCCAATCCGCCCGGCACCTCCAATGCTCCCCCTTGGACGAAATCATTCTGCAGATCAACCAGCAACAATGCCCTGTGATCTTTTTTGGTGGTGTCAGATTTCAAAGTTCACTCCCTGTTTGACCATCTCGCGATAACGTTTTTGATTGAATCGGTACAACCGCGCAGCTCGATGCGCCACATCGGTCTCCACTTCATCAAGCTCTTCAAGCACGTCCATGCCCAGGATCTTTTTCCGGAAGTTTCGTTTGTCGAGTGACCGGTCCAAAATGATTTCGTAAAGTCGCTGCAACTGCCTCAACGTAAACTTCCTCGGCAGCAGTTCAAAACCGACCGGTTCGTATCGCAGCTTGTTTTGAAGCCTGTGGTAGCCGGCCTTCAAAATGCGGTCGTGGTCGAACGCCAGTCGCGGGACGTCGTGCACGCCAAACCATGCCGCATCACGGGCGTCCGTCGCCGCGACCACACGGTGATCCGAAAGCCTGACCAATGCATAGTACGCAACCGTGACCACGCGTTCGCGGGGATCGCGATCCACATCTCCATAGGTGTAAAGCTGTTCCAGAAAGACTTTTTCGAGCCCCGTTTCTTCTCGAAGCTCTCGTTTGGCGGCATCCTCCAGTGACTCCTCGACATGGACAAATCCACCCGGCAATGCCCATTTGCCTCGATAGGGTTCCAAATCACGTCGAATGAACAGGACCTTTAAGTCGGGTTCATCGAGTCCAAAGACGACGCAGTCCACGGTCAATGCAGGCCTCGGGAACTCGTAGGTGGACGTCATACCGCGTTCCCCCCTTTTCTGCGTTGCCTGGATTCGAGCACCATATCAGCCTTCAAGTCATGCAGGGCTTCCTCAAGTCCGACGCGATAGCGGTGGGGATGGTCAAGCCGCAGAATCGTGCGATCAAATTGCTGCAATTGTTTCAACGCTCGGCGGCGAACATCGTCCAGTGGGGACGATTCGCCGACAAAGTCGCCTCCCCGGATCATCGGCTTAAGCAAGTCTTCGAATGCAACCGTCGCGGTGAACTCGGTTCGATGGGTGGCGTCTTGGAAATCAACGGCGGTGCAAGTTTCCGGCAACGGCTGAAGTTCGTTGTAAATCATGTCGGCGATCGCCATGCCATCGCTGCCCACGTAGCGTCGCACTTGCTGGATCCCCGGCGTCGATGTCTTGATCAATTGCTCAGAGACTTTGATGCGAGGCTGCCACTGCTCGGATTGATCTTTAATCGCGCCGAGTTTATAGACGCCACCGAGGGCGGGTTGGTCGTAAGCGGTGACCAATTTGGTTCCGACACCCCAGACGGTGATCGCGGCGTCTTGCAACTTCAGGCTTTGGATCAACCGTTCGTCCAAGTCGTTGCTGGCGACAATCACCGCATCCGGAAATCCGGCCGCATCGAGAATCTTACGAGCCTCGATGCTCAACCACGCCAAGTCCCCTGAATCCAGTCGGATCCCGACCATTCGATGACCCGCATCGCGAAGCCGCCGCCCTACTTCGACCGCGTGACGAACGCCCTGTAGTGTGTCGTACGTGTCTACCAGAAAGACGCAGTTGTTCGGCATCGCGTCGGCGTAGGCGGAAAAAGATTCCGGTTCGCTGTCGAATGACATCACCCAGCTGTGCGCGTGAGTCCCCTTGACCGGTATCCCGAATCGTTTGCCGGCCAACACATTCGATGTTGCGGCGCAACCGCCGATGTATGCCGCGCGACTGGCCGCCAGACCGCCATCGATTCCCTGGGCCCGCCGCAACCCGAATTCGAGCACGGCGTCTCCTTGAGCCGCCATCACCACGCGTGATGCTTTGGTTGCGACCAGCGACTGGAAATTGATCAGGTTCAACATCGCCGTCTCGATCAACTGACATTGCAAGATCGGCCCGCAAACCCTCAGCAGCGGTTCATGGGGGAAAACAACCGTGCCCTCCGGGATTGCATCCAGATCCAACGTCAGCTCAAGCGCGCCGAGATACTGCAAGAAGTCAGCGTCGAAAAGGGGCCGACCGTCATTGCCGAGTATCGTTGCCAGGTACGCGATGTCTTCGGCTTCAAATCGAAACGAACGCAAAAAGTCCAGCACCGGTTCCAGACCGGCGGCAATCGCATATCCGCCTTGAAACGGACTTTTGCGAAAGAACAGATGAAACGCGGCGGACTGCTCCGCTTTACCGCATTTCCAATAGCCATAGGCCATCGTCAGTTCGTACAAGTCGGTCAGCAACGCCAGCGAATGCGATGATGCGTTCATTTTTCTTTGTCCTCTTAGTGTAGATTCTACACGAAGGCGCGAACAGAAGATAGGGGCAACGCCCCGATCATTTACCCAGCCCAGCCTCAACGGGCTGGGTACCGATACCAAACACGAAATGCAGGGCCAACGGCCCGGCCGTTTGGTTCAACCGAGGAAGGAGGGGACCAAATGACCGGACCTTCGGCCCTATCGAACCCCTTGCGCTCACACCCCAGCCCGTTGGGCTGGGCTAGGCAAACTGCAAGGCCGTTGGCCCGGTAAGAATCATTGCAACACCAGTCAGCGGCAACGTCCCATCCATTTACCCTGCCCAGCCTAACGGGAGGGTACCATGAATTTGGGGCAACGCCCCGATGATCTACCCAGCCCAACCCAGCGGGCTGGCTACCAATCACAGTGGACGCTGGGGCCGACCGTTTGCACGGTTGCCAGGAACGACGCCGCCGCGGTCGGGACCCTGCGGAGGAAGGGCGTTCCTGAGTTGCTCTTCCTGTTCGTCATTCAGGATTCCGGCGAGACGCTTGTCGACGTCGGCTTGCAGCGCGGTCAGCTGGCGCGTTTGTTTGTCGTTCAGGTTCAACGCCTGCGCGATCGGTTCGGGCAGGACTTGACCAGGTTGCGGAGGCGGGCCTTGGGGGCCACCGTCTTGCGGTGGTGGGTTCAGGGCTTGCTGGTTTTGGGGGCCAAAATTGCCACCCTGCGGGGGCGGGCCGCCGCGTCCGAACTGATTGTTGCGACTTTGGCTTTGCAGTACCGCAGTCAGCTCGGCTCGGGTCACACATCCATCTCGGTTGGAGTCCGCTTGTGTGAACAGCTGAATGATCATTTCCGTCGGTGGGCCACCGCCTCCGCGCATGCCGCCAGGACCACCGCGTCCCGGTGGTTGAGCGAACAGAACGCTTGGGCTTGCCGCGATGACGACCAGGACGGCCAATGGGAAGATTCGATTCATGATTGGATTCCACTGTGAGTGAGATTGACGAGTTGAGGATTAGCGGATGGCGTTTGATAGACAACCGAGCTGGACGGTAATGCGACATCGGCCGGCGCCGAGGGCCACGCTTTACAAAGATTCTTTCAAAATCAATGAAACAGGGCCGATGCCAGAGTCAGGTTGCAGCGATCCAAAGTGTGACATTTGTGACCGAAAAGCTCACCTAAGAAGGTAGCCACGATCGATCGCAGTACGGCGTGAGGTGGTGGCGATGATCTGCCCTCACTTCTTCTGGATGAAAAACGCACAGGTGGTCCCATGGCACGCTTTTGGAATCGCTGGATCGGACGCCAAACTCTTTCTCGTCGCAAGCGTCGCATGAAGCGAAAGAGGCTGCGACGACGACCTCAACCCGAGAACTTGGAAACCCGCCAGCTTCTTGCCGCCAATCTCTTCCACAACGCGGCGCTGCCCGAAGACGTCAACGAGGACGGCGTCGTCTCGTCCCTCGATGCTTTGACCATCATCAATCAGATGAGTCGCCAAGCGGCCAGCGGTCAAGCTCAGGGGGGGGACGCCGGCGGCGATCAACGACGTGAGCCAGGCCGCATGACCGACGTGAACAACGACGGTCGTGATTCCGCACTCGACGCGCTGATGGTGATCAACCGACTCAGTCGTGAACAAGGACAGTTCGGTGGATCGTCACAGTCTCCCGGAGACAACCGTGGCGAACCCGATGAGCTTCCTACCACGGAAGCCCCCGCGACCGACCACTCGACCGATGAAGACCCGGTCGCTGCCGAGCAAGAGTCGGACGCCGTGCTGTTTTGGAATGATGTCTTCGGCGAGGTGTTGGTCGATAACACGGAAAACCAAAACCCCGGATACGCGTCACGTTCCAACGCCATCTTGAACTTGGCCATCTTTGATTCCGTTGCAATCGCCTCGGGCAATTCCGACGGCACGTTCTATGACTACGACAGTTCCTTGACGAGCACGATGGGCGACGTTTCCGCCGAAGTCGCCGCAACGGCTGCGGCTTACACCGCGCTGAGTGGTCTCTACCCAGACCAACAAGCACAACTCGATGTAGCCCTTGAAGATTGGAGCGCGGCCCAGAATTCGCAGCTCGATCTGGCGGACAGCTTTGCCCTCGGCGAAGGCGTGGCCAACCAAATCTTGGCACTCCGTGTCGACGACGGTTCGGAAGTGGTCGGCGAGTACACTTACACCGACGAACCCGGATACTTCCAACCGGACCCTTACAGCCCCAACGTTCCGGCTTGGGGACCGAATTGGGGTGGTGTGGACACCTTCTCCATTTCGTCCGTTGACGAATTCTCCCCCGAATCCCCGCCTGATCTGACCAGTGAAGAGTATGCGGAGTCCTACAACGAAGTGTTGGCGCTAGGTTCGGTTGATAGCACGGTGCGGACTGCAGAGCAAACCGAAATCGGTCTCTTCTGGGCCTACGACCGTGAAGGGCTCGGCACGCCGTTTGGGCTGTTCACTGACGTACTGGAAAGCGTCGCGACTCAGCAGGACAATACCTTCGAAGAAAACGTCGCCCTGTTCGCTCAGGCCTCCGTCGCGATGGCGGATGCTGCGATTGTTGCTTGGGAGACAAAATTCAGCGAAGAGTTTTGGCGGCCGGTCACCGCGATCCAACGAGGCGATAGCGATGGGAACGAGCTGACCGAAGGCGACGAGGACTGGACGCCGCTGGGAGGCCCCGAAGGCGACGGAGACATCGTCGGATTCACGCCCCAGTTCCCGACGTATATCTCCGGCCACGCGACCTTCGGTGGAGCCCTGTTCGGGACGCTGCAAGATTTTTACGGTACAGATAACATTTCATTCGAAGTGACATCTGAAGAGTTGGAGATTCTGTTGGAGGATCCTGAGTTGCAAGCGGCTTACGGTCTGGCCCTCGACGACGCGACGCGACAATTCGATTCCTTCAGCGAGGCGATGGCAGAGAACGGGCGCAGTCGCGTCTACTTGGGCATCCACTTCGACTTCGATGACCTTGTCGGCCAAGAGGTGGGGCAAGCGATTGCCGCCTCCGTCGCCGCTGACTTCGCGGCACTCAACGAATCCTCCGGTGCAACCGACGATTCGGATTCATCGGACGCCTCTGATTCATTTTTTGCAATCAGCGGGACGGTCGTCGCCGTCCCGGAATTCGATGACTTCGGGACGATTTCCAGCGAGGTCAGCGACACGGACTTGAGCCTGCTGGCGCAAGATCAAGTGAATCAACGTGGCAATCAGCGGTTGGATCAGGCACGCGGACCATCCGGTGGTGATCGACAAACGGAGAAGAACGAGGCAGTGGAAGGCGTGACCGTGGAGTTGCTCGACAGCGCCGGTGACCTGGTCGCGCAAACCACGACCGACAGCCGCGGTCGATACTCGTTTGACTCGATCAGCGATGCGGGAACCTACCAAGTTCAGATCGCCGCATCCGACATGTGGATCGTCCTGGGCGACGACCTGCACGAGGTCGAGTTGTCTGACGTCGACAATCTGATCATGCGGATCAATTTCCAGGTGCAATTGGCCTGACAAGGAAACCAGCGATGGGATGAGCACTGAGCCCACCGATGGCAGCGCGACCCCACGGATCTTCGGCATCCTGTCATCCGTGGGTTCACGCTGCTATCGGTGGGTATCACTTTCTTGGGCGTTTATCGATTCAGCCAGCTTGGGCGAAATTTCGCCAGGGTGAACCATGACGCTCGCGGTGCGCACTTCTGGTGTCGTGGGGGCAAGAATCCTCGGTTTTCTGTTGAAAGGGGCAAATTGCGCTTCCACGCGGAGACCGATGCGGTGAAACTCAACCGCCCATCGCGTGCCCGATCCGGTCATCGCGGACGCATTCCGAGAGACGCTGCCCCAGAGTTTGCCGTTGATGTATGACAGGATGAGCGAGACACCGATCCTCGCTGCAAGGTGCGCTTGGACGCCACGGTTCGGGATCGCTTCGATTACGTTTCTTTGCTGGATTGCCACGACGGCGGTTGCGGTTTCGCAAGAACGATTGGTCGATCACTTTCCCCAAGCGGCCGAGTCGGGCTGCATGGCGTGTCATGGAGAAATCGAGCCGATCCGAGAAATCGGTTCCGAAATGCTGAACCAAATCATGGCCCGCGGGAAAGAGATGGGAGATCCGGCGGGTTGTGTCGTTTGCCACAACGGCGATCCGACCGAGACCAAGGACAAAGCGATTGCTCACGGAGGCGACAACTTCTTTCCCGATCCCGGCAGCCCCTGGGTGAACGAAGAGACTTGCGGCCAGTGCCACATGGAACAAGTCGAGATCCAGTGGCAAAGTCTGATGATGACCGAGGCGGGCAAGATCCAAGGAACGTGCTGGTCGTTCGGAGCGCTGACCGGTTACGAGCACAAGTTCGGCAACTACGCGGTGGAGAACCCCACCGACCCCAAGGCGAGGCTTGGTACCGACGTCTATCGTGCCTACATGGAACGGTTGCGAAAGCAGGAACCCAACGTGTTTGTCGATCGGCATGAACCCTTGCCCGACGCAGTGGGTTTCGATGAATTGGACAAGCTCAACGACAACCCGGAACTCGCCGCGTTCACCTACATTCGTCAGGAATGCAACCGCTGTCACCATGCTGTGAAAGGGCGATCGCGGCGAGGCGATTTTCGCGGCATGGGGTGCTCGTCGTGCCATGTTCCCTACAGCAATGAAGGCTACTACGAGGGAAACGACCGTTCGATCCCGACGGACGAGCCGACGCATCCGCTGACCCATCAAATACAAGGAACGCGTGAAGCGACCGTCACCGTGCATGGAACGAGCTATCACGGCTTGGCGGTCGAAACCTGCACGACGTGCCACAATCGCGGCAAACGCGTGGGCGTCTCGTTTCAAGGATTGATGGAAACGCCGTACACGTCTCCGTTCAGCGAAACGGGAGCCGGGACGCCCGACTTGCACTCCAAGCATTACATCGCGATGGAGCAAGACATTCACTATCAAAAGGGCATGAAGTGCCAGGATTGCCACACCTCGATCGACGTGCACGGTGACGGTTTTCTCAATCCAACGACGCTGGCGGCCGTGCAAATCGAATGTTCCGACTGCCACGGAACGCCCGACAAGTTTCCCTGGGAGCTGCCGCTCGGTTACATGGACGAATTCGACATGTCACCGGCCGATGGCGATCCGCGTGGCGTCACCGATCAACAACTTCCGCACACCTGGGCCGGGTATCAACACGACAAAAAAGACGGGTATCTGTTGACCGCCCGCGGCAATCCCTACGAAAACACGGTCCGTGACGGCGACGAAGTGATCGTCTACACCGCCGAAGGCAAAGACCTGCGGCTGAAGCCGTTGAAGAAGCTGGTGGCAGAAAACCAGATCAGCACGCGAGGTTTGGTTGCGATGCAGGGAGTCGCCAAGCACTTGGATCGGATGGAATGCTACACCTGTCATGCAAGTTGGACGCCGCAGTGCTATGGGTGTCACGTGAAAGTCGATTACAGCCAGAAAGATCGTTGCCCGGAATGCAATGAGTCGCAAACCGGGTTCGATTGGGTGGCCGCCGGTCGCAAACACATGCAACCAGAGTTCCGAACGGCGGACGGTGAAGAGCAGTTCCAGACCGTGATTCCCGGCAAAGTCACCGAGAGCCGCAGTTACCTGCGATGGGAGGAACCGATGATGGGAATCAACGGCGAAGGTCGCGTGACGCCGCTGGCGCCAGGCTGCCAGCCATCGGTCACCATCATCGGGGCCGACGGAAAAACGATTCTGCAAAACCATATCTTCAAGACGCCGCCCGGTACCGAACGCAGTGGAGAAAGCGGCCAGTTGGCGATCGACATGAGCCCCACCCAGCCACACACGATGACCAAAAACGCGCGGAGCTGTGAATCGTGCCATGCGTCGGACAAAGCCCTGGGCCTGGGAATCCCCGGGACACGACCGTGGAATGAATCACATTTCGCAGATCTCGAAACAACCGACGGAACGGTGCTCTCTAAGCGGGCAAAACCGCAACAACCCGCGATCGAAAATCTGGATCATGATTGGTCGCAGATTGTCGACCGCGACGGAAACCAACTCGCCACGGTGGGCCACCACTGGAAACTCTCGCGTGCCCTGAACCGACAAGAAATCCAACACATCCAGCGGGAGGGCACCTGCATCGCCTGTCACCAGGAGATTCCCGCCAACTCCGCCGCCATCAACCTGCTGCATCATATCGCGAAGTACACCGGGCAGCTCCCTAAAACCAACGAGCAGCACGCAGGGCTGATCCACAAGATCGTCCTGATGTCCGCTTGGGGGCAAGTCGCCGGTGTGGGGGGAGGATTACTCGCGGGACTGGCCGGTGTCACCTGGTGGCGACGAAGACGCCGCTGATCCACCGAAAACCCACCCCCTTACGATCGGGCGGCGGCTTCCGATGCGTCGTTCGATGACGTCTCGCAATGATGTCCCGACCTCCCGCAGAATCGCCAATCGCCAACAGAGCATACGTGCAGCGGCGGCAGTTCACGCCAGCTTAGCACCGTCGGGAACCGACCTGTCGGGGACCGCCAAGATGACCGATCCGTCGTCTCGATAGAATCCGACGATCAGAAACTCCGACATGAACGTTCCGATCTGCTTCGGTGGAATGTTTACCACACCGATGATTTGTCGGCCGATCAGTTCCGCTTTGGTGTAATGGACCGTGATCTGGGCGCTCGTCCGCTTGGTGCCCAGCTCCGCGCCAAAATCGACCGTTACCCTGTAGGCAGGCCTGCGTGCCTTCGGCAGATCCTCGACGGCGGTGACCGTGCCGGCTCGCATGTCGAGGTTTTCGAACGCCTGCCACGCGGTGATGCCGGTTTGCATTCCCAATTCCGCCAGGCACAGCGCGATCACCTCCTCGACTCGCCGCTCCCGCGTCTCCGGCTTCTTCGCCGGCGACACTCGCAGACATTGAGCGCGACGCTTGCCGGCGGTCCAACTTTCCCACACCGACATCGCCGACTCGTTCGCTTCGAGCGCGAACTGCAACTCTGGCGGCACGACGACCGCTTCAGGATCTGCGATGTCGAAACCGACGCGCGCCGTATCTCCCGGCGAAAGCCCGCATTCTTTTTGCAACTTCTTTGACACCATGAAACACCACTTGCCCTTGTCGGGCATCAACCCGCACTCGATGCGAATCCCGTTGATCTCGCCGTCGATCCGCAACCGCTTCGACTTGCCGAAGTCCAACTGCGAAGCAATGCGGTTTGGCAAATAGACGAGCGTGTCGGTGATCTTGACGTCGAAATGGTAGCGATAGTCACTCATGGTGTTGATATCCGAGGCAGCCGGTGAAAAATTCCGAGACGGACGAACGGTTGGGTCAACATCCAGGATGCGCTCCCGGCTGAATGGGTTCAAGATTTCTCGCTACAAACCGGAACGCTTCAGTCCCCTCCTTGGTTCTCGGTCCCGTCTCGCTGATTTCTCAACTGAATCACGCGGCATCGTTTCCGAAATCGGGTTGGCATGCTTCTTGTATGACGTTCCAACGCTCGGGTGCCGTAATCACCCGTTACACGACGTATCCGGCCGATTGCTCGGCACCCTCCCATCCGAGGAACGCCTGCAACCGTTTCGTGGCCGCACAAAAGCCAACTCGCTGCCAGGAAATCGACCAGATTGGTCGCGAGAACGTCACGGCGAGTGCAGCAGTCTGTCTAGTTCACCATGAATTGTTTTCGCGGTCTGCGGCATGCAACCGCAGTTTTCCGGCTCGTAAGACGGGCCACAGCAGACACAACGAGGAGAAACCTCAAATGGAGATGGGATCACGTGGCGTTTCGCGCCCGATGGCGGAGTCAAAGATGCGTGAAGCAAAAGATGACGACAGCAGCGCCGACGGCTCTCATGAACACCACATGACCGACGAAGACCGATTTTCAATGCTGGAAATGCACCACAAGCAGACGCTGTGGATTTATTGGACGCTGCCCCTGCTCGGCGTCTGGTTAATCACCGCCCCGTTCAACTTTGGATACCTCAATGAATCGCTGTGGGTCGACCCCAGCGGGGGGCGCGGCCCCTGGTTTGCTGAGGAATCAACGCCCGAGTTGCGTCAGCTGCGCGCCTGGTTGATGACCTACAGCGACGTGATCAGCGGAGTCCTGTTGCTGATCTTCGGCTGTAGGACGCTCAAACCGAATCGGCCTTACAGCCTCTGGGCCTGCTGCTTTGTCGGCGTTTGGTTAACCATCGCCCCGATCGCGTTTTGGGCTCCCACCGCTGCTGCCTACGCCAACGATTCTTTGATCGGAATTCTGGTCATGGCGTTGACCATTTTGATTCCGGGGATGCCGAACATGATCATGTTCATGCAGCACGGCCCGGCTCAGCCACCGGGATGGAGCTATAACCCATCGAGTTGGCCACAGCGATGGATCATGATTGTGACCGGATTTCTAGGCTTCATCGTCTCGCGATACCTGGCGATGTTTCAGCTGGGATACATCGATTATGTGTGGGATCCGTTTTTTGGTTTCGCCAACAATACCGAAAAGGTGCTGAACTCAAAGATGTCGCATCTGTGGCCCGTTTCCGACGGAGGCCTGGGCGCGATGTCCTACACCTTTGAGTTCATGATGGGGTACATGGGCAGCCCCTCTCGCTGGCGGACGATGCCGTGGATGGTCGCCTTCTTTGGGATTCTCGTCATCCCCCTGGGGCTGACACACATCTTCTTGGTCATCTCACAGCCGGTCATCGTTCACGCATGGTGCGCGATGTGTCTGCTGGCGGCATTGATCATGCTGCCGATGATTCCGTTGGAAGTTGACGAAGTCATTGCGATGTTCCAACACGTCCGGCAAGCGAAGCAACGAGGCGATCGGGGTGGTTCGTTATGGGCCATCTTCTGGAAAGGTGGCAAAGCCGACGGTTGCACAGCCGATGAGCGATCTCCAGCGATGATCAAGTTTCCTGACAGACCGGTCCGGCTCTTCAAAGCATCCATCTGGGGAATGAGCTTCCCCTGGACGCTGGTTGCCTGTTCGGTGTTGGGAGTGGTCACGATGTTCCTACCGACGCTGTTTGGGATCGACATCAAGACCACTGCAGCCGACATCGGACATCTCAGCGGGGCGCTAATCGTCACCGTTTCAGTCGTCTGCATGGGCGAGGTGATCCGCTTGGGCCGGTATTTGAACGTCGCTTTGGCCATGGCACTTGCTGTCGGTCCATGGCTGCTCGGGGACTCGCCAACCGGGTATGCGACGATTGCCACGATCATTGGCATAGCCGTTGCAGTCCTGTCGATACCGCGTGGACGTGTTGAACAGACCTACGGAAGCTGGGATCGATTCATTCGATGACCGGAAATTTCGGCAGTGCGCCCGTCCATCAAATGGCCAGAAAAACCAAGCGTGCGATTTAGCCGTTGAGTTGAAGGGTGACGCCGCGTTTCAGGGGACGGCGGCGAGACCATTTGTTTTAGTCCCCCTTAAGGAAGACGAAATGGCATCACAAAAGTACCAAAACTGCATTGAAGCGTGTCTGGATTGTGCCCAAGCTTGCGAGCATTGTGCCGATGCGTGCCTGGGGGAAAGCGACGTGCAAAAAATGGCGGATTGCATTCGCACCGATCGTGACTGCGCGACGATGTGTTGGACCGCGGTTGCCTTGATGAGCCGCGAATCAAATTTCAGTGCACAAACCTGCCAGCTGCTTGCTGAGCTTTGCGAAGCGTGCGCGAGCGAATGCGAAGAACATGACATGCAACATTGTCAGGATTGCGCTACCGCGTGTCGCAAGTGTGCGGCCGAATGCCGTGAGATGGCAGGCGTCGGGGCCTAACCGACTCCATCAATTTCCCATCAACTGAGAAATGACTACCCCGCCGATCGCGATCGACAATGCGAGCGCGATGCCGGCCACCAAGCCGTCTCTTGCCAACAATGCGATCGCATACGCCGCAATCGCAGCTCCCGCAATGTTGGCGCTAAAGGGAATGAATTCGAGAACCGGCGTCGTCATGGCAATCAGGATGCACGCGACGGCGATCAAGGACGCTCCGGCGTGATCGATGAGCCACTGGTAGCGTGCTTTGGTCAGCCGGTCCATCCAGCGGGCTGGAGTGCGAACCCATGAGATCATCGTTCGGGCACGCTCCGCGGTCACTTTCCTCCGCTCGATCCAGGACGGAACCCAAAGATGCTCGCGGTGCATGACGATCTGAGCGGCGACAATGATGACAAGTAGACCGAGAACCACCGGCACCCCCGGAATGTCCGCCGGTCCTGGCACCGCCATGATCAATCCGATCAGCAGCAGAACGGGCGTGAACGATTGCTGGCCCAGAACGTCCAGCACTGCACCGAATGTTAATGGATCGTGCTGATCTGCCGCATCATGGAGTTCGTCCAAAATGTTTTCAGTAGGATGCGCCGGCGAATCGGACATGGAAACCAATTAATCTCTCAATCGATCGATAGGGACGTTCAAACAAATCAAGTCCAAGACGAGACGCCTGCGGAAGGTTCCCGAGGCAAGACGCTGTCCTAGGTCTTGCTAAGCAGACACACTCTGTGTTGCTAAGCAAACGCATTCTTTGCAAACGCGATGCCAATTCGTCGTCCTTGCTCTGAAGGTTGGACTGCCTTTCACGAACATTGCTTGGTCAGCATTCGATGGATAGGACATCGAATGCTGGAACTTGCAATCAAAGTCTGCTCAGCCCGTTATTACATTGGCATGTCCAGCGGACTTCGTTGCGGCTCTACCGAGAGCGGTATGCGGTTGGCGACAACTGCATGATCTTCCGAAAGCTGCGACTAAAATGAGCGTGATCATAGAACCCACACTCATGGGCAATCTCGGAAACCGTTTTTTCCGTTTCTAAAAGCATCCGCGCGGCGTACTCCACGCGGATCCGTACCAGGTATTGTCTGGGCGAAGAGCCAAAAGCGCGGCGAAAACGTCGCTCAAAGTGACTGACCGATAGCCCCGCCATCTCGGCAAGCTGTTCAGTCGAGAGCCGGTCGGCAAAGTTCTGATGCAGGTGCGTGATGACCTTGGCGAAGGCATCCACCGTCCCCGACGGTGTCTGAATCCGTTCGATCTGACGTGAAAACCCAGCTACGCCGATCACCCGATTGCGTTGATCCCGTAGAGGGATCTTGCTGGTCATCACCAGCCTCGGCGATCCCGCGTCCTCGGGTGCACTTTCGACGCGGTCCACAATCGGCTCGCCCGATTCCATCACCGCCGCGTCATCTGCCCTGTATTCGTCGGCCCGTGGCTTGGGGAAAAAGTCGTAATCCGTGCGGCCGATTGCCTCTTCTTCCGAAGCCACACCGCAGTACTCACAGCCGCGGCGGTTGAGCGCGATGAAGCGTCCGCGGCGGTCTTTGACAAAGAATGACAAGCCGGGAAGAAAGTCAAACAACAAAAAGACTTGGCTATCCGGCCCCAAACGGCCAAGAAACCGCTCACGCAGATCGGTATTTTCCATGCAGGGATTTTACACAAGAAAGATTCTGCCGTGCAAGACAACCCCAACGCTTTTGCACACAATGACGTGCATGAGACACACTTCCACCAGAATCCTAGTGCTCGCCGCTGTAGCGTTTGCTGCCGGCGGATTGCCCGCTGCTGACCTCGATTTCAATCGGGATATCCGACCGATCCTGTCGGACAAATGCTATTTCTGTCACGGGCCAGACGAAGAAAACCGCGAAGCGGGGCTTCGGTTCGACATCCGTGAGGAGGCGATCGAGGTCATCGAGGCCGGTGAGCTGGTCGATCGGATTGCCAGCGATGACCCCGACCTGATCATGCCGCCTCCGCGGGCGAAGCTGCCGCTCACCGAAAAGGAGAAGCTGCTGCTGAAGCAATGGGCCGAGCAGGGTGCTCCCTACGCGGGACACTGGGCCTTTGAGAAATTGCCTCTCGCGGTCGACGTTCCGCCCACCGGCGATTCCGATTGGCCACGAGAGACGCTTGACCGATTCGTGCTTGCGAAGCTGAGCGAACAGGGACTCTCCCCCAGCGACGAAGCGGAACCTGCCCGCTGGCTTCGCCGTGTCACGCTCGACCTGACGGGATTGCCGCCCACGCTCGAGCAGGTCCGGTCTTTTGAGCAGTCGCTGCGCACCGACAGGCAACAAGCTTATCCACACGTCGTCGATGGCCTGCTGTCTTCGTCCGCGTTCGGCGAGCAGATGGCGGTCGCCTGGCTCGACGCCGCCCGGTACGCCGACTCCTATGGCTACCAATCTGACAAGCTCAACACCCAGTGGCCTTACCGCGACTGGGTCGTCGACGCGTTCAACGAAAACTTGCCATACGACCAGTTCTTGACTTGGCAGCTCGCCGGCGACCTGCTGGAAAACCCGACACGCGAGCAACGGGTCGCGACGGCATTCAACCGCATCCATCGGCTCAATAACGAGGGTGGAGCCGTGTTCGAAGAGTGGCGTTTGGAGAACGTCGCCGACCGCGTGCACACGTTCGGAACCGCCGTCCTCGGTTTAACAATGGAATGCTGTCGCTGCCATGATCACAAATATGACCCGATCCCGATGCGCGACTATTACTCGCTTTCGGCTTACTTCAATTCGATCGACGAAAGTGGCGTGTACGATCGCACGGAAAAAGTCCCGTGTCCGTCGCTGCTGCTGCCTACCGCGGAGCAGGAGGTGGCATTGCAAGATGCCAAGAAGAGAGTCCTGGAAGCCGAAAACGAATCTGCGAAACAGCTTGCCGAAGCTAAAACGCGCTACCAACGATGGGCACCGGAGCCGGCAGCGCCACTCGAGATCCCCGATCTAAGAATCGCAATAGCGTTTGACCAGGATTTCGACAACTCGATCAAGGAGATCTACCATCCGTCCGAATCGGATCGCAGTTGGACGCAGATGCCAAACCTGGTGGCTGTCGAAGGTTCGCCGATCGAGCGTCTGGAGAATTCAATCGCCGCGGATGCTCGAGACGGTGACGCACCGCCGCCGCGACGTGCGCTTCAGCTCGATGGGGAACGCGGGGTCACCGTACACGGAATCGAACCGTTTGACCGCTGGCTACCGATGTCGGTCGTGGTGACGTTCCGAGAAACGGTGCGGTCACCCCAGCGTAGCCTGATTGCGCATCACACTCGCGGCACCGACTGTGGCTACAACGGCTGGGACTTGACGATCGAAGACGGGCACCTTGAATCTCGCATGGCGCGGGTTTGGCCTGGCAACGCGATCAGTGTGCGGACGACCGAGCCCGTTGCTGTGGACAGGTGGCATCAAGTGACGGCGACATACGATGGTTCGTCACGCGCTGCTGGACTGAAGCTCTATCTCAACGGCCAGGAATTGGAAACGCAAATCGTCCGCGATCGCTTGAAGAAACGTTGCAATGTCAAGGTCGATCATGGCGGCGAATTCGTCGTGGGACAACGGTTTCGCGCCCGAGGCTTGGCCGGCGGGCTGATCGACGATGTCCGCGTCTACGACCGCGAATTGACAACCGTCGAGTTGAAGACGCTGGCGTTCGGTCAACAACCGTTCGACGCTGGTAAGCCGGGTTTCGACTACTACGCATCGGCAATTGACGAAAAGGTTCGTGCCGCGATGTCCAAGCTGACCGAAGCCCGAAGGGCCTTTGTCATGGCCGAAGAAGTGATGGACGAGATCCCGATCATGGAAGAGACCGAGACGCCAAGATCCGCACACGTTTTGGCACGCGGTGAATACGATGCGCCGAAAAACAACGACACGCTCGTCAACCGCCAAACACTGTCCGGGATTGCAATTGCCATGCCCGAAGACGTTCCGAACAATCGCCTCGGTCTGGCACGCTGGGTGACCGACCCACAGCATCCGCTGACTGCGCGAGTTGCCGTCAATCGCTTTTGGGGAAACTTCTTTACGTCGCCCCTGGTTCGCACCCCCGAAAATTTCGGCTCACAAGGCGATTTGCCGACACACCCTGAGTTGCTCGATTGGCTTTCGCGTGACTTTGTCGACAGCGGTTGGGACGTCAAACGATTGTGCAAGTCGATCGTGCTGTCGTCGACCTATCGACAGGACTCATCGGCCACGCCCGACAGGCTCGCGGCCGACCCCGACAACCAGTGGCTCTCGCGCGGCCCGGCCCACCGGTTGGGCGCCGAACAGATCCGCGACTTGGCACTTGCGGCCTCCGGGTTACTCAATCGCCAACTGGGCGGGCCACCGGTTTCGCCCTACCAGCCGGGCGAGGATCTGTGGAAAGAATCCAATGGCATGTCGCCTCCCTATCAGCAGTCGGTCGGCAAGGCCTTGTACCGACGGTCGCTGTACTCCGTTTGGAAACGCACCGCTCCGCTGCCCAACATGATGGCGTTCGACACGACGACGCGAGAGGTCTGCGCGGTGGAACGTTCCCGAACGAATACCCCGTTGCAGGCGCTGGTGTTGCTCAACGACGTGCAGTTTATCGAAGCGTCCAGGGTGCTCGCGGCAGACCTCGTCGAGCGGCCGACGGGCGAACAACTTGAAACCGCATTTCTTCGGCTGACCGGACGGACACCTGATCAGGTAGAGCGACAGAGACTCGCCACACTGCTCGCCGATGAAGAAGCTTACTACGCCGCGCATCCGAATGCTGCGGAAAAACTGTTAGCCATCGGCGATGCGGAGCTCAGCCCCAAGGTTGACGTCCCCAAGCTTGCCGCACTCACCAATGTCTGCCAGGCCATTCTGAATCTCGACGCCGCGATCTGGAAACGTTAACCGTCCTCAAGATCATGCGTCCTTCAACCGATACTTTCAGCCCCATTTCCATGAATCAGCCATCACTTGCGTGCAATCGCCGGCACTTTTTCAAAACAAGTTCAACCGGTGTGGGCGTCGCGGCGCTTGCCAGCCTGCTGGGCACGACAGGCGGAGCGTCAGCACAAGCGGCGAGCGGAGGACTGCCCGCCGGGACGCACTTCGCGCCAAAGGCCAAACGGATCATTTACTTGTTCCAATCCGGCGGCCCTGCCCAGCAGGACCTGTTTGACTACAAGCCGCTGCTCAACAAAATGAATGGCCAAGAGATTCCTGCGGCGGTGCGCGGCGAGCAACGACTGACCGGCATGTCCGTCAACCAATCGTCTCTACCGCTGGCGGGTTCCGCATTCAAATTTGCGCAGCACGGCGAGTCGGGGGCGTGGTTGAGTGACTTGCTGCCGCACCACCGCGACATTGTGGACGATGTCTGTTTCATCAAGTCGATGCACACCGAAGCGATCAACCACGACCCGGCAATCACGATGTTTCAAACCGGATCGCAAATTGCGGGACGACCATCGTTGGGTGCTTGGTTGTCGTATGGATTGGGAAGCGAAAACGAAGACCTGCCGGCATTCATCGTGCTGGTTTCGGCAGGTCAGGGAGGCCAGCCGTTGTACGCAAGATTGTGGGGCAACGGATTCCTGGATTCCAAGTACCAAGGCGTGCAGTTTCGCGGCGGCAGCGACCCCGTCCTGTATCTTTCCAATCCGGAAGGCATCCCCGCGTCGCGACGCCGCGCTCAGCTGGACGCCATCAACGGGCTCAATCAACATCAGTTTGCCAAAGAGCTCGATCCAGAGATTGAATCGCGAATTGCGCAGTACGAAATGGCTTACCGGATGCAAACTTCGGTGCCGGACGCGGTCGATTTTTCCGACGAACCCGAGTCGACCTTCCAGCTGTACGGGAACGACGCGAAAACGCCGGGAACGTTTGCGGCCAACTGTTTGCTGGCCCGACGACTGGCCCAGCGGGACGTGCGATTCATCCAGCTTTACCATCAGGGCTGGGATCAGCACTCGAACCTGCCGAAACAAATCAAGGGTCAGGCCGCTGAAACCGATCAGGCGTCCGCGGCGCTGGTCAAGGATCTCAAACGGCTGGGACTGCTCGACGACACGCTCGTCATTTGGGGCGGTGAGTTTGGCCGCACGTCCTACACTCAAGGCGTTTTGACCGCGAACAACTACGGCCGCGACCATCACCCGCGTTGCTTTACCACGTGGATGGCCGGCGGAGGCATCAAGCCTGGCATGACCTATGGAGAGACCGATGAGTTCGGATACAACATCATCCGCGATGGCGTGCATGTTCACGACTTCAACGCGACGATTCTGCACCTGATGGGAATTGACCACGAACGACTGACCTTCAAGTACCAGGGCCGCCGATTCCGTCTGACCGATGTTCACGGAGACGTTCTGCACGACGTGTTGGCGTAATTTCCGGGCAGACGAACTTCGCGATCCGATCACTCACGGAGCCGTCGGCGATCGCCAAGGGCAGGAATCCATCAGGGCTTCCGCGGCGAAGCGAATCAAATCGGCCTGCCTCGCGATGTCGAACCGTTGCGGGTTGCTACGCGAGGATCTCTGCATCGGGCAGCCTTGCCCGTAGCGTATTCACACCCTGCAGCGTGAGCTGCGTGTCTGCGACGTCAAGGTAGTGCAGCCTCATGCCAGCGAGGGTGGAAACCGATGCGTCGGTAACTTGAGTCCCGCACAGGTTGAGTCGTGTGAGTTGAGGGAGCTGAGCAATCAGCTCGATCGCGCGATCGGAAATGCCGGTCTTCCAGAAACTGATCCCGTCGAGATTCGTAAGCGACAGAAGCGCTTCGACGTCAGCGTCGTTGATTTCCAGCTGGTTGAAGTTGACATCCACGATGTCCTCGTTCGGGATCTTTTTCCAGCTTCGAAAAGGTTCACCGAGGAATGTGAAGCGAACCCCTCGGTCCGCCAAGTCGATCAACGCGGCATCCATCAAAATTGTCTCCGTCCTGAACTGTCGGAATGGATGGCCCACCAAAACGAAACTCGGATTCACCGTTAATGGAGAGTCCATCGACTTTGACAACCTGTTTGTTTGTCAACTCAAACAGGAAACCTGAAGCGTCAGCGAGGCAGATAACGCATCAATCATACCGGATTCCTGGCGGACCGCATCCCATGACGGACATTTGCCAGAGCGTTCCTATTCTCTCTCCTTCACAAGGAAGCTTTCCATGGTTCGTCCCGCAATCCTGGTCTCGTTCGCAGCAACTCTCGTTTTTACATCGGTGACCAACGCCGAAGAATCTTCGGTCGCCAGAGCAGCCGAGAACACCAAGCCCATCGAGACGGGGGCTCAATTGCCCGATGCGGTTATTCGGGACTCGAAAGGCAATGAAACAACGCTCAAAGAACTATCGGCGGGGAAAACAACCGTGCTGGTGTTCTTTCGAGGTGGATGGTGTCCCATCTGCACTCGACATAGCGGACAGTTGATCAAGGCGTATCCGCAGATTGAATCCATGGGCGCTCAGATGGTAGCAATCAGTCCTGACAGCCCGGAAAGCACGGCCCGCAACCAATCGAAGAACGCCATTCCATTTCCCCTCTATTCCGATGCGAAATTAAATGCCGCGAAAGCCTTTGGCCTTGCGTTTCAGGTCGACGATGCAACGGTAAAGAAATACAAGGGCTTCGGTATTGATTTGGAAGCAGCTTCTGGGCAGGATCATCGCGCCTTGCCAATTCCGGCCGTTTACGTCGTTGATGCGACTGGGAAGATCGTGTTCGCGCATAGCGATCCAGATTACAAAAATCGTTTGGATCCGGCTGCGATCATTGCGCACCTCCCTTGAGCTTTTGCGACAGAATCTCCAATACCCCCGCCGATACCATCCCCACAACAATCAACAATGCCATCGGCAAATGTCGCCGTCTCGAATCTCTTTCGTCTTCTTAAGAATGGTCAGTTCTTTCAGACCACGATCGCGACCGTTGCCTTGGTAGACCGATTTTCGATCCTAGTTTGCGAAGTAGGCGCCTCGCTGGGTGTTGCTTCTCGCGTCGGTCACCCAGCTCTGCAGCAACATCTCGCCGACCGGTAGGTTTATCTCATAAACGATGCAAATTTGACTGGGACTGATTTGTCTTGTCCGTTGGACATCGCCGATTTTCAGTCGAACTTTTCGAACCCCCATGGGCGCTGGTCCGTTCTCAGGAAGCCTCGACAGCTGGAATTGGCAGGTGATTGGTGATCGATAGGGGTTCTCGTCTACCGCGAATGGTCGTGATAGCAATTGTACATGATTAGTTCTCATTCAACTCGACGACCAGTAGTCGAAACTGGTCGCCGCCAGGTTTTTTCACTGCAGGCCACTGAGTCACCGTTTGGCGTTCCGGTTCAGCGAATTCACCGTTCAAAGGATCAAACCACGTGATCGTCATCGCTTTGCCGCGATGGGTTTTCGGCAAACGCAAGCCAAAGTAATCGCACTCTTTGGGCACGTAATACACGAACAAACCGCTGTCGTCGTGAAGGCAGAATCCCGCGTTGCTTTTCTGGTCACTCACCTGCAACCGATCGAGCCTGTAGCGGTCGACAAACTTTCGCATGTGGCGGTAGTACTCCAACTTGGGGCGTTCTGCCGGCGGCAAAATGTCGATGTCTGGGATGATGACATTCCAGGCGGCCCCCTGCCAATAATGCGTCGGATATGTCCCTGCAAAAACACACTGGTACGCACGCTCCAGGCAAACCTCCGGGGAGGTGTAGTTTCCGTTGAACACCTCGTAAGGCCCGCGTTCGTATCCACCGTGCTCGATGTTCAAAATCGGCTTGCCTGGAATGGCTTCGCAAACCTTTCGCATCACGCTGTAAAGTTCCGACTTCCAAAGCTGCACCGATACGAAGTCAAGGTTGTTGGGGAATCGTCGGCAGTAGCCGTAGTCGTGAACCGTCACGAGCCGGTCAAACGCGTCATCCGCTCGAAGTCGTTCGATCCGATCGGTGATGTAGTTGACGTCGGTGTGTCCGTAGCCCAACGCCTCCTTGGAGATGTCCCAGACGATGTTCGGGTAGGATTGATAACGCCGGACGACGTAGTCGAAATAGCGATTGTCGGCCTCTGAGTTCGCTTCGGGCCACGCAACCCGCTTGTTCCAAACGTAGATCATCAAGTGGGCAACGATGTCTTTCCGATTCAAGTACTCGATGACTCGATCTAAACGCTTGAAATACTCGACGTTCAGAGTCGAGTAGTCTGGGCCTTCATTGTTTCCCGCAAACGGAAACACGGACGGACTGCCGTAGTCGTACTGGGAATCGAGCCGGGCGTCCTTCTTCCAATTGACGTCGTAGGCGAACACGTTCATCACGACTTGGTTGAAACCGTTGTCCGCCAATCTGTCAACAAACTTTTTGGTGTGCGGGATGTCCGAGTCGTTTTCCGCATCCAACGCAAACAACCAATCGCACTCGAAGGCGATCGGGTAGTAGCCCTCACCATTCTCGTAAGCGAAACGCCGCGATGATTGCGGATCGACGACGATGCCTCCCTTGTGACCGTCGCGCGCAGGCCCGACCGTTATTTCGCCTTCCCTCGCGTTTAATGACGCGGCGTCGGATTCGGTTTTGTATCGCCACGTCCCGCTGGTCGGCGGAGTGAATCGCAGGCAAAACTCTTGGTCACCGTTGTAAAAGCCTGGGACCGTCATCGAGTTTCCAGCATCGTTTTGGAACGTCGCCGAAAGCTCGACATCAAACGGCTGGGACGGGGCTTCTTGAATTTGGAACCGCAGTTCCGTGACTTCGTACTGATGGGCCTGTCGCGTCAAGGGAATGTGCACGTTGAACGAATGCGTTTTCTCCTTGGTCTCTTCCGCGGCACAGAACAGCACCTTCGGCACGCCGTTTTCTAACCATAGTTGCGGACGTTCCAGTCGATGGAACGATTGTTCGCCCCCGTCAGCCCACGTCAGTTTTCGTTGCAACACCCATGGATGAGGCGCGACAGACCAATCGAGTCCGTCGGTCGACGTGAACAATGCCAATGAGTCTTCGCCGGTTTGGTTGAAGTGTCCCTTGTGATCGTTGACGATTGCCCAACACTGCTGGCCGTCGAACCACACATACGGGTCTTCGGCCGGAAACTTGACGCCCGGTGCGGTGAACAGCGGTTTGAGGTGCTTCGTGAACGGCCCGGTGGGCGAGTCAGAAGTTGCAGCCAGATGAACGACGGGACCGCCGAAAGGCATCCGGCCGTTCTTGCCGACTGCTTTGTAGATCAAGACGTAGGTTCCATCGGCTCGCCGCAGGATCGACGGATTGCTGGTCATCAAAGCATCCGGTGCGTCCGACGATTCGCTGATGTCGATAATCGGTGCGTCGAACCGCTTCCATGGGCCGCTGAGGCTGTTCGCCACCGCCACACCGATGCGTTGGTGGTTGCGGTGAATCGGATTCAGCTTGGCGGTCGCATTGCCATCACCAAAATTCCCCATGTAGTAGAGATAGTATTTTCCGTCAAACTCATGCACCGTTGGGTTGTGGGTGCACATGCCGTCCCAGTACTGGGAACCTCGCGGCGGCAAGGCGACATCGACGTGCGTGTACGGACCCAGCGGATCATCGGCAACGGCATGAGCGATCTCGCTGTGCGTGACCCATGCATTGTGGCCCAGATCACGCGGCCAGCGACTGTAAAGCAGGTGACAGTTCCCCTCAGCATCGCGAGCCATGCTGCCGCCCCAGATGAAGTAGTCGGGGTCAACGAACTTGGCCGACGCAGGTACGGGTTGCACCATCGACTTGAAGTCAAGGCTTGGCTGCTGGGCTGCGACGCGACTGTTCAAGCCAATCGCGATCAGCAAACACAGAGCGGCAATGGACGAGTTTGCGAGTCCCCGACGCCAGTTATTGGTGTTCTGTTGCTTTGTTCTATTCATTTGGATCGGTAGTCCTTCTCGCTGTCGGCGGTGTAGCGTAGCACCTTCGGAGCGTCGGTTCCACGAGCCTCGGTCAACTTTCGTCTCCAGGCCGCCTTCAGCCGTTGCAACGTTCCCGCGTGAGTCGCATCGTCAATAAGATTGTGAAGCTCGCCGGGATCATTCTTGATATCGTAAAGCTCTTCATAGACCGGCGGTTCGCCGCCGAGCGATGCCTCGGCGTAATAACGATAGACCGCGATGGCATCGTCATGGACGCCGTAGAGCATAGCATTGATTGGAATGCCCATTTCCTTCGCCGTGCGAATCTTCCATCGTGCCGGAAAGTTCTCGTTCTTGTAGTAACGAATGTACTTCCACCGCTTGTCCTGGACCGCTTCGATGCGAGGATTGCCAAAGTGCGTGGACCACAAATTCTCGGTGTAGACGTACTCGCGAATCGGCTCGTCGGCTCCCTCCACCAGCCCGCGCAGACTCTTGCCTTGAAATGTTGCCGGTCGCTCGATGCCCGCGTAGTCCAGCATGGTGGCGGCGATGTCGATCGACTGCACCAGTTGCTCACTGCGTCGACCTCGCGCTGCAGCCGGTGCCATCGGGTCGTAGACAATCATCGGAACGTGCGTCGTCTGCTCGTAGCAAAACGCCTTGCCGCCCAGTCCCTGTTGCCCGGAATAGAGACCGTGGTCGGAGCAAAAGATCATGATGGTGTCATCGGCGAGGCCCTCGGCGGCTAATTTTTCGCGAACCTTACCGATCATGCGGTCGATCCCCGTCATCGCTTGCATTTGCCGAGTGATCCGCTCGCGAGCCGTCGCGGGTGTGTCGACCCAGTCGTAGCCGGTTTGTCGGTTTTCGACTTTCAAGACATCGGCAGGTAGCTTCGGCGTTTTGAGATCGGCCTTGGCGACGTAGTTTGGCGGCAACGGCACTTCAACGTCGCGATAAAGAGTTTTGTAGATCTCGTCGTCGCTGTCTCGCATTTGCATCGTGCTGGTCCCGGCACCGTGCGGCAGGTTCAAACACACACTCAAGCAGAACGGCTTGTCCTCGGGACGAGAGTCGAGAAACCGCATGGCCCCTTCGAGCCGATGTTCGTTGGACAGAAAGTCGTCGATGCTTTCCCCAACGATTTCCACCTGCGTGTCTTCCTTGGCCGACTTGAAAATCTCGTGATGGTCTTTCGGGTAGAAACGGATGTGACCGTGACCGGCGTAGAAGTAGTCAAACGATTGTTCCATCAAGCCGCTGTTGTAGCCACCCTTGCCGATGGGAGCATGGTTTTTGCCGACGTAGCCTGTGTAGTAACTGTTGTCTCGCATCACGACAGGATAAGACTTTGCCCACGCCTCCGGCGCGACGCTCGTACCCGAGTTGAAGTTGACGCCGTGTTTCCGTTCAAATTGGCTGAGCAGAATCGAGATTCGACTGGGCGTGCAGATCGCACTGGTGATGTACGCCCGGTCGAAGAAAACTCCTTCGCGGGCAAGCTGATCGAGGTTGGGCGTCTGAGTCACTTCATTTCCATCGCAACCCATCATCCCATAGGACTGGTCGTCAGTCAGGATGAAGATGAAGTTCGGCCGCCCGGCCGTAGTGACTCCCGGATGGGACCACCATAAAAGCAGCACGAGAGCAACAAAGTTTCTTTGGATCAAGACTGGGCCTCTGGAGTTGTGCGTTGACCGCTTTGGCGGATGCGTAGGTATTCGTTTTTCAGTTGCTCGACCCGCTGAGCATGTGCAGGCTCATCCACTTTGTTCTCAGCTGGATGTTCGGTCGGATTTTCATCCAAGTTGAACAACGCGATCGGTTTGAATTTCGATAGTTTATGATCGCTTTGCAGGATCAGTTTCCAACCACCTTTGCGGAACATCACTTCGTTTTTGCTGCCAGCCTGCATCGCCAGGTAGTCTCGAGGCTGAAAACCATCCTGTCCCAGCAGGAGTGGTAACAGGTTCAGTGAATCCATTGCTTGTCCTTCAGGGATTTTCGTTCCAACCAACGCCGCAAGCGTCGCAACGAGATCCTGGTTGACCGCCAGTTCGCCAGTGATGCCGGGCGTAATTCGGTCCGGCCAAACGGCAAAGAACGGAACGCGATGCCCACCTTCCAGCGGCGAGTTCTTGTTGCCGTTCCATCCGCCGTTGGAAAAGTGCCCATGCTTGCCCGCCGCACCATCGCTAAGCCCGCCGTTGTCCGACGTCACCACGATCAGCGTGTTCTGCAACTCTCCAGCATCGTCCAGTGCATCCACGATGCGTTTCACTTGCATGTCCAAGTCGAGGATCATGTCCAAGTGACGTGTCGGCGTTTCGCCTTTGATCGGTTTCCCATCAAAATCGTCCGGTGGGCAGTGCGGAAGGTGCACCATCGGCGAGCAATAGTACAGAAAGAACGGATCGTCGCCGGCAGCGGAGTGTTTGATGAAGTCGGCCGCTTTGGCCGACAGCAGCTTGCCGATTTCTTGCGTGTCCCAGTTCGAATCACCGAGCCCCGGCCCCTTGTCGCTGATGCTTCTTGGATCGATCGCGTTCTCCTCGTTGAGGAAAACGATGTGTGAATCGTCAGCCAAGGGACTCCAAACCTGGTTTTCGTACAACAGGTAAATCGGCCCCTGGATTCCGCAGGGCGTGGTGACGTCATAATCGAACCCGCAGTCCTTCGGGCCGCCCGAAATCATACGTGTCATGTCGACCTTGCCGGTCAAGTCGCCATTTTTTTTGCCGCGGTAGATCTGCTCGCTTCCAGGAACATAAAAGTCGCCGCCAAGGTGCCACTTGCCAACGAATCCGGTTTGATAGCCGGCATCGCGCACGACCGTGCCCAGCGTCGCGTGCCCTTGCTTGAACGCGGACTGACCAAACGTGCTCCAGACACCCCACGGAGCGTAGCAACGATAGTTGTTGTTGCCGCTCATCACCGCGTAGCGAGTCGGAGCGCAAAGTGCCGTCGCCGAGTGCCCGTCCGTGAACCAAAGCGATCGCGCGGCGAGCGCATCCAACGTCGGAGTTTCAACCAGTGGTTCTCGTTTCTGGATGGAACGCACATGAAAGCTGACATCGCCTAGACCCAGATCGTCCGCCATGATGACGACGATGTTGGGGCGCTCATCCGCACGAGACGAAGTAGCTGATGCGACGAAGCAAGCGGCGAGAATGGCTAAAAATCTAGTCATGAAAATAAAAAGGGTCAGGAGCCTTTTTGGCAGTTTAGGGGAACTTGCGTGGTCGACCCCGCTTCCGCAGGGTCGACTCGAGGTTGTATTTTCGTGCCGTCGTTTCGACCCATCCGGGCGCGCCGAATGGCTGACTACGAGCAATCGCTCTTTGCAGTCGCTCCCGTTCGTTTTCACTCACCGGTTCGTTCACCCGTTTGATCCATCCGGGCAGTCGCGGCAACGGCCAGCGGGCAAGATTCACCCCACAGTGCCCGCCGTTCCAATTGTAGAGGCTTCCGAACCGCCAGTCTTCGGCTGCCGTGACCAATCCGGCAGCCAGCGCGTTACGCTCTACATACCGGCAGACGAGCAAGAAGTGTTCATCGCTCTGGATGGGAAAACTCTTGAACCGACCTTGGTAAAGGTGACCGTTACCGGTCGTGTGATAGTGGGCGTGGTAACGCGCCGTGTGTGTCATCGTCACCCAGTACATCAGTCGGCTCATCGCACCATCTTCGCGCGGCGAGAGCACCATATGCCAATGATTGGGCATCCACTGATACGCGATCAAATCGACCGGATACTTTGCCAATCCTTCCTCAAGGACGCGTTCAAAGGCGACGTAGTCCTCCTCTTTGTGAAAGATGGTTTGCCGGCCATTGCCACGATTGAGTGCGTGATAGATCTCGCCGGCGACATCCGCTCGGGGTGGTCTTGGCATGTTCGGGCCCCTCCAAGATTCCGTCGAAAGCCCGAAAGCTACCACTCCATCTTTACCCAGTCAACCAAAAAGGCTCCTGACCCTTTTTTTGTCGCGCTATTTCGATTGTCGCTCGACGTGTACAAAGTACGCGCCGCGAACGACACCTGCTTGGCTGGTGAGCCAGGTCTGCAACGTCGCTGGTCCTTTAGGCAGGTCCAACGTGAATGTCACGGACGTCTCATTGCCCTTCAGTTGCTTTTCGATTTCTTGTTTTCCGATCTTTAGCATCGCGTTCGTTGCACGCATTGCCCCGGGCGCATCATCGCGAAACCTGGATAGCCGAATCGAATACCGGCCAGCTTGCACCACGTTGACAGCCCAAAAACCGTTGATGGCGAGTGCGTCATCGCTGAGTTGCTCTTGTTTCCAAATCACCCTCCCTTCGGTCGGATGCCAGTCGCGCACCGTGAATCGGGTGGGATTCTCTTCGGCCGCACCGAGCTGAAACCGTGTGTAGGACGGCTCGTTCGGAAACACGTCGTTGAAATGTTCTTCGTAGCGCGACCAGAGTTGTTCGACGATGTCCATGTGCCGCGCCGCCACGTTGTTTTGCTGCCCCGGATCGTCGAGGACGTCAAAGAGTTCGCCGTCGACCAAACGCCACTTTTCGGTGAGCACTGCATAGTGCGGGAATCGGTTTCGAGAATCGGACAATTGCCTGAGCGTAGGACGATCTTGCTGTCGATCGATGAACAACGTGCGATCAGGCCAGTCGTCGGCATCTCCGTCCATCAGCGGGCCGAGACTTTGCCCGTCGAAGTGGATGTCGCCAGAAACGTTCAGATCACACCATTCGATCAAGGTTGGAAGCCAGTCCCTACAAGTTGTGAGTTGTTCGATTTGTCGCCCAGCGTCCAGTCGAGCAGGCCAACGCACAAAGCAGGCGACTCGATGCCCACCCTCGTAAACCGAACCTTTCTTCCCTCGCATGCCAGCGTTGAACCCGTCACCTGGCTCCCCACCGCCCACGCCCACTGCTGTGCCATTGTCGCCCATGAAGATGACAATGGTATTCTCCGCCAGCTTTCGTTCATCTAGCCGGCCCAGTAATCGACCCAGGTTCTGATCGAAGTTGATGATCTGTCCAAAGAATTTCGATCGTACCTCCGAATGTTCTTGGGCGACGAACGGAGCTGAGAATTGGTCGGCGACCGTGTGCGGACTGTGCATCGCATTTAACGGCAGATAAACAAAAAACGGCTTATCGGAGGCTTGGTCAATGAAACGCTGGCACTCCGCGAAGAACACGTCGGTACAGTAGCCTTCAATTTTCTCCGGCACTCCGTTTCGATAGTAAGTGTCGTCGAAATAATCGTTGCCGATGGGATTGCCGATCTCATCAATGCCGCCGGCGAGATGTCGCAACACCTTCTGAAACCCCCGGAATCTTGGCGCATACGGCCAAGCGTCACCGAGGTGCCACTTGCCAATCATTGCCGTCCGGTAACCCGCATCGGAAAACACTTGAGCCATCGTCACCTCGTCTGGTCCGAGCAACTGCCGCCCCTGGGTGACCGTCCAGGCTCCGACGCGAGACGAATAGCGTCCTGTCATCAGCGCCGCGCGGGTTGGCGTGCAAACAGGGTCAACGTGATAGTCCTCCAGACGAACACTCTCGGACGCCAGTCGGTCCAGGTTGGGCGTTCGCAGCCACGGATTCCCGTGGCACGACATATCGCCGTACCCCTGGTCATCGGTGACGATCAGGATCACGTTGGGGCGATCGCTCGCCCGAGAGGTCGTCGTCAGACAGAGGGTGATCAGCACTGCAAGGTTGATGATAAATCGCATTCTCTTAACTTGCTTTACTCGTTGACAATTTTCCGTGACGTTCATTCAAATTCACTATTTGCGTGATTCCTGTTTAGAAATCACTGGCAGCGTGATCTGACCATCGTTGGCGTCCGGAGCGTCGTTCAGTTTCTGAAACTTCTCGCAAAAGCCGGCCGGCGTTCGTGGTTCACCGTTGGACTGCAACATACCAACCCGTGTGTCGGACTTCAGCTGCCGAACCACCAAGTTGTCGAACTCGATCGATTGACAGTTGACGGTGAATCCGAATTTCGTTTTTGTCGGATGGGCGAAGCCCGGTGACTTTAGGTGGGGCATCAGATTTTTGAAGGAAAATCCCAAAAAACTTCGCAGACACGACTTCTTCAGAAAGCATCCCAGAAAATCTTCCAAAATACCAAAGTGGCTGCAATTACCTCGCGCAGCCTTCAACCGCCAGGAAACGGCGACGCAGCGACCACGCCCATAACGCGTGCGCCAGTCGACAGGGGGCCCATTTTAGTGCCCGGGACACCAGAGAACTCAACAGCCAATGTCGCCCTGGGGGAGGCTTTTATGAAGCTATTGGCCCGGCAAGACATGGGCAAGTGTCACGTCCCCCTGCGCAGAATAGTTTTCGGCTCGTTATTCATAACTCCCTGGTGAACAGCCCGTTGCTGAAAATGGTCCAATGGTGGCCAAGCAGATTCTGCTGCGCTTTTGGTGTAGCAAATCTTCCTCAATTGACTTCAATTGCCGTGTCACTGTTGACGAGAAGTCGGAACCCTGTACCCTACAGCTACATGCCTGGCATTTCGTGGTTTTTTCTTACGACGAAACAAATGCGTTTCGGGTCTGAATCATCACCTGGCTGTGGGATCGGACGCGTTGCCTATCTGTTCCGATCCGGGATGGCTGCGGAAGATGCAGACGAATCTAACCAAACACCGTTCAAAGGATTAGTCTCGTGAAAAAGCTCATCGCTACGCTCTGCCTCTTGGCCCTCGGTACGAGTCTACTTCACGCCCAGGAAGCGAACGACGCAACGCAGCGGCTTAGAAATCAGAACGCGCAGTTCACTGAGCAAATCATCAACGTTGCTGACAATGTCTACGTCGCTGTTGGGTACAGCGTCTCCAACGTCTCGATGGTCGTTGGTGATGACGGTGTCGTTATCATTGATACAGGAATGATGGGTGAAGCCGCAGAACGAATTGCAAAGAAGTTTCGTGAGATCACCGACATGCCGGTCAAGGCCATCATCTACACTCACTCGCACGGAGACCACACTGGCGGAGCACCCGTGTTTCTGGGCCCCGAGCGCCCGCAAATCTGGGCGCACGTAAACTTCGGAAGTGAGGCTCGCCCGTGGAAGGCCGGCGGACTGACCTACCAGAATGTGCGAGGCGCGAGGCAAGCAGGATTTAAACTGCCGCTGGAGCAGCGTATCAACAACGGTGTTGCGCCGGTTCGCTATCCGAAACGTGGCGGAGAAGTATTCTCATCCAGCCAGGCAACGAATCCGACTCACTTTCTGGAAGGCGAACGCAAAACGATCAAAGTCGCCGGTGTGGAACTCGAACTCGTTGCAGCGCCCGGTGAAACGAACGATGGACTCTTCGTTTGGGATCCGGCAAGCAGAGTCCTGTTCGCCGGCGACAACTTCTACCGATCGTTTCCAAACCTGTATGCCATTCGCGGCACTCCCAATCGCAACGTCCGACTGTGGGCGGAAAGTCTTGGCAGAATGGCCGACAACGACGCAATTGCCTTGGTCGGCGGTCACACGAATCCGATTCTCGGAACAGAGCAGGTCAATCAGGTTCTGACCGATTACCGCGACGCCGTGCAATTCGTTCACGACAAGACCGTCGAGGGCATTAACAAAGGTCTGACACCCGACGAGTTGGTCGAGTACGTACAGCTGCCTAAGCATTTAGCCAAAAAGGATTACCTGCAACCGTTCTACGGTCATCCAGATTGGGGCGTCCGCACGGTCTTCAACGGCTACCTTGGTTGGTTCGATGGCAATGCGACGAATCTGTTTCCGCTGCCGCCCAAGGGCGAAGCCGAGCGAATGGTCAAACTCGCTGGCGGAAAGGACAACTTGCTGCAAGCAGCCAGAGACGCACTCGCGGAGGATGACAACCAGTGGGCCGCGCAGCTTGCCGACCATCTGCTGGCAATCGACAAAGCGGACGCCGATGCGAAGCAAGTCAAAGCCGACGCACTGACAAAGCTGGCCCGCAACATGGTCAATGCCACCGCAAGAAACTACTACCTCACCGTCGCACGCGAACTTCGTGAACCGGTGTCAGAACCAGACGGAGTAGCAGAAACACGTCGTCGACAGACAAAACAAACTACGACAATCGCATCAATCGGTGAGGCGGTTATGGAAACGATCGATCTGGCTTTGCCTGACGACCTGTATCAAGGTTACCTGTTTTGGCACCAGGCGGATGAACTCGCCACCGATGTCGTTAATTACGCAATGCTTCTCGATACTGAGGGAAAGGTCGCTCATCGCTGGGATACCGATTTAACCGGAGGGGGACATACCTCGTACCTACTGAAATCCGGTGGCCTGCTGCGTACTGGCATCAGGGATAGAAAATATGTTGCGGGGCAGCCAGTGGCCGCCACCGACACTCTTCAGATCACCGACACAACTGGGCAAGCAGTCTGGGAGTTGAGTGCCAAGGATATTCATTTTAACGGGAACAAAATCACCTTTCACCACGATTTCTTGCCCCTACCCAACGGCAATCTCCTGGTTTTGATCTACGAAGAAATCAGCCCGAGAGAAGCGGCGGCGGCTGGTTGGTCGGCCGGCAAAAAGAAAACGGTCTGGTCTGATGGAGTGTTGGAGATTAAACCCAACCTTGAAAAGGGTTCCCATGAACTTGTCTGGTATTGGCGGTTTATTGACCACCTTATTCAGGATCAAAATGCCAAAGCGGCCAACTATGGTGTCATCGCTGATCATCCGGAAAAGATCGATGGCCACTTCCCAAAAAGCTATGCGCCAATGAGTGCTGTGCGGCAGCATTTGAATTCGATCGACTATCACCCAGGCATGGATCAGATCGTTGTTAGCTCCTTCATCTATAACGAAATCTGGGTGATCGACCACAGCACGACCATCGAACAAGCCGCGGGCTCCGCAGGCGGTCGAAGAGGCAAAGGGGGAGATCTGCTGTTCCGATACGGTAATCCCGCTGCCTACGCGAGGGGCGCGGAGAAAGACCGGCTCTTCCAGAATCAACACGACGCCAACTGGGTTGACGAAGGACTTCCGGGAGCCGGCAATCTCTTGGTGTTCAATAACAATACAGGCATGGGCGGTATCGCGAGAGTAGGAACTGGTGGAGCTGCAGCCGCTGCTGCCCAGCAGCAGTTGGAAGGAATTAGCAATGTCCATGAGATCAGTCCCGCTGTTGATCATGGACGTTACGTCCTAGGGCAACCTGGAGCGTTTGAAGCGAAGCAAATCTGGTTCTGGGAACACAAAGACTTTTTCGCTCCCTTTCAAGGCGGCGCTCGCCGCTTGCCCAATGGAAATACTCTTCTGACCGATACGGTGGGAAGAAGGGTCTGGGAAGTTGCGCCCGATGGGGATGTCGTCGTTCGCTACAAAGGTCCTGCTCCTGCCTTTAAAACGTTCAAGTACTCCGCCGAGCAAGTAGCGAATTTGCTTGAGTAAGCCGCCCCCATTCGTTCTCAAGTAACAAGACCTGCTCATACTTCCGACACAGTCGAGGAATGTTCCATGACAAAAATCGCCGTGACCGCAGCAAGCGGCAAGCTCGGTTCAGAAATCGCTCGAGCCACCGTTGAGATTGTCGGTAAGGAGAATGTTGTTGGGCTGGCTCGAACGCCCAGCAAAGCGGAATCGCTGGGCATCGAGATTCGGCCCGGAGACTACAACTCGCGAAGTGATCTTGAACGCTCACTGCAAGGAGTTGATTCGGTATTGCTGATCTCGGGAATGGATGCGCCGGACAAACGGATTGCTCAACACCGGAACGTGATCGAAGCGGCTAAATCAGCTGGCGTGAGCAAAATCGTCTACACCAGTATTCAAGGCGCAGAAGACAGCACCGCATTCTCGCCTGTTGTGCAAAGCAATCGGCAAACAGAAGAAGACTTTCGCAACAGCGGACTTGACTGGGTGATCGGTCGGAACGGAATCTACATCGAACCCGACGTCGAGTACATCGAAACCTACAAAGATCGCGGCGAAATCGCGAACTGTGCCGCCGACGGCTTGTGCGGTTATACGACCCGCAGCGAGTTGGCATTCGCGTACACACGGATGCTAATTGAATCGCAGCACAACGGCCAAACCTACAATCTGCACGGCGAAGCCATTACGCAACAGCAGTTGGCTGACTACTTGAACACCGCCTTCGGAACCAACTTGGCATACCGCGAGATGTCAGTCGCTGAGTTTCAAAAAGACCGCGCCGAAGAACTTGGTGATTTCATGGGTAGCATTATCGCAGGAATCTACGAAGGCATTCGAAGCGGTGCTTGCAACAATGAAAGCCATTTCGAGAAAGCCGCCGGTCGTCCCCACCAAAGCTGGGACGAGTACTTTCGGTTACTTGCAGATCGATAGCTTTCGTCACATCTAGACCGTAACCGAGGAAATTCACAATCGTTCGAAACGACGACCTCAACGTCGCCCGCGAATTCAGCGAATGATGTCAGCGGCAAAGCGCAAGTCCTCCAGTACTTCGTTAAAATCGTAGCGACACCGTGTGTCCAGCAACCTGTAACCTTCATCACGTCATTCGCAATCACCGATAGCAACAAACCCCAAAACAATCGCAGCGTCGAAAACATCAAAGTCGCGTTTCCTCGTTGGCATCCTTGAACGGATTTCGCTCTGGCGGTTCATCGTGATTGACGTTCTTCAGAATTTGCTGCACGACGAAGTTGAGGACAGGAACACGATGCCTGACCCAAATGTGAGCAGCTACGGGTTTGCAACCCAACCGACTCTTGGCTTCCAAGGCCGTTCGTCCAAACGAAATACGTTTGCATCGCCAACGAATGGCTTGTTCGATTACGGCCAACAGCAATGCGTGGTAGACCGGCAAGCGTGCGTTTGCTTCGTAGTCCATGCCCAAGTAGAAACCAATTGCTGTTTCGCCGTCACGAATAACAGTCACGAATCCAATCAACAATCCATTTTCACGGATCCCAATCGTCTCAAAATCCTCATCCAGCGATTCGGCGATTCGGGGCAGCGTCGTGATGCTCAACTCAAACAAACAGACATCGGCCTTCTCCGCCACGGCCTTGTACAATTCCAAGATTCGGTCTGATTCGGCTCGCAGGTTTTGAATCGGCGACACCGAAAGACTGCCGCAATCGAATGGTTTTTTGACTTTCTTCGCCGCAGCGCGGTAGCGCTTTGTCAAACTACCCAGATAGTCGTCCATTGACTGCCACTGTGGCTTGAGCGAAAGAACCATGTTCGGTTCGGTCTCCATCGATCGATAGCGAAACGGTTCCAACGCCGACGCATCTAAGGGATCAGATTCGAGAAGGTCTTTGACGATCACATAGTCGATCTGGCCATGGAGTCGATTTCCGCGTCGGACTCGATACAGACAATCGGCAATCCCCTGCCAAACTCGCTGGTGATCTTGGCCTGCTGCGATTGCAACCCCATGTGGCCCCCAGGTATGGACATTGCCGCACATCATGATCCGACGCTTCAGCAGTGACAGTGACTTCCGTTTCCATTGCTCGGGCAAATTCTGCATTAACGCTGAATTCTTACCAATCAGTTGAGTTCCGACGACATCGAATGTCTGGGTCGCGACTACGGCTACGGGGTCCTCCTTGTCGTAGACAATGGCGAAGTCGCGAACAATCTCCCCGGAGAACTCATCCTGAGTGGAGCTCAAGTACCGGCGACTCAAGAACACAGACGACTCCGCAGTCACATTGTCCCAGTGATCCGCATTCAAGAACTCAATCCTGCCAGCGATAGCGAATTGGAAGCCAGAGGCCTTCCTCGTGACGAAATCATGATTCTCATGAGGCATGACAGGGATCGCTCAGGAAGTGAAGTACAGAAACATATTTGCCAACGATTGCAGACCGTCATTCGCAGCGTCGCTATTCGCTTCGTCGTTTTCGAATTCAGCTAACAATTCAGCAAACCCGAACTACCTCTGACAAGTTTAGCACCTGTCTTGCCTCTCATGGTGTTCGATCGGCCACGACAAAGGGAAAGCATGCCGGGCGCGAAGCGGGCGTTTCAACGCCGACGTACTGCGCGGGGGCAAAGATAACGTCAATTGTTAGGGCGACCACATGGTCCTGTATTGGAGTGCGATGGAGTGGGAACCGAAACTTGGAATCAAGCACGAATGATTCGTTGAGACCGCGGAGATTCACACGACATCAAATCCATGTAGAATGGCCAACGCGCGATCAAAGCAAAACTCAAGGGACAAACATGCCTTACCTCGCTCTGCCCCCAATGCTCGGTGTTTTCGCAACGCTGTGCCTGTTCGTAGGTGGTGACATCACCAATGCCGCCGATCCAGTGGTCGTCGTAACCGAAGGTGCGATCCCTGGAATACGGCAACCGCAAGTGGCTGTCGGTAATACTGGAACGATCGTTGTTACGTTTGGAGCGGGAGAGACCATCTACTGCTGTAAATCCACAGATCGAGGTCGAACGTACACGTCGCCAACAAAGGTTGGTCACGTTCCAAAACTGGCGTTGGGAATGAGACGAGGACCGCGAATCGTCGCGATCGATGATCACGTTGTCATCACTGCCATTAGCCACGAAACCGGCAACGTACTCGCATGGAGTTCTCTCGACGGCGGTGAATCGTGGCGGGACGCGGTGGACGTGAACGATGAATCAAGATCGGCTCGCGAAGGATTGCACGACCTTGCGATTGGACGCGACGGTCTGCTGTTCTGCACGTGGCTTGATCTACGCAATGGTCAGACACAAGTCTATGGCGCGAGATCGAAAGACCTGGGCAAGACTTGGGAGAAAAACGCTCACGTCTACACTTCGCCATCCGGCACAGTATGTGAATGTTGCCATCCTTCGGTAGTGATTGACCAGAGCAACGCAGTTCATGTCATGTGGCGAAATTTGATTGATGGCAATCGTGACATGTACGTGTCTACGTCTGAAGACGATGGCCAGACTTTCGGCAGCGCTGAGAAGCTTGGTTTGGATAGCTGGCAATTGAACGCATGTCCGATGGATGGCGGGGACATCGCTGCAAATTCAAACGGCGATTTGCTAACGGTTTGGCGTCACGACCGAAGCGTCTATTCGGCTGGTGTTGGTTTGAAGCGAGAAAAATATCTCGGGCGCGGCGAACAGCCCTCGATCGTCGCTGCGTCTGATGGAGATTTCATCTCATGGGTCGATCGTCGTGGAGGTGAGCTGCTGTTGTTGCGGCCGGGCTCCACGAATCCAGTCACCATCGCAACCAGCGCATCCGATCCCGTGCTTGCCGCGTCGGTCACAGGCGGTGGTCCAGTGGTTCTAGTCTGGGAATCGAAAGCGGGCGATGTCTCGTCGATCCGAAGTGAGATCGTCAATGAATGAAACTGGCTTACCTTTTCGCATCGGCGACGAAGCATGCAACCTCACGCTAAATTGAGCCGTACGATGTGAAGGTGGTGGGGCCATTCCCGCCCGCCGGTGCTTGATGGATCGCTGTAGCTAAATCCTGGATTGATTGATAGACTATTGGGATGACCCGATTCCTTTCACTACTGCTGATTCCCTTCTTTGTGCTGGGGCAATGCTTGCCTCATTCGCACGCGGGTAGCGGTGTGGCTGAGCCGGACGGTCATGGTCTGCGTCCGCATGTGCATTTGCACGGTTACGATCATGCCCATGACGATCACCATGAGCATGTTGACGAAGGCGATTCAGTATCGCCAAATGACTCGCTCTCGCCAGCGGCCGAACACGATTCTGATGCCGTCTATTTAGCGGCATCGGGTCAGTCGTTGGCGCGAACCTCTGGGTCGATCGGGCTTGAGGTCCACTCGGCGGAATGGGGCGTGTGCTCTGTACCGCTCACCGTCGACATTCGTGCACGATGCCGCACCGGTGATCCGCCGGATCGCTATCGGACTCTGCCAATCTACCTTCTCACGGCCTCTCTTCGGCTGTAGCGGACGCGTGCGCGCGTCCTTTGGCTGTGTCGCACTTGCCTTTCCGTAGCGTAACTCATCAAGAGATTCGATCCACCACCTCGGTCTAGCCGGAAGTCTGTGCAGATTTTCGCTGCCGGTTAGTGCTGCCCGCTGAAAATCCGTCGAGAACGATCCAGACAATGAAACACTTCTTATCGATTTTGCAAGGCTTGGTCGGGCCAGTGATCATCATCGGCGTTGTCGCCGCGATTTGGTTCTTTCGAGCAGAATTGTTCGGTAGTAGAGAGGTGAGCGACACGCCGACAGCCAGCTCCTCGGGCGAGTCTACCGAAAAGCAAACGGTGCTTGAGATCAGCAAGCAAGCAAGGAAAAACCTTGGCTTGTCGTCCGCTCCTGCGAAGCCGCAAGCGTACTGGCGATCAGTCACGATTCCCGGCGTCGTGGCGGATCGACCCGGTTTATCGGATCGGGGTGTGACGTCGCCTGCTGTTGGCATCGTGACCGCGATCCATGCGTTTCCGGGCGACACAATGGGTCCTGGCGATGCCCTGTTCACGCTTCAATTGTTCAGCGAATACTTGCAGAACACTCAGACGCAGCTATTTAAGGCGAACCAAGAAACAGACATCATCCAGGAACAGATCGACCGCTTGTCTGGAGCCGTTAGCACGGGTGCGGTGTCCAAGGCAAAGCTGATCGAACTGCGAGCAGACATGAGCCGTCAGCGAGCAATCATTCAATCTTCTCGGCAAGATTTGCTGACGCGAGGTTTGCGTCCGGAACAAATTGATCTCGTTCAACAACAAGGGCAGTTCGTTTCAACCATCGAAGTCACCGCTCCACCGCCATTGGTTGGGAATGCGTCGTCGGTCGGCCAAACACAGAGCGAAGTCCGGCAGGCCAGTTTGATCACAGATTCCACTTCAGCGAGCGACGTGGCATACGAAGTTCAAGAATTGAGCGTGGAGATGGGGCAGCAGGTGCAAGCCGGCCAGTTGCTCGCCAAGTTATCGAACCACCAATCGCTGTACGTGGTCGGACACGCCTTCAAACGCGAAGCCTCGTTCTTGGAGAAGGCGGCGGCGGAGAATCGTCCCGTCGAGATCGAGTTTGCGGAGGACAAAGCCGGCAATTGGCCCATGATCGAGCAAACGTTTCACATTCGCCACCTGTCCAATTCAATCGACCCTGATAGCCGCACCTTCGACTTCTTTATCCCTTTGTCGAATCAGTCACACGCCTACACGAATTCGGGAAAACAGTTCTTGGTTTGGCGATTCCGCCCCGGCCAACGGGCCAGGATTCGCGTGCCGGTCGAGCAGTTTGAGGACGTCATCGTTGTGCCCGCCGAAGCGGTCGTGCGAGACGGCCCCGAGGCGTATGTGTTCCGTCAAAACGGTGACCTCTTCAAACAGTTGCCGGTTCATGTCCTGCATGAAGACCGCCAGTCGATTGTGATCGCCAATGACGGCAGCATTCCACGCGGAAGCTATTTGGCCCAGAGTTCCGCCGCATCGTTAAATCGAGTCTTGAAATCGCAAACAGCCAGCGGCGAGCAGCCCGGCCTGCACGTCCATCCGGACGGAACCGTGCATGCTGCGCATTGATTGTCGATTGAAAAGTTTGCCAATTTGAGACTAGGGAATGAGGGATTTGGAATGAATGATTCGGAATTGAAGAAGCGGACGAAGCAGTTTGCTTTGGAAGTGATGAAGCTTGTTGGGGCGCTGCCTGAGAATGCGGTCGGGCGTCCGATTGGTAATCAGATTACCGCAATCATGGTTGCATCTCGAAAAACAGCGAAGGGCGAATGAGGGTCGGCGATTTAATGTTCAGCAATCTTTAATCTCCATTCGACAATCTTCAATGTTCGACTCAATCATCAAATTCTCTTTGCGTTACCGGATGCTGGTCGTCGTGATCAGTTTGGTTGTGCTGGTCTATGGTTCGTTCCTTGCCACCCAGATGTCGATCGACGTCTTTCCAGACCTCGACCGTCCTCGCGTTGTCATCATCACCGAAGCACCCGGATTAGCGACCGAAGAAGTGGAAACGCTGGTGACTCAGCCGATCGAGATTGCGTTGATGGGTGCCAATGGAGTTCAAGCCGTTCGCAGCCAGTCGACTTCCGGATTGAACATCATCTTCATTGAATTCGATTGGTCGACCGAAATTCGCGCGGCTCGCCAAACCGTGCAAGAAAGACTGACCACGCTCGAAGGAATTTTGCCCGTCGGGATTCGTCCACAGATGACACCGCCGTCCTCGATCATGGGCCAGATCATCGTTGCGGGAATCTATCGCCAAGACGGTCCCAATGGGGGAACACTCGCACAAGTTGGAACGACCAATCTGATGGCGGAAAGGATCCAGGCCGACGGCAAGACGCCTCGCATTGATGTTTGGCGGCCGGGCGATCGACACGATTTCGTGACTTGGCAGAAACTCGATCCGCAATCGATTACATGGTCCCCAACTGAGCCGACGGCGCTAGCCGCGGGTTCCGTTGTTTCAAAACCCGAAGCTAGCGCCCACGGCCCTCAGAACCATCCGACCGGAATGGCGACGATTGAGATCGACGGACGAACCTATGAAGCAAACTTCTATTCCCACGCAAAGCAACAACTCGAACTTCGTACGATCGCCGATTGGATCATTCGGCCCCGGCTCCTGAAGACAACAGGCGTTGCGGAAGTCTTCATGCAGGGCGGTGATCGAAAACAGTATCAAATTTTGATCGACCCCACTGCACTGTTGGAATACGACATCACGGTGCAGGACGTCGAGAAGGCATTGCGGGAAAGCAACATCAACACGAGCGGCGGGTTCGCTGTCACTGGTGAAACGGAACGCCCGATTCGTGTGCTTGGGCGACTCGGGCCGCAATCGCGAGTGGTCATTGAAGACCTCAAAAAGGTTCCTGTCGGCAGTAACCCCAAACGCTCCGTGCTGCTCGAACAAGTCGCCCGAGTCACCGAGGGTCCGCAGTTCAAGCGGGGCGATGGAAGTGTCAACGGTCGGCCGGGGATCGTTTTCACGACGGTCAAGCAACCGCACGTCGATACGCGACAACTGACCGACGATGTCGCGGCGGCGTTTGCGGAGGTCGAAGCGTCGTTGCCCGCCGACATCATCGTCAATAGCGAACTGTTTCGATTGAAAACTTTCATTGACCGCGGAATCTTCAACGTTGCTGAAGCACTCGTGATCGGTGCGGTGTTGGTGATCATCGTCTTGTTTCTGTTTCTGCTGAACTTTCGCACAACGTTCATCACCCTAACCGCCATTCCGCTGTCGCTTGTTCTGACAACGCTCGTTTTTCGATTGGTCGGAATCCTTAGCGGCAGTGAACTGTCGATCAACGTCATGACGCTGGGCGGTATCGCCGTTGCCATGGGCGAACTGGTCGACGATGCGATTGTGGACGTCGAAAACATCTTTCGTCGCTTGAAACAGAACAATTCGCTTCCAATCGAAGAGCAAAAGCCGTCGATCGTCATTGTCTTTGAAGCGAGCAAAGAGATTCGCAGTTCGATCGTATTCGGCACCGCGGTTGTCATCCTTTCGTTCCTGCCACTTTTCGCGCTCTCAGGCGTGGAAGGCCGATTGTTCACTCCGCTCGGGTTTGCGTACATCGTTTCGATCCTTGCATCGTTCGTTGTGTCGATGACCGTCACACCGGTGCTTTCGTACTACTTGCTGCCCAAGTCAGCTGCGACGCACCGCGAGGGTGACGGATTTCTGCTACACGGGCTGAAGAACCTCGTCACGCCGCTGATACGACTGAGCATCTCAATGCCTCGCACACTTCTGCTCCTAACTTGGATCGCCGTCACGCTCGCGGCTTGGCAAATGTCTCAGTTGGGCAGGAATTTCTTACCGCCTTTCGACGAAGGCAGCATTCAGGTAAACGTGACGCTCCCGCCCGGGTCGTCACTGGATGCGTCGAACAAAGTTTCGCGTTCCATCGACGCGGTATTTCAGTCAATGCAGAAGACAGATGAAACGCCCGACGGCGAGATTCTGAATTTTGTTCGGCGAACCGGTCGGGCCGAGATGGATGAACATGCATCGCCAGTGAACGTCGGCGAATACATCCTCAGCATGAATCCAGACTCCGACACGAATCGCGAGGACATCCTTGCCGAGTTGTTGGAAACAATCAGAAATGAAGCGCCGGGCGTTGACATTGAAGTCGAGCAGCCGCTTGCCCACTTGATCAGCCACATGGTTTCCGGCGTCTACGCTCAAATTGCGATTAAGATTCACGGCGATGATCTGGACACTCTTGGTCGAGTAGCGGCGCAAGTCAAGAACACGATTCAAGACATCCCTGGCATCACGCCGCCGATCGTCGAGCCGATTCGCGAGACGGCTGAGTTGCATATCGAGTTACGCGCTGACGACTTGGCTCTGCACGGGTTGACGCGAGAATACGTCGCCAACGTGTTGCAAACGGCTTTGCAGGGCGAGGTGGTTTCGCAGGTTCTCGAAGGTCAGCGTCGTTTCGATCTGCTCGTTCGCTTAGAGGAGGAGTATCGGACGGACTATGCCAATCTTGGGCGTCTTCGTATCGACTTGCCGCATCGAGCCGATGAAACCGAACGCGGACAGATTGAACTGCGAGAGGTCGCCGATATCGGTGAAGGCACCGGTCCAAACTCCGTCAATCGGGAAAATGCCCGCCGAAGGATCGTGATTCGCTGCAATACGCAGGGCCGCGATCTTGCCAGTGCGGTGGATGAAATCAAACGACGCGTCGGCGATGACGTGCAACTGCCGGTCGGCTATTTCATCGAGTATGGCGGGCAGTTTGAAAGCCAGCAACGTGCAACTCAGCTAATCATCGTTCTGGCCGGCATCTCCATCGTTGGCATGTTCGTTGTCCTGATGCTGCTGTTCCCATCGGTGCGTATCGTCCTGCAAGTTCTTAACGCCCTGCCGACTGCATTCATTGGCGGCGTGCTGGCGTTGGTCATCACGCAGCAAAGTCTCACCGTTGCCAGTTTGGTAGGCTTCATCTCGCTCGGTGGAATCGCGGTTCGCAACGGGATACTTCTGGTGACGCACTATTTCCACCTGATGAAAGAGGAAGGCGAAGAATTTTCACAGGCGATGATCGTTCGCGGAAGTCTCGAACGACTCGCACCTGTATTGATGACGGCGCTTACCGCTGGAATTGGACTGATCCCATTGGTCTTGGGTGGCCAGGAACCCGGACGTGAAATCCTCTACCCGGTGGCAACGGTCATCCTTGGTGGACTGACCACATCCACCTTTTGTGAATTCCTGATTCACCCAGGATTGTTCTGGAAGTTCAGCGGTCGAGACGCCGCGCGGCTTGCCGAGCAAGGAACCGAGGAGGACGAACTGGCAATGATGTAGCCCACACAACCGACCACTACGATAACACCTTCACTCCCTATCCAAAGGAACCATTCCATGAAGATTCAAAACTCGATCGCCTTGTTGCTCACCGCCGCTTGCCTTATCGGCTTCGTTGGTTGCAAGCAAGAAACTGCGTCAACAACATCAACGCCAAGCGTGGAAACTGACGATCACGAACACGGCGAAGGCGAACGGGGCCAAGACCATACCGTCGCCGGCCATGGCCACGGAGCTGGCCCTCACGGCGGCACAATCGCCGATTGGGGTGGCGGAAAGTACCACGTCGAATTCACAGTCGATCACGACAAGACTCAAGCAACTGCCTATGTCCTGGGTGGCGATGAAAAGACGCCGGCTCCAATTGATGCCGATTCCATTGAGCTGAACATCGTCGATCCAGAATTGACGGTGACCCTGAATCCGTCACCGGAAGAGAGCGATCCCGACGGCAAGGCGTCACGGTTCATCGGCACGCATGAAAAGCTTGGCGTCGTCCAGGAGTACGAAGGCAGCATGACGGGAGTGATTGATGGCACGCCGTATACAGGCGACTTCAAAGAAGAAGCTCACGCCCCCGAATAAGCCGCACTCTTTCATCAAGGACCAACCAAGATGTGGTTGATTGTCAAAGCGTTGATTTCGGCTGCGGTGATTGTCGCCGTGGCCGAGTTGTCGTCTCGGATGCCGCGTTTGGGTGCGTTATTGCTGACACTTCACATCATCATCTTGGGCGCAGCTTCGTACTTACCAGGGTCACCGAAACGACGAACGATTTCAGCAAATACCGCACCTTTTTCGACTTTCTGGTCGCTGTTCATTACCAACTCATACAGGTCATCTGGCAGAACTCGCAGCACGGTCATCAATCCCTTGACCGACATCGCGTAGTTCGCCCGCATTCCGCGAACTTCTTTTCGATTCCAAATCGCTTTCATAAATTCCTCGGACATCTCCATGCCCTGCATCTTCTGGGGGTAGCCTGGCGTCGCGAATTTGTCACTTCGCGAAGCGTCGACCCGCGGACGGCTGCTGAGATTCGCGAGGTACTGATCGACCGTTGCGTCCTCGCGGATTCGCGGGCCAACTTGTTTGACCATATGATTCATCATGTGATGGATCATGTGACAATGGAAAATCCAATCGCCGGGGTTGTTGGCGATGAACTCGAAGCTCGAAGCTTGCGCGACACCGACCAGTTCGTTGTTGCGCGGAACCCAGGCACTCTTGGGTATGCGAGCCCCTTCGTGACCGGTCACCCAAAACGTGTGCCCATGCAGGTGAATCGGATGGTGTTGCATTGGGGCGAAATTCAACAGTCGCACACGAATACGCTCGCCATGTTTACATACCAGTGGTGTCGTGTAGGGGCCGCTCTTGCCATTGATCGTGTGCCAATTCCAGTCCATCGCCCACGAATCGCTGATCGTGTGCGTCGGCGGAATATGGAAGTTCTGAAATAGCAATCCGAAATCGCGATCCACCGGTGGGTCGAAGACTTTCTTGGGATGGACGATGAACCATCCGACTTGCCCAAACGCTTCCTGCATCGCAACATGCGAGTGATAGAAAAACGTGCCTTCCTCATGAATATCGAACTCAAAGACCTTCGTCTTTCCAGGCTTGATGGGATTCTGGGTCAAGGTGGCGGCTCCGTCATATTGAACGGGCAACTCGAAGCCGTGCCAGTGCACGAACGTATCTTCGGGCAGTTCATTGGTCACGACGATGCGTACGCGATCGCCTTGCGTGACTTCGATCGTCGGACCAGGCATGCTGCCGTTGTAGCCGTAGACGTCCATCTTGACGCCGGGATGAAACTCTTGCTGCACCGCCATCGGTACGAGTTCAAACACCTTTACACCGTTGTGCATCTTGTAGGGCAACGTTGGGATGTCGGGAGCCTCAAACGGCGCGGGGCCATCGGTAGCCTTGCGAAAACCCGGAACCAGCTTGCCGATGTAATAGTCCGAGTCCGGATCGAGTCCACGACTGGGTTTGAATCGCGAGAATCCGTCGTATTCCGCTGCGACCTCCGATGAGGCCGGGATTTCCGGACGCGCCGACGCGTTGCCGATGGACTGCGGCATGTTGTGGCGTTGCTTCATGTCGCCGTGCTGCATGGACTCTTGAGCGTTGGAATCGCGTCCCAACAAATTGCCAACGAAACCGGTTGCGGCGGCAACCGAGCCTGCTTTCAAAAACTTACGACGATCTTCTGGACGGGGCATGGTGGTAGTTGAAGGTTGAAGGTCGATAGTGGGGGGGGACGTTTCGTATTGAGACGTTCGACTCTTACCTCGGCTTTGCGACGGCATCGATGTGTCCTGGTGGTGTCGGGCCGGGGGCAGCCGTCAGTCCGCCGTGCAAAAGGTAGCCTCGTACAAGAACCTCGTTCGTGCGGACCTGCTCAAGATGCTGCACACGTGTTAGACGTGAATTGAAATACTCCATTTGAGCGTCCAGTACCGTCGGCCAGGCCACTCGGTTTGCTTTGTAGCTTTCCAGCAATTCTTGATAAGCCAATTCGGCTTCGGGGATAATGACGCGATCGTATTCAGTCGCGATTTGCAGAGCCGTCAAGTATTGTTGATAGACGTTGGCCATCTGCTGCCCGAGCATCAACTCCGTGCGGCGAATCTCTTCTTCTTGACGGCGGTAATCCAGTTGAGCTTGGCGAATCGTTCCCTGGTTGCGATCGAACACGGGTAACTCAATCGACACGCCTGCGGCAGCGGTTGTTTCCTTAGCCTCGAAGTTGTATCCGGCTCCGCCCTCGGCAACGATGTCGGGCACCCACTCGACTTGCTCGCGTCTGATGGTGACGCGATCCGCCGCCAACTTTGCTCGGGCAGCGGCGAGTTCTGGGCTTTCCGTCAACACCAACGACATCGCTTCTTGATAGGACAGCGGATCACCTTGTGGCATGAGGTCGCCGGATACGATGCCGTCAATCAAGTCGACGCCAACGATCGCCACCAAAACTCGGAACGATTCGCGGTAGTGGTTCTCGGCGGACAGCACGTCTAGCCTCGCCCGTTGCAGTGCAATGCTCGACTTGCGAACTTGTGGCCGTGTTGCTTGGCCTTGGTTGTATAGCTCGCGAGCAGTGACCGCAGCGTCTTCGGCCGTCTTCAACAGTTCCTTGCGCAGTTCCACGATCTCGCGAGCCGCTAGCGCTCGGAAGAAATGAATGCGAACGTCATTGCACACGCGGAACTGTTGAGCCATCGCGAGGTGTTCGGAGACGTGAGCACGACGCATGTATTTCTCACGACTGAGCTCCAACTTGCCGGCTGTTACAAACCGCTGACGCACTGTCATGCCTTGGAACTCACCGGGCGAGTCTTTATCACCCTCAACATCCACGCCAATCTGTTCGCCGATGTAATTTAACGTCGGGTTGGGGTACAAACCTGCCTGCAATGCCTTGGCCATCTGGGCTGAAATCTGCAGCCGAGCTTGACGGATCGTGGGATTGTTCTGCGCCGCCAGCGTCAGGAAGTCCTCCAGCCCATACGCCCGGGCCTCCCCTTCCATAGGGTACGCGTCGGAGACAATCTCGCCGTCCACATCAACAGGAGCCGGCGCCGCACTGAAGTCGCTGTCGTCGATACGAACGCCGGGGAACAGTGGCGCGTTAGGATTGAGCTGATCCAGTCCGTACGGTGCCGATGGCATTGGTGGTGGAGGCGTGAATGTGCGACCGATGGCCGAAGCCGTGCTGCCCATCGAAGGCTTTTGGGCAGTGGCGGCGGAACAAAACATTCCGGCAGTCGCAATGACCGATAGTCCGGACTTGAACAAAAGCGATCGCACTAGAATCACTCCCTTGATCTAAGCAGTGGCTGTTGGCTTGCTTTTCAGATCGGCGAGATACCTGCGACGGCTATCAGTGCAGTGAACTTTCTCAAAGTCATTTACGGAAAGGGGGGCCAGTTGTACGGTCTGCTGAGCCTGTGCACTGGTCGCAACTCAACCAATCAGAACGATGTGAGCCTGCCCACCCGCAATCTCATCGCATTTACGATCACCGACACATTGCTGAAACGCATCGCTGCCGCTCACGTCCTGCAAGGCACGTGCCAGCTCTCCAGTTGTATGCTGCGCGGGGCGGTTGCTTGGCATGGGAGTTGCTCGCTTTGAGACCATCGACTCATTCGTTTTTTGCAGACGCGACCGAGGAATCGTTGATCGACCATGGACTACATCCGATTGCTATTCGCCTTCATCTTGCCGCCCGTGTCGGTCTACATGCAATTTGGTATCGGCAAACATTTCTGGATCAACGTCGTCTTGACGGTGCTCGGGTTCGTGCCGGGCATGCTGCACGCGATCTACATTATGGCGTCGCGCCCACCTGGATTGGCAAAACTTCCTGCCGACTGATCGCCAATGGAATTCGCAAACGACAGCACTGCCGTCAATCTCTTAATGTTCGTGGTTGGTGCGGTGATGCTGTGGGCCGCCGGCACGAAGCTGAGCAAACTCAAAATTGATGTGACATTCGTCACGATGGTCGATTTGTGATCGATTTGGTCAATGAGAACCCATCCGACATCGCAACTGGCCTTCATCACTTCCGTTGATCCTTTCTCGATCGCATCCAGGGGATCAGTCCGCCAGCGATGAGGACTTCCTGTTGTCGCTGCGAGAGTTTGTGTTGGCCGGTTAGCTTGGTGTGTCGTGTTGTGTTCAGGAGGGCCACGTCATGACCAGAACGAAGTTGCTCGGCTGGAAGTTCGATGACAAGCGTGTCATTGGCTGCAATGTGATCACTCGCCTCTGCAACCGTCAACGGTAGGATCCCGAAGTTGACAAGATTTTGAAAATGAATACGGGCAAAGCTCTCGGCGATGACCAATCGCAGGCCCAGATACTGTGGTGCAATCGCCGCGTGTTCACGGCTCGACCCTTGGCCGTAATTAGCACCGCCGATGATCGCGTGAGCACCTTCGTAATCTTTCGCCCGCTCGACATAGGTCGGATCCACGTCGATGTAAACGAATTCGGCGATTCTTGGTATGTTGCTACGGAAGGGAAGCACTCGCGCACCGGCCGGCATGATCTCGTCGGTGGATACATTGTCGCCAACGGACAGCAGCACTTTCGCTTCGAGCGAATGAGTGAGCGGCTGAGATTCGGGTAACGACTGGATGTTCGGTCCCTTCAACAGTTCAGGCACAACCTCGCGCGGAAATTCTGGAGGCGGAGCAAACTGACCAGTGTCGATGATTGGCGATTGCGGTTCGTCGATCGGTGGACAAGGCACGTCCGTATCGCGCGGGTCGGTGATCTTGCCCGTTAAGGCCGAGGCGGCAGCCGTTTCGGGGCTACACAAATGCACGGCATCTTCGCGAGTGCCGCTTCGTCCGGGAAAATTGCGGGGCACAGTTCGCAAACTGATTCGATTAGTCGCCGGTGCTTGCCCCATGCCGATGCAGCCGTTGCAGCCAGCTTGATGCAGTCGTGCGCCGGCCTTCAACAGCGTAAGCACGTGCCCGTCGCGAGCGAGGTTTTGCAAAATCTGTCGCGATGTCGGGTTGATGTCCAGTGAAACGCCATCGGCAACGCGATGTCCGTTGAGCATTTCGGCGACGATCGCAAAGTCGCGGTAACCAGGGTTCGCACTGGAGCCGACGTAGGCTTGATAGATCGGTTCGCCAGCAACGTCACGAACTGGAACAACGTTGCCGGGACTCGTCGGCAGGGCAATCAAAGGTTCCAGCTTGTCCAACTCGATGACTTCCTCACGATCGTACTTGGCGTCGGGCCCTGGCTGCAATTCCTGCCAATCCTGCTCCCGACCTTGAGCTTTCAAGAATTGCCGTGTCACGTGATCCGAAGGAAACACACTGGCCGTTGCGCCCAATTCGGCGCCCATGTTGGCAATCACATGTCGGTCCATTGCCGAGAGTCCTTGCAAGCCACCGCCCGTGTACTCCAGAATCCAGCCGACGCCTCCTTTTACGTCATGCCGCCGCAACATTTCCAAGATAATGTCTTTGGCGCTGACCCAATCGGGCAACTCGCCTTCTAATCGGACATTGCACACCTTCGGCATCTTGACGAAGAACGGTTCGCCGGCGATCGCCATAGCAACTTCCAATCCGCCAGCACCAATCGCCAACATCCCGATCGCGCCGGCGGCACACGTGTGTGAATCCGATCCCAGTAGCGTCGCCCCCGGCCTGCCAAACCGCTCTTGATGCAGCGGATGCGAGACTCCGTTGCCAGGACGACTAAACCACAACCCGAATCGCTTGGCCGCGCTTTCCAAGAACAGATGGTCGTCTGGGTTCTTGTGGTCTTCTTGCAGCAAGTTGTGATCGACGTATTGCACCGACACCTCGGTGCGGGCGTGATCCAAATCCATCGCCTCCAGTTCCAACATCACCAGCGTGCCGGTCGCGTCCTGCGTCAGCGTTTGGTCGATCCGGATCGCGATCTCGGAGTCCGGCTGGAGGGAACCGGAAACCAAATGACTTTCAATCAGTTGATGGGTGATGTTGGTGGCCATCGTCCTGTGTCCTGTGTCCTGTTCAAGATTCGTCGGATCTTTCCTCGATCGACTTCGTTTCCATCAAACCGAATGCGACTCGGTCGCCGGCATCTCCTGATGGCTGAGTGAACACATCTTCCTGGGCGTGAACGACGAGCGCCCTGCCGAGATCACGCCGGTGAGCGTAAAGACCCCGGCGATGAACACGACTGGCATCCAAACAGTTGATACATTCGAGTTGCAAATGACACGCCAAATCTTCCCCATCCGCACCCATGTTCACTACCTAATTGCGGACCTGCCGACGTGTTGATATTGCCTGCGTCTTCTGTTTAGCCTGCGCTGTGTCGCTGGCGTGCGCCTTTGTGCAGCCTCGGAGTGGCATCTCCCCAACTGCGAGCAAATACGGCAAACGCTGCTAATGCACCGAGGCAGAGGACGCCTATCCACAGCCAGGGCGAAGTACCGCTCCACTCCGCAAGCGTCACTTTGCCGGCGTCACCCCAAGTCTTCAGCAATCCGGAGAGCTGCGGGTACAGAACCACGTAGAGTCCAGCCCCAAGCAGCATTCCGATCACCCCTACCATCGCGTCACGTCGGCCTTCACCGCAGGCAGCAACACTGGTCCCGGGGCAATAGCCAAAGATCGCCATTCCGGCTCCGAAGCAAATGCCGCCCGCGACGATGCCAAGCCAAACAAGCGGCTTGACGTGTAGCGAAACGGCACCGGTGGGCTGCAACGCGTAAATTCCGATCGCCCCCACCACGACGGCCGTGCCCATAATCTTGACGACGGTCCAGTCGCGAAACAGGAACTGATTGACGATCACATGAAATTTCGCCACTCGGCCCTTCTGCAGCAGCAGGCCGAAGACCATTCCGGTCAGCAAGCCCAGAGCCAGTTTCCACAGTGGATCAAACATTACGAGTCCTCCCCAACACCGCGAATGCGGTCAGAATGGCCGTTGAAAACAATATGATCGAGAACAGCCAGCTCGAAGCTGCCAGTTTCTGTGGTCTTAAATCGTTCATGCTGGTGCTTGTTTATTGACCAAACAACACTGTACCCGATGACGTCATAGCTTCGGTTCAATCAAAAAGATGCTGTCCAGTTGCCGCGGCTTCTGCGATCACTGCTGTCGCGGGGCTCCAGCGCGTCGAATGCATGCGGCCCGCGGTGTGGATTCTCCGATGCACGTATCAGGAAAGCCCCATGGACTGGCGGTGTTTTCAAAGGATTGACGGCCTCGTCAACAGGATGGAAGCCTGTCGTACCAGATGGATGCAACAGTAATTGTTCCCGCAGTGCTTCATGCTGATTCGGGTGTTGCTTTGGGATGACGTTAAATGCCGACAGCTCGCGGTCCGTCAGATACGTTAGGAACACTTCGCCGCCGGTCGAGAAGTCTGGCACGACGTTCGCAGCCTTGATGTTCGACGCTCGCAATTCCTAAAACCCAAACAAGATCAAGGAGCCCCATAAGATGCTGTTGCGAACCATAACGCTGTCACCACGAATGGCGTGGCTTCCCCTCTGCTCGATCCTTCTTCTTTCTACCGCGGGACTGTCGAGTTCCAAAGCTGAGACCCTTGATCCGTCGCGCGTGCCCGCCAACGCACAATGGCTGGTCCACGTCGACTACGAATCACTCAGCGATTCGCAGGTGTGGCAGAAACTTCGACGCGAGAAGCCGATGGTTCGTAAGATGGCGCAGGGTTGGATGAAACAGCGATACGGAATCGATCCGCCGAAAGATTTGAGATCACTAACCATGTTCAGCCGTGACTACCGGGAGTACACCGGCACGGTCCTGATTCAGGCGAATTTCGATGCGGACAAAATCGAAAAACTTCTAAGCAAAGCGATGAACCACCGCAAGACGCAGTGGCAAAACCACACGCTGCACACGATCACGCTGTCCAAGCAGAAACCGTCCGACGATGGCCCCTCGGGCGATCAGGAAATGACCATCGTGATGGTCGACTCGGACACGATCCTGCTGGCGTCGTCGGTGCCCAACGGCAAGGAAGCATTGAAGCTGCTGTCCGGTGAGTCCCCTTCGCTCGAAGGCAAGGATTCACCTTTGTTGACGGACAAAGTCGACGAAGCCTGGATATACGGAGCAGCAATCAATCTTGGCGAATTGAAAAAGCATCCCATTGCCATGCCGATCCTTGCGCAGCACCAACAGATCACTTGGTCATTCGGAAAGCAAGCCGACGGCACGTTGTATGAGCAGGCAGATTTCGTTGCGAAGTCCGAGGATGTGGCTGGCAAGATGGAGACCGTTCTGAATGGAATTGTCGCCTATGAAACATTGTGGGCCGATGGCAGCACACCCATGTCAAACGTGATGAAAAGCGTCGAAGTGAAACGCGATGGAAGAACAGCAGGATTCCGTTGGCGGGGCTCGTCTGATCAGGTCGTCGCCGCGATGGATGACGTGTTCGAGCGTCTGCAAACCTGGAAGCCGATCTTGATGCCCCATCAACGTGATCACCAAAAGGCGACGGCCAGGCGGTAGGTAACCAAGAAACAAGTGATCCATGGTTTGTCGCGTCCACAACCGCCACGCTTCGGCCATTTTTGCGCAACAGGAATGCCAGGCATGACACGCAAGAATATTTTTGTCCTCGGTAACGATCCCTTCAATGATCGATATCATTTGCGTCCGCTCAGTGCGGAATATGGCTACAACTTCCACAATTTATTTTGGTGGAATGAGGTGCGAGTGGAGAATCGCGACGTCGAGGAAACGCTCACCGAGGCGCGGCGGAGGCTGAACTGTTTTTCGGATACGATCGACGGGCTGCTGACGTTTTACGACTTTCCGGCCTCGTTGATCGCGCCGATCTTGTGTGAAGAATTCTCGCTGCCCGCTCCGAGCATCGAGGCGGTCTTGAAGTGCGAACACAAACTGTGGAGTCGAACGCTTCAGCGGGAGGTCGCGCCGGAAGTCGTTCCCGCCTTTGCGGCGTTGCAGCTGGACGAATCGCCCGAGCGAGCATGGCGACAGTTGATCGACGAGGGGCTCAAGCCACCGTTTTGGATCAAACCGGTCAAGGGCGTGCTCGGGCAATTGGCGTTCAAAATCGATTCGGCCGCGGCGCTCTCCGATGCGATGGAGCAAGCACGGATGAAAATCGACTATTTCTCCGAGCCGTTAGCTGCTTTGATGAAACAGGTCCAAGTCGAGTTCCCCGAACCGTTCGGTGGCAAAGATTCGGAACGGTTGTTCATCGCTGAGAACGACATTATGGTGCCTCAGGCCTGCACGGCAGAAGGCTACCGCTTCGGCGGCGAGACGGAGATTCATGGCATCGTTGATTCGGTCCGTTTCCCAAATCACACGGCATTTCACCGGTATCAATACCCATCGAAACTTCCCGACGACGTTCAGAAGCGGATCATCGATGCGTCGGACAAAGTGATCGAGCGAATCGGATTTGACGGTGGTGCATTTAACATCGAATTCTTTTGGGACCCTGACTCAGATGCCGTCTCGTTGTTGGAGATCAACCCACGAATCAGTCAAAGCCATTCGCCGCAGTTTCAAATGATTGACGGTGATGCAAATATGAAAATCATTGCGGACTTGGCTGTCGGCCGGCAACCGAGTTTGGTTCGCGGTTCGGGGCAGTTCACTGTCGCCGCTAAATTCATGCTTCGCTGTTTTGCCGAAGACGCGGTGGTGACGCGAACACCCGGCGACGCCGAAATCGAGGCAGTGACACGCCAATTTCCAGGGACCAAAGTCAGGCCCGCAGTGCATCTCGGTCAACGACTTTCTGAACAAACACACGTCGATACCTACAGTTGGCTGATCGCCGAAATCTTCATGGGGGCGAAGAACGAGGAAGCATTATTGAATCAATTCAACCAAGTCGTCGATTTACTCGACTTCCGCTTGCAAGGGGCTGAGATCGAACTGGCCGATCGCCATGAAGTGGTGCTGGAGTATTAACTCGTCTGCGGCCAGCCCCTGTTACTGGTTTGGCCAGCTGCCCTACTTGGTTATAGAAAAGGTTAAGCTTTGAAGATAGTCGAATCATTTCCCAACGCAGTCCGCGAAATCGAAAACCAATGGATCCCGATGCCCGATGGGGTCCGTCTGGCGGCGCGCATTTGGATGCCGGAAAGTGCGGAAGATGCGCCCGTGCCCGCCATCTTGGAATACATTCCCTACCGAAAACGAGACGGGACGGTCACTCGCGATACGATGACGCACTCCTACTACGCCGGTCATGGTTATGCGGGTGTTCGCGTCGACATCCGCGGTAGCGGCGATAGCGAGGGAGTGCTGCACGATGAATACAGCCAACAAGAGCTTGACGATGGACTGGAGATCCTTCGTTGGCTCGAACGGCAACCCTGGTGCAACGGTCGTTGTGGGATCATGGGCATCAGTTGGGGCGGATTCAACGGCTTGCAACTGGCCTCGCTCCAGCCACCGCAATTGGACGCGGTCGTGACCATTTGTTCGACCGACGATCGTTACGCCGATGACGTGCATTACATGGGCGGCTGTTTATTGGGCGACAACTTGAGCTGGGCCGCCACCATGCTCGGCTACATGACGTTGCCACCGGACCCCCAAATTGTCGGTGATCGGTGGGAGTCGATGTGGATGCAGCGGTTGGAGGCGGCCGAGTCGTGGTTGGTTCCGTGGCTGCGGCATCAGACACGTGACAAGTACTGGGAACATGGAAGTGTTTGCGAAGATTATTCGAAGATTCGCACGCCGGTGATGGCGGTCAGCGGTTGGGCCGACCCGTATACCAACAGCGTCTTTCGCTTGGTGCGGGATCTTCCACCCGACGTTCCGCGGATGGGCTTGGTTGGACCTTGGGCGCACAAGTATCCGCACATCGGTGTTCCCGGACCGGCGATCGGATTCCTGCAAGAAACGCTCCGCTGGTGGGACCGACATTTAAAAGATGACGAGACAAACGGAATCGATGATGAGTCGACGCTGCGTTTGTACATGCAAGATTCGATGCCGCCGAGTACCGGTTACGAGCATCGTCCTGGTCGCTGGATTGCAGAACCGCGTTGGCCGTCGCCGAACATCGAAGACGTCGACTATCCACTGACGACCGGCTATCCGACCATGGCGATGCGGGCCGACGGACGCCCCGCAAATTCTGTCGAATCGGAGCCTCGCAATCGAATCGAATTCAGTTCTCCGGTTACGTTGGGTTACTTCGGTGGAAAGTGGTGTGGCGAGTCAGCGCCGCCGGATTTGCCTGACGACCAGCGTGAAGAAGATGGCGGAGCGGTGCTGTTTCAAAGCCCCCGCCTGGAGCAGCAGATTGAAATCGTCGGCGCGCCGGTCGTCCACCTTGAATTGGATTCGGACCAACCGGTGGCGATGATCGCCGCTCGGTTGTGTGAAGTGCTTCCCGACGGGCGTGTCACGCGACTGACGTATGGGTTGCTTAACTTAACGCATCGAAACTCGCATGCGACCGCCGAACCGCTTGAACGAGGTCGACGATATTCTGTTGCGGTGCGGATGAATGATTTGGCGCAAACGATCCCGCCTGGACATCGCGTGCGGCTGGCCCTAAGCACCAGCTATTGGCCACAGGTCTGGCTTCCACCGGCGAGGGCAACTCTCGGAATCGAAACCTCACGCAGTCATCTCAGTCTGCCGATTCGCAGCCCCGAAGCTCCCTCACCTTCGGTCACGTTCCCGCCGGTCGAAGCGGCCGCGCCGACCAAGAGTGAAACGATCGAGGCTACCGAACGAAGTTGGAAGGTCATTCGGGATATCGGCGCGGGACGATCGGAATTGCAAGTTCGCAAAGGGCGAGGACGACAGTATTGGCGTGACATCGATCTGGAGCGATCCAGTCGCGGCGTCGAGCGGTATACGGTCGATCACGACGCGATCAATACCGCCAGTGGCGAAGTTCACTGGGAGCACTTTCTCGCACGCGGACCGTGGAAACCACATATCAAAACGAAAACACGTTTGACCTGTGACGAGCAGAACTTTTATCTGCACGTTGACATTGATGCATTCCTGAATAACCAACGAGTGTTCTGTCGGACCCGAGAATACCAAATGCCGCGTCACGGGATTTAAAGCAAGACCGAGTGTGGGGCCGCTCGACACGAAACGATTCAAAATCTTCAAACTGATTAGGCCGTCTCAAGTAAACGCATACGACGCCAGAACTCCGCCCAAGACAGCGTCAGTCGATGGGACCAACGTCGGCTTGTTCGTTGACCCGACGATCGGAGTAAACCGAAGGGGCTCATTAAAGTTGAGGTAACCGCACTCTCCAGACTAGCTGGCTTTCGACCCCTGGAGGGGTGTGCCGTTAGGTGGGTTAAGACTTTCGCTCTTCTGGGCCGGCATACTGGCTGGTCACAAGCTTCCGATGTTTACTCGGCATTTGCGGTACCGATCATTCTTGGCGGCCCAACCGCCAGTTGACTTTTGTTGCACACGTGCAACAATTCAATTGCCGGAAAAATCTGGCGGGTCGCTGCCTGATCCGCGCATTTGCCGCCCAAGTTAACCCCGACCTTCTGCCATGCCTCGTCCCGAAATAGTTGCCCGCATCCAAGAACGAAGGCGAGCGCTCGATATCTCTGTCTCCGATCTTGCGCGCCGAAGTGGCGTTTCGCGGGCGACAGTGATCCGGATTCTCGGTGGCGAGGATCACGACTTTTCGTTCGCAAACCTGCACGCGATTCTGCTTGCTCTCGGAGTCTCCTTCGACCTAACAGAGATCCCGGCGGAGGAATTCCGAGATCAGATCGCGACCGAGAAAGCGAAGCGGTTGATCGCGTTGACTCAAGGTAACGTCGCTCTGGAGTCTCAAGCTGTCTCCCGTTCTTCAGCCCGAACTCATCTCGAAGAAACAAAGGCTCGGATCGCATCCTCCAGCCGAAAACTGTGGGCGTCATGAACTCTGGTCGCGGCAAGGGTGCGAAACCAGGTCTTGGTTCGAGCGAAAAAGATGACGACACGCCGTTTGATGGGTCTGGCCTCAAACTCAAAACGGTGAAGACGCGCCGCGAACTCAACGAAGTCGAGTTCGCGGCGATTCTGCGAGTGACCGAGAAGTACTTGCTCTCGAAACCATCCCCAAAGATCGCGCCCTTCAACTTTGATTGGCTACTCGGATTGCATCGCGAGATGTTTGGTTCGATTTGGAGTTGGGCCGGAGAGATCCGATCCACCGAGAAAAACATCGGGGTGAGTCCTAACATCATCGCGGCGGAACTCGGCGTCATCGCGATGGAAGTCGACAAGCGACACCATGAAACCGGTGATCTGGTGTTTGCGACGGCGGCTGAATTTCATCACCGCGCTGTGTGGGTGCATCCATTTGAAGACGGCAATGGTCGTTGGGCGAGGCTCTTGGCAAATGTGTGGCTGATGCAGCACGATCAGCCGGCCACACTTTGGCCCGCCACCGACCTTCGCGACACCGAGAGTCCGATTCGTGACGATTACATTGCCGCAATCAAGGCGGCTGATTCACGAAACTATGGACCGCTGATCGACCTTCACAAAAAGTTCAGTGTGTAGACCTGATTGATGCCGATTGAACTGTGCCGTGAGTAAAAAGGGTCAGGAGCCTTTTTGGCAGTCTAGGGAAACTTGCGTGGTCGGCCTCGCTTCCGCAGGGTCGACTCGAGGCTGCGTGAGTAAAAAGGGTCAGGAGCCTTTTTGGCAGTCTAGGGAAACTTGCGTGGTCGGCCTCGCTTCCGCAGGGTCGACTCGAGGCTGCGTGAGTAAAAAGGGTCAGGAGCCTTTTTGGCAGTCTAGGGAAACTTGCGTGGTCGGCCTCGGTTCCGCAGGGTCGACTCGAGGTTGTATTTTCTCGCTGTCGTTTCGACCCATCCGGGCGCCCCGAATGGCTGGCTACGAGCGTTCGCTCTTTGCAGTCGCACCCGTTCCTTTTCATGCACCCGTTCGATCCATCCGAGCAGCCGCGGCAACGGCCAGCGGACAAGATCTACCCCACAACGCCCACCGTTTCAATTGTAGAGGCTTTCGAACCGCCAGTCTTCGGCTGCCTTGACCAATCCGGCAGCCAGCGCATTACGCTCTACATACCGGCAGACGACCAAGAAGTGTTCATTGCTCTGGATGGGAAAACTCTTGAACCGACCTTGGTAAACGTGACTGTTGCCGGTCGTGTGATAGTGGGCGTGGTAACGCGCCGTGTGCGTCATCGTCACCCAGTACATCAGTCGGTTCATCGCACCATCTTCGCGCGGCGAGAGCACCATATGCCAATGATTGGGCATCCACGGATAGGCGATCAAATCGACCGGATGCTTTGCCAATCCTTCGTCAAGGACGCGTTCAAAGGCGACGTAGTCTTCCTCTTTGTGAAAGATCGCATGCCGGCCATTGCCGCGATTGAGTGCGTGATAGATCTCGCCGGCAACATCCGCTCGGGGTGGTCTTGGCTTGTTCGGGCCCCTCCAAGATTCCGTCGAAAGCCGGAAAGTTACCGCTCCATCTTTACCCAGTCAACCAAAAAGGCTCCTGACCCTTTTTATCGCCCAGAGACCGCCAGCGCCGACGGCCGGATAGTACGTTTCCTGAAACACTCCAAGAGATCTCCGCGGATCGGTCGTTGACGTTAGCCCCTTCCAGAACTCCGGAAAACTACGAAAAAAGCCGGCGTCAGTCCATCGGACCAACGTCGGCTTGTTCGATAACCCGACGGTCGGAGTAAACCGAAAGGTCTCATTGAAGTTGCGGGAGCCGGATTCGAACCGACGACCTCGAGGTTATGAGCCTCGCGAGCTACCGGGCTGCTCCATCCCGCACCGAAGTTATCGTCGATCGCTTCTCTCGCGCCTAGCCGTTTCGATTCGAAAGTGAAAAATTCTTGAAGATGAAATCGTTACCGCCGGAACTCCACGCGCAGCAAACGTTGGTCGCGAGAACAGACACGATGTGAGAAGGCGTCGGCGATGATCAATCGTCCGCGCGCCGCTCGCTAACGCGTCCCGCTGGGAAAATGGAGAGTCAGCACTTGAACAAGGGAAACAACTTTCCTGACGTCTCTCCGAACGCGTCGAACATCAACCGCGGCAGTGATAATTCGCGGATGGTCTGAAAGTCGAACGGACGTGGAGGCGTTGCGTTTCGACCTCCCCTCGCTTCGCTCGACCCTCCTGCCAGGAGGGTGACTTCCAACACTGCACGAGTTGCATCCAGGAGGGTGACGACGTAGGCAGACGCGCGAAAGCGTTTATTGAAAGACTTCGACCGGAAGTGTGAAAACTTTACCGTCGCCGATCCGTCCGCTCCGCGCCGCCGTGACGACTTTTTCTAACGTCTCTTCGTAGCGTGAGTCGTCGACCCACAGTGTGATTTCGACTTTCGGCAAAAACGCTTCGGAGAACTCCGTTTCTTGATACTCGTCCAGATAACTCTTCTGGCGACCGTACCCTTTGACTTCGCTGACGGTGAGCGCTTCCAACGGGGCACGTTTAAGGGTCTCCAAGACCCGCTCGGCCAAATGGGGGCGAACGACGGCGATGATCTGTCTCACGTGATTCCCCATTGGCTTTTTTTCGTCGCGATGTATTCCACGAGTGTACCCGCTCGGATCGCTTCCCGCGCACCTCGCATGACTTTTTGGTAATACGTCAAATTGTGCAACGATAGAAGTGTCGGGCCCAACATTTCACCGGCGATGAAAAGGTGCCGCAAGTAGCCGCGACTGTGACGCGTGCAAGCCAGACAGTCGCACGATTCATCTAACGGCGACGTGTCGGTTTTGTGCTTTGCGTTGCGAATTTTGATCGGTCCGGCGTCGGTAAAGGCGAACCCGTTGCGGCCGTTGCGTGTCGGCATCACGCAATCGAACAGGTCGATCCCCCGAACGATGCTTTCCAACAGGTCGATCGGGCGGCCAACGCCCATCAAGTAGCGGGGTTTGTCAGCCGGCAACTCCGGCGTGGTCGCCGCAGTGATGCGATACATCTCGTCGGGGGTCTCGCCGACGCTGAGTCCCCCGACCGCGTAGCCTTCAAAATTCATCGCCGCCAACTCACGGGCGCACTGGACGCGCAGCTCGACATCCAGACCGCCTTGGACGATTGCAAATTTCGCCTGGTCGGCGCGGCCGGCGTATTCCAGACAACGTTTGGCCCAACGAATCGATCGTTCCATCGCCTGCTGCACGTCGTCTCGCTCGGCCGGCAGTGCGACGACGTGGTCCAACACCATCGCGACGTCGCTACCGAGAGATTCTTGGATTTCGATCGAATGTTCGGGCGTCAAATCAATCAGCGCCCCGTCGATGTGGCTGCGAAAGACGACGCTGTGCTCGGAGATTTTATTGATGCCTTTCAAGCTGAACACTTGAAAGCCGCCACTGTCGGTCAAGATCGGGCCTTCCCAGCCAGACATGGCGTGCAATCCGCCGAGGGCGCGAACGGTTTCATGCCCGGGACGCAGCCCCAGGTGATAGGTATTGCCGAGAATCATGTGCGCCCCGGTGGACGCGACATGGTCGATCGTCAGCCCCTTGACGGTCCCCTGCGTCCCGACCGGCATAAACCCCGGCGTTTCCACCGGCCCGTGCGGCGTGATGAAGGTCCCGCGTCGCGCACCGGTCGCCGTGTCGGTGTGGTGAAGGTCGAAGCGGAAGGTCATGCGCAAGCGGGCTCGGTCAAGAATTCCAGATCCGAGATTTCAGATTTGAAAGGTTGGATGAATGAGAGAAAAGTCAGTCTGACGGGTGAGCGAGGAGCGCCGCGCGACGCCTTGCTGACGCATGCGGGGTTAGTCAACAAGCGGAATATAAGTGTCGAATCTCTTGTAGTGGGATAGGCTTCCAGCCTGTCATTTCAGCATCGACAGGCTGGAAGCCTATCCCACTTTTTTCAGCATCGACAGGCTGGAAGCCTATCCCACTTTTTTCAACATCGACAGGCTGGAAGCCTATCCCACTTTTCCGTGCGTTCCCAGGCGGGAGCCTGGGAACGAGATTGCGAGGCGAATCAATCGCCACGCAGTTTCAGTCCGAGGTCGGTCAGCTTTTCGCGAACTTCGGTCAGGCTGGTGACGCCGAAGTTCTTGCACTCGAGCAGCTCGTCGCCGGTCTTGCGGAGCAATTCGCCGATCGAGTTGAGCTGCAATCGCGCCATGCACTTGCGGGCTCGAACGGAGAGGTTCAGATCGGAGATCGGTCGCTCCAGCATGGCTTGTTCGTCGGGCGACAAGTGGCTGGTATCGACCGGCGGCTCGGGAGCTTTTTTCTCGTGAGCAAATTGACCGAGTTTGAGTCCCTTGCTGACCAACATCTCGCGGATTTCGATCAGGCTGGTTTCGCCAAAGTTCTTACTGGACAGCAGTTCGGACTCGCTGGTGCGGGTCAAATCGCCGATCGTTTCGATGCCCATTTTGGACAGGCAGTTGCGGCTTCGAACGCTCAATTCGAAATTGGCGACGGGCATGTTCAGCGTTTGAGCCAAGCGGTCGTTGCGACGCTGCATTTCTTCGTCGTACAGCATGTTGCCGTTGGCCGACGCGTCCTTCATGTACAACCGGGTGCGTTCGTCATCGGGGTGCGCGTCCAAGATTCGCTTGTAGCACATCTGCGCCTTGTCGAACTCGTTGCGATCTTCGTAGATCAGTCCGAGGTTGATCAGGGCACCGACACCGGTCGGAAAGGCTTTGGCGGCACGCTCGTACAAACGCAGTGCTTCTTCGTCGTTGCCCATGCGGTCATTTTCCCACGCCAACCCGAACAGAGCACCGGCATGGTTTTCGTCGGTCTGGACGGCGCGCTGGTACAACGTAATCGCTTCGTCGCGACGTCCGCCGACACCGGCAACGGTCGCGGCGCGTTGGTACATGTATTCGGCGGTCTGTTCGGCGGGGCCGAAGATGTCATCGAGCAGCAACATCGCTTTTTCGATGCGACCGCTGTAACGATGCGATTCGGCGATAAAAATCTTGCACTGATCTTCGTTGTAGCCGGCCCGTTGGGCTTGTTCGTAGGTCTCGATCGCGGCGTCGAAATCCTTGAGTTCGAACAACGAGCGGGCGCAGTAGAACAGAGCCGTCGCGCTGCCATCGGCGGCGCGAAGGGTTTGCAGGGCTTCGGCGAAATGGCCCAGTAAGAACTGGCAGACCCCCATCTTTGTCTTGCCAGCCGGCGTCAGCGCCGGATCATCTTCCATTTCATTGACCGCGTCTCGAAGCTCGGCGAAATGGCCGTAGTTTTCCGCGATCATTTGCCGAATCTCGGCGACATCATTCGGTCCGAACGAATTGTTCGACAGAATGAGTTCTTTCAAGTCGACGACGTCCAGTTCGACTTCATTCATCGAGTTCAGTTCTCCTGCTCGCGGCTGCGAGCGATTGTTGTGTTGGTCCGCCGGTCCAGAAACATTTGCTGCCGCAACAGCCTCGCGTGCGAGCTGTCTGGCCGACTTTTGGGCCTGGGCGGCGACGGGAGCTCGCCCAGCATTAAAATTTTTAGCGAAAAAAATATTTTTTGTCGAGTCGTGGCACGCCGATCGCTTACGAAAAAGCTCGCTAGAACGACGTTTTTTAACCATTCACCGGAAAAAAACCGAAAAAACCAGGGAGAATTTGCTTGGATTTCTCTTGGTATTCGAAGTTTCGGGAAGACTCTTCGGGGGGGGATTGATCTGGCTTGAATTCGCTAAAAAGGGGCCAGGTGACTCGGGACGTTCATTGCCTAAGTGGCAGAGTTAATCGTCGCGGAAGTCGCCAAGACTTTCGCAGCGTGAGCCCTCTCTGGCGTTTCCTTGCTGCGCATACGCCGTCGCTCCCAGAGGGAGAGAATCTAAATGGTTGCCAAATCCTGCAGGAAAAGAATCGACGTGCTGCCAAGATCCACTACGTGGGAATTTCGCTACAGGATGGTGATCGCGCGGCCGAATAACGTAGGTGTGCGAAGGGTTATTGGTAGAATTTTTCCAGCAGGGCGATGGGCCCTGGTCGACCAGGCTTTGGTTTTGTAATTTGCACGCATCAGACGTCGATCGCCACGCCCGTGGCGGAATCGTCGATCCAAACATGCCGACGTAGCTCAGCTGGTAGAGCAATTCATTCGTAATGAATAGGTCAGGGGTTCGAATCTCCTCGTCGGCTCTTCTTAAGTCGTGTATTCGCTGTTGAAGCGAACGTATTCGACGGTCAGATCACTGGCCCAGTGGATGGCGGTTCCAGGTCCATCCCCGACAAACAGGTCCAAGTCGACTTCTTTCTTCGCCTTGATCGCTTTGCTGACCGCGGCGGCATCAAAATCGGTCGGGACGCCGTTGTGATAGATTTCCGTTCCGGCGAGCTTGAGTGAGGTTTGCTGGGGATTGATTTTGGCATCGGCATAACCGGCCGCCGAAACGATGCGTCCCCAGTTCGGATCGCCACCGGAGATCGCCGTTTTCACCAGCGGGCTGGCACCGATCGTTCGCGCGATCGTGGCGGCGTTGGCATCGTTGTCGGCACCGACGACGCGAATTTTCATCACGTGCGTGGCGCCTTCACCATCGGCGACCAATTGTCGCGCCAAGCGACAGGCCAGATCGGTCAATGCACGGATGAAGTCTTTCTCATTGGAATCGTCGATGCGGACGCCGCTGGCGCCACTGGAAAGCAATAGCAGCGTGTCGTTGGTGCTGGTGTGCCCATCGACACTGACGCAGTTGAAACTTTTCGACGCGACGTCACGCAGGATCCGTTGAGATTGCTGGGGGTCCAACTGGGCATCGGTCATCACGACGGCAAGCATGGTGGCCAGATTGGGCGAGATCATGCCGGCACCCTTGGCCATCGCGGCAATCCGAATCGTTTGGTCGCCGAGTTGGACTTCGCGACACTCCGCTTTGCGTTCTTTGTCGGTTGTCAAAATGGCGTCCGCCGCCGCGGTGAAGTCGTCGATGTCGCGACCGAGTTTTGCGACCGAGTTTTTGATGCCCGCGTTGACGCGGTCCATCGGCATCTTCTTTCCAATGATCCCGGTGCTCATCACCAGCACCTCGGCTTCGGAGGCGGAGATGGCGTCGGCGACACTGCGGCACATCTCCGCGGCATCCAACGCGCCTTGCCGCCCGGTGCAGGCGTTTGCGTTACCGCTGTTGGTGACGACGGCGCGGATCCGTTTGGAGGGCGTCAAACTGCGGCAGATTTCGACGGGCGCAGCGACCACTTGGTTCTGCGTGTAAACGCCGGACGCGACTAATCGGTCGTCCCCAACGATCAGCGACAGGTCTGGTTTTCCGCTGGGCTTGATTCCACAGGCGACGCCGGCAAATTGGAATCCGGCGGGAAGTTCAGATGAGGTCATGGACAAGCTTGCGAATTGGGGGGCAGGAGCAGTGAAAAGAAAGATTGCAGTGCGGTAGCGGAAGACGCCCGGGCGATCGAGAATGGTAGGCGAGGTCCGGCAGTTAGATTCTAAGGTTTGACCGACTCTCACAATAGACCGATCGAATTTCCACCATTAGGTTCAGAGTCTGTCCTTGAAACACCAGCCTTCCTTGACCGAATTGATCGACCTGCCGGGCCAGAGGGTGACGCCGACTGCGAATCCAGCCTCCACGGCCGCTGCTGCCGAGACCGGGCAAGGTCCGCCTGTGGTCGTGTGCGACGGACTGTCCAAACGCTACGGCAACTTTCGCGCGCTGGTCGATTGCAATCTGGAAGTACACCGGGGAGACATTTTTGGGCTGCTGGGGCCAAACGGTGCGGGCAAAACCACGCTGATTCGGTCGTTATTGGGCTATCTGAACCGTAGCGGCGGCCGAGCGAGCGTTTGCGGGGCGGACCCTCAAACCGATCCGGTCACAGTGCGGCAAAACGTTTCCTATTTGCCCGGCGACGCTCGGTTGCCGCGGCACCTGCGGGGCGATGGCGTGCTAAGGTTTTTTGCGGACATTCACCCCCGCGGCGATCTGTCGCGAAGCCGGGCGATTGCCGAGGCGCTCGAACTGGATACGCGGCGTCATGTTTCAATGATGTCGACGGGCATGCGTCAAAAACTGGCGCTGGCGGTCGTGCTCGCACCGGCAACGCCCCTGTTGATTCTCGATGAACCGACCGCCAACCTAGACCCGACAGTTCGCGGGACAGTCATGGAGCTGGTTTCCCAGGCCCATCGCGAAGGCCGCACCGTGATCTTTTCGTCTCACGTGCTCAGCGAGATCGAAGACACGTGCAATCGGGTGGCGTTTCTGCGTGGCGGCCATTTGGTGCTGGAGTTGCAGATGGCGGATCTGTTCCAGCGGCATCGCATCTGGGCAGATTTGCCAGCGGGAACCGGCTTGGATCGCTCGGCCACGTTGGCCAGTGTCCCCGATTCGTTTCGCGATCACATCAGCATCACCGAAGTCGACTCGATCGCCAGTGACGGCGCGGTGTCCGTCCGAATCGACACCGCCGGTGACCTGGCCCCAATGCTGCCCTGGATCAGTTCGCTGGGACTGCATCGGATGCGAATCGAACCGCTGGGGCTGCGTTCGGTCTACGACTCGGTGCATCACGACACCTTGGAAGATCCACGCGACCATGAAGTAGCGCGCGACGGCGACGTCAACGAACACATCGGTGGTGGGGCGGCATGATGATCAACCGAATACTTTTACGCAGTTACATCAAACAGGCATCGTTGCTGTTCGTCTCGCTGGGTCTGGCCTTGTTCGCGTTCGCCTGGGTTCGCGTCTGGGTCGTCAGCTTGTTGGACATGGGCCAGTTTCAAAACATCCTGGAACAGCTGCGCGGTTTTGAAAAGCTTTCGCCGATCAGTTTTGATTCGCTGTTCACCTACCAAGGTCGCGTCGGGCTGACGTTTGACGAGCCGATCATCATTCTGTGCACCGTGATCTGGTGCCTTTCGCGGGGCAGCGATGTCGTCAGCGGAGAACTGGGGCGTGGGACGATGGAAATGCTGCTGGCGCAACCGATCAGCCGTGCTCAATTGATGTGGTCCCACGCAGCCGTTGCGGTCGGCGGGCTGGCGTTACTGTGTGGATTGGTTTGGTTCGGAATTTTTGTCGGGGTGTCGGTGACGACGGTGGCCGAGACGGTTCCACCGCCGAGTGTGGATGTACCGTTGTTCGGATGGACCATTCCGCTGCAGATCAGCGAGCCGGTCGTCGAGTCGTTTCCGCTGTCAGAGCGTGTCGATTCACGGGCGTATGCGGCTCCGACGTTCAGCCTGTTCGCGTTCGGTTTTTTCCTGCTGGGTCTGTCCAGTTTCTTTAGCAGCATCGACCGTTACCGGTGGCGAACGATCGGGATGGTGATGGCGATTTATGTCGTGCAATTGGTGATGTTCGGCTTGGGCAAGGCGGCCGAGTCGCTTGACTGGTTGCAAGGCATGTCGTTTTTTAACTGTTATCGCCCCCAGAAATTAGCCGCCTTGGTCGCCGAAGATGGCCTGTCGGCGCCGTGGGATTGGTCCACGCCGATGCCCGACGGGATGCTCCCGCCGTTGATCTACCCGATGATCCTGATCGTGCTCGGCGGCGTCTGCTATCTGCTCGCAGCGAGACAATTCGCCAAACGCGATTTGCCGGCGCCGCTGTAGGGATCTGTAGCTGTTAGCATCGAGCGGTTGGTAAGTCGTAATGTGGCATCGCTGCTGTCTGTAGACACCGGCTCGGACAGATGGGGGCAAGACGATGGGGGCAAAACGATGGGGGCAAAACGATGGCAGAATGATGGGATGGCAGAATGATGGGATGGCAGAATGATGGGATGGCAGAATGATGGGATGGCAGAATGATGGGATGGCAGGATGATGGGATGGCAGGATGATGGGATGGCAGGATGATGGGATGGCAGGATGATGGGATGAAAGGATGATGGGATGATGGGATGGAAGGATGATTTTGGTTTCGCGATCAGAGCGGTCGCAACATCATTCTGCCCCGCATGATTCTGCCACTTCAAATCGCTCTGTGATTCCGACATCTTTTTTTCCGTCGGTCGTTTCGCGTTTCGCTGGAACCCGCGACGCTTCGTCCGAGTTAAACTGATGCGATGGGAGATCCACATGCATCGTCGGGGCCGGGGCCCGGATTGTCGCTGATCGCAGCGGTCGCCGCAGTGTTGCTGCTGGGGCTTGCGTTCGGCGGTTCGCTGTGGGTGCTTGCCGCGATCGTTGCGGCGGCCGTGATCTTGATCAATCGTTTTTTGGCGCTGACCTGGACCCAATGCTCGATCGCCACCCGCGAAGGCGGCGACGAAGAATTGAAGATCGGAGAATCGCTGAACGTCAAGGTTTCGGTCACCAACACCAGCAAGATCCCGGTATTTTGGTTGCTGGTGGAAGATTTGATTCCTCGCTGGGCGACGATCCACACGCCACCGACGCTGGACGTTCAAGGCGACCGAATCGGGGTCCTGTTAATGTGGCCCGGACAAACACGGCATTTGGACTACACGATTGAGTGCAATCGCCGCGGCTATTTTCAGATCGGCCCCACGGTGCTGGAAACCGGTGATCTGATGGGATTGTACCGTCGTTACCGGCTCGGAACCCACCCCCAGTATTTGACGGTGCTGCCCAAAACGGTCGAACTAGACGATTATGAAATCGCGTCACGTCGGCCGCTGGGCGAAATCCGTATGCGTGACAATGTGATGGAAAATCCCACTCGATTGCGCGGCATTCGTCGTTGGGAGCCCGGCGACCCGATGCGACGCGTCCATTGGTCGGCGACGGCACGCACCGGTGTCTTGCACAGCAAAGTCTACGAGCCGACGTCGATCGCGGGAGCCACGTTGGTGCTGGACATGCACACCGAGACCAATCTGACCCAGCATGAGCCGATTCGAACCGACCTGGCGATCACGGCCGCATTTTCGATCGCCAGTTCGCTGCACGATCAATCGCAACCGTTCGGGTTCATCACCAACGGACGAGACGCCGCGGATCGAATCCGCACCGACGGCTGGATCGGCGACCACCGCGTTCGTGACCAAGCCAAGCAATCCGCAACGATGCTCGATAAAAATGATCGGTTGAGGCCCGTCGTCTTGGACGCGTCGCGGGGTGCGGTGCACTTGCAACAGTTGCGTACCACGCTCGCGCGATTGGAACGCAGCGATGGAATGAGTCTTGCCGAATTGCTCAATGAGACGGAGTCACGGATCAGCAACGAGACGACGCTGATTGCGATCTTGCAACAGGCGACTCCGGACGCACTGTCGACCCTGATCGGATTCGCCCGCCGCGGGAAAGCAGTCGCGGCGATCATCAACACGCTGGACATCAACGACTACAGCGCACTGGCCGGCCCTTTGATCGCCGCCAATATTCCAACGTTTCATTTGGCCGATGAGCAATCGATCCGCAACCTGTGTCGTGAGGTGAATCTGCGGACGGCGTGAGTGGGGGCATCTAACGGTGAGCGTTTTGCGTTACCCCGAACGGGGTTAAAGCCCAATACTGCTAAGTTAACATCAATGAGGGGGCCCGGACGCTGGCGCGAACCGGCTGCTATCAAACGAATATCAGCCGTTTGGCGCGAGCCTACGGGCCCTCATCTCCCGCAGAAAAAGAACCGACGTCCTCCGGGATGAAAAGAGGTGGGTCAACCTCTTTTTCCGGTACCGCTACTTTTCGAACCACTTCTTGATCGTGTGGATCGTGGTGGCTCGTCCGGCGCGGGCGATGGAGGTGGTGAGCGGGATTTCTTTCGGGCATACGGCGACGCAGTTCTGTGCATTGCCGCAGGCTTGGATTCCGCCGGGGGCGGTCAGTGCATCCAACCGTTCGCCCGCGATCGACTTGCCGGTCGGGTGATTGTTGAACAGCATCGCTTGAGAGATTGCGTGGGGGCCGACGAACGCTTTGTCCCACGCTTTCTCTTCTCGCTTCTTAAACTCTTCGTCGGTCTCGTCCTTCTTCCGCTCCAGTTCAATCTTGTTGTACTGTGGGCAGGCATCGACACAGCAGCCGCAGCTCATGCATTGGCTGAGCGGGTAGTTCTGTTCTTGGGCGGCACGGAGCTGTCGCTCGCCGGGACCCATGTTGTAGTAGCTGTCGACGGGGACCCATGCCTTGACCTTTTCGAGCGCCTTAAACAACCGCCGGCGGTCGACCATCAGGTCGCGCAGCACGGGGAACTTGCTCATCGGTTCCAAGACGAGCTCGTCGGCGTTGTCCTTCAGCAGTGTATCGACCAGCGCGCTACAGCTTTGCCGGACACGTCCGTTGATCTGCATGGTGCAAGCGCCGCAGACCTCTTCCAGGCAGCCACAATCCCAGACGACTGGTGTCACCTTCTTGCCGTCTGACGTCTTGCTGAGCGCGGCGATTCGCTGAAGAACCGTGATGACATTCAATTCCGGCTCGTAGTCGATCTTGAACAATTGCCAATACGGCTCTTGACCAGGACCATCTTGCCGCTTAACGCGGACGTTGATGAACTGGGGGCGATTCGCGGCGGGATCCAGGGCAATCATGCGTTGACCTATGAAATTGTCGAAAGTTGAATGTTCGTTGGATGATATGTTTTGATCTCGGTCGTCTGACCGGGAACTCGCTTGGGCCAAACGAGCAGCGAGGTCTTAGGAGGAAGCCATTTGGGGTTGCTGCTTTTTCGCCTCGGCTCGTTCTTTCCACACCTCTTCGATGATATCGGCACCGACAAGCCCATACAGTCGCGGGCGTGGCGGTTGCAGCGACGTGTCGACGTCTTCGTAGCTGAACTGCGGTTGCATCGAAGCGTTGTCGTAATCGGCGATGGTGCTTTTCAGGTATTTGTCGTTGTTCTTTTCGAACGCGTCGCACCACTCTTCGGCCTGCTTCCGCCGCTCGGCCGGGTCTTCCGCGGTCAACGAAGGTTTTTGGAAGTCAGGTTTAAAGTGGGCTCCCCGGCACTCGTCGCGCCGCAGCGCGCCGCCGAGAATTGATTTGGCGATCGGGAACATGTCCTGCAGCGATTTGGCAAAGATCACGTTCTGGTTGGACCAGCTGCCGGTATCGGACAAGTTGACTTTCATCGCGCGGTCGTGCAATTCGTTCACTTTTTCGATTGCATCGGTCAATTGGTCGTTGCGTCGCACCACGGTCGCGGCCCGCGTCATGATGTCCCCGAGTTCCTGGTGAATCAGGTACGGGTTTTCGTCACTGCCGGCGTCGCCGGTCAACAACGAGTCGTGACGTTCTTGCTGTTTGCTGACGGCACCGGACAGCGTGGCGGCGTCGATGTCGGCGTGCCCGCCGGATTGATTGTCGATGTAATTGACGATCGATGGCCCGGTAAACAAACCGGTAAAGATGCAAGACAGCAACGAGTTGGCGCCCAATCGGTTTGCACCGTGGTAGTGGTAATCACATTCACCGATGGCATAGAGCCCTTCGATATTGGTCATGTGATTGGCTGGAGCGCCGGCTTCCAGGCCACCGTCGGCACTCTTGACGTAATCGGCCCACAATCCGCCCATGCTGTAGTGGACCGCGGGGAAGATCCGCATCGGTTCGATCCGCGGATCGACGCCTTGGAATTTCTCGTAGATTTCGAGAATCCCGCCCAGCTTTCGATCCAATTCCGCTTTGGGAATGTGGGTCAAATCTAAGTAAACGCACATCCGTTCGGTATCGACGCTGAGTCCGTCGTTGACACAGATGTCGAAAATTTCGCGGGTGGCGATGTCTCGGGGCACCAAGTTGCCGTATTCCGGATACCGTTCTTCGAGGAAGTAGTAGCGGTCACTGGCGGGGATGTCGCGTGGGGCGCGTGAATCATGTGGCTTGCGCGGCACCCAGACGCGTCCGCCCTCGCCCCGCGCCGACTCGCTCATCAAACGCAGCTTGTCGCTGCCGGGGATGGCCGTCGGGTGGACTTGGATGAACTCTCCGTTGGCATATTTTGCGCCGGCTTGGAAACAGCGGCTGGCGGCGCTGCCGGTGCAGAAGACACTCATCGTGCTGCGGCCGTAGACCAGACCACAACCGCCGGTGGCGACGACCGCGGCGTCGGCGGGGAAGGCACGGATTTCCATCGACACCATGTCTTGGGCGACGACTCCGCGGCAACGTCCCGTTTCGTCTTGGATCGGCCCCAGGAAGTCCCAGAACTCGAATTTGCGGATCAGCCCTTCGGATTCGCGGCGACGGACTTGTTCGTCCAGGGCATAGAGCAGTTGTTGTCCGGTGGTCGCTCCGGCAAAGGCGGTTCGTTTGTAAAGCGTGCCGCCGAATCGACGACGGTCCAAGAAACCTTCGCCGGTGCGGTTGAACGGCACTCCCAAGCGGTCCATCAGCTCGATGACCTTGGGCGCCCAGTACGCCATTTCTTTGACGGGCGGTTGGTGATTGAGAAAGTCACCACCGTAGACCGTGTCGTCGAAGTGTTTCCATTCGTTGTCGCCCAATTGGCGAGTCTGGTCGTTGCAGCTGTTGATACCGCCTTGGGCACAGACGCTGTGAGAGCGTTTGACGGGCGTCAGACTGATCAGGTCGACAGCGACGCCCAGTTCCGCCAATTTCATCGCCGAGGCGAGACCAGCAAGACCACCACCGACGACGACCACACGTTGATTTGACATAGTGACTGAAGATGAAAGAGTTGAGTGTGTTGAGTTCGAATGGAATTGCGTGAACGGGCCAGACCTAGACGAGGCAGACCTAGACGAGCCAGAGCCGATCGGGCTCAGGACGCCGGCTCCGTTGTTCCTGTGGAAGCTTGTTCGCCGTCAGCCGCCGCCGCGGACTCCTCAGTCGCCGCCGCTCGACCGCGCAAGTCGCGTTTGTGTTCGTTTTCAGGAACGGTGCCGGCCACGACACCCGCCTCGTACATGCGGTCTTCGATCGCACGCATCTTTGCGACGTCTTCTTTGCCAGGGAAAACGGCTCCGGCCCAGGCTGCCAGTGAGATAACCGTCAAAACCACGCCCAGCGCCACGCAGATCTTGGTCGCCCGCGCCTGAGCTTTGGGAGAAATCCAAAGGCCCCAGGTGATCCCGGCAGTCCAAATTCCGTTGACGAAGTGGTAAACGAGCGCCAGCACGCCGACCAGATAAATCACCGGCCAGATGATTCCGTAACCGAGATTCATCGCATTGACTAACGAGCTGCCCGCGTTGTAGGGGCTGAATTGTCCAAATCCGAATTTGTAGATCGCGTCCATCCAGCTTTCGGCGTGAATTCCGCCGTGCAGATGCATCACATGCAGAAACAAATACACCAATCCGATAAATCCGGTCCAACGTTGCCAGGTGTAGCGTTTGTTGCTGGTGAACTGGTACTGGCTGCTGTTGCTGCGGCCTGTCTTGGCGATCCAGATCCCGAGACCGGCGTGGAACAGCAACGGTAGGAAAATCCCGCCCCATTCGATCAGCGGCAGCAGTGGACCGGGGCTGTGGATCAAGAAGACGGCACGCTGAAAAATCTCGACGCTACCCAGCAGGCTTGCGTTCGTCGTCAGGTGAACGCACATGTAAAGACCCAGCGGCACGATTCCCGTCAACGAGTGAAGTCGGCGGATCGCAAATTCATGCTTGGTGAAAAACGACGGCTCGCTGTTTGAATCGGAGTTGGAGTCGGACACGTGACTTCTTGACCGGTGCGTTGGGAGGAAATCGAAGGCGACGCATGGTGCAGGCGCCACGGTAAGATACCGCAGTCTGCCATCGGCCGCGCGGCCCTGCGAATTTTGTTAAGGTTCTTCACGGCATACTGTAGGCTGCATCGGCCCACACGCCTAGATCGACGGATTGACGCAGACAGACGCTAGAAATTTGTGTCCGACGCGCAATCCGCACACTCAGAATCCGCACACCAAGAAGTTGTTGATGAGCATCTGGTTGATCGTTGCCCTAGCTGTCGTCGTGGTCTTGGTCAGCATTCTCGTGTTTCGGCTGCACGCTTTTTTAACGTTATTATTGGCCGGATTGCTGGTCGCGGGTTTGACCACACCGGAATCGCTTCAGCAGTACGCCGACGCGGAGGTTGCCGCGAAGCAATGGACGCCGGAAGCGGCCGTGTCATTTACGCACAGCAGTGCGGCCGCACGTGTGACGTCGGCGTTCGGTTCGACGGCCGGAAAAATTGGGATTTTAATTGCGTTGGCCAGCGTGATCGGCGGATGTTTGTCCGAATCGGGCGCGGCCAGAACGATCGTCGCGCGGATGTTGAAGTGGGTCGGCCCGAAACGTTCTCCCGAAGCGTTGGCGGTGAGCTCGTTCATCATCGGAATCCCGGTCTTCTTTGACACGGTGTTCTACTTGATGATTCCCTTGGCGCGATCACTGCGCCGCGTCGTCGGTCGCGATTACGTGCTGTTTATCCTGGCGATCCTTGCCGGCGGTTCGATCGCGCACTCGCTGGTCCCTCCCACTCCAGGGCCGCTGCAGGTTGCTGAGATCTTGAACGTCGACGTCGGCGTGATGCTGGGAGTCGGGCTGGTCGTGGGCAGCATGAGTAGCGTGCTGTCGCTGGCGTCGGCGCGGCTGATCAATCGCTTCGTCGATGTTCCGCTTCGCGAGATCGCGGCGGAGTCGGTACCGGAAGACGAGTCAGATGCGTCGCAATCAGGTGCAGGGGAGACCGATGCAGGGGAACCGGACCACTCGCCGGACCCACTCGATCGCGGCCGTTCACCGGGCTTCCTCGAATCGCTGCTTCCGATCGTGATCCCCGTCATCCTGATCACGATCGGAAGTGTGTTGGCGTACCTGATGAAGTCGGGCGCGGTGGAGCCGAGCGGGTTGACGGACGTGTTGAAGCTGGTCGGTGACAAAAACATCGCGATCGCGATCGGGCTGGCGTTTGGCATGACGTTGATTCGATACATCGATGCAGACCAACGCAAGTCGCTGGTCAGCCGCTCGTTGGCTTCGGCGGGGAACATCATTTTGATCACCGCCGCCGGCGGTGCGTTCGGAGCGATGTTGCGACAGGCGGGGATCGCAACGGCGGTGGGGTCACTGGTCGACGCCAACGCCGGACTGATGTTGTTGCCGCTGGCCTTTTGCGTGACCACGGCGATCCGAACGCTGCAAGGTTCTGCCACCGTTGCCATGATCACCTCGGCGGGCGTTCTGCAAGGATTCGCGTTTTCGCAGGACCTGCCCTTCCACCCGGTCTATCTGGCGATGGCGATCGGGGCGGGCAGCAAACCGGTGTCCTGGATGACCGACAGCGCGTTTTGGGTGATCACCCGGATGAGCGGGATGACGGAAGCCGAAGGGCTGAAGGTGATCTCGCCGATGAGTATCGCGACAGGGCTGTCAGCACTGCTCGTTTGCCTGTTGATGGCGTGGCTGTTCCCCGGGGTGGGGTGAGGCGATGGCTCGCGGTTGGCACCGCATCAGATCTCGCGCCGCTCGCTAACCGGCCTGCCGATTGAATCAGCCGTTTGGCGCGAGCCTACGGGCCCTGGTGTGTTTTCCTCGTGCTACAGGCCCGTACGCTCGCGCGAAACGGCTGATCCCAGGTGTGATCGGATTAAATCGACAGGCCGTAACGCTTCCCGCTGGCATCTCAGCACGTGGCCATCTCAGCACGTGGCGTCAGCCAGTGGCACGTGGTCGATTGAGTCACGCACCCACTCGTCGAAAATACCAATCGCCGCTAACCTATGGGAGTTTTTGAACTCTACCCAACCCTTTCCGCACTTTTGGGCAACTCGCCTCCATATCCCCATGACCCGAATCGCAAAACTTGCGCTCGAAGACGGCACGGTTTACACCGGAGAAGGCTTCGGGGCCGACGGCGAAATCAACGGCGAAGTCGTTTTCAATACCTCCATGACGGGCTATCAGGAAATCCTGACGGACCCCAGCTATCACGGCCAAATCGTGACGATGACGTATCCCGAGATCGGGAATTATGGCGTCAATTCGATCGACATCGAGCACGAAAAACCATCGTTGTCGGGGTTTATCGTCCGCGAAGAGAGCCGAATCTACAGTAACTATCGCGCCGAAGGCGGCCTGTCGGCGTACTTGCAGCAGCACGGCGTCGTCGGCTTGGCCGGAATCGACACCCGCGCCCTGGTGCGGCGGATCCGCGAGCAGGGTGCCATGCGCGGCATCTTATCCACCACTGATCTGGATGACGCTTCGCTGGTCGAAAAAGCAAAAAACTCCCTCGGATTGCTCGGCCGCGACCTGGTCCGCGAAGTGATGCCGACGCAATCGCGGCAATGGGACCACCGGCTCGATGACTGGACCGAAACCGAAATCGCTCGCCGGGGAAACCCCGCCGGCGCGGGGAACACAAAGGTCGTCTGCATGGATTTTGGGATGAAGTGGAACATTCCGCGTCACTTCACCTCACGCGGGAACCTGGTCACTGTCGTCCCAGGCGACACCAGCGCCGATGAGATTTTGAAGCTCCAGCCGGATGGCGTTTTCTTGTCCAACGGCCCCGGTGACCCCGAGCCGCTGGACTATGCCCAGAAAACGATCGCCGCACTGATCGGAAAAACACCGATCTTCGGGATCTGCCTGGGACACCAACTGTTGTCGCTGGCTTGTGGCGCGAAGACCTTCAAGCTGAAATTCGGTCACCGAGGGGCGAACCAACCGGTGCTGGATCTGCAAACCGGCAAAGTCGAAATCACGACGCAGAATCACGGCTTCGCCGTCGAAGAGGAGTCGCTGCCGGACTGCTTGGAGATCACCCACCGCAACCTGAACGACGACACGATCGCCGGCGTTCGGCATCGCGAATCGAAAGCCTTCGGTGTCCAACATCACCCCGAAGCGTCATCGGGACCGCATGACAGCCACTACCTGTTCGATCGATTCCAAAGCGTGATCGCAAAGTAGTTTTGGCGTGGCGTAAGCTTCCAGCTTGCGTCCCAGGCCGAACGCAAGCTGGAAGCTTACACCACGGGGTGCTTCGCATTATTGGTACCCGACCCCGTTTCCGCACATGCTCCACGCAAGCTGGAAGCTTACGCCACTAGCGGATGGGCTCTTGCTTGAGAAACTCGTTGACCGAGCGATTGACTTCGTCATCCTCGGATTTGGGAAACGGAGAGAACAGGTTGCTGAAAAAGCCGCCCTGTTGCTTTGCCGCCGGTGCCGGCACCGTTTGGCTGCCCTGACGGAATCCGGCGGGGATCAATCGCATCGGATTGAGCGTGTCCTTGGTGCGCTGCCAGCTCTTTTTGGCGGTGGTGGAGACCTCGTCCACCAAGCTGTCTTTCTTGGTGATCACACGCTCCTTTTCGTCTTTAGACGGCAAAAACGTGGACATCGTCGGCATTTTCAGCTTGGGCATCTGCCAATTCATCGGGTTCAACCCGCTCATCATCCGGGTCAACGGGTTGCCGGGTAATTGAGGGTCCGTGGCAGAGTCCTGGGCAGACGCGTCGGTGGGCGAAGCGAGCATCATCGCTGCAACGAGTGCGCAGGGCAGGGCAAGTGATCGAGTCTTCATCGCAGTGAATCGTCTCCCGTGGGCGAAGCATGGCGAGTTAAATGTGTGGTGCGGCCTTTCGGCACGTGGCCCGCGTATCGCAAGATTTAGCTGTACAGGGCAAGACCAGTTTTCGAGTCGATTGCCTGACGGGGTAAAATCCGCGAACCGGACTTGTGAACACTTTCGGCTCGGCGATAGCATCGCAGCGGTAGGGCTTGCTGTTGCCACACCGGCAGGCTGGCGTCTGATCCAGACGATTGTTTTTTCGCCTTTTTGCTTGGATGTTTCGTTCCGATTCGAGGATGGCCCGCCGCTCATGATGATTATCGCACGAAGATACGGCCAACTCGGAAACCGGTTGTTTCTTTACGCGCACTTGATTGCGGCGGCCCGGCACTATGGCGTCGAACTGCGCAATCCCTGCTTTGCCGAGTATGCGGCGTTGTTCCCCAGCACACGCAACGATCTCTGGTGTCGCTACACAACACACCTGAATGGACGATTCATCGACACCGGGTCCGGCCGGGCTCCATCGCAACCGGTGCGTCTCGGGTTGATGCACGGCATTCAGGCGGTGGCAAAAACGATGAACGCGTTCGGGATGCGTGACTATCCGGCCAAGGTGATTCGATTGCGATCGGGCCAGGAGTGTGACTTGGAAGGCGAATTGTTTCGCAGCGCCGTTGAATCTGGCCGCACGCTGTTGTTACAGGGCTGGCTGTTTCGTAGCCCAAGGCTGCTGCAGAACCATTGGTCGCACATTCGTGATTTCTTTGCCGTTTCCGCGGACGATCAAAACGCGATCGATCTGACGATGCAACAGGCGCGTCGTGCGAGTGACGTTGTCGTCGGCGTCCACATTCGCCGCGGCGACTATGCCGAATTCCAAGGCGGGCGATATTATTTCGACGACCGTTTGTATGCGAACTGGATGCGCAGCGTGTGCGACCAGTTGCCCGGCCGCACGGTGCAGTTTTTGGTTTGCAGCCACGAACGACTGAACCCCCAGCACTTTGCGGGACTGAACATCACCCCCGGCCCCGGAACCGCATTGAGAGACATGTACGCGTTGGCAGAAACGGACTGGATGATGGGGCCGCCGAGCACGTTTACCGCGTGGGCGGCGTTTGTCGGTCGCAAACCGCGCGTCGAGTTGCAGTCGTGTGAGCAGACGGTTGCCGTTCCCCATCCAGTTGCCGAGCAGGCGGCCGCTTAGTGAACACTACTTACCAAGGTTTGGGATGAAACCCGATTCCCCGCAGTGGCCGCACGACTTGCCCCGCGTTTTGTTGATCGGAGCGGGCGTGGTCGGACGAGCGATCGCCGATGCCCATGCGGTACGCAACGTTACGTTCTGCCTGGCAGACCAACGTGCTGAGGCGATCCGGGCCGCAGCGATTGCCTTTGACGAAGCGGGGCTTGCGACGCGTGAGAGTTCGCTGCCCGGCGGATCGCTGTCCGGCGGAGCGCTGCACGCCATCACGGTCGGCGAACCGAACGGGAGTGATGCGACCCATGCGCCGATCGTGATTGAGTCGATCGTCGAACGCTGTGATGCCAAACAAGACTTGTTTGAAATGCTGCAAAGCGAGCTGGGGGAAACGGCGGTGCTCTGCAGCAACACGTCCACCCTGTTGATCAACCAGATCGCCGGCCAGCGGTTGCGGTCGGCCGGCCGGGTCTGTGGGATGCACTTTTTCATGCCCGTCCATGCCCGGGCGGCGGTCGAAGTCGTGGCGGGAAAACGTAGCGACGACGATGCAATCCAAGCGGTCGTGGATCACGCGGCGCGACTGGGCAAGCGCGCCATCCGGTGCCAGGACGGGCCTGGGTTCATCGTCAACCGAATGCTTTCGCCCTATCTGAACCAAGCGTTGTTGCTGCTGTGCCGTGGTGCGACCGAGCGTCAGATCGAGCGGGCGGCTTTGGCCTACGGCATGCCGATGTCTCCGCTGGAGTTGATCGACTGGATCGGGGCGCCCACGATGTACCATGCCGGCAAAGCGTTCACCAGCGCGTTCCCGCAGCGGATCGATCCGTCGCCGATGGTGCCGGCTCTGCTCAAACGCAAACGACTCGGGCGCGCAGGCGGCGGCGGATTGTTCGACTACGAACACGGTCAACGCAGTCAGCAATTGTCCGACCAAACACAACAACTGATTGAAACCTATCGCACCGATCGCCGCGAGTTCACCGACGGCGAGGTGTTGCTGTTGTTGACGATTCCGATGTGGATTGAAGCGAACTGTTTGCTGAAAGAAGGCGTCGCTGATTCGCTGGCCACGGTGGATTTGGCGATGGCCGGCGGGCTGGGATTCACCAGCGATGCAAGCTGGTCCGAGTTTTTCGCCGAACTCGGTACCGAGCGAATCGACGCCGCCATCGGCCGATGGCAAGCCGAGTTCAAATCCATGCGAAAGCCGAGCTTCACATGATGATCAATAATCCAGTGACATCACTCTGGCTGCTACCACGCGGTAAATGCAACCGGCGGTTGGTCAAAAGATTTGGTGGTCAAAAAATCAAACAATCGAAGAGGCGAGTTCTCGCAATCGCGGCACATTCCATTTTTTGACCATCCCATTTTTTGACCACTCGTAAACGCCGCTTCCCCGAATGGTTCGGGCATCTGTAACAGGGGATTCAGAGCCGTTGGTGTTTAGCCTTTAGGCGATTCTCGGTCGCTGCGATGCAGCGAAAGTGGGCGGCTAAAGCCTGCACACCAACACATATGTCAGTGTCGGCCCCCCTTCCACTTGATTCCTATTGATTGATGATCGATTCGGTATTCGTTTACGGCACACTCAAACGCGGTCAATGTCGCGAGAGTTGCTGGCCCGTCGCGCCGCGAAACGTGGTCGCGAGTTGGATTCGCGGAACACTGTACGGACGCGCGGACTATCCGGCGCTGATGCCGGGCGACCACCAGGTGGTCGGCGAACTGTGGAGGTTTGCCCCCCTCTCGATGCCGCAGGTGCTGTCCGTGCTGGACGACATCGAGGGGACCGATGGCAATTCTCCGGGCGACCTGTACCACCGCCATGTGGTCGACGTGTTCGGCGAAGACGGCGAGCTGATTGGGGCGGCGCACACGTATTTTTATCACCGCGACCCGCTGGCGGACGGGTTTTCCCAGGTGCCAATTGTGGGCTCAATGCAATGCTGGCCGAGGGATTGACGTAGGAACGCGTCGAGAACGCCCCCGCGTCAACGCGACCGCGGTCGACGGCACGCTTCGATCAGGGGCTGTGGATACCATTCCGCGACCGATCAGTTACAATTGGTGGCTCAAAGTTTCCCGCCATTTTTCCCACCTGCCGAATCGGCCCGAGGCACTCGCGAATGCACCATCCTGCTGAAAAACCAAGTACCGACCGACGATCCTTCCTGAAAAACGGCGCCACAGTCGGTGCCGCGGCGAGCGTTGCGATGACGCTACCCGGACGCGCCAAGGCTGCCGCCGGTGCGAACGAACGCCTACGCATCGGGTTCATCGGCCCCGGCGGACGCGGTTTCGGCGCCCACGTGAAAACACTCTGCGATCTGCACAAGGAAGGCCGCCAGATCGACCTGGTCGGGGTCGCCGAGGTCTACGAGACGCAGCGCGACATGGTCGCCGATTACATCAAGGACAAAACCGGTACGGATCCGGGGCGATACGTCGATTACAACGACATGATCGCCAAGGAAAACCTGGACGCCGTTTGCATCGGAACGCCCGACCACTGGCACCACAAACAGATCATCGATTCGCTCGCCGCGGGGCTGAACGTCTACTGCGAAAAACCGATGACCAAGACGGTCGAAGAAGCGTTCAACGTCGAAAACAAGTGGCGCGCCTCGGGCAAGGTCATGCAGGTTGGCGTGCAATCGACCAGTCTGCCGGTTTGGAATGAAATCCGAGCGTTGCTTCAAGACGGAAAACTCGGCAAGGTGCTCGGATTCCAAACCGAATATTTCCGCAACAGCAACGTCGGGCAATGGCGTTATTACAAGCTGGTTGAGGACATGAATCCGAAGAAGATTGATTGGCAGCGCTGGCTGGGCACGAACGAAGACCTCGCCCCGGAGATGCCGTTTGACCGTGCGGTTTACAAGCAGTGGCGACGATTCTGGCCCTTCGGAAGCGGCATGTTCACCGACTTGTTCGTCCACCGCACGACGTCAATGTTGAAGGCCACGGGGCTTCGAATCCCCGGACGCGTGGTCGGCGCCGGCGGAATCTTCATGGAGTACGACGGACGCGATGTGCCCGACGTTGCCACCGTCGCCGCGGACTTCAACGAAGGCGTGCAAGGATTGATCACCGCGACGATGTGCAACCAAGAATCACGCGTGAATCAATTGATCCGTGGTCACTACGGCACCTTCGAACTCGGCAACGGCGAAGGTTTCGACGGGTTCGATTTCGTCCCCGAGCGACGCCAAGTCACTTCCCAAGGCGATTCCGCCAAGCGGACCTTCGAAAACGAGCGAATCTCCACCGAGCCGGTCAAGAACACGACCAAGGCTCACTTCGCGAACTTCCTGGATGCCTGTGAAGCCGGCGAGCCGGAACTGTGCAACAACCCGCCAGACTTGGGCGCCGCGGCGATGGCCGTGGTGAACTTGGGGGCACAAAGTTATCGCAACGGCGAGGTTTACTTCGTCGATTCCGACAACCGCGACATCAGCACCAAAGACCCGGGCTGGGCGGCGAAATGGGAAGCCAAATCGAAGGCTCGCGAGTTGCCCAATCACATCGCGGGTTGGAAAGCCGGCGATTTCGGCAGCACGCTTGACGAGCCGGAATACATGGATCTGGCCGGCCCCTGGACCGACGGCAAAGACCCCGCCGGTTCCTGATCAGAGATGGACTGCCGCGAACCACGCAGGTGGTTCGCGGGTCAAGTCTCGCAGCCACCTCGTTCCCCGGCTCCGCCCTACGCCGTGAACGATTTTTTGGCATTGGGCTTGCGTCCAATGTCACGTCCTTTGGCTCTAAAGGTGTTAGCGGAACGGCGCGAGCCGTCCGGTCGCGCTTCAAAAATACCGTGAAAGACCGGAGGGCTCGCGCCCTACCGCTAACAAAAACACCCCGCTTAGCGTCAAGGTAGATGGCATTGGGCTTGCGCATCTTTGCCAACACACCGGAGGGCTCGCGCCCTGCCGCTAACAAATCGTTCACGGCGAGGGGCTCCGCCAGCGAACGCACCGTCCTGGAGGCTCCGCCTCCCGTCCCGCCGGTGGGGGTGGCAAGCAGGATGCTTACCCCACTTCGATTGCGTTCTCAGGCAGAGCCTGGGAACGAGTTCTGGCACCGGCGATGGGTGGACAAAACAGCCTGCTCGGGGACAAAATGCGTCTTGCCGTTTGACGTCCCCTTCCCACTTTCTGCACTGCGATCGCGATGGCCACTCTGACAACGCCCACTTTTTCTACCAGCCGCCATCAGATCGCGGGGCTATCCGTCGCGGAACTGGCCAAACAGTATGGAACGCCGCTCTACGTTTATGACCTCAATGTGATCGAACAGCGGATTGCGGATTTGAGTCAATTCGACGTGATCCGCTATGCCCAAAAAGCGTGTGGGAACATCGCCATTTTGGATCGCATGCGGCGTCGTGATGTGGTCGTCGACGCGGTCAGCTGCGGAGAAATTCAACGTGCGTTGGCGGCGGGGTATTTGCCCCAAGACCATCAAATCGTTTACACGGCGGATATTTTTGACGCCGCCGCATTGGATTTGGTCGTCGAGCACAAGTTGCACGTCAATTGCGGATCGCCCGACATGATTTCGCAACTCGGCGAGCGTCTCCCAGGTGCCGACGTGACGCTGCGGATCAATCCCGGATTCGGCCACGGCCACAGCCAAAAAACGAACACCGGCGGCGAACAGAGCAAGCATGGAATCTGGCACACACAGATCGACGATTGCCTGCGTCGGGCCGACCAGCATGGCGTCACTGTGACCGGGCTTCACATGCACATCGGGTCGGGGACCGACCTGGAACACCTCAGCGAGGTCTGTGAAGCGATGGAGCGGGTGGCGATGGAGGTCGGCAGGACAATCACGACGATCAGCGCCGGCGGCGGTTTGCCCGTGCCGTACAGCGAGTCGGAATCGTATGTCGATTTGGACAAGTACTTTCAATTATGGGACGCCACCCGCAACCGATTGAGCGAGTCGTTCGGTCATCCGGTGACGCTGGAAATCGAACCGGGGCGTTACCTTTCCGCCGAATCAGGGTTCTTGATCGCCGAAGTCCGTAGCGTGAAGAAGGTCGGCGAAAATCTGTTTGTGTTGCTCGATGCCGGGTTCAACGATCTGGCACGGCCGGTCATGTATGGCGCCCACCATCCGATTTCCGTTTGCTCCAGCGACGGTGGCCCCGTCGACGATCGCGACAACGTCCAAGCCGTCATCGGCGGACCGCTGTGCGAGTCGGGCGATATTTTCACCCAGCGTGAAGGTGGGTACGTCGACAGTCGCGAACTGCCGATGTGTCGTGTCGGTGACTTTGTCATCCTGGAAAACGCGGGTGCCTACGGCTTTGTCATGGCCAGCAATTACAACAGCAAAACCCGCGCGGCGGAGGTGTTGATCGAACAGGGCCAAGCCAAATTGATTCGCAAACGAGAAACGTTTGAGGATCTGATCCGCTGCGAGATGATTCCGGAGTGAGAGCAGCAGTGCGATTCGGATTGCGGGCACTACTGGTCGTCACCACGATGACCGCACTCTGGATCGCGTTGATTCAACTGGTGCGTCCGTTGGCGTTTCTGCTGTTCGCCCTCGCCGCATTTCAGGCGCTGGCGCTGCCCGTGGTCTTCGTGCTGATCGGATTGACATCGCGGCAGAAAGGCACCGTATTGGACGTCCAATCCAATCCGACCTTCATGGCGTTGTTGGCCGCCTGGAAGATCAGTGTCGTGCTTTGTGGCACGTTCTATTTCGCCGCGTGGCTGCAAGAGTTGGCGGGATGACCGGTCACGCGCCACTGGTTGCAGCGGTTTTCGGTAGAGGTCATGCCGGGGAGTCCTGGACCGAGGAGAACTCCCACGGATGGCAGGGCGTACCCACGGATCCCTGGCTGCTTTTCATCCGTGGGTACGCTCTGCCATCTGTGGGATTATTCAATTCGGGCACTGGCGGCTGTCCTCTAACGGGCGTTTCCAGCGGCGCATTGCAACCCACCGGTTTGAGTCAGCGATCCAATCAGACGGATGCGCGGCGGATGACGTTTATCGCGAGCTGTCCGGTTTCAGCGTGACATCCGAAAGACGCCCAAATCCTTCTTGCCTCGGAACGTCGCGTTGAACTGATGCGGTGTGACGGTGGCCGTCATGCGGTATTCGCCCAACAGCGGCAAACGAGTCGATGAGTGATAGCGATTGGACGTGCCTGGGACGCGTTGCAATTTTGCCGGGTAGACAAACGGAATGACTTTGGCGAACCGCCCGGCAAACAGGGCCCGGTAGGTGTTGGCATCGACGGCGCGGATTTTGGCGCGAAGCGGACCGTGATGCCCCGTCGACGAAGACGACCAGCTGCCGGACCATCGTCCCGTCGGGCTGGCCGCAGGGAGTGTCGTCACTGTCAAAGAGAACACAACCAACAACAGGGTGAGCAATCGGGCGGGCATCGATGGACCTTGAAGGCAGGGGGGGCGGACAGGAGGGCGAATCAGTCGGGATTCAGGCTGGACGCTGCGGCCCAGAGCTTCGATCAAGCAATATTCCCACCATCCTAATTCGGTCGCAAGACGACGTGTAGCTACAACGCGGGGAGGATTGTTCAGATGCTGACGGCGTGACAGACATCTCGTTCGGATTGGATGTTGTCATGGCGGAATTCGTTTTCGATTCCTGCCGCGGTGGAGCCGATCGTGAACCAGAAACAGGTGCCATCCTGGTAGGCCGGGTCGATCCAGATTCTGCCGCCGTGGGTCTCGACAATTTTTCGCGCGATCGTCAGCCCGGCTCCGGAACCTCCGCCGTAGGCATCGGCGGCGTGCAACCGGCGGAAAATCGTAAACACCTCCGGACGCATCCGCTCGGGGATACCGATTCCATTGTCAGCGATAAAGAAAGCGGTCACCGGTTCGTCATCCGGTCCGATCCGCTTGGTCTGAAATCCGACCTCCACCGTTTTCGATTCGTTGTCGTTGTACTTGATGCCGTTGGAGATCAGGTTTTGGAACAACTCATTGAGCAGCACCGGGGCTCCGTTGGCCGACGGCAGCTGCATGCTTTGGATCGACACTTTGCCCGAGGCGATGAGGGCAAACAGATTCTCCTTGACATGATCGACCACTTCGTTCAGGTCGACCGACTGCAGGCGGTCGACCACGCTGCCGACCCGGGCGTAGTGCAACATTTGATCGATCATGGTTTGGGCGCGATCGGTCAGCCGGCGAATCAGTTCCAGTTTTTCTTTGGCCGCATCGTCCAGCTGCTCGCCGTAATCTTCGACAAAGAACTCCGTCAAGGAACCGATCCCGCGAATCGGTTGCTTCAGATCGTGTGAAGCGGCGTAGGCGAATTCTTGTAGCGCTTCGTTGGATCGTTCCAATTCCGAGCGATACGTTTCCAACTGGTTGGTTCGGCCACGCAATTCGATCAGCGACGTCGTCTGGCGACCGAGTGCTTTGAGCGACAGTAGCTGTTCGGGGGACAGTTCGCGGGGGATCGAATCGATCACGCAGAGCGTTCCCAGGGCGACCCCATCGGGCGTTACCAACGGCGATCCGGCGTAGAAGCGAATGTGCGGTGCTCCGGTGACCAGGGGATTGTCCAGAAATCTTGGGTCTTGCGTCGCATCACGGACGGCCAGCACCTCGCCTGGATTCAAGATCGCGTGGGCGCAGAATGCCGCGGAGCGATCAGTCTGGCTGACATCTACTCCGACCCGCGCCTTGAACCATTGGCGATCGGCATCGATCAAGCTGACCAATGCAATCGGCGTTCGGCAAATCCGGGAGGCAATGCCAACGATGTCGTCATACTCTTGCTCGGGCAACGAGTCGAGGATCTGGTAGTCGACCAGAGTTTGCAACCGAACCGATTCGTTGGAAGGAAGTGGCGCCGCAGGCATGGAAATTCCGGGTGTGTCACCGAAAGACGAACGGCGTTCTATCAGGCCGGTGTCGGTGACGAATTACAAATGACATTGAACTGCCCAAGCCTAGCTTTCTCCGTTGCATTGAGATCATGTTGGCGGGTTTTCGCCCCACCTCGACCACCGCCGCCCTTGCCAGCCGGACGGATCAATCGGGTTGGAAGGGGGATAGGGAGGCAAGACGCCGAACCGGCGTGTCCGAAAACCCGCAAGCTGGACGCTGACGCCACGAGCGGTCCGCCAACTTTTAGATTTAGGGTGCGTGACCCGAATGGCACGGGCATAGGCGTTGGTGTGCAGGCTTTCGCCCAATACCGCTAAGTTAAGCGTGAATGAGGGGGCCCGGACGCTGGCGCGAACCGGCTGATATCAAACGAATACCAGCCGTTTGGCGCGAGCCTACGGGCCCTCATCTGAAGAAACGACGCTTAACTTAGCGGTATTGGGCTTTAGCCGCCCATTCTCGCTGCGTAGCAGCGACGGGGAATCGCCTAAAGGCTGGACACCAACGGTCGCTGAATCCCTTGCTACTGATGTCCGTGCCAAACGTACCTGCCCACTTTTCCGCTCGACAAACGCAACCCCAAAGCTAAATGTGATTGAAGCACTAGTATTCCGTGTCAGCTCAAGTTTCGGGTAGAGCAAACTGGCGTACGTCACGCTGTGCGTGACAAGAAGAACGTCATGCACAGCATGACCTACTGCAGCGTCTATCGGTAGATGTCATGCGAGAGAGCCCTGGACCGTCTGGCAATCGGCTTCCCTCGATCGATCGAACAGACGATCTCCGGTACC
>NZ_NTFY01000072.1 GCF_002289565.1 Rhodopirellula sp. SM50 | reverse complement strand
ACCACCCTAACCGAAGCGACAAAAAGATGCAAAAAAAGGAAGCGTCATCACGCTCGACGCCCTTGACAATCCACGTTACATCTTACGCGTCACGGCTCACGCAATCAACAGACCGGTGGTGGCGGTTCCGTTGCCGGCCACCTAAGCAACGAGCGGAAGATAGCGGTCGGATCTGTTCAAGTGGGATTGGCTTCCAGGCTCGTTATTTCAGCATCGACAGGCTGGAAGCCTATCCCACTTGTTTTCCTCGCGTTGCTAGAGGCCTCAAAGCCGGCCGAGGGAGAGGATTCTGCGGTGTCCGGCGAGGTCTTTGATGAACCGCAAATCGCCGAGTTCGCTGATTTGCTCGGCCAGATCTTCGCAGGCGTCGGCGATCATCGGGCTCAGTTCGATGATCAGCCGCCCGCCGGGCTCGAGTCGCGGGTACGCTTCGGCCATCAGCCGCTTGATCGTTTCCGTCCCGTCCTCCCCCGCAACCAGGGCCGATTTCGGTTCGTGTTCTCGCACCGAACGATCCAGTTGCCCGTATTCGCTTTCGCTGACGTAGGGCGGGTTGCTGCAGATCAGATCGAAGGTTTCGGGTTGCTCGACGTCGGCCAACAGATCGCAGCAGTGAAAGTCGACGCGATCGGCAACCTCGTGTTGATCGGCATTCCATTGAGCGACTTCCAAGGCCTGGGCGCTGATGTCGGTTGCGGTGACTTGGGCGCCGGGCAGGTGCAGTGCCAGCGCGACGGCGATCGCGCCCGAACCGGTTCCCACGTCGGCGATGCGTAGCGGTCGATCGCTGATCGACATCGCTTTGGCGCAGTCGAGGGCTTCGATCACCAGGTGCTCGGTTTCGGGGCGCGGGATCAGCGTGTGTTCATTGACACGCAATCGCAACGAATAGAATTCTTTGTAACCGACCAATTGGGCGACGGGAGTGCCTTCGCCACGCCGCCGCACCAGTTCGCGGAACGCGGCGCGTTGGGCTTCGTCCGGCTCTTCTTCGAACGCGGTGTACAGTTCGATGCGGCTGCACTGTCGCGCGTGGGCGAGCAAGATTTCTGCATCGAGTCGCGCCGAGTCGCTGCCGCGTTTTTGAAAGAACTCGGTCGTCCATTGCAGCAATCGCAACACGGTCCAGGGTTGTTCGGACGTTTGTGATTCAGACATTAATCGACCATGTCTCCACGGAGTTGATCTCGGTCGTATTCAATCAGCGCTTCGGTCACCGGCGACAAGTCACCGGCCAGGATTTGATCCAATTTGTAGAGCGTCAGATTGATCCGGTGATCGGTCAGTCGGTTTTGAGGAAAGTTGTAGGTGCGGATGCGTTGGCTGCGGTCGCCCGATCCGATCAGTCCCTTTCGCTGTTCGGCTTGCTTGGCCGCTTCCTCTTCACGTTTCTTTTCATAGATCCGCGCCTTGAGCACCCGGAGGGCTTTGGCCAGGTTCTTGTGCTGACTCTTTTCGTCTTGGCACTGCACGACGATGCCGGTTTCGTGGTGGGTCAAGCGGATCGCGGATTCCGTTTTGTTGACGTGCTGGCCGCCGGGGCCGGACGCGCCAAATTTGTCGACGCGATAGTCGTCTGCCTTCAAGTCGATTTCGACGTCTTCCGGTTCTGGCATGACGGCGACGGTGGCGGCGCTGGTGTGGACGCGGCCTTGGGTTTCGGTTTCGGGGACGCGCTGGACGCGGTGCCCGCCCGATTCGTACGCCAGATCGCGGTAAACGCTGTCACCTTCAAGCGTCAACGTGATGTCTTTGAACCCGCCCATGTCGGAGGGGCTGCTGTCCATCAATTCGACCTTCCACTTTTTCAGCTCGGCATAACGGCGATACATCTCGAACAGATCGCGGGCGAACAGTGCGGCTTCTTCGCCTCCGGTGCCGGCGCGGATTTCCATCACGCAGCGGGTGCGGTGGCTGTCTTCGCCGCCGATGGTCATCGACAACAGGTCTTCCCAGATCGATTCGCGTTGTTGCCGAAGGTCGGCCATCTCGGTTTCGGCCATTTCACGTTCTTCGCTGTCTTCGGCCGCCTCGGCCATTTCCTTGCAGCCGGCGATCTCCTTGCTCATCCGCTTGAATTCGCGGTATTTGCCGGCAAGCCGGGCCAGACCGCCGTGTTCTCGCGCCGTTGCACTCATCCGCGCGCCGTCACCGAGCACATCCGGGTTTGACATGTCGCGTTCAAGTTGCTCGAACCGGTTGAGTTTTTCTTCCAGCAGGTCGCGGATGGTGCTCATGGTCGCAAACAGTCCGTTTGGGACTTTGGGGGGGCGGAATTCGGAGAAGAAAATCGAAGAAAAAAACCGCATGTTCCTGCCAGGGGCGAGGACCATGCGGTTGGCGTAGCCTGTCGTCAGCACACTCCCGGCACCCGAGGGGGGGCGGAGCGGTCTGGCGGCGGAGATGAACCGGCTATTTCTTTTTGCCTTTTTTCTGCAAACTGCCGTACGAGCCGGCGGCGAATTTCTTCTGGAATTTATCGATCCGGCCGGCGGTGTCGACGAATTTCAGCTTGCCGGTGTAGAACGGGTGGCAGGCGTTGCAGATATCGACCTTCAACTCGCCGCCGCGGACGGTGCGGGTTTCAAAGGAATTGCCGCAACCGCAGCTGATCGTGGTCGCTTGATACTTGGGGTGGATGCCTTCTTTCATGGCATTTCTCTCGTTGTTTTTGGGGTGCAAGCGGGCCTGGCTGGCGTACAGAACCGCGAAGCCCCACAGAATAGGCAATCAGCCCCCGGTTCGGCAAGGGCTCTCGCGGCAGCATCTCAGCACGCGGCGTGAGCGGGCTGTCGATTTCATCAGCCGTTTGGCGCGAGCCTACGGGCCTGGTGCGTTTTCATTTGTGGTACATGCCCGTACGCTCGCGCGAAACGGCTGATCCCACGTGTGACCGGATTCAATTAACAGGCCGTCCAGTGGCGCGTGTTGGATTTGTGGGTGGCGGATTCGCCACGCGCCGGTCGCTGACGCTTCCCGCTGGGGTGGCATGCCAGCGCGTGGATCGCGCGGGCTGTCGATTTCATCAGCCGTTTGGCGCGAGCCTACGGGCCTGGTGCGTTTTCATTTGTGGTACAGGCCCGTACGCTCGCGCGAAACGGCTGATCCCACGTGTGACCGGATTCAATCAACAGGCCGTGAGCCGATGGCGCGTGTCGGATTTGTGGGTGGCGGATTCGCCACGCGCCGGTCGCTGACGCGTCCCGCTGGGGTGCCGGTCGCTGACGCTTCCCGCTGGGGTGCCGGTCGCTGACGCTTCCCGCTGGGATGGCATGTCAGCACGTGGCGTGAGCCAGTGGCGCGAGGGGAACGAACGAAAACTCCGTCGGCAGAAAATGCCGACGGAGTTTGCTTTCGAACGGTTGCTCTCAAGCGAAATGGGTTCAGCTCTTGGGCAGAATCACGGTATCGATGACGTGGATCACACCATTGGACGAGTTGATGTCAGTCTTGACGACCTTGGCCTTGCCATTGAGGAGCACACCACCGTCTTTGACCTTGATCTTGACCAGCGAGCCTTGCACGGTCTTGGCTTCCTTCAGTCCGACGACGTCCTTGGCCATGACCTTTGCGGGGACGACATGGTAGGTCAGGATGCTGATCAACTTTTCCTTGTTCTCCGGCTTCAGCAAGCTCTCCACCGTGCCTTCGGGAAGCTTTGCGAACGCCTCATCGGTCGGGGCGAACACCGTAAAGGGGCCTTCGCCGGACAGCGTTTCCACCAAGCCGGCAGCCTTGACGGCGGCAACCAAGGTGTTGAACGACTTGGCGGCGACGGCATTCTCCACGACAGTCTTGTCGCAGGTTCCGCATCCGGCGAACGCTTGAGCACTGAACGAACCGGCCAACACGACTGCCAACGCAACTGCAACAAACTTACGCATCTTGAATCTCCACAAACAGGTGAGGTGACCAACTCGGCGGCGTGCTGACAAAACGCAAGTCAGCGGAGAATCGCAGCGAGACTGATTCACCCGGGTCTCTTTTTCGTGACCCATTGTGGTGACCCGACAAGTGCTTGCTGAAAGTTTTTTGAGTTACAGCGTCCAGAGGCTCCGCGTTAAACGCCAAAGGCCAGTGCCGCTAAGTAAAGCGTCGTTTGCTCGGGTTGGGGCCCGTAGGCTCGCGTCAAACGGCTGATCGTCGTTTGTTATCAGCCGGTTCGCGCAAGCGTCCGGGCACCTCAGCTTGTCTTGCACTTAGCGGTATTGAGCCAAAGGCTCCGTGCCAAACGGCAAAACGTCCACGCTCCTGCGAACACAACGGCAACGCTTCTTTTCCGCCGGTTGCTTGACGCATCGTTTTCTTTATCGCATCGAGTCGGCGACCGAGTCGATGATGGCGTCCAGGTCTTTGGTCGGGGCGTACCCGATGGTTTCGGCGATCCGGGTCAGGTCGGGAACTCGGCGACGAATGTCTTCGAAGCTTTCGTCGTAGGCGTCGGAGTAGGACCGGAAATCGATCTCCGCCTTCGGGTTGACTCGCTCGATCACGCGTTTGGCCAGGTCCAGGATCGACACCGGGGTGTCGCTGCCGATGTTGTAGACGCGCCCGTGGGCCTGCGGGGTGTCGACCAATTTGACGACCGCGCCGACGACATCGTCGACGTGTGCGAAACATCGGATTTGTGCCCCGTCGTCATGGACCACCAGCTTTTCGCCTTTCAGCGCCGCTTCGACGAATCGGGGCAGCACCATGCCGTACGCGCCGGTTTGGCGTGGACCGACGACGTTAAAGAACCGTCCCACCACGACGGGCAACTGCTGCTCCTTGTAGAACGCCAACGCCAAGAACTCATCGATGGCTTTGGACACACCGTAGCTCCAACGAGGCTTGGTCGTCGCGCCGAACACCAGGTCGTCTTCTTCGGACCAGACCGGCTTGGGGTTCTTGCCGTAGACTTCGCTGGTGCTGGCGATGAAGCATGGGATCCGCGCTCCCCGTCGCGCTCGTTCGCCCAATCGGTCCAGGATCAGTTGGGTGGGGTAGACGTTGCGCTCGATCGTTTGGATCGGTTGCTTGGCGATCAAGGCGACGCCCACCGCGGCGGCCAGATGGTAGACGCAGTCGGCGCGGCCGACGACTTCCGCCACCAACCGATCGTCTTCAACCGTTCCCTCGATGTATTCCAAGTTTTCGTGATCGATGATCCCCGCCAGGTTCTTCTGTTGCCCGGTCGACAGGTCGTCGACGATCAACACCTTGTCCCCCCGCGTGAGGAGTCGCTGTGCGAGGTGCGAGCCGATGAATCCGGCGCCGCCGGTGATCAAGTGGGTGCTGCCGGGGGAGCTGAGTTGCGTCACGTCAAAATCACTGTGAAATTGTATAGGTGTCCTTCACGACTACTGCGAAGCTTACTGATACGTCGTCAGGGATGCGAACGGTTCACTGCGGAAGTGTCCAGATCGAAAAACGGCGGGAAATGCGACGATTTGGCACGCGTGTGCCGAATCGAGAGACATGAAGACCGACTTTTCGGACTGGGCAATCCCGAGGGCGAACTATCGACTGAATCGACACACCGTTAAACTGTGGACGATGTCATCGCTGTCTTTCGGACTCCTCTGGCCCCCACGTCGCCGTGCGTTCTGATTCTTCCTTGCAGTCTTCTGTCCGTGCGATTGCTGTTCGCTTGGTGGTTACCCTGGCGTTATTCGTGCCCGCGACGGGGCTCGGATTCACGGCGGTCGCGATCACCCTCGGGCTCTCGATCGGCACGCGTGCCGGGGCGGCGGAATCGACCGAGGCGTCGATTGCGCTCTACGCCGATGCCGCCAATTTTCAAACCGGCGGTGCGATCGAATTGGCGATCCAGAACTGGAAGAAGTTTCTGGAGATGTATCCCGATGATGATCTGGCATCCAAAGCGGCGCACTATCTGGGCGTCTGCTACATGCAAAAAGAAAACCCGGATTACATCGCCGCGGCCGAGGCTTTCGGGGTGGCGCTTGAAGACAAAACCTATGAGCTCCGCGAGGAGAGTTTGGCGAATCGCGGTTGGTGCTTTTACGCGTCGGCCGGTGATGGACCCCAACGTGACGCCGCGCGGTTGAAACAGACAATCGCAACCTTCGAGACACTCCGCAAAGAGAACCCCAACAGCGCTTACATCGACCGCGCGTACTTTTACAGTGGCGAAGCGGCATACGGGTTGGGCGATCGATCCCGCGCGATCGATTACTACAACAAGTTTTTGTCGCTGCCGGCGGCCAAGGATTCGCCGTTGCGATGTGACGCGTTGTATGCCTTGGGCATCGCGCACGAAGAGCTGGAACAAACCGACAAAGCGGTCGCGTCGTTTCAGCAATTGTTGTCCGGTTGTGCGGACAGTCCGCTGGCCGTCGATGTGCATTTGCGGTTGGGCGATCTGAGGATCATGCAACGTGACTTTGATGCCGCGGTCACCTCGTTCGACAAAGCGATTGCGGTGTCGAAGGAAGATGCCGATACGAGCTACGCGATTTTCCGTCAGGCGTACGCGCTGGTGCAAAGCGGCAAGCCGAAGGAAGCCGCCGTCGGTTACGACCGACTGCAACGAGAGTTTCCCGATTCACCGTATGCCGCCAACGCCACGCTGGCGTCCGGGCAAAGCTTGTATCGTGGCGGCGACATCGATGAAGCGGCAACGCGATTTGAGAAAGTGCTAACACAAAACAACCCGGTCGCGGCGACCGAGGCGGCGCACTGGTTGGCAAGGATCAAACTGACCAAGGGTGATCCGGCCGCGGCCGTGGCGATCGCCAAGCGACAGATCGACGCCGGACTGGAGGGTGACTTTGCGATTGACTTGCGCGTCGATTTGGCCGAAGCGTTGTCGATGAACCCGGCAACGGTCCAAGAGTCGATCGACGTGGCCGAAGCGGCCTACCGGGACGCACCCGCCGACGCGTTGGCACCCCGCGCCCTCTACAACGCCGCGTTTTCTGCATTGCAGGTCAACCAGTACGAGCGGGCGGGGAAACTGGCCGGTGAGTTTTTACAACAGTTCGCTGCCGACCAGCTCGCCAGTGATGTTCGGTTTATCGTCGCCGAAAGCCAGCTTTTTCTAGGCCAGATTGAAGCGGCACTCGACAGCTATCGGCAACTGCTGCGTGACGCCTCGGCCGACCACTCGCAACGCCCCGTGTGGGTCTTGCGGACCGCCGTCGCGATGAACGCGATGAAGGCGTTTGACGAGAGCATCGCGCTGCTGAAACAGGAGTACGAGAGTTTCTCGCAAGCGTCGCAAAAAGCCGAAGCGCAATTCCTGGTCGGTCAAGCGTACTTGATGTCCGGCCGACCGGCCGATGCGGCGGAGTCGTTTGGTGGAGTGACCGAAGTGGCGGCGGAATGGCCGCGTGCCGGAGAAGCCATGTTGCTGCAAGGAACCGCGCTGCTGTCATCAGGGCAAGGCGACCGAGCCAAAGCCACCTGGGAAACATTGATCGGCCGCGACCCGTCGTCCGCGATGGCCGATCAGGCCCGCTACAAGCTGGCTCAACTCGCCAGCACGACCGGTGACTATGACCAGGCGGTGAATTTGTACAGCCAGATCATCGACGCCGATCGTGACGCGGGGCTGATCCCCTACGCACTGTACGGTCGTGGTTGGTCGCAGATGCAACAAGGCAAACACGCCGAAGCACTGCAGTCACTCGACAAGATTCTGAACCACTCGCCCGGTCATGCACTCAGTGACGATGCGTTGATCGCGCGAGGCATCTCGCATCGGACCTTGGGCGATTATTCCTCCGCGCAATCGGATCTGAACGAGTACCTGGAACTCGGTCCGACCGGCGTTCATTTGGGGCACGCGCTTTACGAGTTGGCACTGGTGGATCAAAAGCAGGGACGCCCTGCCGACGCGGCGGAAAAGCTGCAGCGTCTGGTCGACGAAGTCCCCGCCTATCCCGCGATGGATAAAGTGCTGTATGAACTCGGGTGGTCGTTGCGTGAATCCGGCCAGGACGATCAAGCCGTCGAGCAATTTCGCCGCCTGTTGAACGAGTACCCCGACACGACGTTGGCTGCCGAAGCGGCTTACTTCGTCGGACAGCAACGATATTCGGCCAGCGATTGGGCAACCGCGGCAACCTACTTTCAGCTCGCCGCGGACAAGACCAGCGATGACGCGATGAGCGAAAAATCGTTGTATCGTCTCGGTTGGTCGCTGTTCAAACAATCAAAGCTGGACGAAGCCCGACAGGCGTTCGCCCAACAGGTCGAAAAACACGCCACCGGAACGCTGGCTATCGACGCACGGATGATGGTCGGTGAGAGTTACTTCAAGGCCGAAGCGTTCGCCGAGGCACTGGAATCTTACGCCAAGGGGCGACAACAGATTCGCGACGCAAACGAGAATGCCGATTCGCTACGCGATGCGGCCGAGCGACAGGTCCGCGAATTGATTTTATTGCACGGAGGCCAATCCGCGGCGCAACTGAAACGCTGGGATGAAGCCATCGGCTGGTACGACGAACTGAAGCAGCGTTTTCCTGGCACCGCCTACTTGCCGCAGGTGTTTTATGAAACCGGGTTCGCTTATCAGCAAAAGAATGATCTCGACAAGGCGCTCAAATACTTTGGGCAGGTCGCCGAACAGTATCGCCGTCGCGAGGTCGGTGCGCGGGCCCGTTTCATGATGGGTGAAATTCATTTCGGTGAAAAGCGATTTGACAAAGCGATCCCCGAGTTTCAGAGCGTGATGTTCGGTTTCGGCGGCGACAACGCGCCGGCCGAGATCAAGAATTGGCAAGCCAAAAGTGGGTTCGAAGCGGGACGCTGCAGCGAGCTGCTGATGCAGACCGCCAAAACACCGGATGCCAAAAAACGATCGCGTCAGTTCGCGACACAGTTCTATCAGTACGTCGTCCAGAAACATGCCGGACACGAACTTGCGAAGAAATCCGCCGAGCGTCTGGAGGCGTTGCAGTAGTCGTGACTTCCTATCCGATAAACCCGAATCGACAGGAGCGCGCGACGCAAAAACGCATCGCGTTGATCTGTCTGGGTGTGGTCTTGTGCGCGGGCTGGCTGTGCGGGTTGGCCGACTCGCCCCAGGCGTGGGCTCAAGCGGAGCCCGAACCGCCGATCAATGCCGCCGACATCCAAGCGGTCATGAATGCCGAAATCGCGTCCGAGGAACCTCCGCCGGTCGCCGAACCGACGGGCATCGACATGTTGTCGCTGATCCTCCGCGGCGGACGGTTCATGATTCCGATCGGATTGATGAGTCTGTTGGTCGTGACGCTGGCCGTCGAACGGCTGCTCAGTCTGCGGCGCGGTAAAGTCATGCCGCGGCGTCTCGTCCGTGAACTCCGTCGGCTGGCCGATCCGGTCGAATCGTTTGATCCGCCAGCCGCCTACCAGGCGTGTTTACAGCATCCGTCGCCGACGGCCAGCATCGTCGGAGCGATGTTGATGCGAACCGGTCAACCGCTCGGTGAGATTGAACGCACCGCCACCGAGACGATCGGACGGGAAGCCGATCGCTATGCGTCGCCGGTCCGCTGGTTGACGCTTGCCGCCGCCGCGACGCCGCTGATGGGATTGCTGGGAACGGTCTGGGGCATGATCGTCGCGTTCCACGAATCGACTTCGCTGTCGGCCGATCGTTCCCGCAGCGAACAACTCTCCGAGGGGATCTACACGGCGCTGGTGACGACCCTGGCGGGATTGGTGGTTGCGATCCCCGCGGCGATCTTTGCCCAGTATTTGGAAAACCGGATCGCCAAACTGTTTCACAGCATCGAACAACTGGTGTTTGACTTGGCGCCCGGCTTGGCCCGCTTTGACGGCCGTCAGCGGCTGGATTCCGACGGCACGCTGCTCCCGATCCAATACGTCGATTCACCGGGCAACGCCGTCACGCCTCCCCCGCCCTCCCCTCCCCCGCCCCCACACACGACATCGTCTGCGGGCGTGGCGGAGTCCGGCAACCAAGCCAAGGCGAGTTGAACGATGGCCGTTCAAATCAAACGCTCCAGCGTCGCCGGGACGCTCAGTCTGACCCCGCTGATCGACGTGGTGTTTCTGCTGCTGATTTTCTTTCTGGTCACCAGCGAGTTCGAAGAGGAAGAGCGGCGTTTGGATATCGTTTTGCCGACGGCGACCAGTGCGGTCCCGATGATCGGCAAGCCCCGTGAAATCGTGATCGATATCGACCAGGCCGGTGAAATCTATCTGCGCGGACAAGCGACGTCGTTAGCCGATCTAGAGAAATTGCTCAAAGCGAGCGTGGCGTCCAACCCGACCAACCAATCCGCCGTGATCCGGGCCGACCGAGGAACGTCGTTCCAACCCGTCGTCAGCGTGATGGATGTCTGCAACCGCAGCGGCATCAGCGACTATTCCGTGACAACACAAGAAGGACCCGAGGGGGAGTAGGGAGCAGTTAGTACTCAGTACTCAGTGCTCAGTACTCAGTACTCAGTACTCAGTACTCAGTACTCAGTGCTCAGTACTCAGTACTCAGTACTCAGTACCCAGTACCCAGTACCCAGTACTCAGTGCTCAGTGCTCAGTACCCAGTACCCAGTACCCAGTACTCAGTACTGAAATCCCAACCTGAAACCTGAAACCTGAAACCTGAAACCTGAAACCTGAAACCTGAAACCTGCCAACAGCTAACAGCTAACTTCCCCCAGGACGTTTGATTTGCATTTTGATTCCGACTATGACCGTCCACTTGTCGACAGCACACCGGCGGATTCGCCGCGGATGTGGCCGCTGGACTTGTCGGTCGTCACGTTGGCCGGGTTGGTGTTGTTTCTGATCGCCACGCCGTTCCGGTTTGACGATCCCCGCTTGCTCTACAACGCGACGACGTATCTGGTCGCGATCGTTTGCGTGGCGGTGATTCTGTCGTTGGTCTTGCGTGCGATCACCTCTCGCTTCTTGCGGAAAGCGATTCTGCTGGGCTTGCTGTTCAGCATCTCGGTTCACCTGTTGCTGTTGATTTTTGCGATTCATTACGTCGTCTTCGCGGCCTACCAACCCCTGGCATCCAAGGGAGAAAAACGCGAACGCACGCCGATTCGAAAGACCATCCCCGAACACATCTTCCAGGCTCCGAAGGAATCAAAAGAAACACCGGATTGGTCCAAGCCGGTCGATGCGGAAACCAAGTCGCGAGAGATTCCCAAGGAACAGCGACAACTGCCACCGGTGGAGCGTTCCCAGCCACGCTTGGAAGTCCCCAAGCCTCGGCAACCGGAAAACCAGCCGATGCAGAAGTATCTGATGGAGCGGAGTCAGCCCAGTGCGGCCGCGCCGATGCCGGCCGACTCGCCGGGCAAATTGGCGCGGCGACAAAACAATCAGTCGGCACCCAATCCTCGATCCGAACCGATCGATGTGCCGTCGGAATCCCCGGACACGTTACGCCCCGTGCAGGCCGCACCGGCCGAGCGTCAACTGGCCGACCGTGCGTCGCCGCAGTCAGCGCGTCAGGCGCCGGCACGCCTGGACATGCCGGCCGTCGCGCCGCAGCCGAGCGAATCGATCCGGGCGACCCAGTCGACGCCTTCGGCCGCGTCCTTGAGTGCGCTTGAATCAATGCCGACGATCGGCGACGCGGGGCTGCAGCGCGCCCGGCGTTCGCGAACCATCGCCAAGCCCTCGGCGGTCGCCGGTGCCGCACCGGCGCCGGTCGTCGTCTCGATCGCGCGGACCAGCGACGATGCGTCGATGATGCTGGCCCCGACGGACATTCCCACCGATCGCCGTGGCGAGACGACGGGGGCACAGATCACCGACGGCCCCGCGCCGAGCTTCATGGCCGAAACGACCGATCCGAGTCCGACCGGTGGAGCAACGGTCGCGCGGAGCACGCTGTCGGCCGCGGCCGGTGCGCCCAACGTCAATGCCGGGCCGGCTACGCGAGCCCCCGGGCGAGCGCGTCGCATGAACGTGACGCGGGGAACGTCACCGATGGGATCGATCAACCCCGCCGAATCGGTGCCCGCCAGCGCCGCGGGCATCGCCGGTTCGGCCATGTCGGATCAACTGGATGATCGGTTGGGAGCCTCGGATCCGGCGGTCCGCCGCGAAACCGAAATCGGCGGCGCGGCAGCGACCGATTTGGCCCCGGCCGGTGCGCCCGGCATGGCGCTGGATCTATTGGCCGATCTCGGTCCCGTCGGGATCAGCAACACGCCGGCACCGCAGGCCGGTTTGCTGCCCAGTGACGTGCAGCCGGAAATCGCGGTCATGGAACTGCCCCGAGAGGCCAGGCCGCGACGTCAAGTCGGCGGTCCGGCTACGCCGGCAGGCACCAAGATCGCGGCGGTGGAATCCTTTTCGCGACGCGTGATGCGAACCAGTGGCGGTGCGGCGTCGAGTGCGCCTGGGATGGGCGGTCCGGCGACCGAAGAAGCCATCGAACGCGGGTTGGCGTATCTGGCAAGTATCCAAAACGAAGACGGCAGTTGGTCGTTGCAGGGGCATGGCGATCGAGTCTTGTTGCGCAGCGACACCGCCGCGACCGGATTGTGTTTGTTGGCATTCCAAGGCGCCGGCTACACTCACACCCAACACCAGTACGCCGGCACCGTCAGCAAGGGGCTCAAGTTCTTGCTGGACAACCAACGCACCAGCGGAAACCTGTATCGCAGCGAAAACGAAATGAGCGACCGCAACGTGATGTTTTACAGTCACGGGATCGCCGCGTTATCGCTCTGTGAAGCCTATGGAATGACGCAGGATCGTGAACTCCGGCAGGGTGCCCAAGAAGCCTTGGATTACATCATCGCCACCCAGCATCGCACCCGCGGCGGTTGGCGCTATTCGCCCCAAGTCAGCAGCGACACCAGCGTGACCGGATGGATGATGATGGCGCTCAAAAGCGGTGACCTGTCGGGGCTGCAAGTGTCACAGGATGCCTACGACGGAATCGACTTGTGGTTGTCGTTGGCGCGCGAAGAGGGCTCGGACCGTTTGGATCGATATCGATACAACCCGTTCGCCCCCGACACGCCCCAGCAGCGGCACGGACGCTTGCCGACACCGACGATGACCGCCGTCGGCATGCTGATGCGGATGTACAACGGTTGGAGCCGAGAGCAGCCGGCGATGCAGTCGGCCGCCGAATACTTGCTGAAATATCCGCCCCAACTCGGTGAGCGACGCCGCCCCTTGCGCGACGGATACTATTGGTACTACGCCACGCAGTTCATGTTTCACATGGGCGGCGATTACTGGGATCGCTGGAACCGGCACCTCAACCCGTTGTTGCTGGAAACGCAGATCAAGGTCGGGCCGGAAGCGGGTTCCTGGGACCCCGAATTGCCGATCCCCGACCGCTGGAGCGCCCACGCCGGCCGGGTCTACGTGACGACCATGAACCTGTTGAACCTGGAAGTCTACTACCGGCATCTGCCGATCTATGAAGACACAGCGGCCAAGTGAGACACAGCGGCCAAGGAGTGACGGACGGCGGAGACGCTTTCACGCCCAGCGGCGTGTTTTGGTTAGCGGCAGGGCGCGAGCACAATACCGCTAAATCGAGAAGGAAACATAAATCATCCTGGCTCCCCTCTCCCCCGATTCCTGGCGAGCCTAAGCGAGTCAGGAATCGGGGGAGAGGGGTTGGGGGTGAGGGGCTCAGCATAGAGGCTTGTTCGGGGGAGAGGGTGGCCATTTGGGGATAAGTCGCTTCTCGATTTAGCGGTAGGATGCGAGCCCTCCGGTTTTTCACGCTGAAACCGGACGGCTCGCGGGTTGTCGATTTTGTGAGCCGCGACGCGTAAGCGGCCGGGCACTGCGACGTGGCCCGAGGCCTTACGGCCAGCGGCTCACCAGATCCCGACTAAATCGACGTCCCGCTCGCGCCGCTGGCGCTAACTCCTGCAGTGCCGAATCTGATTTAGGCAATGGACTAGACCACGTGGGAGAATACAGCATTCGTTACAACGCGCCTCCTCCGCATTCGATCGCCCTGCCATGAAACCCCGACTCCGTTGCATCGTTGTCCCCGCCGTCGTCTTGGTCTGTCTCGCGATGATGTCACGCGGTGACGCCGCCTCGCCGCACGACGTCGTCGCGGTCACGGCGTCCAACCCTGTGCTGCACGGTTTGGAACTCAAAACACCGCTGGATGCCGAGCGACGCTGGGTGAATTTTCGCGGGCCAAAATTCTATTCGGCGCCCCAGGAAGCGGTCCAAGACGAAACACCGAGCTATTTGAATTGGTACGAGATCCGCAAACCGGAACCCGAAGCGGTCAAGCGGCTTGAAGTCCGCGACGCCTACAGCGGATCGGAGACGTTTTCGGTCATGCTGGGGCCGCCGGCGTTCTATTTGATTCCGGCTCAGACGATCCAGGACGGACCGCCGGCCGACATCCCCGAATCGCTGAATCATTTCCTCGCGTTTCGAATCGCCAACGTCGATTCGCTGGCGCTGCCCGAGCCCACGCCGGGGAAACCGGCGTTTGTTTGTCTGCCCGTCCAGCAGTGGCACCATGAAGAACACGTCCCGATCAAGTCCGCAGCGACGGTTTTGATGGTGTACGAAGTGAAAGCAAAGGCGTCAGAAGGCAAGGTGACGACCATCGATCCGTTCGGGCTCAACGGCCTGGAGACCGGCCAGAAGACATACGTTTATGTCGAAGGGAAACGGATTCAGTAGTGGCCAAGTTTCCGGCTTGCCAAAGTGGGGTAAGCTTCCAGCTTGCCAGACAGGCTGCTCGCAAGCTGGAAGCTCAGGCCACGGTTCGCAAGCTGGAAGCGTACGCCACGGATTGCTTGCGCCACGGTTGGGGCGGTGTTGAATTCTGTGGATTGGGTGAAGTTGACCTGAGGGGAAAGACGATGGGGTGGTAAGGATTGTGCTTGGACACCGGTGCAACATTTTGACCCCTCGAACCGGCAAGGACGCTGGCGTGAGCAAGACTGAATCGCAAAACGCAGGCAAATTTGATAGCAACCAGGACAGTCGTGTTGCGGATCACCGCGACCGGCTCAGCGGGATCGTCGCGGTCGCCGGTGGGGGCGTTTTGGCGGGCGTGTTCTACGCGGTGATTTACGTCACCCAGTGGGCCGCGCTGGAACGCTACTTCCTCGGCCACCCCGTTGCCATCGCAGCGACCATTTTGTTCTGTGTCGCTGTTTCCATCTTGTCGCTCAAGTCATGGGCGACGCGTCGGCAATGGTTGCTGTTGCGCCGCGCCGATGACGCGGCGTTGGCACCGCGGCGAGAAACCGATTCGCCGACCCAACAGTTTCGTGATCGCCACGACGCGGGGTTTGTCGCCCAAGCATGGTCGAGCAATCTGGCCAAGCTGCCGCGCGACATCGGTCGGTCTCAGCTGGTCGTTCGTCTCCGCGAGGTCTTGATGCGGCAATCCGGCCGCGGAACGACGAAGCATTTGGCCGACGACTTGCGCGAGCTTTCGTCGCGGGACGCCGATTCAGCCCACGACTCCTTCGCCCTGATCCGCATCATCGTGTGGGCGATTCCGATGCTGGGTTTTTTGGGCACCGTGATCGGGATCACGCAAACCCTCGGCGGGTTGGATTTTTCCAACGGCAACGCCGCGGTCGACAATTTGAAGAGCGGCTTGTACGTCGCATTTGATACCACTGCGTTGGGATTGGTGCTGTCGATCGTCGCGATCTTTTTACAGTTCCCGGTCGAACGCAGCGAGCAACAGTTGTTGGCCGCCATCGACGAACGCGTCGGCTACTTGACCGGACTGCACCTGCCCGGTGACGAAGCCGCCGACAATCAATTTGAATTGTTGGCCCAGTTGTGCGAGGGCGTCCGCGCGGCCGTTGCGGAATCGTTGAGCAACCAGACGACGTTGTGGCGTCAGACGATTGACGAAGCACAAGGCTACTGGCAACAAGCCCACAACGTCCAATCACAAAGCTTCATCGATGCGGTGGAACAAACGCTGGTGCCCGCACTGCGTGATCACGCCGGGCAGATGGAATTTTCGACTCAGCGGAATCGTGAACAGCTTGGGATTCAATTCGACAAGTGGCAGTCGCAACTCTCCGCGTGGCAACAGACGATCATTGCCGGTGCGGACGCGATGACGAAACAACAGGCGATGATGTTGGACCAGGTCGATCAGGCCGCGTTGGTCCGCGAGCAAGCCAGTTCGGTGTTGAACCTGCAGCAAACGCTGGCGGCGAACTTGAACCTGCTGGACGAAACGAACCGTCGCATCGATGACAACATCGGCGCAGCAGCCGGACAGGGTATGGCCGATGCCATGATCGTGTTGGCCCGGGCGGTTGATGTGTTGGCTCGCGAAATGACCGCGGTCAAGTCGAACGCGACGCACGATTCGAGGCGGGCTGCATGAGCGCGCGGCGACGAAAGACCCTTTCGCCGACGCTGTTTCCGTTCCTGGCCGTCTTGGTTTGCACGCTGGGAACCTTGATCCTGTTGTTGGCACTGGTGGCACAAAACACCTCCGACGCGGCGCAGCAGATCGCCGAGACGGCGACCCAAGAACGCACACGCGTTCCCGGGCAGTTGACCGTGGGGGACGTCGAACTGTTGGTCGAAGAAGAAGAATTTCGCTTGGGCGAATTGATTTCGTTTCGCGAAGCACAGACCGGTGACCTGGAAGACCGACGCAACCAGTTGGCCCACGTCGAAGATCACATGCGACGCATCCGGCAGCGATTGAAGCAAATCGGGGAGGCGATGGAGCAGGCGATGTCGGACGATCCGCCGTCGGCCGCGACCGCCGAAGAACTGAAATCGTTGAACGAACAGTTGGTCAAAGAGCAGTTGGTCGTGAAAAAGTTGCGTGAGGAAATTAAAACCGCCAAGCCGCGTTTCGTCATCGTCCCGCACCAAGGCCCCAACGGCACCGAGCGTCGGCCGATCTATTTGGAATGCACCGGCAAGGGCGTCACGATATGGCCCGAAGGCGTCGCGATCACACGGACGCAACTCGAGCAGACATCGCGGCAGGCCAATCCGCTCGATGACGCGCTTCGTGCCGCACGGTATCACGCGATGCAACAATACGGCGACGCGATCCCGCCCTATCCCATGTTGTTGGTTCGCCCCGAGGGCGTCGACAGCTATTACGCCGCCCGCGCGGCGATGTTGGATTGGGACGATCAGTTCGGCTACGAACTGGTTCCGACGGACGTCAACCTCGCTTACCCCAACCCGGATCCGGCGATGCGGGAGCGGATGGAATATGCGATCAACCAGGCGCTGGATCGGATGACGCAACAATCGATCGCGCGATCGATCCGTGGGGCGGGCAGCCGGTCTCCGGCCGGTCCCGGCGGAACGGGCGGAAACTTTGACCGCCAAACGTCGGTCAGTGGCGGCGGGCAGTCGCCGGCACCGTCCGGTCGAGCAGCGGTGGCGGGAAGCCCGTCAGGCGGAACAGGCTCGGTCGGTTCACATGCGGTCCAACCACCCGAGCCTGTCAAACCGGTGCCGCGTCTTTCGGTTTCGCAGATGGATCGTCAGGGCCGCCAAAGCGGTTTCCGCGACCACCGCATGTTTCCGACTCGAACCTATGGTCGCAGCGGCGGTGGAGAGCCCTCGCCGATCACGTCCGAGGCCGCCAAGCGACGGCTGGAGCGGCAGCTGCAAGATTCCGCGTCTTCGTTTGCCGAGGTGGATTCCGATGGCGATCTGAATCAGGCCACGATGACGGCGGTCGACCAGATTGCCGCGGGCACCAACTCGGGAACACCGGATCAAAGCCGGCCCCAACCGAACACCCCCGATGCAAACGCACTCGGATCGCAAAATCCGTCCAGCGGTGATGCCGATTCCCAATCGGCGATGTTGGCGCATGGCAACGCGGATTCCGGCGGTCGACAACGGACAAGTGGCAAGCCGAGTGCGCAAACCCACGACAATCCGGCGGGGATCGGTCCCATGGCCGGCGGGCCGACGGGGATGAATCGGTTGGATCAACCCAAGGTTTCACAGCGCATGAAAGCCGGTCAACCGACCGACGGCCAAGCCGCGAATGCGGCCGAACAGAAGCCTGCGTCTAGCGAACAAACAAAATCACGGAAGCCCGGTTCGTTGGTGCAGCGCAACGGCGCCGACTGGGCGCTGCCCAGCAGTGTCGTGTTGGCGCGTGGCAACGAGATCGTCCGGTCGGTTCGGCTGCAAGTTCACGCCGATCGTTTCATTTTGTTGCCCGACGCCGGGATGCGCCAGAGCGAAACGTTTTTGATCGAACCGGACGGCGTCAATCTGGCGACGCTGCAATTGGCGACGTCGGTCCGAGATCGGATCGAACGTTGGGGGGCCGCGGCGCCCGGTGCGCGTTGGTCGCCTCGGTTAAAGGTGGACGTCATGCCGGGAGCTGAATTGCGATACGACCAGTGGAGCCGATTGATGACCGGCAGCGGGCTACCGATCCAACGTACCGGTGACGACCAAGGCGCCGGGTACACGCAGGCAGAAAACAACCCGCGAGGTGAACGGAAATGAGCGGGCGACATCGCAGAGAAGGCGTTTCGGTGGGGCACGATGCCTTTTTGGACATCGTCGCCAACCTGGTCGGCATTCTGATCATTCTGGTTGTGGTGCTCGGCGCCCAATCCGAAGCGATCATGCGCGACGCCAAGCCGCAGGTGCAAGAACCGCTGGATCCCAAATCACGCGTTGCGGGTGAAGCGGAGATGGAAACGTTGGTCACGATGGCGGCCCGCGCCGCGTCGGCACAGGCCGATTCGATGCGACTGGAGCGGACGATCAAGGTCTTGGATTCCAAGATCGCACAGCAAGCCGAACGTCGTACGATCCTGTTGACATTGCTGACCGAAGCCGAAGCCGCTTGGGAAGACGAGCAAGCGAAGCTGGACGATGCCAATCGGTTGGCCGCGATCCGCAACGCGGAGGCGGCAAAGTTAAAAAGCGAATTGACGGAGTTGGCTGGTGCGCGAACGCAATTGGAAAGCAAGCAGCCGCCGATCGTCGCGATCTCCCACCTGCCGACTCCGATGGCCAAGACGGTGTTCGGCGAAGAGGTCTATTTTCGTTTGAAGGACGATCGATTGTCCGTGATTCCGTTTGAGTTGTTGGCCGATGAGATCGGTCGCAATTTTCGTCGCACGTCCTCCAGTCTTCGCGAGGGCGTCAGTGATGCGGCGGTCGGTCCGGTGCGCGGCTATGTCGCGCGGTACGTGCTCAACCGTAGCAACGAATTGGTCAGCAACGGCAACGCGATCGCGAGGATGAGTCGCGCCCGCGTCGTGGTCGCGTCGTTCGAGCCGCTGCGAGAGCCCTACGGAACTCCGATCGACGAGGTGCTGGCCAACGATGATTGGTTGGATGTCGAGCTGTCGGGATACCCGCCGGGCACGACGACGGTGACGGTCGCGGTCTATCCAGACAGCTACGGCTCGTTCCGCAAGTTGCGTGAGAAGATTTATGCCAAAGGCTATGCGTCGGCGGCGCGACCGATCAAAGAGGGCAGCCCGATCTACGTCAACTTCGCCGGCGGCGGCACCCGTTCGGTGGCGCAGTAGTCGTGGCCGTAGGTCACGCTGTGCGTGACAGCCGGCATGCACAGCATGCCCTACCACCTTGTTCCCAGGCTCTGCCTGGGGACACATCGTTCCGGAGGCTCCGCCTCCCGTCGTGGGAAGGCGAGGGATCATGCGCCACTGGCTGACAGCGCGTGCTGAGATGAACCCACGGATAGCAGCGCGAACCCACGGATGAAGAGCAGCCAGGTATCCGCGGGTCCGCGCTGCTATCGGTGGGTTTTATTCAAATCGTTCCAGGGTTCCACCTTGGAACGCAAGGTCGGTGTAGCTGCTCGCCACACGCCGATGGGAGGCGGAGCCCGGGAACGAGGGGGCGTGGGGTAAGCATCCTGCTTGCCGCCCACGCCGGCTCCGCCGGCGAACGTTCGAGGCGGAGCCTCCGGGACAGTGCGTTCCCAGGCGGAGCCCGGGAACGAGGGGGTTGCTTACTGCAGCGCCTTGTCGCTGATGTCTTTGCGGCACCAGGCGCCGGGCCAACGGATTTTTTGGACGGCGGTATAGGCCTTCAGTTTTGCGGCGCTGATGGTGTTGCCGATTGCGGTGACGCCCAAGACACGCCCGCCGTCATTGACGACGTTGCCATCGACGGTCGTCGTTCCGGCGTGGAAGACTTTCACATCGTCGACCGTTGCCGCCTCGTCCAGTCCGGTGATCACACGGCCTTTTTCGTAGCTGCCCGGGTAGCCTTCGCTGGCCATCACGACGCACAGACTGGGGCGCTCGTCCCATTCCAGCGGTTCGAGTTCGGAGAGTTTTCCGTCGGCGGCGGCGACCAGGATGTCAAATAAATCGGATTTCAGCCGCATCAACAGCGGTTGGCATTCCGGATCACCGAACCGGACGTTGAACTCCAGCACTTTGGGGCCGGCCGGGGTGAGCATCAATCCGGCGTACAGCACGCCCTTGAACGGTTTCCGCGCCCGTTTCATTGCGTGGACGACGGGGACCAGCACGTCGGATTCGATCTTTTCAAACATCGCCTCGTCGACGATGGGCGTGGGGCAGTAGGCGCCCATCCCGCCGGTGTTGGGACCGCTGTCTCCGTCGTAGGCCGGTTTGTGATCTTGGGCGGCCGGCAGCGAAATGATGGTTTCGCCGTCGGTGATCGCAAGCACGCTGGCTTCCTGGCCGATCAGTTTTTCTTCGATGATCAATTCGTTGCCCGCTTCGCCGAACTCCTTTTGTCCGGCGATGCGATCGATCGCCTGCAGCGCGTCGCTCCGTGTTTCGCAAACGATGACGCCTTTGCCGGCGGCCAACCCGTCGGCTTTGACAACGACCGGAACCTGGTCGGTCGGCTCGCTGTATTTGTCTTTGATGTACCGCGAGGCGTCGTCGGCATTTCGAAAGGTGCGATAATCGGCCGTCGGGATGTCGGCGGTGTGCAGCAGGTTTTTGCAAAACACCTTGCTGCCTTCCAGTTCCGCGGCGGCGGCCGAGGGGCCGAAGACGCGCAGTCCGGCGTCTTCGAGCGCGTCGACCAGTCCGAGCACCAGCGGCGCTTCGGGGCCCACGACGGTCAAATCGATCGCGTTGGTCTTGGCAAATTCGACCAGCTTGCCGACATCCGTGGCCGCGATGTCAACGTTGGTCGCTTCCAGCGCGGTGCCTGCATTGCCCGGCGCGACAAACACTTCCGTCACCTTGGGGCTCTGCCCCAGTTTCCAGGCGAGGGCATGTTCTCGCCCGCCGCTGCCGACCACCAAAACTTTCATCACATTCACCGCAGGAAGGATTTATCCAAAGGGGTTTCGTTAATTGGGGGCAATGTAATTGTTTGACGCGGATGATGGCAGATGGCGCACTGGGGCCGGTCGCTTGTGGCGTCCTGTTGTACGTGTCCTCTTTGGTTCGGAAGTCACCCTCCCGTGTGCGGGAGGGGCGAGCGCGGCGAGGGGAGGGTTCCCGCGGCCCTCCCAAAGGACGTCGATTGTCTACGTGGCGGAGTTGATCGTAGCGGAAGTTCTTTCGCAGCGCCGGCCCTCTCTGGCGTTTGCTTGCTGCGCAAACGCCGTCTCTCCCAGAGGGAGAGAATCTAAATCAGTTGCCCAGTCCTGCAGTCAAAGAACCGACGTCCCGAGGGAGAGTGACGAAAACCCTTTACGAACATCGACGTTCAAACTGCACGACCTCTTTTCGGAAGTGTGACGTCAGCCCCCGCGTGAGCGGAAAGACCGGAGGGCTCGCGCCCTACCGCTAACAAAAAAGTCGGCTCCGGCCTTGGGGGCGGATCTCCACCCGCACCGACGGGACTTCCGGGGGCTTTATCGTTCATTAGCGGTAGACATTTTTTCCTTCGAGCGTATAATCCCACGTGACCCCCCGGGAGTCGTGTTTCTGTCGCCTATGCACCCCACCCCACCCCAATGGCGACGCGACTCCCGACGACTAGTTTTTGAGAAGGTGGCGGCCGACTGAGTCCCCCGCTCCGGTTCGGCCGCCGCCTTTTTCATTGCTCGTCCTGAACGAGGCTTTGTGAGAGCTTTCGACGTCACTGCTGGACGCGGTCTTAATCTGCGCTCGCGGACCAATTACACTCGTTGCGTTCTAGGCATCCACCACTCTAGGAGTTTAAGTGTGAACCACTTTGTATCTATGACCCGATTGTTTGTTCCGACGGCCGTCGCGATCGCCGTCAGCACGCTGCTGGCCGCGGTTTCTCCCGCCCAGGCCCAGGAAACCGGAACGTTGCGGATGACGTTCAAGCTCAAGGGCGCCGCGAAGAGCTTTCCTCCGATCACGCCCAACGTGGACCAAGCGTTCTGCGGCTCGAAAATGATTCCGGACGAGACCTTGGTCGTGAATTCCAAGAACAACGGCATCAAGAATGTGATCGTGTACGTCTACACCGGGCGTCGCGGCACCGAGCTGCCGCCGATGGAATTGGAGCCCGAAACCCACACCTTGGCGAACCAGGATTGCCGGTTCGAGCCCCATGTTGTGATCGCCAAGAAAGGTGACACGATCAAAGTCACCAACCCGGACAAGGTCGGACACAACGCCAATTTCCAGTTCTTCAATAACACCCAGCAGAACCTCACCGTTCCCGCCGGTGGGGCGGTCGAAATCGAGCTGAAAGAAGACGAGCCGGCGCCGATTCCGGTCGCCTGCAATATTCACAACTGGATGAAGGCTCAAGTCGTCGTGCTCGATCACCCCTTTGCCGCGGTTAGCGATGAAGACGGCGTGCTGGAGATCAAGGGATTGCCGGTCGGAGAAGTCGTTTTTCGTGCCAACCACGAAAACGGGTCGCTCAAAGAGGTGATCGTCGACGGTGAAGAGACCGAATGGCGAAGCAGCAAGTTTGAGGTCGACATCAAACCCGGTCTGAACGACATGGGCACGATCGAGGTCCCCGCCGACGCGTTCTAAGCGACGCTGCGGATGATACAGGTCAGGCACGTCGCCAGCGGGTGGATCGCCAAGCGCGTTCCACGGTCCGGGACGTGCCGGCCGTTCATGATCCCCGCCGCGGTTCAATCTGGCCGCCGCTTGGAAACTGCGACAATTGGTTCGGTTGGTTCATTCGATCGCGTTCGGTTACGCTGCTCCTATGAGACCAACCCTCTGCAAAACGTCGATTTTTTCGCTGCCGTTTTTCTCGGCAGCTGGGGCCACCGCAGTTCGGCTTTACCCAGCCCTGTTCGCTGCGGTGTTGTTGTGCGGCTGTGATGCACCGGTGGAACACTATCCTCCGAATCAGGTTTATTCGCTGGTCGTCTCGGCCAAGCTGGATGCCCCGACCGAGCTTGCCGCGGAAGACACGACCGCGGCGTTGGAAGCTTGGTTCGGCACGCCGATCGAACCGCGCTGGCCGGCCGACCAGATGTCGCGCGGCGCAGCCAAGTCGCTCGTTCGATTGGAAAATCTGCAGCGGGCTGCCGGGCCGGTTTACAGCGATCAAGACAATCGGCACTTCGGGCTCTTCAACGAGCACTGCGTGACCTGTCACGGGGTTTCCGGTGGCGGGAACGGTCCTGCATCGTTGTTGCAAAACCCCTATCCGCGAGACTTTCGCCCAGGCGTTTACAAGTGGAAATCGACGCAGCGGGGTGCCAAGCCGACCCGCCAGGACTTGATGACGATTCTGCGTCATGGAGCACCCGGGACAGCCATGCCGTCGTTCCAGCGGCTATCCGATGAGGACCTGGAGGCCTTGGTCGATTACGTCATCTACTTGTCGGTTCGGGGCGAATTCGAACGGCGTTTGCTGACCGAAGCGGTGGTCGAGTTGGGTTATGAACAGTCACGGCCCGATGACGACGCCAGTTTGTTGACGCTGGCGAATTTTGACCAAGATGCATTCGCCATGGAGGTGGCCCGAGACACCCTGGACCGTATCACCGGCCAATGGGTCGACGCCCCGCAAGCAGTGATCGCCGTGCCGGAGGAAACGCCGGACGATGCGGCATCGATCGCACGGGGGGACGATTTGTTTCACGGCCCGATCGCCAATTGTGCCGGTTGCCATGGGAAACAAGGCGGTGGGGAAATGGTCACCTTCGACTTTGACGACTGGACCAAAGAATTTACCGCAGGCATCGCGGTCACGCCGACCGATCGAGAGGCGGTGCGGCCGTTCCGCAAGGCGGGGGCGTTGCGGCCGCGGCAGATTCACCCCAGAAAGTTGACCGACGGTGTCTATCGCGGCGGGGGAGATCCCCAGACGCTGTACCGCCGGATTGTTGCCGGGATCGCCGGCACACCGATGGCTGGACGAAGCGTGTCGGATCAGCCGTCGGACAAGGAACTGACCGGCGACCAGATTTGGGACATCGTCCATTACGTTCGGTCGCTTGATGAGGCAAAACCATGAGTCGTGACAGTTACCGCAGCGTCGGAGCCATCGTGGGGCTGGGGTTAGGGATCGCCTTGATGGTGATGGCCGGGCAAGGCGGAGTGTTGCCGGGAGCGATCTTTGGTGCCGGCGGGGCACTGGCCGGCGGCATCCTCGGCGAGAAAGTGCATGCGCTGCGGCAGGGCAAGTGACCGCAGGGGCTGTCGTGGGATAGGCTTCCAGCCTGTCGAGCAAAGGAGATGACAGGCTGGAAGCCTATCCCACGGGCGGGAGATGACAGGCTGGAAGCCTATCCCACCGTTGTGAGGCAATTTAGGAAATTGATGAGCGAAAACGAATCCAACGAAACGAATCCAAGCCTTGCCGCAGAGCGGTCACCGTTGCTGCATCGCTTGGCGGTGTTGTCGGTGTGTCTGGTCTGGCCGTTGATTTGGGTCGGCGGTTTGGTGACCACGTACGACGCGGGGATGGCGGTTCCCGATTGGCCCGGGACTTACGGATACAACCTGTTTTTGTATCCGTTGTCGACTTGGTTGTACGGTCCGTTTGACCTGTTTATCGAACACGGCCACCGGCTGTTGGGGGCGGTCGTCGGTTTGGTGGCGATCGCGATGGTGATCGCAGCGGTTCGCCGCGAAGATCGTCGCTCGGTCGTCTGGCTGACCGTCGGGATCCTGGTCGCGGTGATTTCGCAAGGTGCGTTGGGCGGAGTCCGCGTGTTGTTAAGCGATCGAACCACCGCGATGATTCACGGCTGTTTCGGCCCCGTGGTGTTTGCCTTGTGCTGCATCGCCGCCTCGGTGACCAGCCGTCGTTGGTGGGACCGCAAGCTGACGGCAAAACGGGCGGCACAGGGCGCCGAAGCGGTCAAGCCGCTCGGCCGCTGGGTGGTCGCGCTGGCGTCAGTGCCCGTTCTGTTGAGCTATTTGCAGTTGGTCCTGGGGGCGCAGCTGCGGCATGTCCAGCCGTTGACCACGCCGGGAACCTTCACGCTGATTGTGGCGGTCCACATCGTCACTGCTTTCGGTTTGTGGTTGTTGACGCCGGTTTTGTTCGTTTTGGTGCGTCGCTGCGGCGATTTGACGCTGTCCAGGCCGGCCGGTTGGCTGATATGGTTTGTGGGCTGTCAAATCTTGCTCGGAACCGGGACATGGATCGTCACTTACGGTTGGCCGAGCGTTTTGGAGTTTCTTCCGTTTGGCGAAGGCTTTTTGGTTCGCTCAAAGGGATTCGTGGATTCGATCATCGTGACCGCCCATGTTGCGGTCGGGTCGCTGATTCTGGCGACGGCGGCGGTGATCTTGGTTCAAGTTTTACGTCAGCGAACGCTTGCCACCCCCGTTTAATCATTTATGTCCAGCAACGTCCTTGCCACCGATTCCCGCTATGAAACCGATCGCCGAGGTGTCAGTGCCCCCTACACTGCGGCCCGGGAATGTGGTTCGGCAACGGCCGTCCTCGATCTGCCGGCACAACGCAGGGAAGCGACTCGACGCATGGAAGTGACGGCCCAGGCAACACCGGCATTGAATCAGATGGTGGACCAGACGGAGGTGTCGATACGCGTGTTGGTTTCTGATCTGATTCAGCTGACCAAGCCGCGGATCGTCGTGATGATTTTGGTGACGACGGTCGCCACGGCGATGATCGCTGCCGGCGGACCGGTTTCGCTCGGCACGCTCGCCTTGTTGCTGTTGGGCACCGGGATGGTTGCCGGCAGCGCCGGCGGAGCGAACCAGATCTGGGAGCGCGTGATCGACCGCAACATGCCGCGCACCGCGGTTCGGCCCCTGCCGTCGGCGCGGATGTCGACAGGCATGGCGACGGCGTTTACCGCCTCGATGGGCACGCTGGGGCTGGCCATCTTGTGGATGGGATTCTCGTTGACGCCGGCCGGTGTGGGGTTGGCAACCTGGTTGCTGTACGTGTTTCTCTACACGCCGATGAAAACTCGGACGTCCTGGAACACGACGGTCGGAGCGATCGCCGGTGCATTGCCGATGTTGATCGGCTACACGGCACTGGGCGGTTCGTTGGCCGACGAGACCGGATGGTTGTTGTTCGGCGTGTTGGCTGCGTGGCAATACCCGCATTTCATGGCCATCGCATGGCTGTATCGACGCCAGTATGAGCAGGCCGGGTTCTGCATGTCGACGACGGTCGAGCCGACCGGCATTTCTGCGGCGATTCAAAGTATCGTCGGGTCGCTGGCGGTGATTGTTTGCGGCGTCGTGTTGTGTGCTCTGTCGCCGGGGATCGTTCCCGCCATCGTGTGCAGCGTCGCGGTGCTGGCCGCCACGGTTCCGATGTTGAAGGCATCGATCCGTTTCGCGCGGAGCCGAACGGATGTGACCGCACGCCGATTGCTGCGGTCCTCGTTGTTGGTGCTGCCCGCCGTCTTGGCGGTCGTTACGATTCGTGTCTTTTGGTGATCTATGAGAACCGCGTCAAACATCGCCGCGATCTTGTTCGTGGGAGTCATTTTGGGATTGGTGGGCCGCACGCTTCGCCAACGGTCGGCACTTGAGGGGCCGGGGCCTGAAGAGGTTGTCTACACCGCTGAGGTGGCGCCCGGGGAAGAACCTCTGGTCACCGATAGCAGCGAAATCGCCAACGATGAAGTCGTCCATCCGCCCGAGGACGAGGCTTGGTTGAGCCGGTTTGAGCTGACCGAGCGGAGCGGCGAGTTGGTCAAGAGCGAAGACTTATTGGGCCAGCCGTATGTGGTCAGTTTCTTTTTCACCACCTGTCCGAGTGTCTGCCCGCAACAGAACCAGAAACTGAAGGAGTTGCAGGAGCGTTTCCGAGGCGAGGGGGTCAAGTTTCTCGCCATCTCCGTCGACCCGGAGCGTGACACGCCGGAAGTGATGCGCGAGTATGCCGCCCGCTTCGGTGCCGACAAGGACCAGTGGTTGTTCTTGACCGGCGATCTGACTTACATCCGTCGCATCGGAGCTGAGATTTTCCAGCAGCCGATCGACAAAGGGTTTCATACGGAAAAATTTGTGCTGGTCGATGCGAAAGGAAAGATCGAAGGCTTTTACAGTTGGCCGGAGTCGCGGCAGATGGAGAAGCTGGAATCCGCGATCAGCGAAATGCTGTAGTGTCAGCAGCGTGATGGCAGAAAAATCGGGGGCAGAAAAATGCCGGCGATCAACTTTGAACTTGGGACTTAATGAACGATGTGGCAATTTCTGGCCGACAATTTGCCGCATTGCACGGCGCTGTTGAACGCTGCGGCGACGATCGTGTTGGCCCTCGGGTTGATCAGGATTCGTCAGGGCAATCCGCGCGGACACAAGAAGATGATGTTGACGGCGCTGACGATCAGCGCGTTGTTCTTGCTGCTGTATCTGTTGCACAAGGTCGCGTTGTATCTGACGACCGGGGAGCCGAACACTCGTTTTCCGACCGATACCGATGTCGCACCGCTGGCGGCTCGCTACACGTATTACGGGATCCTGGGCACGCACCTGTTGCTGGCGATCGCCGTGCCGTTCTTGGCACTGCGTGCGGTGTACTTGGCGATGAAGGGGCGGATCGTCGCGCACAAGAAACTCGTGCGTTTCGCCTTCCCGATTTGGATGTACGTGTCGGTGACCGGCGTGCTGGTGTACCTGATGCTGTATCAGTTGTATCCGGCGGCGTAGCGCCGCCTGCTGGCGTTTCCCGCCGGGTCGGCATGCCAGCACGTGGCGTGAGCCAGTGGCGCGTGGTGCATTCCCCTCGTTCCGAGGCTCCGCCTGGGAACGCAATGCGGAGGAGGCTCCGCCTCAGTTCTTCGGTAGGTCACGCTGTGCGTGACAGCCGCGGTAGTGATCCGTCTATCGATATTCGTCACGCGCCGTTCATCCGCGTGATTCGATCGCGGCCGGAATCGAAAGCCTCCAATGCCCGATTTGAATGACCCCACCGATGGCAGGGCGTACCCACGGATGAAAAGCAGCCTGGGAACAAGGCAAGAGGCAAAGTTGGTGTTTCGCCTTTAGGCGATTCCCGGTCGCTGCTGCGCAACGACAGTTGGCGGCTAAAGCCCAATACCGCTAAGCTAAGCGTGGTTTCCTCAGGTCGGGGCCCGTAGGCTCGCGCCAAACGGCTGATAAACGATTGATATCAGCCGGTTCGCGCCAGCGTCCGGGCCTCCCCGTCGAGCTTAACTTAGCGGTATTGGGCTAAAGCCTGCGCACCAACACTCATGGCCGATCGTTACGCCTTTTTGGCCCCGACGTAGGCCATGCGAAGCAGATGCAGGACTTCGTCGAACATCTTGTCTTCGTCTTTGTCGGTGTTGCCCTTGGTTTTTTCTTCGAGCATTTCGAGGGTGTCGATGAAGTGTTTGGCGATCCGCAGGTCGGTCGATTTTTCGCCGGTTGCGGGGTTTTCCATGACGCCCAGTGCGACCATCGCTTGGCTGTAAAAGGTGCTGATCAGCATCGCCAAGGACGCCGGGGGCAGGTCGCCGGTGGGGTCTTCCGCGGGGGCATCGGCGGCGGCTTGCTGGGGTTCCTCGGCGAGCGTCTTTTCTTTCTCGACCTGCGATTTCCAATCGTTGTCGACGACCAATTCCGGTTCTTCTTTGTTTTCAGACATGAGGATTTCAGGCGTGGGGATTAACGTTGGCTGACGGCGGGTTGTTCCCGTTCGTGTTTACGTGTTCCTCGTTCAATCGCGGCCTCGACGAATCCGGCAAACAGCGGATGCGCTTTGAGCGGCTTGCTTTTGAATTCGGGGTGGTATTGTACGGCCAGGAACCAGGGATGGTCAGGCAATTCGACGATTTCGACAAGGCTTCCGTCGGGGCTGGTTCCCGAAAATTTCATACCGTGTTCGCGGAATTGATCGCGATAGGCGTTGTTGAATTCGTAGCGGTGCCGGTGGCGTTCGTGAATGTCGTCGACCCCGTAGCACTGCTGCGCCCGGCTGTCGTCGGACAGGTGCGTCGGTTGGCTGCCCAGTCGCATGGTGCCGCCCATTTGCGTCACGTTTTGCTGTTCGTCCAGCAAGCAGATCACCGGGTGCGGGGTGTCTTTGTCGAATTCGCTGGAGTGGGCGTTTTCCAGGCCGCACACGTTGCGTGCATATTCGATCACGGCGCATTGCATGCCCAGGCAGATGCCAAAAAACGGGATGCCGCGTTCCCTGGCGAAACGGATGGCTTGGACTTTGCCTTCCACGCCGCGTTCGCCGAAGCCGCCGGGGATCAGGATGCCGTCAAATCCGCTGAGCAGGCGTTCGCATCCTTCGCGTTCGATATCGCTGCTTTGAATTCGGCCGATGCGGATTTGCGCCTGGTGGTGCATTCCGGCGTGGTCGATCGATTCGTAGATCGATTTGTAGGCGTCTTTGTGTTCGGCGTATTTGCCGACCACGGCGATGCTGACTTCGTGGCGCGGGTTGCGCAGGCGATGCAGCAGGTCGGTCCAGGGGGTGATGTCCAGCGCCTTGCTGGGCAGCCCAAGTTTCTTGACGATCAGCTCATCGAGTTTGTTGTCGACCAGCGAGATCGGGACTTCGTAGATCGAAAAGTCCTTGTCTTTTTCCTCGATCACCGCTTCGGTCGGGACGTTGCAGAACAGTGCGATCTTGTCACGCTCCTCACGGCTGATCGAGTGTTCGCAGCGGCAGACCAGGACGTCGGGTTGGATACCGATTTCGCGGAGTTGGCCGACGGAGTGTTGAGTCGGTTTGGTTTTCAGCTCGTCGGCGGCTTTCAGGTAGGGCACCAGGGTCAGGTGCATGTACAGCACGTTTTCGCGGCCGACGTCCTGGGAGTACTGGCGGATCGCTTCGAGGAACGGCAGGCTTTCGATGTCACCGACCGTGCCGCCGATTTCGGTGATCACGACGTCGACGTCGTCGCCACCCATCCGGGAGATGACGGATTTGATCTCGTTGGTGATGTGGGGGATGACCTGGACGGTTTTTCCCAGGAAGCGTCCCTTGCGTTCCTTTTCGATCACCGACAGATAAATCTGGCCGGTCGTGTAGTTGCAGTCGCGGGTGAGCGCCCCGCTGGTGAAACGCTCGTAGTGCCCCAGGTCCAGATCGGTCTCGCTGCCGTCATCGAGCACGTAGACTTCGCCGTGCTGATAGGGGCTCATCGTGCCCGGATCGACGTTGATGTAGGGATCCAGCTTCTGCATTCGCACTCGCAATCCGCGAGATTCAAGCAGCATGCCCAGGGAGGCGCTCGTCAGGCCCTTTCCAAGCGAGGAAACAACCCCGCCGGTTACAAAGATGTGTTTGGTCATGGACGCGGATGATACCGCGCTGAGGAAAAACCGGAAGTGGCGGGATCCTCGATGCGACGTCGAAACGCGGCAAGATCTTCCGGCGTGTCGATTCCGGGCATGGCAGGGCCGACTGCGGCGACGACGATTTTTTTTCCCGCTTCGATGGCCCGCAGCTGTTCGAGTTTCTCGGTTTCTTCCAGCACGCTGGGGGGCGAGCCGGCGAACCAGGACAAGAAGTCACGGCGATAGGCGTACAGCCCCAGGTGGTGCCAGTAAATCGGCGGGGTTTGCGCGAGCAGTTCGGCCGGGTCGCCGCCGCGACGATGGGGGACACAGGCACGGCTGAAGTAGACCGCCCTGCCCTGGCCTGCCGCGAAGCTGCCCTGGCCTGCCGCGAGACCGCCCTGGCCCGCTGCGAGACCGCCCTGGCTTGAACTGGCGGCTGTCGGGGAAAAACCGGCCATCACGATCTTCACGATCGCCGGGTCGCGGAGCGCCTCGGCCGACCGGATCGGCGTCCCGGCGGTCGCCATGTCGGCCTGCGGATCGCCGGCGAGCGTCTCGGCGACGGCGTCGATCGCCGCCGGGTCGATCTCCGGTTCGTCGCTTTGCACGTTGATGAAGATTTCGGTGGTGGGAAACTGGTCGGCGACCAGGGCGATGCGGTCGGTGCCGCTGGGGCAATCGGTCGGGGTCATGATCCAGCGGCCCCCGAACGATTCCACTTCGTCCGCGATCCGCTGGTCGTCGACCGCCACGATCACGCCCGCCGACGCCGATGCGGCCCGGCAGGCCGACTCGTAGGTGTGTTGCAACACGCTCTTGCCGGCCACCTGTTGAAGTAATTTCTCCGGCAAACGGGTCGAGGCAAGGCGTGCGGGCAGCACAATTTGGGTTTCGGGCATCTTGGATCGCGTCGGGAAAACGGTTGACAGTTGGTGCGGGCGGGTCTACCTTTCGCAATCAACGTTTGGTGGTGCCGATCGGGCGGTGATGAATCGTCCACGGGAACAGGGAACTTTGGTGAAACTCCAAGACGGCCCGGCCGCTGTAACCGATGCTGTTGGTTTTCACGTCGTCTGAACAAAGGCGACGCGGGGATCAGCCGTCCACGCTTCACTCTTTTAGCCATTGTCCGCGGATCATCCTGCTCGATGCAAGATGACCGAATGACGAGAAGGCGAAGCGTCAGGACGTCATCGGGAGTCAGAAGACCTACCACCCGACGGACGCTTCAGGGACCTTCCAGGGTGAGGTCGGCGTCAACAGATTGGCTTGCGCACGCATGACTGCATCGCCCAGAGTGTCGGATGCGGGGTGCGCGCATCGGTCTGTACACTAGAGCGTTCGCTGCCGCCGGGACATCCGAGTCTGGTCATGCGTTACCGTAACCGTCAAATCCGTGGCACCGCCAGCGGGCCGATCCGGATCGGGTTTACCCTGGTCGAACTGTTGGTGGTGATCGCCATCATCGGGATCCTCGTCGCGTTGTTGTTGCCTGCGGTCCAGTTCGCCCGCGAGGCGGCTCGTCAGGCCAATTGTCGCAACCACCAGCACCAGATCGGTGTGGCGCTTCATGCCTATCACAACATGCACCGGTCGTTGCCGATCGGATGTTTGGAGTGGCGGTTTTGGGGGCAGCCGAGCACGCGAAAGAACCTGGCGTGGTCGGCGTTTCTGTTGCCGCAAATGGGCGAACAGGCGTTGTACGAGGCCGTCGATTTCAACTACGCGTTTGACCATCCACGCAACGCCGATGCGGCGGCGGTGGTGGTCGAATCGTATCTGTGCCCGACGGAAATTCCTCAAGGCAACGGACGCGGCGAGATCAGTTACGGCGGTCTGTTCGGCGAACGCCTGGTCGATCGACGCCCCGACGATGGCGTGTTCTTGTACGAGCAGCGGATCCGGTATCGCGATTGTCTCGACGGGCTGTCCAACACGATGGCCACCGGCGAAGACATGGTGGGGCCGGACAGCGAATGGATCAACGGCGGAAACGTGTTCGTTCAATCGCACCCGATCAATGATGATCGAGCGTGGGTGGGCGACAACGAAATCCGATCGCTGCATCCCGCCGGCGCCATGGTTCTGTTCCTCGACGGCAGCGTCCATCTGTTGAACGAATCACTCGACACGATCGTGCTCGGTCAACTGATCACGCGGGACGGTCACGAAGTGATCCCGGCCGATGCCTGGTAGCGACGCCTGGTAGCGACCCGGCGTGCCGACGCGCAAATCAATCTGAAATTCCAACTATTGAACTCCAAGATTCACAACCACGAAATCGTTTCACCATGAATGTCTCTCGCCAATGTCTGTTTGTTCTGTTTGCCGCCGGTTCGCTTTGTTCGATGGCCGGTGCCGAAACGGTGACGTTCGAAAACCTGCTGACCACCCCCGAATCGTTTTACAAAGGTGACTTGTCGCAGATCAACAGTGATCCCTTGACCGTTGATGGGTTTGAATTCAGCAATCAAACGACTTACGTCGATCCGGTGACGCTGGACGGTTATTGGAGCGGTTGGGCGTACAGCAACACCACCGATACGACGACACCGGGATTCGCCAACGAGCAGTCTGCGATCACCGGCGGCGGCAGCAACGGCGCCGGCGGATCGGTCAGTGGTGAAACCTACGCGTTGGCGTTCGGCTCTGGCGCGACGATCAACCTGCCCGCGGGCGCCCTGATCGAAAGCGTTGATTGGACCAACGGGACGTACCCGTATCTCTCGATGCGTGACGGAGACGCGTTCGCCAAGCAGTTCGGCGGTGCCGGTGGGTCCGAGCCCGACTTCTTTCGCGTGATCCTGACCGGCTACAGCGACTTGAACGCGACCGGCACCGCAACCGGATCGGTGACCTTGGATTTGGCCGATTACACGTTCAGCGACGATAACCAAGACTACATCGTCGACGCGTGGCAGGTGAATGAGGATTTGACGGCGCTCGGGAACGCGCGTTCGATCGATCTGGTGTTCCAATCGAGCGACTCGGGACAGTTCGGAATCAACACCCCGACGTATCTGTTCATCGACAATTTACGCTACTCGGTCACGGCGATTCCGGAGCCGACGGCGTTTGGATTCTTGGCGCTCGTCGGTGGCGTATTCACCTTGCGACGACGGCGTTAAAGGTTCCTCGGGGCTGTCCTTGTTCACGCGTCAGAGCGAATCGCCGAAATCAATTCCGCGATCGTTTGCTCGAGCAACTCGGTGCCACCGAATCGCATGCCCAGGGCTTGCAGTTTATCGGTGACGATTTCGTGTTTGGCGGTCTTGGCATGGCCGCTGATATTGGACGAGCTTCCGGTGATGCGTTTGGCGATCGTCGCGACTTCAAAATCGCTGATCATCCGATCGCAGCAATTGTAGGTTTGTCCGGCGATCACCTCGTCTTGCGTGAGCAGCAGCGAGACGGCTTTGGCGATGTCGTCGGCATGAACAGCTTTGCTGCCGCCGCCGGCTTGGACGTCTTTTTCGGCACAGACCTGGGCGACCAGGTCGAACCAGCGTGAGTCTTGGGCGGGATCGGCGAGGCCATAAATCGATGGCGGGCGAACCGTTGCGGCGAGCAGTTTTCCGCTGGCGCCGTAGTGGTGCACCAGGGTTTCGACCGATGCCTTGTAGGCCCCGTACAGCGTCGACGGCAGCAAGGGGTGGGTTTCATCGAGCGGGCGGTCCGGCAGCACGGTGTCGTGGACGGTGCCCGAGGACACGAAAATGAATCGTTTGACGCCCGCCCGCTCGGCGGCGTCGAGCAACTGCAGCGACCCGGTTGTGTTGCGCTGCCAGTACTCGAGCGGGTCGTCGCCGCTGTCCATGAACGACGATCCGCCGCGAAACAAGCCGGCATGGACGACGGCATCGACAGCTTTGACCAGTTGTTCGGCGTGGTCCAGGACGCCGAGTTCCCCTGGGACCCAGCTGATGGGGTCGAATTCGGGTGCCGTTGCCGGCGGGGTGCGATACCACGCCGTGATCGTGTGGCCGTCGTTGAGAAGCCGGCGGATCAGGTAGCGGCCCAGGAATCCGGTGGCGCCGGTGAGTGCGATGCGCATGGGGGAGTGTTTGTTGCGAGCGGGAATCGGGCGATCAATCGCCCTATCGAAACATGCAATCGCGCAGCAAACAACCGCCTCGAGCGTTGGCGGCGGATCCATTCCGGCTGCCGGCGGAGGCGGTTGGTCGTGATGGAGGCAGGGAGGAGAGGAGGTGGAGCTTCGACGTGGGATCGGTTTCCCGCCTGTGAAGCTCGGAAAGGACAGGCTGGACGCCTATCCCGCGGATGGTTCACCCGATCCTTAGTTGCCCATGGCGCCGGAAATCGCGGCACCAGAGGCGTCGAAGCTTTTTTGGGTTTCAGTGGTCAAGGTGGCGACCGAGCCGACGCAGACGGCGATGATCAGGGCGAGCATGACGGCGTATTCAACCGCCGTTGTGCCCTCCTCATCCCGCCACAGCGACTGTCGCTCGGGGAGTGGGTCTTGGTTGGTCATGGTGGGGATATATCTTTTTGGTTGGTTTTCTCGGGGAAAAGGCACAGCCAAGGAAACATAGGCCAGGAATCTGCGTACTCACTTCGAATACGCACACTTTTTGCATGCCCGGGCGTCACCGCGGGGTTCAGCCGGTAGGGATTGCAGCGCCCTTTCGGATTCCCCGGCTCGATGACGCCTTTGGATCGCGCATTGTCATCGGCTTGTCCGCGTTTTACCCTGGTGCCAGTTCCGTCCTCCCACCCAAGCTCACATGATCGGTCCAGTATTCAATCGCGAGGCGACCGTTGTTCCCAAACGTCCCAAGACGTATTTGGCCCGCGGCTTGTATCTGATCGCGCTGTTCGGGCTGCTGTGCACCGGGTACCTGGTGCTGGACGGTTCGCGGTCGTTGGCGACGGTATCCGATTCGGCCCGTTTCGGCGGTTGGATGTTCTTGATGCTCGCCCCGCTGCAGCTGTTGGTGTTGTCCAGTCTGGCGGCGGTGGGATCGGCGGCCAGTGTGGCGCAGGAAAAGGACCGGCGGACGCTGCTGTTGTTGCTGATGACACGTCTGAGCGGATTTGAGGTCGTCGTCGGGAAGCTGGCCGCGACACTGCTGGGGCCGTTGGCGATGTTGCTCGCCGCGCTGCCGTTGTTTTTGGTGCTGCCGCTGTTGGGCGGCGTTTCGCCCGGACAGGTGTTCTCGGTTTTTCTGGTGACCGCAGCGACCGTGATCTTTGCCGGTTCGATCGGTACCGTGGTCGGGCTGTGGCGCGAGAAGACGTTCCAGGCGATCGCTTTGACGGTGTTGATCTTGTTGATGTTGTTGGGTGCCGGGGAGATCGCGATTGCCTCGCTGAACTTGCCCGAGGTCCTGGTGTTGTCTCTCAGCCCGGTGCGAGCGCTTGCCGCGGCGGCGTCGCCGCTGGGAAGTCTTTCGCCGCAGACGTCGCTGGGAGTCTGGTCGTTCACCGCCGCCACGCTGATCGCCTCGGTCGTTGTGTTGGCCGTCGGCGTCGCCCGCGTGCGTGTTTGGAACCCGTCTCGCGAAGTGCGGCTCAAAGCGCCCGAGCCGGAGACGAGCGAAGAGATGGAAAACCAGCAAGCACCGAGCAGTTGGAAAGTCCGGGCGCCGCGTCAGGTTTGGAAAAACCCGATCCTTTGGCGGGAGGTCCGCACGTGGGCCTATGGTCGCAAGGTCGTTGTGATCCGGTTTGCGTTTGGATTGTTGTTTCTGCTCGGCGCGGCGGTGATTTATGGGCAGATGCAAAACGGGACCGCGTATGAGCCGGCGGCCCGGATCGGTCGCGCGCTGCCGGCGGCGACGTTGCCCGTCGCGGCGATCGGCGTGGTCAGTCTGGTGTTGATCAACGCGTTGGCCGTCAACGCGGTCACCGGCGAACGTGACGGTCTGGCGCTGGATCTGTTGTTGGTCACGGATTTAAGTCCCCGCGAATTTGTGTTCGGCAAATTGTTGGGGGTGCTGTATGTCGGCAAGGAGATGATTCTGTTGCCGCTGGCGTTGTTGTTGTTTCTGGCCGTCAACGGCGTGATGACGTATGAAAATATGGTCTATGCGATGTTGGGGGCGGCGATCTTGTACGTGTTCGTCAGCATGCTGGGGATCCACGCCGGGCTCAACTACGTGGCCGGTCGGACGGCGACGTTGGCGAGTTTGGGAATGGTCTTTTTCCTCTGTGTCGGGATCGCGATCTGCATGACAATCATGGTCAGTTTTCGGGGTGCGTTTCAGCTGCAATTGGCGCCGTTTTTGGTCATGATTCTCGGCGGCGGCGCCGCGTTGTTCGCGTCACTGGGTTGGCGGAACCCTTCCTCGGCGATCTTCCTGGCCTCCTTCACGCTGCCCCTGATCACGTTTTATTCGATCACACAGTTCTTGCTGCAAACCGACCACCTGTTCGTCTTCTTTTCGATGGCGGTGGGCTACGGGTTCACGATTGCTGCGTTGATGATCCCCGCTCTCAGCGAATTCGATGTGTCGCTCGAACGCGATCGAGGGGCCGAGGGAAATGGCTGATTGAGCGAGCTGTTGCAGTACGTCGGCTGGTTGGTGCCGATGGCGGTTTTGATTCTGCTGAGTGCGTTGTTCAGCGGCAGCGAAGCGGCCCTGTTCTCGTTGACGCTGCGACAGCGCCGGCAACTGCGGCGCAGTGGCGTCGGCGGCCGGATCGCCGATCGGATGCTCAGCGATTCGGAAAAACTGTTGTCGGCCATTCTGTTTTGGAACCTGCTGATCAACATGACCTACTTCGCGATCGCTTCGATCGTTGCCAGCCGGCTCGATGCCTCTGTCGATGCCGGGGCGAGCGTGGCGTTGGTGTTCACGTTGGCCAGTTTGTTGACGATCATTTTTTTCAGTGAGATGCTGCCCAAGAGTCTGGCGTTGCTGGCTCCGATGCAGGCTTCGATTTTGATCGCGCCGGTATTGAATTTGGCGGTGCGGTTGGTCAGTCCGTTGCTGCCGATCATCAAGACGTCCAACCTGTTGGCCGGCCGATTGCTGTGGCCGTCGTTTCAGCCCGAGAATGAAATCGACTTGGTGGACATCGAGCGGGCCGTGGAACTGGGCACCGACGATGCCGCGCTGTTGGAACGGGAGCGTTTGGCGCTGCAGAATTTGGTCGCCATCGCGGAGATGCGGGCGAGCGAGTTGATGCGTCCACGCAGTCGTTTGCATCTGGTCGAATCCCCGATCCAAGCCGAGGCCCTGTTTGCCCGATCGCCGCCGGGCGGCTATGCGATCATCACCGACGAAACGGGCGAGACGATGGTCGGTGCGCTCGGCGTCAGAATGTTGCGGCCCAGTCAGATCGATCATTTCGAAGATCTGGTCGAACCGGTGATCTATGTCCCCTGGTCGGCCCGCGTGGCGCGTGTCTTGGACCTCTTGAACGAGAACGATTTAAGTGTGGCGATCGTGGTCGATGAATACGGCGATGGAATCGGGGCGCTTTCGATCGACCGGATCTTTCGCCGCCTGCTCGCACCCGAACATGACCAGTTCGAAGAAGACACCGATTCGGCCGCGATTGAGCAGCTGGAGCCTGATTTGTATCGCGTCGCCGGCGGCATCTCGCTGCGTCAATTGGCCAAACAATTGGCCGTCACCGTCCCCGACGAATCAGTAGCCACGGTTGCCGGGTTCATCCAACGGCACAATGAACGTTTGCCGCGATTGGGCGATCAAGCCAGGCTGGAAGACTATCTGCTGACGGTCGTCGAAGAGCTGGAGGGGGCGTTGCGAATTGAAGTCCGGCGGCAATCGGAATCCGATGCATCCCAGTCACACGAGGAGCGGGATTTCCGATGATCTTTTTCGCCATCGTGCTGTTCTTGTTCGGTCTCGTGTTGAGCGCGTTTTTCAGCGGCAGCGAAACGGGAATGTATCGCGTCTCCCGCACACGCTTGGTGCTCGACGGCTTGGACGGGTCCCGCAGCGCCCGCGCGCTGATTTGGGTTTTGAATCGACCCGTGTTGTTCGTCGCCACGGCGCTGGTCGGAAACAACTTGGCGAATTTTCTGACCAGTTTTGCCATCGTTCTGGCCGTCATCGCACTCTTCGGTGACTCGTCCGCGGCCGAACTGATCGGGCCGATCCTGATGACGCCCTTGGTTTTTGTGTTCGGCGAACTGTTGCCCAAGCACTGGTTCTTTCAAGCTCCGTACCGGCTGCTGACACTGATCCGGCCGGTGTTGCTGTTGGCGACCGTGCTGTTCCTGCCGGTCTCGATCTTCTTGGGCGTGCTCGCGGCCGCCCTGGGCGCGTTGACCGGACAGGCGCCGTTTCGGATCTCCGTCGCGATGGCACGCGGCGAGCTGACGCAATTGTTCCGCGCCGGAGAAGAAGCGGGCATCCTGCACTCAGGCCAGCGTTCGCTTGCCGGCAAGTTGTTCGACGTGGGGAACGAACTGGCCGTCTCGTTTGCCGTCCCGCTGGATCGATTGGCCACGGTCGAGTTGCCGATCGACAAGATCGCCACCACGGCAGCGGCCCGACGGCAGAACCACGCCATCGTACTGGTCCAACAGAAAAAGAGAATCGTCGGCTACCTCCGATACTCCGAACTGGCGACCGGCAAAGCGCAGGTGGAAATCCGACCGGTGATCCGAGTCAATCTCGCCGAACGTCACCTGACGACGTTACTGAAGTTGTATGACGAAGCCAGCGAGGTCGCGCTGTTGTGCGATGATCACGATGAGGTCCGCTCCGTCGTCACCCGGCGTCAGCTCTTGCAGCCGATGAACAAGTAGCACACGGGGCTAAGCATCTTGCTCGCCGTTTCGAATCACCCCTTGTCTGCAATCGCGACACCAGCCGCTACGACTTGGCGTAACCGAGATTGGTGATCACCAGCAACATTTCGTCACAGGTGATGTAGCGGCGATGGTGCTCCAGTTTGTACTGGTCGATTGCCAGTGCCAATTCGCGTCCGGCGTCGGAAAGGCCGTCGTGTGAGCTGCCGAATTGGCGTCGCTCGGATCCCGCCTGTGACCCGCCTTCGCGACGTCGATCGACGAACCCACCGGACTCGTTGCCTTGTGATCGGTCGCGACCGCTGCCCTGCCCTGTCACGCCCGGGGCGATGGGTGAAGCAGCGAAATCACTCGATGGCGTTGCGTTGGCAGCGTTGTATAGCGACATGAAGAGCTCTCGTTAAGAAAAGGACTTTGGAAGGATTGGTGGCTCGGCTTCCGTTGAGTGTCCGTAAGGACGGAATCGGCGACGTTGCCGTGTGGCCGAATTCACCCCGTCCCGCGCAGTTTGTCACTCAACCGTAGGTCATGGGCGGGGAAGACGCGTCCAAAGAGCCCAAAAAACGTCCCCTCCAACCAGGGGAAAACCCGTTCCTGCGCGTTAGGTTCCGATTACGGGCACACCGGCAGCAGGGAACGCCCGACAACCGTCACAATCGACAAACCGCCTCCATCGCGCCGCACACGCCAACCGGGGACAGACCCCGCATCAACCGGGGATAGACCCCGGGCCAACCCTGGCCGGCGAAGTAAACACCGCGATTGACCGTTCGACCTCCCCTCGCTTCGCTCGACCCTCCTGCCAGGAGGGTGACTTTAAGAGCTGCAGGACCTCCGACCGGGGACAGACCCCGGGCGGTCGAGGCGGGCGCCTCAGCGACGTGTCTCTTCGTCGGCTTGCTGCGCCGCCAATTGCTCCGGTGACAACAGGTAGGTCTTCCAGCCACTCGATTCGACCAGTTGGCGATCGAGTTGGAGGGCGCGGGCGACGGATCGGCTGGCCAAGTCGGGACGCCCCTTTTCGAGTTCAATCGCGGCGAGTTGCAGATGCGGCTCGGCGCGCAGCGGGTCACTTTCGGCGGCCTTGGCAAAGTGTTTTGCCGCCAATTCGGGGCGATTGAGGTTCCGCATCGCGATCCCACGCAGCATGTGCACGCGAGTGGGGGCGGCGGATTCGTCACCGACCGGGTCGAGCTGGTCGAGTGTTGCCAGGATGCGATCGTACTGATTGCTGTTCAGGTACAGCTCGGCGACATGCAGCTTGGCCTCGACGTAATCCGGCTGCAGGGCGAGCGCGCGATGGTAGGCCGCCAACGCCTCCTCTTGGTTCCCTTTCTGTCGCAGACAATCGCCCCGCAGGGTCCAAATTTCGGCCGAGTTGCGTTCCGACGCGAGCGCGATTTCACTTTGCGTCACCGCTTTTTCGAGCTGCCCTTCTTGCAGGTACATTTCACCGAGCCGGCCGACCAAACGTGGATCACCGGCGCTCAACGCGACCGCCTTTTCCATATGCTCGATCGCGGAAACCCGTTGCCCCCGATTCCAATAGGTTTCCGCCAGTCCGCGATGAGCCCGGTCATCTTTATCGGACAGGGCCAGGGCTTCGCCAAATAATTGTTCGGCGTCGGTCCACTTGCCCACTCGCATTTTCTGCAGCCCCTGACGCGATAACTTTCGCGCGGCGATCGATTGACGGCTTTCGCCAATCCCATGAATCGCACGGCAGCCTACGCTGCAACACAGCAGAGACAGCAACGCCACTCCGACCAGCAACGCTGTGAAGCATTTTTTCCCTGTGTTTCTTAAGGCGTTAGCGGCGGGGCGCGAGCCCTCCGGTTCCGCATCTTTGCCCACATACCGGAGGGCTCGCGCCCTACCGCTAAAAAATGCTTCACAGCGTTGCCCGACCAGCACCCGCCACCGGGTGCCGGTGTTGCGCGCCGGTGCCACGAGGGTCGGGTTGGGGCGGTTGTTCGAACGCACGCTGGTCACCGGACGAGGCTGGGTGGAAAAGGTCGACGCCGAGGGTGGCCGTGATGGTGGCCCGAATTTTTGGCACTTCGACGCATTGACAGAAACAAGAAATACCAGCGAAATGCGTTGCACTGCAATTGCGCCTTTTACAGCCCCCTGATTTGCCCGCCAATTTGATGCCTGCTCAATTTGACTCTTTCGGACTCCGTTTTCTCTATCCCGACAACTGGACTGTCGCCGACCGTGCCGAAGAGGAAGGGGATCAGGGGGCGACGTTGGATATTCCTGGGGGGGGATTTTTTTCGATCGAACGGACCAAGGCTGACGAGGTCCCGGGATTGATCGAGCAGATCGTCGATGCGATCGCGGCCGATTACGAGGACCTGGAGCGCGAGGACGTCAGCTTGGACGTGCTGCCGGCCGACACGCCGGTGACGGACCTGCGGTTCTATTACCTGGATCTGTTGATCGTCAGCCGGATCGTGATCCTGCGGCCGGACGGGGACCCCGCCGGCGAAGACGTGCTGATGGTTCAGATGCAGGCCGAGAGTCGTGATTTTGACAAAAACGAGGCGGTGTTTGCGGCGATCCTGAAACAGATCGCACCCTAGGGTCCCGCTACACCAAGTCCTGCTTGCGTTTCTTTCGCCGCCGCCGCGAGCACTCTCGGCAGACGCCGCTGATGATCATCCGGTGGGATTCGACACGAAAGCCGTGCAAGGCGGCCATTTGGTCACGGATCTCGACCAGTTCGTCGCTTTGAAATTCCAGTAATTTTCGGCACCGCGTGCAGTACAGGTGGTCGTGCTGGGGGTAGCCGTAATCGTGGTCGTAGACGGTGCGGCCGTCGAGTTGAAAACTATTGAGCAGACCGGCGTCGACGCATTCACGCAGGGTGCGATAGACGGTCGCGGTGCTGACGTAGTTCGCTTCCCCCCGCCGTGGCAGCCGTTCGATCAACTCTTCGGCGTCAAAATGCTCGTGCTGGCTGAACACCTGGTCGATCAAGAATTTGCGCTGGCTGGTTTGCCGCAGCCCGCGCGACTGCAGGTACTCGCTAAACCGTTCTTGAGGCGAGAGCGAAACCTCCAACGGCTCGACCTTCGTCGCAACCGTTTCGGAATTCGAGTTCGCCGTTTCGGAGGTTGAGTCCGACAGTTCAGCCATGGTGCGTGTCAGAGGGAACGGAGAATCAGCCCGTCAGCGCGGGGCGAGCACCCTCTCGAAACGCTGTGTCGACGAGTCCGGTCATCTAGAAGTCTACACGACCGGTCAATCGCTGTCTTCGCCGGGGCGTTCCTGGCTCCACGGGGGGCGGGGCTGCCCGGGGGAGCGGGCCGGTCGATCGAAGCCCATATGCGTTCGCCAGGGCCGCGCGGCGCCCCTCGCTGACGCGTCGGGCTGACGTGATCAGACTGACGTGATCGGGGCGAATTCGAAAGATCGACTAAACCGACAGGCCGTTAACCCAGCAGGTCCAAGAACCGATCCAGGGCGGCGTCCATCCGTTCGGGCGAGTCGTAGGATCCGTCGGCGATTTGCCGCCGCAGCTCGGCGACCCGTTCAAATCGAATGCCCTCACCGGCGACCGCGGCGTTGCCTTCGATGCGATTGGCCGAGGTCGCCGCTTGGCTGAGGTCGAGCTGGTCGACCGGGCCGGCCGACGCCGGCGATGACGCTTGATCGACCTTGGACGCAGCGGAGCCGCGATCGACTTGCGAAGTGGATTGGACGTTGGAAGCGGATTGCGTGGTGGAAACCCGATAGGGACCGTAAATCTGCATTTGAGCGATGCTCCGGAGACAAAATGGACTACCCCACCGCCGGCAAACGACTGCTGAAACAGACCGGTTGATAGCAATGAGGGGATTTAGGCGACGTAGGCCGGACCGAACCGATGGGGGAACCCCCACCGACCCTTCAGTCATTTCCGCATCGACCGTCAGCGCCGCGATCCGTGTCCCAGGATGCAATCCGTACAGCTTTGAAGAGACTTTTGCTAAGCGCGAGCAGCGGAAACAGTAATAGGTTTCGGCTCGCCGCTCCGCGTCAGTTGAGTCCATTCGTGAACTTTCCGGGGGTCAACCCGAGACACTCGCAGCGACGTTAGCAAAGCGGCGGGGTGAATTGCAAGTCGATTCTCACCAGGCGTTGCGGGAAGGCCGTTTTCGTGTGTCCCCCATCTGCCAGGCATTGGTGTCGACACAACCAAAGCCACCCTTCCCGGCAGGGAGGGTGACTTCAAGTCTTGCGACTTGTGTAGACACCAGCGCCCATGGAGGGGGCAGATCAACCCTGGTTGGTTGCAGTTCCGACGGAAAACCGGATAATTCGGTGACAACTTATCGCCGACTAGAATGAATGGTTGGTATGAATGTAGATCACCTTGCAGCCGAGCAACTGAAAGACTTCGACCGGCGACGCCCCGGCACTTCCTTCGCGAAACAGGAGAGTTGCCTGTCTGTTGAACAGGCATACGCACTGCAGTTTCAGGTAGCGTTGCTCCGCGAACAGCGCGGTGAACGGGTGGCTGGCTACAAGATCGGCTGCATCAGTCGCACCATGCAAAACCAGCTCGGTCTTGACCGTCCGGTTTTTGGTCACGTTTGGCAGTCTGAGCTGCACGCCTCTGGTGGCACGATCCACGCGACGAGGTTTGATGGATTAGCGATCGAAGGTGAGTTCGCAGTACGGCTGGCGGATGACGTGCCGTCTGCGCGTTGGTTACGGCGAAATGCCGAAGTCCTCGCGGCAGGCTTCGTCGTTATCGAGCTTCACAACTATGTTTTCCGTGGATCACCCGGTCAACGTGCGGCCGAATTGATTGCCAACAATGCGATTCACGCTGGTGTAGTGCTTCCCGTCGAGGAGACGGCGCTCGAGAACGCGGAAGCTCTATCGTCTGCGAACGTTCGAGTCTTCTGTAACGGAGAGCTTCTCGGAGAGGCTGCGGGAAGTGAGCTTGAGGGCGGCCCGATCGCTAGCGTCGTCAGCCTAGCAGAACATCTGGAGAAATACGGCCGCCGTTTGCGTCGCGGCCAAGTCGTCCTGACCGGCTCTCCATTACCACTTTGGCGCGTGGCGGTCGGGGACATCATCGAAGTACAATGCAACGAGTTTGGCAAGACCGCGAGGGTGCGCGTTGACGATTAGAAACGCCGAACAATTGCGTGAACTGAAACGGCGAATCCGGGGGAACCTGAAATCAACGCGTCACGTCGCCACCCCGACACCGATCCGAGCTGTTGGGACGGCTATGCGTCTGGACCTGCGCCAGAATTGCCGTCGATCAGAGACCAAACCTTCAAGCGATGACCGCATCGTCGCCACGGGGACTGAGATCCAACTCTCGCAGCTTACGCTACTCGTCACTCTGATTGACGAAAGCCTGATTCAGCCACAAAAGTGATTGGCAGTAGGGTATCACTGTGACGTGATCCGTTCTAATGGACAGTGCGTGCCGTTGCATCTGAAGACCAACGACCGCTTCACCAACCCGGCCCTCGTTTGAAAGCCTGTCATGACCTATCCCCGCACGTTTTCCCACATCGGCATTTCGGTGACGGACCTGGATCAAGCCGTCGACTTCTACACCAAAACATTGGGATGGTATGTGATCATGCCGCCGACGGAAATTGTCTCCGATGACTCCGCGATTGGCGTGATGTGTGACGATGTGTTTGGGCAGGGGTGGGGACGGTTTCGAATCGCTCACTTGGCCACCGGCGACCGGGTTGGGATCGAGCTGTTCGAGTTTGAGAATGCCCAAAAGCCCGAGAACAACTTCGAGTACTGGAAGACCGGGGTCTTTCACTTTTGCGTCCAGGACCCTGATGTGGAGGGGCTGGCGAAGAAGATCGTTGAAAATGGAGGGAAGCAACGGATGCCCGTCCGCGAATACTATCCCGGCGAAAAGCCTTACCGGATGGTGTACTGTGAAGACCCGTTTGGGAATCTGATCGAAATCTATTCACACAGCTATGAACTGACGTATTCTGCCGGTGCCTACCAGGATGATGCCGACACAGCACGAGGGCAACAATGACCAACCGATTCAATCCCAGCGACGCACAAACCTATTTCACGTCGAAGTTTTGGAAGGACCACGTCTTCGTCGGCAATGAGTTAGCCAAGAAGAAGGCCGAAACCGTCTTCCAGCGACGGAGTGTGCAAATCAGCTCCGTGATCTGTCTGACGCGGGCCGAATTGACGATGCTTGCCGGCGAGATCCATCAGCGTCAGAGAGAGTTTGCCAACGCAGGGCCACACTCCACGTACGTCAGTCGGGCCGCGTACGATGTTTGGTCGCGAGGTGGAAGCAAGCCGAGTGATCGCCAATCGGCGAGCCACAAGAAGTCGACGTTCCGTTTTGCCGTTCAGAAACAGATCGATGGCAAGTACGCGATCCATCACTTCGCCGGTTGAAGCGTCCACGTAAGTGGCATTGGACTTGACCCTCTCCTCGCTGCGCTCGACCCTCCCTGCACAGAGGTCGTGCAGTTTTTAAAGCAACCCTCCTGGCAGGAGGGTCGAGCGAAGCGAGGGGAGGTGGAACGGTGAATCGCAAGTTTTACTTCACCTGCCAGAGTCGCCGTCCAAAGCAGCAAACAGAACCCTCTCCTCGCTACGCTCGACTCTCCCAGAGGGCATTGGTATCTACACAAGATTTGGCTTTTGGTAGTCTTCCCCGGATGGAATCAATCTTCCGCGGATGGAACCGCGATTGCAACGTCGTTATCTGCAATTGGTGCAGGAACATATGAAATCTGCCAACACCAACGCGGCCGGTCCGGCGCTATTGCCCGGTGAAAACCAAGCGTTTTCCGCGACGCAGGCCACGTGGCGGTTTCTTGCCAATCCCAACGTTGGCTTGCTCGATTTGATCGAGCCACTACGCGAAGTGGGGCGAGCGGCAGCCAAGAGGAGCCAGTCGGACTACATGCTCTTGGCTCATGATTGGTGCAAGATCGACTACAAAAGCCACACGTCAAAGAAAGATCTCCGGCAGATCACCCACGAGCACGACATCGGCTACGAAATGTCGACTTCGCTGCTGATCGACGGAGCCAACGGCAGTTCGATCGCTCCGATGCAAATGCACCTGAAAACCGGCAAAGCGGTTCATTCCACGTCAGTCCAGGCTCCACCGCTGGATGCTCATCGGCTCGATGAATTGACTCCGACAATGAATGAGTCGAGCGAATGGGGACTCGATCGAAAACTCGTTCATGTGATTGACCGCGAGGCCGACACGCTCGGGCGGATGCGGCAGTGGGACCAAGCGGGACATTTGTTTCTGGTCCGCTGTGATGATCGCCGGGTGAAGTGGAACGGCGAGAGCGTTTTGCTTTCGGAAATCGAAGAACACTTCGATCAAGAAATCGTGTTTGAGTCATGCGGGGAGGCACGTTTTCATGGCAAAACGGTTTCTCAGGAAGTCGCTGAAACCGAAGTGATCCTGCACCGCCCGCACAGTGAGGTAGTCGACGGCGAGAAGAAAACCGTCAGCGGTGATCCACTAGCGGTACGCTTGGTCGTCACGCGACTGCTTGATAAAAATGACTATGTACTGGCTCAATGGACGCTGCTTTGCAACGTGTTTGACGCGTCGATCAGTAGCTATCAGATCGCTCTTTGGTACTACTGGCGTTGGCTGATCGAGACCTATTTCAAATTGCTCAAGAGCCACGGCCAGGAGCTCGAACAGTGGCAGCAGCAAAGTGGCGAAGCGATCGCTCGTCGAATCCTGGTCGCTTCGATGGCCTGCGTTGCGGTGGTGCAACTGCAGAACGACGACAGCGAGTCAGCCAAGAAAACCAAAAAGATCCTGATTCGTTTGAGCGGTCGGCAGATGAAGTACGGGGTTGAATCGACTCCACCAGCGTTGCTGGCCGGCTACATGGTGCTGCTTTCAATGACAGACCTCCTGGAATCACCCGACGTGGACATAGGCGAACTCAAACGAATAGCGGCGAAAGCACTACCCTTTGCACTTGTGTAGATACCAATGCCCAGAGGGAGAGTGACGAAAACCCTTTAAAACAAACCGCTTAAAACTGCATGACTTCCACACGGGACGAAAACTCAATGCATAGAAAACGTTGGAGTCACCGAGCTATTAGAGGCTTTGGGGCTGGTTTGACTCGATCCGTTATTGCCACAGTCGCAGCACGCTGACCAGGTTGTGGTGCTGGTCGGTCCACAGGGGCGCGTCGCGCAGTTCGTCGGCGGTCGCTGTCGTGGCGTTGGCCAGTGAGGGGGCTTGGAAGATCGCGTGTCCCGGCGCGGCGAGGATCATCCAGGTGGAGTGGGTCGTTCCGATCGAGTCGTCTCCGATGCCTTCGAGCATGCGGCTCTCCAACCCGGCGTCGCGACTGAGGTTGTGCACCAGCGGTGAGAGTTCCAAGTGGTTGTTGGATGTGTGCACCGTCAACACTCCACCTTCGGCCAGTCGGGTTTTGTAGAGCGCCATCGACTCGCGCGTCAGCAGGTGGGCGGGAATCGCATCGCTGCTGAACGCGTCGAGAACCAGCAGGTCAAACTTGGCGTCGGGCATCCGCTCGAGCACCAAGCGGCCGTCCCCGAGGTGCCGTGTCATCTGGGACGGGCAGTCTTTCATGAAGGTGAAGTATCGATCGGCGATGTCGATGACCGCCGGGTTGATTTCGATCAGATCGAAGTGATCCGTGGGGCGTCCGTAGGTGGTCAGCACGCCGCAACCGAGTCCGACGATGCCGATCCGTAGCGAAGGGCTTTGTTGTTGCAGTTCTTTGATGACGTGGCCGACTCCGCTTTGGTATCCGTAATAGGTGGTCGGTTGAGATTGGTTCGGTGCGTAACGTTGCATCCCGTGCAAGGTGCTGCCGTGTACCAGGCAGGTGCCGAGCGGTTTTTCACGGACTTTGAGCACGCCGAAGAAATTGCGCTGCGATGCGATGGTTCGATTGTTGGAGACAAAGGCCATGGTCAAGATGGGGGCGATCATCAACACGATCGCGCCGTACTTCAATCTCGCCGCGGCGGCCCAGTCGTATTCGGTGCGATTCCAGGTCTTGCAGGCGAAGAACAACAGGAACGTCAACGCGGTGACCAGGGCGACAAAGAACGGCAGCTCGGCGTGATTGTTCAACAGCAGCGGGCAGACGATGGCAACGATCACCCCACCGAGTGCGCCTCCGGCCGACAGCATCGCGTAGTACTGGGTCAGTTTGTCGGTGCCCGGTTTCAGCCGGGCGACTTCGCCGTGGCACAGCAGGCACGCCCCGAACAGCATCACCATGTAGCAGCAGGCTTCGGCGATCAACTGGATGCTGCCCGGCAACAGCGTCTTGCCTTGGATCAGCGCCAGCGCGGCGAGTGTGACCGCGGCGATCGGTTTGGGGCGGTACCACTGTGGCGAGTCAAAGCAAACGATGAAGCTGGCCAGATACAGGCTGAGCGGAAGCACCCACAGAAACGGCACGACGGCGATGTCTTGGCAAACGTGATTGGTGACCACCAGCAGCATCACCGAGGCGAGCGCGGGCAGCGCGATCCAGGCCGCTTGGATGTTGGCGGAAACCGAAGTCGAAGCGATTGCCGGCGTGGGTGAATCGCTCGTGGGGGCTGTTGTGGTTGCAGTGGTGGAGTCGTCGGTGATGCGGAACAAGCTGATCGCGACGTAACCTTGGACGAGCGCGAACAAGCAGAACAGCAGCGACCACATGCTGGATTGTGTCGAGACGGACAGCACGGGTTCGAACAAAAATGGATAGCTGAGCAGCGCGAACAACGATCCCGCGTTGGACAAGGCGTACAAGCGGTAGACGCGTTCACTGTTGTCGTGAAAGCTGAGCCAGGCTTGGACGAGCGGGCCGGTGCTGGAAAGCACAAAATACGGCAGTCCGACATGACTGGCCAACATCCACAGCAGGTACAGCGTCGGCGTCTCGCTGCCGGTCGGCTTCCACGCATCGGAGGGTTCGATCGGCAACACCAGCGCCGCGGCGCTGAGCAACAGCAAGTGGATCACGGCCTGGGCGAACGGATTACAGAACGTGCGGAGCACGTGGGCGTAGAGGTAGCCGCCGAACAGCAAGAGTTGGAAGAACAGCATGCAAGTCGTCCAGACCGCCGGGGTGCCGCCGAACCAGGGCAGGACGCACTTGCTGATGATCGGTTGGACTTGAAAAACCAGGAACGCGCCGAGCAGAATGGTCGCGGCAAACCAGATCATGGACCGCCCGTGCGCCGAATCGGTGCCGGCAGTTTCGGTTTGTGAGGGTGATGACGGTTGGCCGCTAATGGATTTGGACATGGCTTGAAAAAATTCCCTCATGCGTCGTTCGGATTTCAGGGATTGCGTGGCAATCGATAGAAATGGCGCGAAACCATAGGTCACCGATAGCCGCAGGATCGACGCGAGGGTAAAAAGTCGGTTAACTTAGAAGGTTTTGAAGTCTCTTCCCGCCACCGTTCCTGGTTCCGCATTCGCGTGTCGCTCAGTCCCCCACGAGACGAAGCATCGATTGCGGTCCGCGATCGTGTTTATATCGACGCCAAACGCGCGGCGATCTGGGGGCTGAGCGTCAATGTCGTGTTGGTCGTTGCCAAGCTGTCCGGCGGGCTGGTCTTGCGAAGTTCCGCATTGGTCGCCGACGCGGTCAATTCGATCGGGGACGTGACGAGTTCGGTTGCCGTTCGCGCGGCGTTGCATGTCGCCGAGCAGGAAGAGGACGACGATCATCCCTACGGGCACACCAAGGCCGAATCGATCGCGGGGTTCGGTGTTTCATTGTTGGTGATGTTTGGAGCCGGGATCTTGACGATCGAAACGATCCGGCGATTTTCTGCGGCGGCAACGATCCCGCACTGGTCGGCCGGTGTGATCGCGGCGGTCTGTAGCGTGATCAAGGAAACGCTGTTTCGGTACACCTCACACGTCGCCACTCGCCTCGGTTCGGCAGCGCTTCGCGCCACGGCATTGGATCACCGCAGCGACGCGCTGGGGTCGGGCGCGATCGCGATCAGCTTGTTTGCTGCGCCGTATCTGGGCGGATTCGGGCCGTACGTTGATCCCGTCGCGGCACTTTGCGTTTGCGGCATGTTGATCATGACCAGTGCAAAGATGTTTCTGGCGATCGCGGCCGAATTGATGGATCAGCAAGCCGATGCGGCGACGGTGGCGAAGGTACGTGACATCGCCGCGGATGTCGACCAGGTGATCGAGATCGAAAAACTGCGAGTCCGCAAGAGCGGCCTGGAGTATTTCATCGAGATCCACGTTCAGGTCGATGGCCAGTTAAGCGTCGATCAAGGCCACCGCATCGGGCACGAAGTCAAGAATCGACTGTTAGCGAACATGCCCAGGGTCAGGGACGTGCATCTGCATATCGAACCGTGGGATGGGTGAGAGCTGTTAGCTGTTAGCTGTTAGCGGTTAGCTGTTAGCTGTTAAGCAATGAGCGGAAGATAAGTGTCGGATCTCTTGAAGTGGGATAGGCTTCCAGCCTGTCATTTCAGCGTTGACAGGCTGGAAGCCTATCCCACTTATTTTTGGTGCCTTGCTAACCGCTAACCGCTAACCGCTAACCGCTAACCGCTAACCGCTAACCGCTAACCGCTAACCGCTAACCGCTAACCGCTAACCGCTAACCGCTAGCCGCTAGGTCGCGTTGGCGAGGGCTTGGAGTTGGACGGTGGCTCTGCCCTGTTCTTTTTCCAGGTAGGCGCGTCCGAATTTGACGTTGACGTGGTCCCAGGGCAATTTGTCCAGCAGTTCGTACTTCTCGTGGACTTGTCGTTGGACATCGATACCGGCGTCTTCGATGGCGGTCCACCATCGATCGGGATCCAGGTGTTCGGTCCAGCCGTCCATCCGCGCGCCACGCTCCCAAGCCAGGCGGATGGCGTTGCCGGTGCGTCGATCGCCGCGGCTGAGGACGCCTTCGAGCAGACTGGTTTCGACGTTGTGGCACTTGATGTTGACGCTGCGGATCTTGCGGCGGCTCCACATGTATTTGTGCGCCCAATGGAAGTACTCGCGGCTTTGCATACCGTTCCACTGATACGGCGTGTGGGCTTTGGGGACAAAGTTCGAGACGCTGGCGGTGACGCGTGCGTAGCGGCCTTTGACTTCTTTACCGACCGTGGCGATGGTTTCGGCCAAGTCGACGATCCCGTCCAGGTCGACCGGTCGCTCGCCGGGCAGGCCACACATGAAGTACAGTTTGACGCTGTCGAAGCCGTTTTGGAATGCGTTGCGGCAGCCTTCGATCAGGTCGCTGTTTTTGATCTTCTTGCGGATTTGTTCGCGCATGTCGTCCCGCGCGACTTCCGGTGCCAGGGTCAGCGAGCTGCGTCGGTCGGTGCCGATCAGTTGTGGCAGCGATCGCAATTGATCGTTGACGCGCAAGCTGGGGACGCTGATGTTCACGCCGAGCGGTTTGAAGACTTCGTGCAATCGTTTGACGAGCGGTTCGAAATGCGGATAGTCGCTGCTGGAGAGCGAGAGGATGCTGATTTCGTTGTGGCCGGTGTTCAGGTAGCTTTCCCAGGCGGCGTCGACGATCGTGTCGACTTCGCGGATTCGCAGCGGGCGTTTGATCACGGTGCTTTGGCAGAACCGGCACAGGTGTGGGCAGCCGCGCATGATTTCCAGCGCGATCCGGTCGTGCACGCATTCGATGTACGGCACGATCGGTTCGACCGGCAGCGGGATGCCGTCCAGGTCGCTGATCACACTGGGGGCGAAGGTCGTGGGGACGTCGTCACGCACGCGTTCCAGCGATGCGATCCGCCCGTCCTTGTAGACCGGCTGGTAGAACCGCGGCACGTAGGCGTACTCGAGCGTGTTGGCGACTTTGGCCAGGGCGTCGCTGCGTTGCCGTTTTCCTTCGTCGCCGTCGGCCCACGTGCCGTCGCTGCGGCGGTAGCTTTCTTTGATCTCCAGCCACAGGTCGCAGACCGTCGGCAGGGCGGGTTCGCCGTCGCCGGTGATCATCACGTCGAAGTAATCCGCCATCGGTTCGGGGTTTTGGCAGCACGGTCCGCCGGCGACCAGCAGCGGATCGTTCATCGTCCGGTCGACCGATTCCAATGGGATCCCGCCCAGATCGATCATCGTCAAGACATTCGGGGAGCTGATTTCGTACTGCAGGCTGAGCCCGACGACGTCAAATTCCGACAGCGCGGTGAAGGTTTCCAGGCTGTACAGGGGGATCTGGTGTTTTCGCAGCAATTGCTCCATGTCCGGCCAGGGCGTAAAAACGCGTTCGGCACACCAATCCTCGCGGCGGTTCATCAGCGAGTAGAGCACCTGCAACCCGTGATGGCTCATGCCGATCGTGTAGGCATCGGGAAAGCCGACGGCCAGTTTTCCGCGGACGCCGCGATGGTCTTTGACAACGATATTCCGTTCGCCGCCGACGTATTGGGCCGGTGTTTGAACGTGCGGCCAAACGCGGGATTCAAGCAGTTTGCGTCGCTGATGGTTGATCATTCAGAAATGCCGATTCGCGTGTGCGGGTGTGGTGAGTCTTCAGTGGAATGCCTAAAGTGTGGTCGGTACAAGGCTACCAACGCAAGAGAAACCGAAAAAGACAAGGTGCATCCGAGCTGTGAGCGAATTTGAATCTGTTGGCAAAGTGGACGATTTCGAGATCGGCCGCGGAAAAGCGGTCCCCGTTGACGGCCGCATGGTCGCCGTGTTTCGTCAGGAAGACGGCAGCTGGCACGCGATCGACGACCTCTGCCCCCACATGGGGGCGTCGCTGGCCGAAGGGCACGTCGAGGGGACGACGGTCACGTGCCCCTGGCACGCCTGGCGATTCTGCATCGCCGATGGCACCTGGGAGGACAATCCGCGGGTCAAAACGGATTGTTTTGAGGTCAAGGTCGAAGACGATGAGGTCTGGGTCCGCGAGATCGAGCAGGAGTGAGGATCGCGGGGCTGCGGATCAGCCCCTCTGGTTTGACAGGCTGGAAGCCTATCCCACTGGTCTTACAGGCCACGGACCAATTCGAGCGTGTGGGTTTCGCCGACTTTCAGAACCACGGGTTTGGAATCGGTTTCGGCGATGACGTGGTTGGCCCAGGCGGCGGCGTCTTGCTCGATCGGCGGCCAAGTGTTGTAGTGGGTCGGCATCACCACTTTGGGTTCGATCAATTTGATCGCTTCGATGCTGTCGTGGATCCCCATGGTGAACACGTCCCCGATCGGGATCACGGCGACATCGGCTCCGCCGGCGTACCATTTCATGTCGCTGTAATAGGCGGTGTCGCAGGCGAAATAGATGCGGAAGGTTTCGAATTTCAGCAGGAATCCTGCCGCCGATCCGCCGTAAGAACCGTCCGGCAGGCTACTGCTATGCAGCGCCGGGACCATTTTAGCGGTCCCATCCCCGAGCGCGACGTTGCCGCCGACATTCATGGCGACGACGTTTTCGAAACCGTGGTTCTTTTTGAACCATTCGGCGATCTCCCAAGTCGCGATCAGCTGGGCGCCGGAGTGTTTGAGCACCGCGGCGACGTCGCCGACGTGATCGGCGTGGCCGTGGGAGAGGAGCACATGGGTGGCGTCGGCGAACTGATCGGCCGAGACTTGAGCTTTGGGGTTATCGGTGAAAAACGGATCCAGCAGAATCCGGGCGCCCGCGGTTTCGATCAGCCAGCTTGCGTGTGAAAGCCAAGTGAGTTTGATCATCGAGTTCGATCTTCCTTTTGTTGATGTTTGATTTGTTCCAGGGAGGTGCCGTGAGCGGCCAGCAGTTGATTGACGTACCGGTGCTGAATTTGTTCTTCGCTCGCCTCGGGATTCCGGCTGCGAATGCCGGCCCACATGACCTGTCTGACTTCTTCGGTCAGCTGGAACGCTTTCGCGATCCGTTGCTCGCCGGTCATGTTTCGCCAAATGTTGCGCCACACTCGCAGTGATTCGCGGCCCGCTTCGGTTTCCATCGCGATGCGGTCTTCGAGTTTGGTTCCCAGGATGCGGTTGGGCGTCCCAGCGGAGTTTAGAAAGAATAACATCTTCAGCGGTTGCGATGTCGGTCTAGTAGTCTTCGCCGCGGAGTCGCGCGATTTCCATGGCATCCTTGTCGCCTCGGCCGGACAGGCAGACGACCAGGTTTTCGGATTGGGGCATTTCGGCGGCCAGCTTCATCGCTTTGGCCAACGCGTGACTGGTTTCCAGGGCGGCGATGATGCCTTCGCTGCGGGCGAGTTTGTCGAAGGCGTCCATGGCGTCGGCGTCACCGCACTGGATGTAGTCAACGCGGCCGGTGTCTTTCCAGTAGCTGTGCTCGGGGCCGACGCCGGGGTAGTCCAACCCGGCGCTCATACTGTGCACGTCACAGGTTTGGCCGTCTTCGTCTTGCATCACGTAGCTGTAACTGCCGTGCAGGACGCCGGGGGAGCCGAACGTCATGGGGGCGGCATGATCGCCGGGGGTGCTGCCCCGTCCGCCGGCTTCGACGCCGACCAATCGCACGCCCTCGTCTTCGATGAAGGGGTAAAACATCCCGGCCGCGTTGCTGCCGCCGCCGACGCAGGCGACCACGCAGTCGGGCAGCTTGCCGAACACGTCCAGCGATTGGTCGCGCGTTTCGCGTCCGATCACGGCTTGGAAATCGCGGACCATCATGGGGAACGGGTGGGGGCCGATCACGCTGCCGATGATGTAGTGGGTGTGTTCGACCGAGGACATCCAGTCACGCATCGCTTCGTTGACGGCATCGCGAAGGGTTCGCGAGCCGGATTCAACGGGGCTGATCGTCGCGCCCATCAGCCGCATGCTGAACACGTTGGGTTTTTGCCGACGAATGTCTTCGGCGCCCATGTAAACCGTGCAGGGCAGCCCGAAGTGTGCACAGGCGGTCGCGCTGGCGACGCCGTGTTGGCCGGCGCCGGTTTCCGCGATCACGCGTGTTTTTCCCATTCGCAGCGTCAGCAACGCCTGGCCGAGGGTGTTGTTGATCTTGTGCGCCCCGGTGTGATTGAGGTCTTCGCGTTTGAGCCAAATCTGGGCCCCGCCGGCGGCTTCGGAGAGGCGTCGGGCGTGGTAGAACGGGCTGGGGCGGCCGACGAACGTTTTCAACAATCCGTCCAGTTCCCGCTGGAACTCCGGATCTTTCTTGGCCAGTTCGTATTCTTCGGCCAATTGATCGAGTGCGCGGGTCAGTGTTTCGGGGACGAAGCGGCCGCCGAATTCGCCGAAGCGGCCTTTCGCATCGGGGACCGCCGCCGTCGCGGGCTGTTGGGAAGGAGCACTGCTCATCGTAGTTTTGCCAAAAAGGTATGCTTCCGTAGTCACTTCATCATCTTCACCCGGCCGTCCGAGTTGGTCAACGCGACGAAACCCAGCCCGATGCGATTCCGCCGAATTGCCGATGCGGCGATTCGGAGCGTGATCGGCGTGGATTTTAGCGGTGCCGCCCAGTCCGGCAAAACGGCTTGGATCGCCGAACTGTCCGCCTCCGAGCCGCTGCGTCTGGCCGCCCCCGCCTCGTCGCGTCCGGCAACTCGCGCGCCCCGTTTTCGACTGGTGTCGCTCCAGCCCCTGGGCCGGCCGGCCGGCGGTGACGACCGCGACCGAGTCAATCGCTACCTGGTCGACCGCATTGCATCACAATCGGAAACGTTTTGGGGCTGTGATTTTCCCTTCGGATTGCCGATCGAATTGGCGCTCGGTGACTGGCAGGACCAATTGTCGCATGTCAGTGAGTTTGTCGGTTCGGCCAAGGAGTTCGGATTGTCGCTGGTCGAGACGACCGAGCGAGTGCTGGGGACCAAACACGTTCGCCGGACCACGGATCGGGAAACCCAGACGCCGTTTGATTGTTACCACTACCGGATCATCTACCAGACGTTTCACGGCATGCGCGAGGTGCTGGCGGAGCTGGCCGAGAGACAAAGTGTCGTCGTGTTGCCGTTTCAATATGCCAAGGCCAAACGCGGCACGGCATCCTCGATCCTGGTCGAAGCGTGCCCTTCGTCGACGTTGAAGCGATTGGAATTGCCGCACCAACGCTACAAACAGTCCGGAGGGAAGCCGCCCGAGGCAATCCACCGGCGGACGCGGCGAACAATTTTGAAAGCGGTCTCGCAGTACGTCGACATTTCGGCGCATCGACGACGCGTGATCATGAACGATCCCGGCGGCGACGCGCTCGACGCGGTGCTCGCCGGCCTGGGGGCCTGGTTGGGGTTCGCCAGAGCCGATCATGCGGCGATCCAGACTCACCCGCGTTATGTTCGCGAGGGGTTTGTGTATTGTTAGGTGTGGGGTAAGCATCCTGCTTGCCGTTGGGAGGGGGCGAACGCAAGCTGGAAGCTTACGCCACCGAACGCAAGCTGGAAGCTTACGCCACCGAACGCAAGCTGGAAGCTTACGCCACTTAGGGAGTGATGATGCCTGAATTGCCTGAAGTTGAAACGATGCGTCGCGGGATCTTGCCGATGGTGGGGCACCGGATTCGCGCCGCCGAGCGTCCACCCTGCAAGCGGAGGCCGATTTTGTTTGAGCCTTCGATCGGCCGGTTCGATCGACGTGTCCGCGGCCGGCTGATCACCGGCATCGATCGGCTGGGCAAACGAGTGATCATCGAATTGGAAGACGCCCAAGCGATCGTGATCGAACCGCGGATGACGGGATTGGTGCTGTTGAGCGAACCGCCGGGGCCGGAGCATCTGCGGTTGCGGCTGATCCTTGACGGTGACGACGTTCAGGAGATGCTGTTTTGGGATCGGCGGGGGCTGGGCACCGTGCGATTGTTGACCGCGGACCAATTGCAGCGTGACGTCCGCGATCGGCTCGGCCCGGACGCCACCCGGATCAGTGCCGTACAGCTCCGTGAAACTCTGCGTCACAGTCGCCGCGTGATCAAGGTCGCTCTGCTGGACCAAGCGGCCGTGGCGGGGATCGGAAACCTGTACGCGGCCGAGATTCTGTTCGTCGCCGGGGTCGATCCGCGCACCCGTTGTGACAAGCTGAGCGGGCCGCAGTGGGAGCGCATCCACGCCGGGATCGGGGTGGTGTTGGGGGAGGCGATTGAGCACGAGGGCAGCACGCTCTCCGACGGGACGTATCGCAATGCGCTGAATAACGAAGGCAGCTATCAGAACTACCATCGGGTCTACGATCGGGCCGGTTTGGGATGCGGACGCTGCTCCGTCGGTGTGATTCGCCGAATCGTCCAGGGTCAACGGAGTACTTTTTTTTGCCCGATTTGCCAACGGAAAACAGGGCGACACGGCTCGGTCGGCGAAATCGAAGTTTCGCGATCGGTGGCGGACGCGGTACAATCGTAGACTGAACCCTCTCGCTTGAGCCGCTGCAGCGTTAGCCGGGCTGAGCGACAATCGGGCCACCACCCTTCCCTTTCGGATTCATGATGCCGATTTCATCCAACCGCCGCGACTGGTTTCGCAAGACCGCCCTTCTCGCCGCCGGCGGTTCGCTCGCCGGGTCGCTGCTCGGGCAGCGGGCGTGTGATGCGGCGGCTCGGAACCCGTCGTGGGAAACGGCGACGCAAAAGGCGTTGGCGTGGCTGGCGCGGACGCAATCCTCGCGTGGGCATTGGAACACTCAGGTCTATCCGACCGCCATGGCCGCGCTGGCCGGAACGGCGATGATCGGCAGCGGATCGACGACCACCCAGGGACCGTATGCCAAGGAGATCGCCAGGACGTCGGATTATTTGATCAGCAAGAGCCGCGACAACGGCCTGATCGGCGACCCCACCACCGACCAACGCTACACCTATGGGCATGGGTTCGCGATGTTGTTCTTGTCCCAGGTGCTCGGCGAAGAGGGGTTGTTGGATCGTCGCCGCGAGATCGTGGACGTGCTGACGCGGGCGGTCGAGTTCAGCGGCAATGCCCAAACGGCGGCCGGCGGTTGGGGCTATGTGTCGGCGGCCGAGGGCAACGACTTTGATGAAGGGTCGACGACGATCACACAAGTCCAAGGGCTACGCGGTTGCCGCAATGCCGGCATCCCCGTCAGCGGTGACGTGATCGAGCGTGCCAAGGAATACATTTACGGCTGCAAGAACAAGGACGGCGGGATCAGTTACAGCAGCCGTCAGCGCGGCAATAGTCGACCGGCGATCACCGCCGCCGCCCTGGCGGCACTCTACAACGCCGGCGATTACGACAGCGAGCATGTTCCCGAAATGCTCGAGTACACCAAGAAGGAACTGCACGGCATCAGCGACGGGGCCCGTGCGTTCGGCCACTGGCATTACACGTATCTGTATTACAGCCAAGTGGTCTACCGTCAGGGCGATGAATTGTGGCAACCGTTTCGCACCAAGTTGTACGAACGCATCACCAGCCAGCAACGTCCCGACGGAAATTGGGAAGGCCAAATCCATCCGGTCTATGTGACCGCTTGCAATCTGATCATGTTGCAGTTGGATTACGGCTACCTGCCGATCTATCAAAGGTAGTGAGGGTCTTTCTAGCGACCGCGAACCAGCTGGATTGTTGCAAGTCGCGGTAGGGCGAGTCGGCTGGCAAAATTTGCATCAGATACTCATCCGCCGCTCGCAAATTGTGATACGGCAGCGACGGAAACAGGTGATGCAGTGCGTGAAAGCGAATCGAAAACGGATACAGCAGCCAGGTAAAGAAATCGCGGCCGGTGAAATTGCAAGAATCGTGCATGTGATCCGACGGTGTCATCTTTGTCCCGTCGCTTTCGAAATGATGATCGGCCAGCAATCGTAATTGATTGAGCAACAGGACGCTGATGCCGAGCGAGTAGAGCATCGGAATTCGCGACCATTGATTGATGCCCAGCAAGACGAGCGCTGGAATCAATGTGGCACGGATGCAAGTCAGTAGCTCGACCGCCGTGATGCGACGACGATCGGCCTTGGAAACTCGTCGCACGTAGTAAGGATTCATCATCAGCGATGAACAACGGGTCAACACAAACGTCCGCAGCTTGGGGTGCAAAAACGTCAGCGGAGTGATGATGAACCGCACGGTCACGATGATGGGAAACACCAACACCAACAGCGCGTAACCAAACATGCTGGTCCAGTTGCCGCGTCGGAAGCAATTGACGATGTATTCGGGGTCTTGCTTCGTGCCGTACAGGCGATGCGTATGATGATCGCGATGGTGTGCCGAAAAGAACGGCGAGGGGGCCAACATCATCACGCCGGCGATCAGATTCCAAGCGACCTTGTACGCCCGCATCTCATGCTCGCCCAAATGGGCGACCTCATGAACCAGTGATCCGGCGCGGTAAAGCCAAAAGACAGCGATCGGAAATGCGATGATTTGGTACGCCGACCAGGCTTCCGCGGTCAGATAAACAGCCGCCGCGGTGTACGCCAACGCGATGCTGACCAAGAAGTCTCGCCAGTAGATCCATGATGAAACGCGAAAGTAATCGACATCGGCGTCGCGCAATGCCACTTTGGAATCATGCACCCAGCGCTCTGAACAAGCATCCATCAACATCTCCAGCTGGTCGGTCTGGTCGCAGCATTCGGAACAGGCCCGCGTCCAGGTGAAGTCGGTAGCCTAGGCGATCGTCGCACGATTGTAGAGACGAACTTGGACGTTCAACGCCGAATGTTTTTCACACTGTCAAACTGGGCGATGCGGTGTCGTCGAAGTGATGGTTTAATTTGTGCGGATTGTTTTGATGTGATCGTCTTGAACACCGATCGTCGGTGGACACTGCTACAGCGGACGGTGTGGTGTTCGGTCGGGTTCGGTGGTTTGCAGTTGCACCATGTCACGGTAGCGACCTCCACCGGCGACGAGTTGCTCGTGCGTACCGACTTCCGCGATGCGGCCGTCTTCCAGGACGACGATCTTGTCGGCGTTGCGGATCGTGCTCAAACGATGGGCGATCACCAGCGAGGTCCGGTTTTGGAGCAGTTCTTCGAGTGAACGTTGGATCATTTGTTCGCTTTCGCTGTCCAGGTTGCTGGTCGCTTCATCGAGGATCAGGATCTTGGGGTCAGCCAGAATGGCGCGGGCGATCGCCAGGCGTTGGCGTTGTCCGCCGGAGAGTTTGACGCCGCGTTCGCCGATCACGCTGTCGTAGCCTTTGGGAAGTTTTTCGATGAACTCGTGCGCCGCAGCCGCCTGCGCCGCGGCGATGATTTCGGCGTCCGCGCAATCGCGTCGGGCATAGGCGATGTTGTCGGCGATCGTCCCGTCAAACAAGAACACCTCTTGTTCGACGATCCCCAGCAAGCTGCGGTAGGAGTCCAGGTTGATCTCGCGTAGGTCTCTGCCATCGAGTCGGATGCTGCCTTCGTTGGGATCGTAGAACCGGGCGATCAAATTGGTCAGCGTCGTCTTTCCCGCACCGCTGCGACCGACCAGAGCGACGGTTTCGCCGGCTGCGATTTCCAGCGAGATGTTTTGCAGCACGTGGGTGTCGGTGCCGGGATAGCGAAAGGACAGGTCATTGATCGTGATGCTGCCGGCGGTCGAGGCTTTGTTGACATGCACGGCGTCGGGGTTGGTCGGCAGTTCGCTGTCGACTTCCATCACGTCCAAGATGCGATCCAGACCGGCGAGATTGTTTTGAAACCCGACGGCGCTGCCGGCGATGGTGGCCAGCGGGTCAAGCAACATGGTCAGGTAGACGAGAAACATCATCAGGTCACCGAGCGTCAGCCCGCCATGGATGATTTGATAGCCGCCATAGAGCAACAGCCCGGTCGAAGCGAGCGGGATGATGACTTCCCAGATCGTTTCGATGATTCGGGTCCACCACCAGGTGAAGAGTTGTTGACGGACCAGGAAGCCGCCTTCGCGAACAAATTTTGCCGATTCGCGACGCGACCGCGAAAAGGTCCGCACGACACGGATCCCGCCAAACGTTTCGGTCGCATTGGCGTCGATCTTTTGCCGTTGTTTGCGGATGTCGCGGTACAGCGGCCGGATGCGATTGATCCAGGTTCGGTGCGTGACCCAGACGATCGGCAGCAACAGCAAGCCGCCGACCATCAGTTTCCAGTCGACGAAGATCAGGATGATCAGGCTGCCGACGAACTGGATGATCGCCCGCCAGGGGTTGTACAGCATCGAAAAAATCAGATCGGCAACGCCCCCGGCGTCTTCGCGGATCAAGCTGGCGACGCCGCCGGATTTCAAGTCATACACGCGTCCCAGGGGCAGCCGGATCGCATGGTCGAAGACTTTGCGACGGATGGTGATCTGCGATTGATTGACCGCTTTGGTGGCGGTCCAACGGCTGAACAGATGGACGATCGTCGCCAGAATCGTCATCACGACCACGGCGGCGGCGATCCACAACAGACGTTGCATCTTGTCGGTCGGCCAATCGAACTCGGCGAGCCAGGTCGGTAGCGGTTTGGGCGGGTCGGTCAGGACGCAATCGATCGCCAGTTTGGTTCCGACCGGCGGGACCAGACGCAATCCGATCGCGATGCTGAGGAAGAACAGGGCGACGACGATTTGCCGACGGTGCGGCCCGATCAGTTTCCAGAATTCGCGGATCAGTTCCCAGAAACCACGCTCGCGCGTTCCCAATTTGATCGCGCTGCGGGCGGCACCATGATGGCCTGTGGGGCGGACTTTTTCGGCATTTCGCTGGCGAACCGTCTGGCGATAGTCGTCAAATCGGTGGCGGCTAGGCAGTGTAGGCATGCACTATTGGTAGCGCCGAAGCCGGCCGATGACAAGGTGATGTCTTTCTTTGCGATCCACGCCGCCAGCCTCGGAGAGTCGGTGCGGTGAAATTTTGTGGCCTCGGGGATCCCCGGGATGTTACACTGGACCGTCTCCTCGTTGGTCTCCGCATGTCTTTTCTATCGGAGGGTGTCCATGCTGGATCTCGTCATCGCGACCTCGGTCATGATCTGTCTGTGTCTGGTGATCGGATGGTCGGTTGCGTTACGGATGAAACGCGAATCGCGTCTGTCCAGCGTGGTGTTGTGCGTTTCGGTGCTGTCGGCCGCCGGCTACGTGTACTTTTTCAATGGCATGTTGACGTGGGCGCGTTTCGTTCCGTTGACCGCCGCGATCGTGTGGACCAATTTTGCGCCGATCTTTTTGTGCGTGGCGTCGGCGGCGGCGCTGGCGATCCCGAATCGTCCGTTGTGGCGGCGCGGCGGGTTGTCGTTGGTGCTGGGCGTGTTCGCCACCGCGATGCTGTTGCAGCCGATCGTCCAGCCGGTGATTCGCCCGGTGCGGCATAGCATGAACACGGTTTGGCTGGGGCACGATGTGTGTCAACAATCCGGCAGCGTGACGTGCAGCCCTGCGGCGGCGGCAACGCTGTTGAAAGCCAATGGGATCGATGCCGAAGAACACCAGTTGGTGCAATGGTGTTTGACCGACGCGCTCGGGACGACCTCGCTGGGGCTGTGGCGCGGGCTACGTCTGGCGACGGCCAAGACGGATCTGGAGCCGGAAGTGATGGACGTGACGCTGGAGGATCTGCTCAGCCGTGAACACCGCGACGACCTTTTTCCCTGTTTGATCCTGGTCGGGTTTCCGCGGTTCGGAACCGTTGCGTCACCCGAAGTCGAATCACGCTACATCAAGGACTACGGTTGGCCGCGAGGATTTCGACACAGTGTCGTGTTGTACGGGCCGGCCGAGGATGGCGGGGTCGAAGTCGGTGATCCGTCGATCGGACGCGAGCGTTGGGCGAAGCAGGATCTGGAAATTCTGTGGCGTGGCGAAGCGGTGCGATTGGTACGCCGCGAATCTTAAGCCGGGACACCAACCTGCGCGGATCAGAGCTTTCGTGCTTCGCAGGCGAGTTTCGCCAGTCGCGTGGTGAGTTCGTCTTGGAGTGATTGCATCAGCGGGTCACGCTGGCCTTTGGGGGCCCGTCGCGTGTCGACTTTGATGGCCGGTGCGAATTCGATGACCGCCTTCAAGGGAATCGAATGGTCGGCGTTTCCGTTGACGGTTTCTTGCATCCGCTGGATGGTTTCGACGATGCGGGTGTCGGTCACCTGATCGGGCATCAGGTAGCTGTCGGGATAGGACGAGAGGTCTTGGGCAAAATCGGCCGCGAGGACACAGCGTTTCAATTCGGTCGCGGTGGAGGGATCGGCACCGTTGTCGAAATAACGCGAGGACGCGGTGGAGCGAATCAGCCGGACTCGTTCGCGGGTGTCGTTGGAGGGTTGATCCAGATTCATCTGGTCTTCGGTGGACGAGAGGACGTGTTCGATCAAGTTGTCTCGTCGTGTGGATAAATCGCCGCCGTTGGAATGGCCGAAGTACTGGACTTCTTTGAGCGCCAACAGGCCTTCGGCGAGTTGAACGGTGCGTTCTCGGATGCTGCGGCGGGGCATCAGTTTCCAACCGAGACGCTGTTCGAATTGGTCCAATTGCTGCGTCGCCCAGCGGTCGATTTTTTCCAGGCACAGGTACTTGATGGCGACCGGATGGACCACGACTTGTCCGCTGCCCGAGGCGGCGGCTTGGGCCGGGTCGGCGTGACGCTTGGCCCGGCGTTTGGCGGCGGTCCGGGCGATGAAGGCGACGCCGTCGAGCAACGGTTTTAACTGGTCATTGGTGCGGTTGGTGGTGCCTTCGGGGAAGATGATCAACGGCCGTCGGCCTTCGACCAGGATGTCGATCGCGGTTTCGAGTGATTGCCGATCGTTGCCTTCGCGAAAAATGCTGAACGCACCCATGCGTCGCAGTGCGAAACGGTCGAAACGGCCTTCGTTGAACAGGTGCCAGGACGCCATCGCGTGCACGTGGATGCCCAGTTGTCGTGCCGGCCAACCCATGACCAGCGGATCGGCGTAGCGGCAGTGATTCGGCGCCAGCAGCACGCCGTGTTCGGCATCGAGCGACTGCTTGAGGTGCTTGGTGCCACGCAGTTCGTAATCGACCACGCCTTCTTTGCGTTTCAAATAGCGATCGTACAAACGCAGCCGCTGGATCAGCCAGGGCCACAGCGTACCTCGGAAGGGAGGGACGAATTCATACGGACGCTCGAAAACGACGGTCATCGGCGCTGGGGAATCTGGGGCGGAGGCGGACGTTTGGCGGACGCAGGTTCGAAGCGTCGGCGGAGGCGTGCTGCGAACGGTTCGATGCTTGTGATCGAAAGTTTAGAGAGCCCAACCGCCGCTGGCCATTACGGTCCCGTGACGCGGCCGAGGAAAACCCCCAGCCCGACCGCCACGATAAAGAAGGCGACCAGCAGGGCGGCGATCAGCACTTTATCGACGCCTTTTTCTTTGGCCGGCTTTCGGCTATCGGGCCGATGCACATCGGATTCACTTCCGACGTGAACGCTGGAACGCCCTTCGCTGCGTTCGGGGTAGTGCTGGCGTTTGCCGATCGCCGATTTCGGTTTCGCGGCCGGGGTCGGCCGAGCGGTCGCCCCGCCGTAGCCCGATTCGACTTGCAGGTCTAAGAAGCTGTTGTCATTGAAGTCGATCGTGGAGCGTTTCACGTTGACCATTTTTCCGCTGTCGTTGGCGCTTAATCCTTCGCCGCGGATCAGACGACTGCGGCTGCTGGCCAGCGTGTCGTCGTTCTTGTTGGACAGCGTGTCGCCGCCCTGGTTGGGTCGGACGTCGTTGTCGTCCAGCGAGATCGATGACGACCCGTCTCCGTCGAGGTCCGGCAATTCGCCCAGCCCGATGGTGACTTTTTGGCCGCGGGGAACTTTGGCAACGAATCGCTCCAGGACTTCGGCCACGTCGGTCGCCGATTGGTAGCGATACTTGGGATCCTTTTGGATCATCTTCACGCAAATGCCCTCCAGTTCGCCGGGGACATTTCGCTGGATTTCCCGGATCGGTTTGGGCATCTCTTTTTGATGCATCGCGATCCGCTGGGCCAACGTGCCTTGGTTGAACGGCGGTTGACCGGTCAACAGAAAGTACATCGTGCATCCGAGTCCATAGATGTCCGCACGATGATCGACGGTATGGCTGTTGAGGGCTTGTTCGGGGGCGAGGTAATCCGCGGTGCCGAGGACGTTTTCGTTGTTGGCCACCGTCAGCGATTCGTCTTCCTCGGCTCCCATCAGCGCAAGCCCCATGTCGAGCAGGCGAACGGTGTGAGAGGAATCGAGCAGCAGGTTGGCCGGTTTGACATCGCGATGGATCACGCCTTTGGAATGGGCGTGGGCCAAGCCGCGGGCGGCTTGCCCGATCACTTCGGCTGCCGTTGACGGATCCAGGGCGCCGTCGCGTTTGACCAGCGCTTGCAAATCCAGGCCGTCGACGTATTCCATCACGATGTAGTGCACATCGCCTTCGTTGTCGATGTCGTAGGCCAGCACGATGTTCGGATGGTTCAGCGATGCGATCGCTTTGGCTTCGAGTTGAAACCTGGCCAGATAGGACGAATCCGAGACGCGTTTTTTGGGCAACACCTTGATCGCGCGACGATCATGCAGCTTGGTGTGTTCGGCCAGGTAGACGCTGCTCATCCCGCCGGTGCCGATGTGGCCGAGCAGTTTGTACTTGCCTAAGAAGAAACCCTTGTATTTTCCGTTGAGTAACTTTTCGTTGTGCCACTCGGTCAGCAAGCCGTTCTTGACGAACAGTCGGGCCAACGTCTTGGCGTCTGCCGGCAGCCCGCCGTCGTAGTGTTCGCGAACCTTCTCCAGCAACCGCTTCATTTTGACTGGGTCAACCAGGCGGCTTTTCTCGACCAGCTCAAGAAACTTTTGGGGCGACGGTTCCGACATAAGTGACCGTGTTGGTGGTCTGGCGACACCAGGATTCGTGGTGCAGTGGGCCAGATTTTCCAGGGTATCAATTTTGGCGAGACGAGAAGTCTACGCAACTTGCGGGCCTCATTGGAGAGGAACGCGGAAAATCGGAAAACGATTTTCACAAATAAAGTTGCTGCGACATCCAGGCACGCCCAACTCGTATGGTAACCGCATCGACGGCAACAATCACACCAAACAGAGGGAATCCGACGCGGTAAATGTCACGCGAGGTTTGGTTTTAGCGGTTGAGATGGGCCGGGGACGGAGGTCTCGTCGTCTTGAGAATTCGCCCGGTCACGTTTCCCTGGGGTGCTCAAGAACGCCTTGGGGCGGATAATGCGCGTCGTCTTTCCGTCTGCATGACCCTTCATCACCCCTCTCGAATCCGTTGGTTTGGATGCATCGAAGTTCTGGCCGAAAACTGATTCTCGGCGTGATGGCCAAGTACTGGGCGTCGGGACAGGTGAAAACCCGGCTGGGCGCCGCCATCGGGATGCGCCAAGCGGCCGACGTGCATCGGGCCTTCTGTCAGCATCTGGCCAGGCAGCTGGCTGCCGTCGCGGAAGAGCGTTCGTTTGTGATCACGCCCCGCGAGCGGCAGGCAGATTTTGCGGCGCTGTTGCCCGAAGGCTGGGGGATCACATTTCAGACCGAAGGTGATCTGGGGGCTCGGATGAAAGCGTGGTTCATGCAAGCCACCGAATCGGATGTCGATCGGGTACTGGTCGGTGCCGATTGTCCCCTGCTGGACGCTGCGGTTGTCCACCGGGCCGGAGAGTTGCTCGGGGAGCACGACGTGGTTTTGGGGCCGGCGATCGACGGCGGTTATTACTTGATCGGTTTGAAAGGCCCGTGGCGGGATGTGTATCAGGGGCTGATGGACGAGATGCCTTGGAGCAGTGATTCGGTGTTCGATCTGACGTGTCACCGCGCCCAGCAGGTTGGCTTGCGTGTGGCAACGTTACCCCCGATGGAAGATGTCGACACGATCAAGGAGTTGCAGCACTTGGTGAACCAATTGAAGCAGTGCGCGGGTGAGACGCGTTACCCGTCGCTGTTTCGGACCGTCGAACACGCGGTGTCGCAGCGGGGGATGGCATGAAGACGGACGTGGTGGTGATTGGGGCCGGGGCCATCGGATTGACAGTGGCGTATGAATTGGCCCGTCGCGGCCGGGCGGTGACGGTCATCGATCGGGACCGATTGGTCGTCGTGGAAACCGATGCCTGTTCGATCCGCACGCCGTTTCGATCCGCCACGTCGTGGGCGGCAGCGGGCATTCTTCCGCCGGCCAATCTCGACAGTGCGACCGATCCGATGGATCGCCTGCGTGGACTCAGTCACCGGCTGTTTCCCGAGCTGGTGGAACGGTTGAAGGCGGAGTCCGGTGTGGATTCGCAACTGGCGCGATGCGGCGGATGGTATCTGTCGGACACGGCCGGTGAAACCGCATCGATGGTGGGCATGGTTTCGTTCTGGCGTGAGTTGTCGATCGAGTGCCAGGAGAGGACGCCCGGGGAGTTGAGTTCGGCCGAGCCGGCGCTGGCGAATTGGGCCGAGAGCGCGCCGCATGCCAGGGCCTGGTGGGTGCCCGATGAATACCAGATTTGTCCGCCGCTGTTCTTGCAAGCTTTGATCGGCGCCTGTGATCGATTGGGGGTGACGTTCCTCGATCAGTCGAGTGTGGTTGATCTCAGCGAGGTCGGGTCGGACGTAACGATTTCGGTGGAAGGTCGGCATCAGCCGCGACGTCAGGTGCACGCCGGGCAGGCGGTGGTTTGTGGCGGCACGTGGAGCGGTTTGATGGCCGAGCGGTTGAAGCTGGCGACCAGTTTGGTGCCGGTCCGCGGTCAGGTGTTGCTGCTGAAGACCGAGACGCCGGTTCTGTCGAGTGTGATCAATCTGGGGCAACGCTATTTTGTTCCCCGACGCGACGGTGCCGTGCTGGTCGGTTCGTGCGAAGAAGAGGTGGGGTTTCACCGCGGGACGACGCCGGCGATGCTTGCGGAGTTTCGCGAATTTGCCCACCGGGTTTGTCCGCCGCTGAAACGAGCACGAGAGCTGGCTGCCTGGTCCGGTCTGCGGCCGTTGACGTTTGACGGATTCCCGATCTGTGGCAAATTGCCCGATAGCGATTCGATCTTTGTGGCGACGGGACATTTCCGCAGCGGCATTCATCTTTCGCCCGGAACCGCCACGTGCCTGGCCGACGTGATGGCCGGTGACCAGCCGCCGATCGACCTGCAACCGTTTTCCGTCGGGAAACAAATGAACAAGGTGTCCGAATGAAAAGGGTGTCCGCCCCGAATGGGGCGGGCATTCGTAAAACGGGATTCAGTCACCGTCGGTGTCTAGCCTGTAGGCGATTCCCTTTCGCTGCGACGCAGCGATAATGGGCGGCTAAAGCCCAGTACCGCTAAGTTAAGCCCGACGGGGAGGCCCGGACGCTGGCGCGAACCGGCTGATGTCAAACGAATATCAGCCGTTTGGCGCGAGCCTACGGGCACCGAGTTGAGGAAACCGTGCTTAACTTAGCGGTATTGGGCTAAAGCCTGCACACCAACGCTTCTGCCCGTGCCATTCGTGTACGCCCCTTTTTATGGAGATGTGATGACTGAAACGACCGCGACCTTGGAACCGCCTGGATCGATCGCCGTGATCGGTGCCGGGCCGCTGGGCATTGAAGCGGCGCTGTACGGTCGCTTTCTGGGTTATGACGTGACGCTGTTTGAGGCGGTGGGGGTGGCTCATTCGATCGCAGAAAAACGCGACGAGCCGATCCCGATGATGCCCGATCGATGTGTTTCACCGTTGGCCAGGGGGGCGTTGGAGGCTCAGGCCGGTGATGCCGACCCCCAGCCGTTGCCGCTGTCAATCGGCGAATGGATCGACCGGGTCTGGTTGCCGTTGACGGAAACCGATTTGCTGCGCGGTCGTCTCCGCTGTCCCGTCCGTGTGACGGCGATGGGGTTGGAGGCTTCCGGTGCGGAGGACGAAGCGGCCGAAGAAACGGGGGATGATGATGACGTGCCGCCTGATTTTCAGTTGACCTTTGATGACGGGACGTCGGCTGACTTCGAAGCCGTCATCGTGGCAACCGGTGCCGATGGCGAGGAAATCAGCCGCTCGTTTTCCCTGCCCGCCGATTACCTGTTTGCGGTCGGCCGGCAGCAAACGGGAGATGCCGAAGCCGACTTTTGGAGCGGGCTGAAAGAAATCGTGGCCGTCTACGCCTCGCTGGGCGGACGGGCCGATCTGGACCTTTATCAGCCCCGGCGCGGATGAGACTGCACTTGATTTATCGGGCGATTTAGGCGAGACAATGCGGTAGCCGGACCGGCGTCCAGGACCGTTCGATCGCGTCGCATCCTACGGCCGAGTTCAACCGACGAATGGATCCAATGGTAAATCCCCTGTTTCGCGTTTCTGCCTGTTTCGCCGCGCTTGTGCTGTCACACTGCACAACCATCGCCCACGCACAATCGCCGCCGCAGGGGCACTCGGTCTATCGCAACCCCGTGGCGACGGTTCCTGAGCGCTCGACTTCGGTCGGGCAGGTGCATGACGCCTCGGTCGTTCACGAGTTGGCCGATGAGTTCCCCGACTTGATGGTGTCGGACGCCGCGGCGAACGAGGGACAGGCGGCGGGAGGAACGTTGGCCGGGCCGGTCGTGACCACGGTCAGTTCGCTGTTGGTGGTGCTGGCCATTTTCGGCGGGCTGGTTTGGATTTCACGTCGTTATGGTTCGTCTGGAACACTCGCCGGCGCCTTGCCGGAGGATGTGCTGCGAAATCTCGGTAGCGCGGCGATCGACGCCAAAACACGTGTGACGTTTCTGAAGGTGGGGGCTCGAATTCTGGTGATCGGGCAGACCCCAAGTGGTGACCCCCAGACTCTTTCAGAGATCACCGAACCGGACGAGGTCGCTCGATTGACCAACCGGTGTTTGGGGCGACCGGAGATCGTGGGACGACGGACCGGTTATCCCAGCGGTGTGGATCGGGGCGGCGTGGATCGGGGCGGCGTGGAGGCGTCGCGTCGCGATTTGGCCGCCGGATGAGTTGGGCGATTCCGGCCGTTGCGATTTTGTTGTTGGTCGGTGTCGTCTTGCGGCAATCGATCGCTGCGTTGCGGGTGCTGTTCATTCCAGGATCGGTGGTTGCCGGGTTTGTCGGGTTATCGACGGTCACGTTGCTGGGGCGATGGGGCGGTGACGTCGTCGCGGCGAAGACGGCGGAGGTCAATGCGACCTTGGCCAGTTGGCCGGGACCGCTGATCGCCGTGGTGTTTGCGGCGATGATGTTGCAGCAATCCGGCGGCAGCCCGAGACCGCACGATGATTCCACCGCGCGACGCGTGGGCCGTCAGGGATTGATGGTCTGGATCATCGTGCTCGGCGAGACGATGGTCGGATTGTGGGCGACGTGGTTGTTGATTCAGCCGCTCTATGACGTGCCCAATTCGTTCGGCATGTTGATCGAAACGGGGTTCGCCGGTGGTCACGGCACGGCGGCGGCGATGGGGCAGGTATTGAGCAGCCCGCACGTTGGCTTGGAGGCCGGTTTGGATCTGGGGTTGCTGATGGCGACGTGCGGGCTGGTCTATGGTGTCGTCAGCGGCATTTTCTGGATCAACGTGGCGGCGCGGCTGGGATGGTTGCGCGGTGATTCGGCGGAATCTTCCTCGCCGAGCAAGCCACAGCCGAAGCAGCCGATCGGGTTTCAAACCACGTCATCGGACGCAATCGATCCGCTGCTGCTGCAGGTCGTCTGGGTCGCCTTGGCCGTCGGTGTGGGAATGCTGATGCAAACGGCCGTGCTGGGGCTGGCGGGGCAGATCGACATGGCGCTCGGGGCGGGGGCGGCTTCGGGGGCAAAGGGCGGCGACGCAGAGTTGTCCAAGCGGATGGCGGCGAGCAACGTGATGGATTTTCCACTGTTCATCTACACGATGTTCGGCGGCTGGCTGGTTCGCCGCGTCCTGCGTGCGCTGGGGCAGTCCCATCGCGTCGATTCGGCGACCATCGAGCGGCTCAGTTCGACGGCGATGGAGGTGTTGGTGGTCGCCGCGATCACGTCGTTGAAGCTCAGCGCCGTGGCGGCATTGATCGGGCCGTTTTCGATTTTGTTTGTTTGTGGGGCAATTTGGACGGCGATCTGTTTGATGGTCCTGTCTCGCTGGGTATTGCCTGGAGAGCATTGGTTTCCACTGGCGTTGATCAACTACGGCATGTCGACCGGCACGACGGCGACGGGGTTTGTGTTGTTGCGTGTCGTCGATCCGGAACTGAAAACGGGTGCGGCGAGCGACTATGCGCTCGCGGCACCGTTGTCGGCACCGTTCATCGGTGGCGGGATTTTGACGATCGCGTTACCGCTGGTGCTGTTGGAACGCGTGTCGATCGCTTGGCCGGCGCTGGGGGTCGGTGCGGTCGTGTTGGTGCTGGTTTTGGTGGGGCGGCATTTGGGGCGCGCGAAGCGTTAGGGCGAGGTTTTGGACAAGTCGTGGGGGGATCGCAAGCTGGAAGCTTACGCCGCGAGGCGGCGGGAGTCGCAAGCTGGAAGCTTACGCCACGGGTGGGGGACGCAAGCTGGAAGCTTACGCCACGGGTGGGGAACGCAAGCTGGAAGCTTACGCCACGGGTGGGGAACGCAAGCTGGAAGCTTACGCCACGGGGAGACTCGTGAACGGTCCTTCGCGAAGGGGAGTCGGACCGTTAGAACATGTCGTTGATTTTCCCTATCCGTTGGAGATTGCTTTGTCTGCCGCTTCTGTGACCGCCGACGACTTTCCGCCGCTGCCGGCCCCCACGTTTGGGCACCGGGTCGCGGTTTGGTGGATGATCTTGAAGACATCGTTAGGTGAACGTTTGGTGTATCGCGGCGATTTCGCGCTCGGCACGCTGATGCGTTTCCTGCCGATCATCACGCAGATCTTTTTGTGGTATGCCGTGTTTGATTCGATCGGAGACCCCGAAGGGGATTCGGCGGCGGAGATCGGCGGATTTGGTTTCCGCGACATGGTGGCGTATTACTTGCTGACGATGATCGCCCGCGCGTTCTCAAGTATGCCGGGGCTGGCGTCCGGGATTGCCCAGCAAATCCGCGAAGGGGAAGTGAAGCGGTTTTTGATTCAGCCGATCGATTTGATCGCGTTTCTGTTGCTCACCCGCGTGGCCCACAAGTTGGCCTATTACGCGATCGCGGTCGCCCCGTTCGCGTTGGTCTTTTTTCTGGCGCGCGATTACTTCGTCGGTGGTTGGCCGAGTCTGCCGGTTTTCTTGGCGTTTTGTGGTTCGTTGGTGATGGGGTTTTTGATCGGTTTTTTCTTGGAAGCGGCGATCGGGATGATCGGGTTCTGGTTTTTGGAAGTCAGTTCGTTGTTGTTCGTGATCATGTTGTTCAGCTTCTTTCTGTCCGGTCACATGTTTCCGTTGACGATGTTGCCCGAGAGTGTGTTGATGGTGGTGAATTGGTTGCCGTTCAAGTACCTGGCCTATTTCCCCGCGGCGATCTTCCTGGAGAAGATTCCGGAGGACGAGCTTGCCATGGAAATGTGGATCGAGGCCGGGTGGTTGGTGTTCTTCATCATCTTGTGCCGCGTCGCCTATGCGCGCGGGGTCAAACGCTACAGCGGTTTTGGAGGTTGAGTTCGATGGAAGAGCTACGCCGTTACGGCCGCGTGTTTGCGACCTTCGCGCGGAACAGTCTGGTGCGTGACATGACGTTTCGTTTGAACTTTTTCTTGCAGTGCGTCAGCAGCCTGGGCTGGACCGCGATGAACGTCGGTTTCTACTTGATCATCTTCGAGCACACCGGCTCGATCGGAGAGGGCACGGGGTGGGACCGCGATCGATTCTTTTTGTTCATCGCGACGACCTGGTTCATCAATTCGTTGGTGCAGGCGTTTTTTATGCCCAACGCCCAGGAATTCAGCGAGATGATTCGAACCGGCGGATTGGATTTTGCGTTATTGAAGCCGATCGACACGCAGTTTCTGATTTCGTTTCGGCGGGTCGATTGGAGTCAATTGTCGAACTTCTTTGCCGGCGGGGTGATCGCCGCGGTCTCGCTCTGGAATCTGGCCCATCGCGAGGTCGATCCGATGGTGCCGTCGCTGTTGTCCGTGCTGCTGTACGTCGTGTTTCTGCTCTGTGGAATCTTCATCATGTACAGCGTGATGATCGCGTTGAGTGCGACGAGTGTTTGGTTGGGACGCAATCAGTCGCTGTATAATTTCTGGTTTTACATCACCAATTTCAGCCGTTATCCGATGGAGATTTACAACCGCGGCTACCTGGGCAAGCCCCTGTTCGGTCTGTTCACGTTTGTGATCCCGATCCTGTTGGTGGTGAACGTTCCTGCCCGGATCTTGGCCGATCCGCTGGTCGCCCGCGAAGAAGGCTCGGAGTGGTACATCGTTTGGGCGGCGGTGATGACCGTGTTCAGTTTGTGGGCCAGTCGCTGGATGTTTCGCAAGAGTTTGCTGAGCTACCGCAGCGCCAGTTCATGAGCGGGTGGGTGCCGCGGAACACTTTAGCAACGCACGGAAAGTAAGTGGGATAGGCTTCCAGCCTGTCGACGCCGGGAATGACAGGCTGGAAGCCTATCCCACCGGATTCTAGCGTTTGAAGAAGCTTGTCGGATCAAGTTTGATCTCGCAATCGTCGCAGAGGGTCAACGTCAATTCGGTTGACGCATTCAGGGTCTGAAATCCGGTCGCAGCGTATCGGTAGGCCTCGACGGATTTTGTTTCCGGGTCGAGGATCAAGTAAACGCCGACTCCGGATTCGTGGTAGAGCGTTTTCTTGTGGATTCGGTCTCGATCGGCCGTCGACGGTGAAACGATTTCTGCGACGATCGCCGGTATGTTTTTCACGTGCCCGCTGGGGGGCGGTCCGCAGACGACGACGGCATCGGGACGCACGATGGTGTCGTCAGCAATCACCCAGTCGATCTCGCACAATGCCGTTGCGTCACAATTGGCCGAGCGAAGGGCAAGGCGTAGTTCCGAGACCAAGTTGACGAGCACCATTTGGTGTTTCCCGAACGGGCTGGGGCTCATCGAGATCGGGATCCCATTCCAGAGTTCCCAATCGCCTTCCCAGTGCTGGTAGTCCTCCACGGTGTAGTGCGGAAGGTACTTGGCTGCGGCGGACATTTCGAAATCCTGGGTGCGGGAGATCCTGGGGGATTGGGGGAGCGGTTCAATTATAGCGATGCCATCTCCACGGTTCAGGGCGAGTTGTCGTGGTGGAGGACTTGGGCGGCGTCGAGTACGCTGACGGGCGCGGTACGAGAGACAGCGACAAGGAAAAAACTGAATGGACGTTTCGAAAGACATCGTTTGGCACCAGCACAGTGTGGACCGCGAGCGGCGCGAGCGTCAGCTCGGTCAGCAGGGCTGTGTGATTTGGTTCACGGGGCTGAGTGGGTGTGGCAAGAGCACGATTGCCAACGCGTTGGACGCGATGTTGGTGGCCGAGGGGCGGGCGACGACGTTACTCGATGGCGACAACGTGCGTCATGGATTGTGTGCGCCGCCGGCGGTGTTGCAGCCCGAGCATGGGGCCGAATTTGCCGAGCGGTTCGGTTTGGGGTTTGGTGCCGTGGATCGAGAGGAAAACATCCGGCGGATCGGCAACGTGGCGGCCCTGATGGCTTCGGCGGGGCTGATCACATTGACGGCGTTCGTCAGTCCCTATCGTCGAGACCGCGACCGGGTGCGAAAGATCGTCGCCGAGGCGGGGCGGGCGAGTGATTTCGTGGAGGTGTTTGTTGACACGCCGTTGGAGGTGTGCGAGGCACGCGATCCGAAGGGGTTGTACAAGAAGGCCCGGGCGGGCGAAATCAAGCATTTCACCGGGATCAGCGATCCCTACGAATCCCCCGAGTCGCCGGAGATTCGCCTAGACGGGGGGGCGGGCACGAGTGTCGAGGCGATGGCCGGCGAGGTGAGGCAATGGTTGGTCGGAAAAGGGGTTTTTTGAATGGTCGGCCTTAGGTTGGGAATCGGATGACTTCTCCAGGCGAGCCATACGTGCTCAACCCTCCCCTCGCTTCGCTCGACCCTCCCTGTCAGGGAGGGTTTCTTAGGTTGTGTCGATTCCAATGTCACCGGGGATGGGGGGAACCGTTTGGCGTTCGAGCCATCGAGAACGTGAGAGTCAGAGCATTTGAAATCTCAAATCTGGAACCTGGAACCTGGAACCTGGAACCTGGAACCTGGAACCTGGAACCTCAAATCTGGAACCTCAAATCTGGAACCTGTTTTTTTGCCGTTGCGGTATTGGGCGGTGTCGGTAAACTACCGGACCGTAAATCAGACACGAAACAATAAATTGGTTTGAAAGTAAGTACGAAATGACGATTTCGAAGCAGCGAAAAGCTGAAGTCATCAAAGAACACGGTGCAAATGACGGCGATTCTGGTTCTCCCGAGGTTCAGATCGCGATTTTGACCGAGCGAATCAACGGTCTGACCGAGCACATGCGGACGCACAATAAAGATTACGCGTCGCGTCGCGGATTGCTCGGTTTGGTCAGCCGTCGACGTCGCTTGCTTGACTACGTCCGCGGGGAAGACCCGCAGAGGTACCTAGATATCATCGGAAAGCTGGGCATCCGTAAGTAGCCCGGGTTCGGCCGCTCTGGCGTGACGAAGGCTTCGGCCAAGAGTCGCCATCGCGGCGACCTGAGATTGATTTCTCGCTCTCTTCTTCACGCCCGGAAGGCCTCGATGCCAATCGCCGGGCGGGGTCCGGCAAGCGCTGTGCTTGCCGCTGTCGTGGGTGATTGCGACCTCTTCCCCACCAGGACAGGACCTTTTCTCTATCGCGCCTGATCGTGCTCGCTGGCGTCGGACCGTGCCGGCGAGTGTCCATTCGCATCGGGGGCGTTCTGATTTCGATCGGTTGGTCGAAAACGGTTCAATCATCGTTCATGACTTCGGGCACCCGCGGGCAATCGGGCCGGTCGGTCACCGAAGTAATTTTGTTGTAGTTGTAGTTGCAGGAAGGAAAGTAAAGTGACTGTGAATAAAGTTCGCGTCGAAAAGAAAATCGGACGCCATGTGTTGTCGTTCGAGACCGGTCAATTGGCGAAGCAAGCCGCCGGTGCAGTGTTGGTTCAGTACGGTGAGACCGTCGTTCTGGTCGCTGCGGCCAGCGGTACCCCGCGACAGGGAATCGATTTTTTCCCATTGATGTGTGATTACCGCGAACGATTCGCGGCGGCCGGGAAGTTCCCCGGCGGGTTTTTGAAGCGTGAGGGCCGCCCGTCGACGAAAGAGATTTTGAGTTCGCGATTGATGGACCGACCGATTCGTCCGCTGTGGCCGGAAGGTTTCATGGACGAGGTTCAGGTCCAGGCATTTGTCGTCGCCAGCGACCAGGAAAACGACGGCGACGTGTTGGCGATGAATGGAGCCGGTGCGGCGCTGCACATCAGCCCGTTGCCCTTCTTGGGGCCGATCGCTTCGGTCCGAGTCGGCAAGGTCGACGGCGAATTGGTCGCTTTCCCGAGCAACTCGGATCTGGAAGAAAGCGAACTGGACATGATCGTCAGCGGTTCCCGCGAGCAGGTGGCGATGATCGAAGGTTTCGCCAACGAGATGCCGGAAGAAGACATGATGGAGGCGATTCAGTTCGCCCACGCCGCGATCCGCGACGTGATTGATCTTCAAGACGAGCTGTACCAGAAGGTCAACCCGCAAAAGGTCGAGTACACCCCGCCGGAAGACGACGGGTTGATGGGCCAAATTTCGTCGCGTTATTACGACGAATTCAAAGCCGCGATGCAAACCTCCGGCAAGCAAGAACGCGCCGCCGCGGTCAGCGCACTGCGTGACAAGGCGATCGCCGAAATGATTCCCGATCCGAACGCCGAAGGCGCGATTTGCACCAAGCGATTCAAGTCGGTTTGGCATGATTTGGAGGGCAAGGTGGCTCGTGATCTGATTGTCGCCGGAACTCGACCGGACGGCCGCGACAACACCAGCTTGCGTCAGATCCACTGCGAAACCGACGTCCTGCCCCGTGTCCATGGCTCGGCCGTGTTCCAGCGTGGTGAAACGCAAGCGTTGATCACCGTGGCGCTGGGGACGGCGCGTGACGAACAGCGAGTGGACGGATTGCATGACGAGTTCAGCAAGAAGTTCATGCTCGACTACAACTTCCCGTCCTTTTCGGTCGGCGAATGTCGACCGATCCGAGGACCGGGCCGTCGTGAGATCGGGCACGGTTGCCTGGCCGAACGCAGCGTCGCGCCGGTGCTTCCGGCCGCCGATGAATTCCCCTACACCGTCCGCGTGATCAGTGACATCACCGAGTCCAACGGCAGTAGCTCGATGGCGTCGGTTTGCGGTGCCACCTTGGCCCTGATGGCCTCGGGGGTCCCGATCAGCAACCCGGTCGCCGGAATCTCCGTCGGGCTGGTGCGTAATTCAGAAGACGAGTATGTCTTGCTGACCGACATCCTGGGCAGCGAAGACCACTTCGGCGACATGGACTTCAAGATCGCCGGCACGCAAAACGGCATCACCGGGATCCAGTTGGACTTGAAGGTCACCGGGATCAGCGAAGAGATCATTCGTGCGACGTTGAAGCAGTCGCGTGAAGCTCGCATCGAAATCTTGCGAAAGATGCTGACGACGATCCCGCGTCCCCGCCGCGAAACGGCTCCAACGGCCCCGCGACTGTTGCGTACCCGCATTGCGTCGGACAAGATCGGTGCCTTGATCGGTCCGGGCGGTAAGAACATCCGTGGGATCCAAGAGACGACCGGGTGCGTGATCGAAGTGGATGATGACGGTACGGTTTTGGTCGCCGGCAACGACAAAGAGTCTGCCGCCGAAGCGATGCGTCAGGTCGAAGCCTGCACCGCGACGGTCCAAATCGGAAAGATCTATGACGGCATCGTCAGCAGCATCAAAGACTTTGGCGCGTTCGTCGAGATCCTGCCCGGACGCGATGGACTGTGTCACATCAGCGAGTTGAGCAGCGGCTACATCAGCAGCATCGACAAGGTGGTTCGCGTCGGAGACGCGATGAAGGTCTTGGTCATCGATGTGGACGAACATGACCGCGTCAAGCTGAGTCGTCGTCAAGCGCTCGAAGAGTTGGGCGAAGAGGACGAGATCGCCGCGATGGTTGCCGAGCAAGGCGACGACCGCGGTGGCGATCGTGATCGCGGCGACCGTGGTGATGGCGACGGCGGTGACCGCCCGCGGCGTCGTGGCGGAAGCGGACGCCGTCGTGGCGGAAGCGGTGGTGGTGGTGGCGGCGGTAGCCGTCGGCCTCGCGACTGAGTCGCCGCTCGCGTCGTTTGATCGACGCCATGCATGAAGGGTTTTCAACGCAGCCTCGACTGTCTCAGTCGAGGCTCGTTTTTTAGGTGCGTTGCCACCAACCGGCGCGATGTTTGTTCGCGCCGTTCCACGAACCCGTCTCGTTGATTGTGAGCGGCAGGGCGCGCGCCCTCCGGTCGTTCCATGCTGTTATTGATGCGCAACCGGACGGCTCGCGCCGTTCCGCGAACCCGTGTCGTTGATTGTGAGCGGCAGGGCGCGAGCCCTCCGGTCTTTCCATGCTGTTATTGATGTGCAACCGGACGGCTCGCGCCGTTCCGCTAACACGTATCGTTGATTGTGAGCGGCAGGGCGCGAGCCCTCCGGTGTTTCCATGCTGTTATTGATGTGCAACCGGACGGCTCGCGCCGTTCCGCTAACCGTATCGTTGATGGTTAGCGGCAGGGCGCGCGCCCTCCGGTGTTTCCATGCTGTTATTGATGCGCAACCGGACGGCTCGCGCCGTTCCGCGAACCCGTATCGTTGATGGTTAGCGGCAGGGCGCAAGCCCTCCGGTCTTTCAATCGATCGACGGCGAGGCCTCGTGCTTGAGCAGTTGGATCGTCTTTTCCATCACGTCGGCGTTGTCCATCAGGAAGCTGTGCAGCACGGGAACGGTTGTGAAGCTCTTGGCGCCGTCCAATTTGGCTTCTTCGATCCCGACCACAAAGTCGCCTACGCCGTCAACCAGCGGATTGGCCACCGGGGTGGTGACATCGCCGGCGATGATGTGAAACGGGAACGGCGGAACGGCCAGTTTGGGCGCCAGTTGCTTCCAGTTCGCTCCGAGTTCCATGCCGCCTTGACCGGTGACCCAGCCAAAGACTTTGGTCGGCGCCAGACGCTGGGCGATCATTGCGCCCTGGTTGGGCGGCCCAAGCATGACCATCGATTCGCAGCGTGACAGAATCTGTTTCGGGTCGCCATCGGCTTGCAGGTCTCCGATCAGGTGACGCACCACGATGTTCCCCATGCTGTGACCGACAAAGCTAAACGTGTCGCCGCTGGGCAGGTCTTCGAGCAATTCACGCAGTGCGGCGGCGTGGTCTCCGATCGAACCGCGGGTGCTGGCGTAGGAGAATCGGATCGTGTGAGGGAACTCGTTTTCGCTGAGTTGCGTTTCCAGCGCTTGCATGCTGCCACAGGTCCGCATCAATCCGTGCAGCAGGATCACGTGGTGCTTGGCGGTCGCCTGGGCGGTCTTGGGGCATTTCTGATTGAGCGAATCGACGCATTGTTGTTTGCTGCCCCAGGCACGGCGATAACTGTCGGCGTCGATCAATCGCCAGTGCCCTGTCAAAGCGTTTTGTTGCACGCGGTACCCGTCACGCCACAAATGGTCCGTCCACGTTTGGTTGAAATGGGTGGTTTTCAGCGGCACGTTGAAATTGGAGGTTTCCGCCATGATCGGGTCCTCGGAATGGCCCACATGATGATGGAATTCAAAGCATAGCGAAGCGGCCAGGGCGATAGAAAGCAGAGTTCGCATGCGACGGGTCAGGGGCGTTTTGGGGGGCGGCGTGTTGAGGTGTTAGGGAGCAAGAGCCTGTGTCGGGAGACTTCTGCGCAGAAATTGACCCGCCGATGGAAAAACATTGTGGTCTGTTCCAGTTCACCCGTGGGGCAAGCACAGCTGGAAACCATCGACTTTGGCTCCGAAGGTGTTAGCGGAACGGTGCGAGCCGTCCGGTCGCGTTTCAAAAACACCGCGAAAGACCGGAGGGCTGGCGCCCTGCCGCTAACAAAAAACACCCCGCTTGGCGTCAATGTTGATGCATTGCACGCAAGCTGAAAGCTTACGCCACGTTTGGGCGGGCCGGTCGTTAGCGGCTGCTGCTGGAGCTTCGTCGGCTGACGCGTTCGCCGCGTTTGCTCAGGAACTGCGTCGCTTCCTCGGCCACCAGAACGGTTTCGCCGGAGCGGATTTCGGTTCGGAAACGGTGGTGCCCTTCGCTTTCGGCTTCGGCGATCACACGGATGCGAATCTCTTCGCCGGGGCGGATCGTTTCGATCGGGTCCAGCAACACTTGGCCGGTCAGGACTTGCCCCGAATGGCCTTCGATGCGACGCGGTTCGATGCCGTTGCTGAACTGTGCGATCGCACGGACGCCGTTGGCTTGGCGGCTGCCGCGATTCTTGATCACGATTTCGTAGACGACTTCTGAACCGACCGGTGCCGGAGCGGCGGGGTCTTGCAAGGTCATCACAAGGTCCGCGATCGATTCGACCTGGGTGTCCAGGGCGACGGCCGTTTTGCCCGCGGCACTGCCGTTGGCGGTGAAATCGAAGGTCTGTTTTCCGGGCGAGACCATCGTGCACGAGAATTCATAATCACGTGACGCACCCGGCGGCAGCGATTCGATTTCCCAGGTCAGCTTGGTGCCCTGTTTTCGCGCGACGTCGATTCCGCCTTGATAGTGGATTCCCGGCGGCAGTCCCAGGCTGGCGGTGACGTTCTTGCACGTCGCCTTGCCCTTGTTGCTGATCTGCAGGTGGTAGAGCGCTTCGGTGTTTTGGTACTTTGCTTCGGGGCCGGCGAGGACGGCTTCCAGTTCGGCGGCCGAAACCTGAATGGTCTTTTCGGCTTGTGCCTTCAGTCCCAGGTCACCGGCCGCGAGGCCGTGGATTTTCAAGTCGCCGAGGTCTTGGGCCGTCAGTTCGACTTCGAACTGGGCTTCTTTGCCGCTGGGGATGTCACCGATTCGCTGTGTTTGCGGCGTCGATGAATTGGGCGACAGGGTGAACACGACGTTGGGCGCCAGACCGTCGCCGGGGTTGAGCACGCGGACCTTGTAGGTTTGCGATTCGCCGTAGACGACTTCCTCGGGGCCTTCGATCAACAGGTCCAGCAGGGGCTCGCGGACGTGGACCTTTGCGACGCTGGTCTGGGGCGTCAGGGTCCAGTCGACATCCAATCGATGGGTACCGCTTTGGCGGGCTTGCAGCCGCAGGAACAGTTTTTCGGTCTTGCCGGCGGGCAGCGTGTCGAGGGTCCAGACCAGGCGGTCGCCCGCTTTGAGACCTTGGCTGTCGATGTCGCCCCGGGTCGTACTTTGCCCTTTGATGTCTGCCCAGTCGGGAACGACGGCGCGGATCATCAATCCTTCCGCGTCGATCGAACCGCGGTTCTCGACACGAATTTCAAACTCGTGCGTTTGCCGAATGATCACGCTGGACGGACCGTGGGTGACCACGCGCAGTCCCGGCAGTTCCGAGGCGACTGCGGTTTCTCCGGCGAGAAGCTGGTTCGCTGTCGCATCGCTGGCGGTCGGTCGGGGCTGGGACGGAGCTTGGAACGGTTGATCGGTCGCCATGGCGGACGCGGCCGGCGGTGCGGGCTGCGGCGGCGGTGCGGAGACAGGTTTGGCGTGCGGCGCGGGCATGGAGGCCATGGGAGCACCCAGGTGGCTGCCGCCGGGGCGCGTCTGTGACGAGGGGATCGTGGGTGCGTCGTGCCGATCGGGCCCGGCGGAGATGGCCGGTTGCTGAGCGAGTTGCGGTACGGCGGTGCGCTGCGGGGTGGCGGTGCGCTGCGGTACGGCGGTGGGCTGCGGTACGGCGGTGGGCTGCGGTACGGCGGTGGGCTGCGGTACGGCGGTGGGCTGCGGGGTGGCAATCGGTGCAGCGCTACGCTGTGCCGTGCCTTGCTGTGCAGCGTTATGCTGTGCCGTGCCATAGGGTGCAGTGTTCTGCTGCGGCGGCGTCGGGTAGGGATAGTGCCCGTAGATGTAAGGGTTTTGTGAGATCGGTTGCGTCGGGGCGTACGGCTGGACCGTCATCGGCGCGGTCGGGATCGTCGACGGCGCGGTCGGGATCGCCTTCGGTGCCGTCGGGATCGTTGGTGCGGCTGCGGTCTGGGCGCTGGCGGTCACGCCGGAGCCGATCGGGGCGGCCGCAGGGCCGAACGGCAGGTGTGCCGGGTTCAAGGCCGCGTGGGCTTGGGGTTGGGGCCGCGGTTGGAATGAAGACGCGGGCGGCCCGATGCGATGTCCGGCAACGGATCCCGTCGGCCCGAACTGGGGTGCGGCGGGAACCGGCATGGAGGGCGCGGCCAGTTGCGGCGTTGCCGATTGGGTCGGCGACGATTGGGTCGGCGACAGTGGCACCGGCTGTGGTTGGGGCGTGGCCGCCAGTTCCGCCGCTGGTGTCGTCCGGTCCGGCGCCGTCAACGTCTGGGGTTTGGCAGTCACGGGACTGACAGCCGGCGCGGTCAGCGCTGGGGCGGCTTCGGTTTCCGGTGCGGACGCGATGTCGGCCGGTTCGGGCTGCGTCGGCATCGGTGCGTCGGCAAATGGGGTTGCAGCGTTGGTCTCGGGCTGCGTTGCGGCAGCGACATCAGCCTGGGCAGCGACATCAGCCTCGACTGTCGGACTTGTTTTGGGTGCGGAGTGCTGCGGGGCCGCAGCGATCATCGTCTCGCTGTCTTGTGACGGTGCGGCGGGGGCCGCGTCCGTGCCGGTCCCGGTTCTCGCCTCGGATTCAGGCAAGGTCGCAAGGGGCGACGGCTGCGGTGCGGGCTGGGTCGCGGGTTGCGATTTGGGCTGTGGATTCAACGCGACGTCGGCAGCCGGGGTTGTTTTGGGCGGCGTGGGCTGACGCGCGGGCTCGACGGGGGCCGGTGCCGGCGTGACCGGTTTGGCTTCGGTCTTGGCCAGCGCGGGCTCCGTTGTGGCAGGTCGCAGTTTGGGTTGGGGTTTGGGTTGTGCTTCTGGCGCGGTCTCTGTGGGGACGTCACGTTTGGCCACTTTCGGCACCAAGGTTTTGTTTGCAGCGCTCGTTTTTTGGGCTGCGGCGATTTCGGAGGCGTCCAGGGTGGGCACGTCACGGCGACCGGACCGTCGGCTGCTCGAGAGGATCGACAGCGCGGCGTTGTCGTCGCGTTGGGCTCGGCTGGGGGCGGCCTGGGCCGGAGCGGTTCGACGGCTTGTCGGGGCAGCTGCCAGCGCCGGGGGCTGAGGAATCGCCGGGCTGATCCGCGGCGTGGCATCGGTCGGTGAAGGCGTCGAGGGGCGCGTCGAGAGTCGCGATGGCCCGCCGAATCGCGTTTCATTGGGGCGCGGATCGCGAATCGGCGTCGGGCCTTTGGCCGACGACTTCGATCGCGCTTGATGATAGGGAATGCCTTGCCAGTCGACCGTCGGGGCGGGGGTTTCGACCGGACGCGCTGCGTTGTCGTCGCCGCCGGGGCGTGTTCCAAAGATGTCGCTCAGGATGCCCTTGGACTGAACCGCTTGATGATTCGAGGTTCGGGGGGCCGGCCGCGCTTGAGTGCTCGTCTTGCTCGCGGCTGTTCGTTGGTTGACACCGAACAGGCTGGGAATCAGCGACAGGCTGCGATTCGGGTCGACTTTCGCAGCCGTCGGTTGCTTGCCGACGACTTGCCGGATCGGTTCTTGTTCGCCGATGGGACGCAAACCCAGCGCGTTTCGAATCGGCGCTGTCGCATTTCGTGACGTGGTTTCCGGAGCCGACTCCCGCGCGGAAGTGGCTCGCGCGGCCGCTCGACGGGACGCGTCACCGGGAGTCGCCGCCGTGACGGGACTGGCAACCAGTAGCGTGGCGAGCGAGTAAAGAGCGAATGATTTGATGTGTCCGCGCAGCATGCGTCCATCTCGTGAAGTGCGTAAAGAGAGCTTGTCATTCACGGTATCGGAATCGCCGCTGGAACAATTGAGTAGAATTTGACGGTTGTGCGGAATGTCTGGCGGCCGCTGCGGTTTCACGCCGCTGCTGTTTCACGCTGCGACCGCACTTCGCGTCCTCCCTCTCCCGTTTCCCCACGTCAAACACACTCCCATGAAACTCCGCCCTTGGTCTCTCTCGATTCGATCGCTCACGCTTTGCACAGGTTTCCTGATGATGTCTGTTCTTTCTGTCCCGGCCGGCGCCGAGACCGTCGATGTTTGGTTCGGAACCTCGACGTCGCGACGGGGACCCAGCAAGGGGATTTATCACGGGAGGTTCGATACCGACAGCGGCAAGCTGACCGACGTCGAACTGGCGGCCGAGATCGGCAGCCCGGGTTTCTTGGCGAAACACCCCAGTGGCAAGATGCTTTATGCCGCTGCCAGTGATGGCGGGACACCATCGATCGTCGCCTACCGGATTGAAGGTGGTGGCGGAGAGGCCACGTTGGTCAAAGACAGTAGCGTGCCGATCGGAGACGGCGGTGCGGCACATGTCTCGGTCAGTCGAGATGGCAAGGTCGTCTTGTCGGCGCAGTACGGGGCGGGTTCGACCGCGTGCTTTTCGCTGGACGATTCGGGCGGCCTGGTCAAACGAACCGATCTGCAAAAACACCCGATCGGCTCCGGCGTGGTCCCGAACCGTCAAGACACCGCGCACGCCCACTGGACGGGAACCTCACCGGACGATCGCTTCGCCTTTGTTCCCGATCTGGGGCTGGACAAGGTCGTCATCTACAAGCTGGATACGAACAACGCCACCTTGCAGCCGCACGGTTACGGAGTCTGTCCTCCCGGTAGTGGACCGCGGCACATGAAGTTCCATCCAAATGAAAAGACGATCTACGTGCTCAACGAGTTGGCACTCTCGGTCACGGTGTTCGATTACGACGCCCAGGCCGGGGCGATGACGCCCATCCAAACGATCGAAACATTGCCCGAATCAGTCAAGGCGAAGGAGGTCTTCAACAGTTCCTCCGAGATTCGCGTTCATCCCAATGGCAAGTTTGTCTACGCGGCCAATCGCGGCAACGACACGATCACGGTTTATTCCGTTGACGCATCGACGGGCACGTTAAGCCTGGTCGAAGTGGAACCGATTCGAGGCGCGTGGCCACGCAACTTTAATTTGGATCCGACCGGCAAGTGGGTCTTGGCCGCCGGTCAAGCTTCCAACACGGTCGCGATTTTTAAGATCAATCAAGACATCGGCGAGTTGCAGTTCACCCGGGACGCGGTCTATGTCCCCAGTTCGATTTGCGTGTTGTTTTAGGGGGCGTGGGAGCGTTCGTATCGGCGTGGCAGAACGATGGGGGCAGAACGATGGGGGCAGAACGAGGGGGGCAAAACGATGGGGGCAAAACGATGGGGGCAAAATGATGGGGGCAAAATGATGGGGGCAAAATGATGGGGGCAAAATGATGGGGGCAGAATGATGGGGGCAGAAATTGTTTTGCCCCCATTGTTTTGCCGTGTCTTTTACGATCGGTCCTATGAACATCGTTGAATGACTTCGGAAAACTACAGCAGTTTGGCGAACTGCTTGAAGGTCTTGGTGTTGGCGACGTCGGCTTTGGTCAGGCCTCCGCGGCGGGCTTGTTTGATGCCGTATTGCACCACGTCCAGGCCGTCGATGGTGTGCGCGTCGGTGCTGATGACGATCGGGATGCCCAGCTTTTTCGCGGCGGCCAAGTGCACGTCGTTCAGGTCCAGGCGGGCGGGGTTGGCGTTGAGTTCCATCAGAGTGCCGCCCGCCGCGGCGGCTTTCATCACCGCGTCCATGTCGACGTCATAAGGCGGGCGTCGATTGATCAGGCGGCCGGTCGGGTGGGCGATGCAGTCGACGTGTTCGTTTTCGATCGCACCGAGAATCCGTTCGGTGATTTTCTCGCGCGGTTGACGTTGTCCATAGTGGACGCTGGCCAGTACCCAATCGGCTTCGGCCAGAACATCGTCGGGTAAATCCATCCCGCCGGATTCCAGAATGTCGCATTCGATGCCCTTCAGGATCACCAGTTTCCCTTCGTACTCCGGCCGGATTTCATCGATCATCGCCCACTGGTCGCGCAGGCGATCGGCGTCCAGTCCCATCGCCATTGTCACACGTTTGCTGTGGTCGGTGATCGCGATGTACTTCAGTCCCCGCGCGATCGCGGCGTCGGCCATTTCGCGGATCGTGTTCTGGCCGTCGGTTGCCGTGGTGTGCATGTGCAAGTCGCCGCGGATGTCGTCTTGCGTGATCAGTTCGGGGAGCTCTCCGGCGGCGGCCTGTTTGAATTCGTTGCGGTCCTCGCGCAGTTCTGGGGCGATCCACGGCAGACCGATCGCGGCGTAGACGTCCTCTTCGGTGGCGCCGGCGATTTGCGTTTCATCTTCGACGCGGAACACGCCGTACTCGTTGATTTTCAATCCCTTGTCTTTGGCGATCCGCCTCGTGTGCACGTTGTGGGCTTGCGATCCGGTGAAGTACTGCAGTGCCGCGCCGAATTGGTTGGCATCGACGCATCGCATGTCGACTTGGAACGCTTTGCCGACACGAATCGAGATTTTGGTGTCGCCGCGGGCGATCGTTTGCGATCGGTCGCCGTAAGCTTCCAGGTGATCCATCGCGGCGTCACGATCGGAGGCGACGACCAACAGGTCCAGGTCGCCAATGGTTTCGCGACCGCGTCGATAGGATCCGGCCCACTGCATGGTCTCGATCGCCTGGCAGGATTCCATGTGCCGGCCGATCGATTTGGCCAACGCGTCGCCTTCGGCCCAGCGGATTCGCTCGGCGGCTTGTTCGGCAATCGACAAGCCGTCCAAGATTGCTTGGGCCGTCTTTTCGCCAAAACCTTTGATCTTGGCGACCGAGCCGGATTCGCAAGCGGCGCGAAGGTCGGCGAGTGAGTCGATGTCCAGTTCCTTCTGCAGCTTGGCGGCTTTCTTTGCACCCAGACCTGGCACCCGCGCCATTTGGATCAGAACCTCGGGGACCTCCTCTCGGAGCTTTTCCAGTTGTGGCAGCGAGCCGGTTTGCAGCAGCGTTTCGGTTTTTTCGGCGAGCGTTTTACCGATGCCGGCCAGGTCGCTGAGCTTTTGATTCGGATCGGCGACAATGTCGGCCACCGATTCGTCCAGGTCGCGGATGGCTTTGGCGCCTTGCGAGTACGCTCGGATGCGAAACGGGTTTTCGCCTTTGAATTCAAGCAGTTCCGCGAGCTCATCAAAAACATTCGCGATGGTGGCATTGTCCATCGTTGCGTGACCTTCCGCTTGAGTGGAGATGACTTGGAATCGCGCGACCGCAGCACGCCGGGGCTTCAAATCAAAACGTTAGCGGATGTCCTCGGCCGGATCGAGCGGGTGCGCGCGACAAACGCCCCGTGCCGCAACCGGTGGGAACTGCGTCCAGTTAGGGCAAGGCTGCAACGACAGGCTGGAAGCCTATCCCACTGACAAGCCCCGAGACCGAAGGCTTAGCGTGCCGGCAACCAACCGCCGCTGTCGCGTTGGACGGGGGCCGGGTGATGCGGCGCCGCGGGCGTCGTTTTTATCGCCGGAGTGGTCTCCTCCCAGGCAGTGTCTTCCCAAGCAGCGACTTGCCGTACGTTTTGGTGCCGCGTGGTCGCTTCGCGGACGGGGACGCTGACTCGCGGTCGCGTCGTGCTGCGTGAGGAGGCCGATGATTCGGTGTTGCGAAACAGCGCCGAGGGGTCGGCACCACGAGCCGACGGAGCCGGCAGCGGTGGGGCTTGGAAGGGTTGCGTGCTAGGCGGCTGGATCACGCGCCGTGTCGGAGCCGGTTCGTGAACTGGAGCCGGTTCGGCTGATTGGTTCGTCAGGTCCATCGGGCCCGTCATCGATGGCGGCCCGGAGGGGACGCCGATGGGTCGCAGGGTGCTCAGTTGGGACGCGCTGGAATCGGATTCCGGAGGCGCGAGCGGTTTGGCCATCGAGGGTGGCGTCCGCGTCGTGAACTGTTCGCTGTGGCGGAATCGACCGCTCGGGTCCGGGGTTTGCATGTGACGCGTCACCGGCGGATCCAATTGGATCGCGGGGCGATTCGGGTCGTCCGCACCGTCGCTTTCGGTTTGGCTGGGGTCGGAGCCGGAGTCGCCGTAGGGATACGGATCGTCTCGGTAGGAGTTTTCATAGGCGTTGTCCAGGTAGCCGTTGTCCGAGGCCGCCGAATTGGCCGATCCGTTCAGCTCGGGGCGGCCGGATTCCAGACGCGGTTGTGGAACCGGTTCATCGTCTCCGGTTCCGGATGTCCCGCCGGTCAGCGGTGCCGCGTTGGGGTAGCCGGCATCGGGCATCGTCGAGGGGATCGTCGTGATGCCCGGATCGCCGGGGGCGAATTGTCCGCCGACTTGACCGATGCCGCTCGATGGCGGTGCGAAACTGCCAGGGGTTCCGGCCAGGGGGAACGAGGATGGCGACGACGCGTTGCCCAGCATCGGGGTGGAGCAGACGCCGGGATTGGTTTGCAGCGTCGTGGTTCCGGGTTGCAGCGGCAGCGACGAGTTGTAGGGCACGCGTTGCAGTTGCTGGACGTACGAGCTGCACGGTTGCTGAACCGTGACGGTCGTTCCGGTTGTCGGATCGACGATCGATGCAGGTCGGTAGTAGGTGATCGGTGCTTGGTAGTACGACGTGACGTAGTTGGTGTTGCGTCCCAGCAGCGAGTTGAAGAACCTTGCCAGTCCCGATCCGAAGCGGCGTGGCGGCTGCGGTCCCACCGGCACGAGCGGGGCGTAGGTTGCGGGCGCGGCGTTGTAGGTGACCGGCGCGACGTTGCTGGGATAGTTGGACGTGTAGACCGGCGCCGGGGAGATCGGGTTGAGCCCCGCGGTGCCTCGCAGTGTGCTGCTGATCGGGACACGATTGGCCGTCGTGTAGGGTTGCGTGTAAGTCTGACCGGACACGATCGGCAGGCGGTACGCGTTGGTGGATTGCGGCGCGACGACGGTCGTCGGAGCATAGCGGGTGATCGGCAGTCGCTGGGCCGAGTACTGAGCCGAGTACTGGGGCGTCGGGTTGACCGGCATGCCCGTGTACACCGACGGGTTGTCGAACGACTGGACGGTGCTCATTCCGGACACGGCGGTCATCCCGGACACGGCGGTCAGGGGGGCACCGTAGGCCGGGCGTTGGGCCTGGACGACGCCGGAGGTGAACGGCGCGGACGTGATCGGCGCCGTGGTCACCGGGGTTGCGACGGCCTGGGTTCCCGGGACCGGGTAGGCGTAGGGGTAGTTGGCGGTGTAGGTCGCCGAGCGGCCGAACAGCCAATCCAAGCAGCCGGCCTGACAGGCGTCGGCTCCGCAGAGCGACACGAGCGAGGCGACGAGGGTGGTGGTCAGGGTGCGAAGGGGCAGTCGGCCTGTCGACATGCGACGATTCCGTGAACGGCGTTTGGGGGCGAGTCAATCGTTTGGGGGGATCCCGGTTGCGGAAAGTCCACAGCGTTCCCGGAGAAGTGGACGCTGCAGATTGCGTTTGGTCAATGATTTGATGACCCCAGTTGGCCAGTTGGAAAGCGTTTTGGGCGGGCGTTTGACGGTCGTAACGGGATTGGGGGATCTCGGGCGCGAGGTGCGACAGTTGCGACCGTGGGGGCTCTGTCGGAGCGACATTCTGAGCGGCTTTTCGGTTTGGGGCCTTCTGCCAACGTGGCACGAGCGTTAATCTCTCCGACCCCGCTGCGAATTTCGTGGCCCACCCCATTTTTTGCTCCCCAACGGCGTTTCTTCGCAGTTGCGATGGGAGAGAACGGAGGAGACCGGCAATTTTTTGCAGGGCAGAAGCCGGCTTGGCACGCCGGTTGCTATCCGTGGCGGGCATTCAGCGGAACTGTCATTCCGTCGCCGATTTTGATTTGCGTCGCCTGCCAAACGGGACGCGAGAGCAGGCCAACCGGACCACGGTTGGGTCTGGGCGACGGAACGGATCCGCCTGCACGAAACACCTCCGGCGCAAACGGTCGCCGGTCCAATCCATTTCCCCCTTATAGATCACCTCGGCAGACGTGCCGGCTCGGTTGAGCCGCGTCCGATCCGAGGTGCGTTGTAAACCACAGGAGAAACAACGTCGTGGCAAAGCAAATCGTTTTCGACGACGACGCCCGCGGGCCACTGTTGGCCGGCGTCAGTAAACTGGCGCGAGCCGTCAAGAGCACGCTCGGTCCACGCGGCCGTAACGCGGTGCTCGACAAAGGCTGGGGATCGCCCAAAGTGACCAAAGACGGTGTGACCGTCGCCGAAGATATCGAGTTGGATGACCCCTTTGAAAACCTGGGGGCACAGTTGGTCAAAGAGGCTGCCAGCAAGACCAACGATGTCGCCGGGGACGGGACCACGACTGCGACCGTGTTGGCCGAAGCGATCTTTCGCGAAGGGCTGAAGATGGTCGCCACCGGCGCCGATCCGATGGCGCTCTCGCGTGGGATCAGCAAGGGTGTGGAGGCTGCCGCGGCGCAAATCAAAAAGCTCGCCAAGCCCGTCAATGAAAAGAGCAAGAGTGAAATCAAGCAAATCGCCACGATCGCCGGGAACAACGACCCGACCATCGGTGACGTCCTTGCCAATGCCTTCACCAAAGTCGGCAAGAACGGTGTGATCACCGTCGAAGAAGGCCGCTCGAACGAAACCTACGTCGACATCGTCGAAGGCATGCAGTTCGATCGCGGGTTCCTGTCGCCCCACTTTGTCACCAACCAAGACGAAGTGTCGGTCGAGTTGGAAGACTGCTATGTGCTGTTGTTTGAAGAAAAGATCAGCAACAACAAGAAACTGATTCCGCTGTTGGAAGCGATCAGCAAAGAAAAGAAGCCTTTGCTGGTGATCGCCGAAGACGTCGAAGGCGAAGCGTTGGCGACGTTGGTCGTCAACAAGATGCGCGGCATCATCTCGGCCGCTGCCGTCAAGGCACCCGGTTACGGCGACCGTCGCAAAGCCATCTTGGGCGACATCGCAGCGTTGACCGGTGGCAAAGCGATCTTCAAAGATCTCGGAATCGACCTGGAAAGCGTCAAGCTGTCCGATCTTGGGCGTGCCAAGAAGATCCGTATCACCAGCGACGCGACGACCATGGTCGGTGGCGCCGGTAAGAAGTCGGACATCGATGGACGCGTCGAGCAAATTCGACGTGAGATCGAGCAGACCGACAGCGACTACGATCGCGAAAAACTGCAAGAGCGTTTGGCCAAGCTGGCCGGCGGTGTGGCCCAGATCAACGTCGGTGCCGCAACCGAAACGGAGATGAAAGAGCGCAAGGCGCTGATCGACGACGCCCGTGCGGCAACCCAAGCCGCCCTGGAAGAAGGCATCGTTCCCGGCGGCGGAACGACCTTGCTGCGTTGCCGGGCTGCGGTTGAGAAACTCGAGAAATCGATCGAGGGTGACGAATCGCTGGGCGTTCGGATCATTCGAAACGTGCTCGACCAACCGCTGCGTGCAATCGCTAACAACGCCGGACTCGACGGTGCCGTCGTGGTCAATCGCGTGTTGCAACTCAAGGGCAAGACCGAAGGCTACGACGCCAACGCGGAAAAGTATTGCGACCTGTTGGAAGCCGGGATCGTCGATCCGGCCAAGGTGGTTCGGACGTCACTGGCCAACGCCGCCAGCGTCGCCGCACTGTTGCTGACGACCGAGTCGCTGGTCACCGAAATCCCCGTCGAAGAAGAAGAAGGCGGTGGCGACCATCACCATGATCACGGCATGGGCGGTGGAATGCCGGGCATGGGTGGCATGGGCGGCGGAATGCCGGGTATGGGCGGTATGGGTGGCATGCCGGGCATGATGTAACCCGGTTGCAGGTCAGCGGGCGGTGATGTCGTGATCGGCACACTGCCCTGCCCTCCCCTGCTCTGCCCCACTGGTGCGACGTTGCGTCAGGGGATCCGCACCGCGGGATCCGTCGACGGCGTCGCGATCGCAAGCGAAACAATTCAAACTCACACACCTTTCGAAATCACAACCTAATCATGGCAAAACCAAAACTGCGTCCGCTCGATGACCGAGTCGTTGTTCAACCCGTCGAAGCTGAAACGACCACCGCCGGCGGCATCGTCCTTCCCGATTCGGCGAAAGAAAAACCGCAACGCGGCACGATCGTCGCCGTCGGCCCCGGCAGGCTGCTCGAGAGCGGCAGTCGTGGCACGCTCAGCGTCGACGTCGGCGACACGGTGATCTACGGAAAGTACGGCGGAAGCGACATCGAGGTCGATGGACAAGAGATGAAGATCCTTCGCGAGAGCGACATCCTGGCAAAGGTCCTGTAGTGACGCCGGCGACTGCCCGCCCTGCCCTGCCCCGCTTCGACGCGGCGGCAGGACGTTCGGCGGGCCGAGTCCAGGTGTTTTTGGATGCGTTCATTCAGCACTCGTTTACATTGATAGAGGAATCCTCTCGTGGCTAAGCAACTCCTATTCGAAGACCACGCACGCGCACGCATGCTGGCCGGCATTGACAAACTGGCCGACGCCGTCGCGGTGACGATGGGCCCGACCGGCCGCAACGTCATCATCGACAAGTCGTTCGGCGGACCGACCGTGACCAAAGACGGTGTCACGGTTGCGAAAGAAATCGAACTCGAAGACCGTTTCGAGAACATGGGTGCGAAACTGGTGATCGAAGTCGCTCAAAAGACGAGTGACTTGGCCGGCGACGGCACGACCACCGCGACCGTTCTCGCCCGTGCGATCTTCAAAGAAGGTCTTCGCAACATCGTCGCGGGAAGCAATCCCGCTGCGATCCGTCGCGGCATCGACAAAGCGGTCCAAGCGGCTTGCGATCAGCTGCACGAAATCGGCCGTCCGGTCCAGGACAAAGCCGAAGTCGCCAACGTCGGCGCCATCAGTGCCAATAACGACAATGAAATCGGCAGTCTGTTGGCCGACGCTCTCGAACGCGTCGGAAAGGACGGTGTGATCACGGTCGAAGAAGGCAAGTCGCGAACGACCGAAGTCAACTACGTCGACGGGATGCAGTTCGACAAGGGATACATTTCCCCGTACTTCATCACCGATCCCGGCACCATGGAAGCGAACCTGGAAAACGCTTTGGTGCTGCTGTATGAAAAGAAGATCAGCAACATCCGCGACCTGGTTCCGTTGCTGGAGAAAACGGCCCAAACCGGTCAGCCGTTGTTGATCATCTCCGAAGACGTCGATGCCGAAGCGTTGACGTTGCTGGTGGTTAACAAGCTGCGTGGCACGTTGAACGTCTGTGCCGTCAAGGCGCCCGGGTTCGGCGATCGTCGCAAGGCGATGTTGGGTGACATCGCGACGCTGACCGGCGGAACGTTGATCAGCGAAGACCTCGGCATCCAGCTGGAAAACGTCACGCTGGAACAACTCGGTCGCGCCAAGAACGTGACGGTCGACAAGGGTAGCACCACAATCATCGAAGGCGGCGGAAAACGCAGCGACATCGATCAACGTGTGGCTCAGATTCGCGCTCAAATCGAGCAAACCGACAGCGATTACGACAAGGAAAAGTACCAAGAGCGATTGGCCAAACTGGCCGGTGGCGTCGCGGTTGTCAGCGTGGGTGCCGAAACCGAAGCCGAGATGAAGCAAACCAAGGCGCGTTTGGAAGACGCTTTGCACGCGACCCGTGCGGCCGTCGAAGAAGGCATCTTGCCCGGCGGTGGGGTTGCTTTGGTGCGTTGCACCGAGGCCGTCCAGGCGGCCAAATCGAAAGCCAAGGGCGACGAAAAGATCGGCGTCGAAATCGTGCTCCATGCACTCAGCGCCCCGATGAAGCAAATCGCCGACAACGGCGGGATCGACGGAAGCGTGGTGGTCGACGAGGTCAGCCAGAAGGACACCAACATCGGTTACAACGCCCACACCGGTCAGTACGTCGACATGTACAAAGCCGGCGTCATCGACCCGGTCAAGGTCGTGCGAACGGCGCTAACCAACGCCGGCAGCATCGCAGGTTTGTTGCTGACGACCGAAGCGTTGGTGACGAACTTTGAGCAGGAAGACAAAGACCGTCTGCCTGTCGAAGGCGTGATCGCGTAGCCGATCCCGGAGACTTGCATTTACAACAGCGGGTCGCTGCCTAACCATCGGCAAGCGGCCCGCTTTTTTGTCCGATCCTCATGCGACGTGGCGGCGTCGCCACCCCAACGGCGTGTGCCGTGGTTGATGATGAGCGAAAAGCAATGTTATTACGAAATCCTTGGTGTCGACCGAGGTGCTGGCAAAGTCGAGATTGATCGCGCCTACCGAAAGTTGGCGATCAAGTACCATCCCGACAGCAGTAAAGCCGAAGACGCCGTCGAGCGGTTTAAGGAGGCATCGGAGGCTTATGAAGTCTTGAGTGATGCCGACAAACGCGCTCGCTACGACCGTTTCGGGCATGCCGGCGTGGATGGGGCACACAGCCAGTTCAACGACGTCGAAGACATCTTCGAAGCGTTCGGAGAGATGTTCGGTGGCGGCGGCATGTTCGGCGATTTGTTCGGTGGGCGTGGCGGCGGCGGTGGTCGGCGGCGACGAGCACGACGCGGTGCCGACATTCGCTGTAACGTCACGTTGACCTTGGATGAAGCCGCCAAGGGCGTCAGCAAAGATCTCACGTTTCGTCGCAACGTCGGTTGCAAGACCTGTGCGGGCAGCGGTGCAGCCCCCGGCAGTCAACCGGAAACCTGTGCGACGTGCGGCGGACGAGGGCAAGTGGTGCAGTCAGCGGGGATTTTGCGGGTCCAAACGGCCTGTCCCCATTGCGGCGGTGCCGGACAACAAATCAGCCAACCCTGTAGCGATTGCCGTGGCAGCGGATTGCAGTCCGAAAAAGCCGAACTGACCGTCGAAATTCCCGCCGGTGTCGATGACGGGATGCGGGTGCGTGTGCAAGGTGAAGGCGAAGCTAGCCCCGACGGCGGTCCGCCCGGAGATTGCTACTGCTTCATTACCGTCAAGGAACACGAGTTGTTCAAACGCGACGGCAGCAGTCTGATCTTGCAATTGCCGATCTCCTACAGCCAAGCCGCGTTGGGCGCCGAGATCGAGATTCCGACGCTCGATGGGCCAGAAAAATTACGGATCGAGCCGGGCACACAGAACGGCGAGGTGTTCACCGTTCGTGGCAAAGGCGTGGTCGACCCCCGTGGAGGACGCGTCGGCGATCTGCTGGTGCAAGTCTTCATCGAGGTCCCCAAGCATCTGTCCACAGAGCAGGAAGAGCTGTTGCGGAAATTGGCCGACCTGGATTCCGAATCGGTGTTGCCGCATCGGAAGACATTTCTTGAAAAGGTAGCGGACCTGTTTTAGGACATTTTTCTAACGTTCATTTAATCTGCGATAGCGAATCATGAAGAGTGACGGAAAGACAGAACTGGAAAACGAAAGCCCGTCCGGGGAAGACGTCTCGGCAGCCGAGCAGCAAACGACCGATGAAGCGTTTCTCGATGAGTCGGTTGCCGATGTGCCTCCGACGCGTGACGAGGAAATGGATCGGTTGCGATCGGCCGCCGCCGAAGCCGACAAGCGTGTCTTGCAGGCACAGGCCGAAGCCGAAAACTTTCGCAAACGCATGCGACGGGACTTCGAAGACCAAGTCAAATTCGCTTCCACCGATTTGATCGTCGACCTGTTGCAGGTCCGCGACAACTTGAACCGTGCGATCGACGCGGCCCAGTCGGGCGAGCAAGGCAGCGGCTTGTTGGAAGGCGTTGCCATGGTCGTCAAACAGATGGACGACGTGCTCGGCAAACACGGCGTCGTCGAGATTCCCGCCGAAGGCGAAGTCTTTGATCCGAATGTGCATGAAGCGATTTCGCAAATCCCCAGCGACGTCGAAAGCGGCAAGGTGGCACACGTGGCCGTCAGTGGATTCAAGCTGCATGATCGCGTGATCCGACCCAGCCAAGTCGTCGTCAGCACGGGACCTGCCTAACGCTTTGTCAGCAACGTTGGTGTGCAGGCTTTAGCCCAATACCGCTAAGCTAAGCGTCGATTCTTCAGATGAGGGCCCGTAGGCTCGCGCCAAACGGCTGATATTCGTTTGATATCAGCCGGTTCGCGCCAGCGTCCGGGCCCCCTCATTGATGTTAACTTAGCGGCATTGGGCTTTAGCCGCCTACGGTTGCTGCATCCCAGCGACCGGGAATCGCCTCAAGGTTAGACACACTCAAAACACTGACCAAAAGTTTGGTTTTGCAATTCATCTATCATTGGAATCACATCGATGCCGACCTATGACTACGAATGCGGTGCCTGCGGACACGAAATGGAGCTGTTCCAAGGCATCAACGACCCGGTCAAGAAAAAATGCCCGGAGTGCGGTAAATTGAAACTGAAGCGGTTGTTCGGCAGCGGTGCCGCGATCGTGTTCAAGGGCAGCGGTTTTTACCAAACCGATTATCGCAGCGAGGGCTACAAGAAGGCTGCTAAAGCGGACAAGAAGTCGACGTCGGAGACGAAGTCGGAATCCAAGTCCAGTGATTCAAAATCCAAGCCGAGCGGCAAATCGAGTTCGGGCGACTGAGCTCGATCGCCGAACGCTCACCCAAGGTTCAGCATGCCGCACCAGTTGTCTCCGCGCCGCTTGTTTGCCGATCGTTCGGCCGTGTTGGTGATCGACTTTCAAGAAAAGCTGGTTCCGGTGGTTCCCTCCGGTGAGGACGCGGTGCAGTTTACCGAGTCATTGCTGGAAGCGGCCGAGTTGTTGGGGATTCCGTCGGCGGCAACGGTGCAATATCCGAAAGGGCTTGGCGGGCTGGTGGAACCGTTGGAACATCGGTTTCCCGGTGCCGAAGAGAAGCTGGATTTCTCGTCCGCGGTTTGCCGCCGCGAACTCGATGCGTGGATTGCCGCCGGCCGCGACCAGATTCTGATCTGCGGCATTGAAACCCATGTCTGCGTCTTGCAGACGGTGCTGGATCTGGTCGAAGAAGGGTTGCACCCGGTCGTCGTCGCCGAGGCGGTCGCGGCGCGTGGAGGCTGGGAACATGAACTGGCGATCGAGCAGATGCGCTCGATGGGGGTGACGATCACCAGTTTAGAATCGGTCCTGTTTCAGTGGCTCGGCACCGCCGATCATCCCCAATTCAAAGCGATCAGTCGGATCGTGAAAGGGTTGTAAGCGGACGCAGAATCCCGCAGGGATGTCAGCGAGTGGCCGGAGGTCAGCGCAGCGCCACCTCCGGGAAACATTGGTTAGCGGCCGGGCGATTTTGTGAGCCGCGACGCGTAAGATGTAACGTGGATTGTCAAGGGCGTCGAGCGTGATGACGCTTCCTTTTTTTGCATCTTTTTGTCGCTTCGGTTAGGGTGGT
>NZ_NTFY01000071.1 GCF_002289565.1 Rhodopirellula sp. SM50 | reverse complement strand
CCCCATCGTTCTGCCCCCATCGTTCTGCCCCCATCGTCTTGCCCCCATCGTCCTGCCCCCATCGTCCTGCCCCCATCGTCCTGCCCCCATCGTCCTGCCCCCATTTTTTGACCACTCCATTTTTTGACCACTCCATTTTTTGACCACCCCATTTTTTGACCACCCCATCTTCCACCCCATCCACAACCCACCGCTCCCCGCACGACAGCGGCCTTCCCATACCCCGCCGACTCGCATTTTTGCCGGTTTTAAATTCCTGGTGCCAACAACGGTTGGCCAACGGTTATACTGACAGGCCCTCCCTCCCCTGCCCTCCCCCTCCCTGCCCGCCCTCCTGCCATGCCCGATCGCCTTGATACGAGGTTGTCGTACCGTCGCGTCGAGATATCGACGTTGATGTTGGTCGCGTTCTGTAGCGTCGTGTCGCATGGCGAAGATCTGCCACACCAGAACGTTGCGGCGGGCGATGCCGTCAGTTTCGAACTCGACGTGCAACCGATCTTAGCCGCACACGGTTGCAACGCCGGAGCCTGTCACGGCAAGCAACGCGGGCAAAATGGTTTTCAGCTCTCACTGCTCGGCTTTGATTCTGACTTCGACCACGATGCGATCGCCCGTCAAGCGCGGGGTCGACGGCTGAGCATCGCCTCACCGGAGTCGAGTCTGTTGATCCAGAAAGCGACGGCGGAGTTGCCACATGGCGGCGGTCGAAAAATCGAAGTCGGCTCGGACGCTTATCACACGCTTCTCGCGTGGATCCGCCAAGGCGCACCCCGTCGGCTGGCGAACGAACCCGTGCTGGAGTCGGTCGAGTTGAAACAGACCGAATTTGCGTTGACACCCTCAGGCACCGCCGAACTATCGACCGTCGCGTCCTACAGCGACGGGACGACGCGTGACGTCACCAAGATGACCAGTTACTTGTCTAACGATGCCGCCATCGTGCAAGTCGATTCAAATGGCCGATTGAAGGCGGGTCCGGTCCCGGGCGAGACCGCGGTGATGGCTCGTTACATGAATCACATTCGCGTGGCCAACGTCAGCATCCCGCGCACCGAAGCGTTGCCGGAAGGGTTCTACGACGACCTCCCCCGAGCGAATTTCATCGATGACTTGGTGTACGACAAATTGAGTCAACTGCAGATCCGAGTCTCCGAGCCGGCAAGCGACGCCATCTTCTTGCGCCGCGTTTACACCGATGTCATCGGCCGCTTGCCCTCGGCACAGGAAGCTCAACCGTTTCTCGACAGCCAAGCCAGCAACAAACGCGAGCAACTGGTCGACGACCTACTGGAACAGCCCGAATACGTCGATCACTGGGCAAACCAATGGGCGGATCTGTTACGTCCGAATCCCTACCGGGTCGGCATCAAGGCGGTACTCAATTACGACAACTGGATCCGGCAGCAATTCCGCGAGAACGTTTCGCATGACGAATTCGCTCGTCGATTGATCACCGCCAAGGGCAGCACCTGGCACAACGGTGCCGCCACGTTGTTTCGCGACCGCCGCAGCCCTGATGAAGTCGCCACACTGGTCAGCCAGCTTTTCCTCGGTGTGCGGCTGGACTGTGCGAAGTGCCATCATCATCCCTTTGAAAAGTGGAGCCAGCACGACTTCTATTCCTTCGCCGCGTTCTTTGGAAAAGTCGGCCGCAAGGGCACGGGACTTTCGCCGCCGATCTCCGGTGGTGAAGAGATCGTCTACGTTTCCACCAAGGGAGACGTCCGGCATCCGGTGACCGAAGAGGTCCTCCCGCCGGCTCCGCTGTTCGGAACGGTCGACTTGGCCGCAGACGACGACCCGCGTGAAGCCCTGGTCGACTGGATGGTTTCCGCCGACAACCCGTATTTTGCCGCCGTCCAAGTCAATCGCATTTGGGCTCAACTGATGGGACGCGGCATCGTCGACCCGGTCGATGATCTCCGCAGCACCAATCCGCCCAGCAATCCCGCGTTACTCGATGCATTGGCCGAACACTTCCAACAGTCCGGCTACGATCAAAAGCAGTTGATCAAGACGATCGTGCTTTCCAACGTGTACGCGACAAGTTCAACGCCCAACGAAACCAACGCGAGCGATCGGCTGAACTACTCGCGTCACTACCGCCATCGCTTGCGTGCCGAAGTCCTGGCCGAAGCGGTCGCCAACGCCACCGAGACGACCGAATCGTTTTCCGCATTGGCTCCCCAGTCGCGTTCCAATCAGGTTTGGACGCACCGGATCGGATCGGTTTTTCTGGACACGTTCGGCCGTCCCGACCCGAACCAGGATCCCCCCTGCGAACGGATCGCGGACTCGTCGGTCACGCAAACCTTGCACCTGATGAACTCGCGTGAGATCGACGGACGCATTCGCAGCGACTCCGGTCGCGCCGCACGGCTGGCCGGCAGCGAGTTGTCGGCCGCGGAGATCGCGACGGAACTGTACCTGGCGATTTTTTCTCGTCGGCCGACCGCCGAAGAGCAACGATACTGCGAATCACTGATCACCGCCGCGGGCGAACAACGACGCGGCGCGGTCGAAGACTTGATGTGGGCGATGATGAACGCTCCCGAATTCATTATTCAAAATTGAGATCAACCACGATGGCTAGAAGTTGGACGAATTGCGAAGGCCTGACCCGCCGCGATGGATTGAAACTGGGGCTGGGCGGGCTGATCGCCGGAGGCCTTTCGGGCGCACTGAGCGCCCGCGCTCGAGCCTCTTCGGCAGCGGATCCGAAACACCGCACCGCCCAAGCGGACGCTTGCATCTTGGTGTGGCAAGACGGTGGTCCGAGCCACTACGAAACGTTTGACCCCAAGCCCGACGCACCGGTCGAGATTCGCGGGGCGTATCAGCCGATCGCCACCCAAACACCCGGCCTGCAATTCGCTCAGCCGATGAAGAAACTGGCGGCGATCAGCAACGACTTGGCGATCGTCCGCTCGATTCGCCATGACCAGGGCAACCACGGCGCCGGAAACCATTATATGATGACCGGCGCACCGCCGCGGATCCCTGTCGGTTGTGGCGCCTTCGTCAGCTTCCACCCCAGCCTGGGCAGCGTGGTGGCCAAGGAAATCGGCGCGCCCCACGGCATCCCCGCCTATTTCTCGCTGCCCCGCATGTCACGCTCCGGCGGCCCCAATTTCTTGGGCAGCAAGTACGCACCGTTCGTCGTGCCCGATAGCCCCAACAGTTCCAGCTTTCGCGTCCGTGACGTCACCATCCCCGACGGATTGAGCAGCGACCGATTTGCATCGCGGCAACAGATTCGCAAGCACATCGACACGATGCTTCGATTCAATGACGCGTCGGTCGCCGATCCGACCCTGGCCGTCGATGAGTTCTATGGCCAAGGGATGCAGATCATCAGCAGCAAGGAGGCTCAAGCAGCCTTCGATATCCATCAAGAATCCGACGAAGTCCGCGATGCCTATGGCCGCAACACCTTCGGCCAGCAAGCCTTGCTGGCCCGGCGACTGGTCGGTGCGGGCGTTCCCTTTGTGACGCTTTATCAAGGCGGTTGGGACCACCACACCGACATCTTTAAATCGCTTGACACCAAACTGCCTCCGTTCGAAGCGACGATCGCCGCGCTGATCTCGGATTTGAAACAACAAGGCATGCTGGAGCGGACGCTGGTCGTCGTCTTAGGCGAGTTCGGACGCACGCCGAAGATCAATGCTCGCGGCGGCCGCGACCACTGGTCCAACGCGATGAGCGTGATGTTCGCCGGCGGACAGACCCCCGGAGGCCAGGTCGTCGGAGCCACCGATCGACAAGGCTATGCCGCGATCGAACGGGTGCTGTCGCCCGAAAACTTCGTCTCGACGATCTACCAAAAACTCGGAATCGATCCCGGCCAAATGATGTACACGCCGGAAGGACGCCCGACCCACTTGGTCAGCGACGCCACCCCGATCGACGAGTTGATGGGTTAGTGACGATGCCGTTGTTTCAACACCGTCCGGGAAGTTCGGTCGTCGCAGTGACGTTGCGTGAAATCGAGCGGCAATCGCCTGCCCCAGCACGTGGCGTCAGCCAGTGGCGCGTGCCGATCCTGAAGCTTGCGCGCGCCGCTCGCTTACGCGTCCCGCTGGCATCGGCGACACGCGCCGCTCCACTGCCATCCGTGGGTACGCCCTGCCATCGGTGGGTTTTCTCAGGCGGGATCGAGCGGCAATCGCCTGCCCCAGCACGTGGCGTCAGCCAGTGGCACGTGCCGATCCTGAAGCTTGCGCGCGCCGCTCGCTTACGCGTCCCGCTGGGGTGGATCATCGTTGCTTGCGTGTTTGCCGTTTGCGTGCTTTCGCCCCGGACCGCCCAAGCACAACTCAAGCTCGATCGACTCTTCCCACCGGCGGTCGCTACGGGGAGCGAAACCGAGATCACGGCCGAAGGAAAATTTCCCACATGGCCGCCGGCGGTCGCTTGCGATCGAGACGACGTTGAAATCACGCCCGCGAAGGACTCCGGCAAGTTCACCGTCAAAATTCCAGCGACCGCACCGCCGGGCGTGGCCTGGATCCGGCTTCACGACGGGCAATCGGCCACGCAGCTCCATCCACTGATCATCGCGCCGATCGCCGTGACCAGTGAAGTCGAACCCAACGACAAACGCGACGCCGCCCATCGGGTGACCCTGCCGGCGGTGGTTGCCGGACGATTGGCCAAGAGTGGTGACAGCGATGCCTATCGCGTCTCGCTCAAAGCCGGTCAACAGCTCGTCGCTTCGGTCACCGCGAATCAGCTGCTTCAATCACCGATGGATGCCGTTTTGCAGCTGACGGATCTTCGCGGCAACGTGCTGGCACAGGTGGACGATGTCCGCGGCCTGGATCCGCAACTGGTCTATCAATGCGAGGCCGACCAGGACGTGCTGGTCCGCATCTTTGCGTTTCCCGAAACGCCCAACAGCACCGTCGGCTTCGGCGGATCGAGCAGCTTTGTTTACGTCTGCGACATCACAACCGGTCCGTTCTTGGACCATCTGGCCGTCCGCGGCGACACCGCCCTGCCCTTCGGCCACAATCTTCCCGAATCGTGCCCCGTCGTCCTGTCTCCCGCAACCCGTGTGGCCCCGTCGACGGCGACGGTGCCCGACGGACTTGGTTGGTTCTGGGTCGCACGCCAGGACGACGACGCGGTGCATTTGCATCACGACGACGAATTCGACGGATCGCTCCCCGCGATTCTCGCCGGACGCATCACCGAGCCGAATGAAACGCACACGTATTCCTTCGCCGCGGTCAAAGGCAAAACGTATCGTGCCGAAGTGCGATCGAAAGCCGATGGTTTTTTGCTCGACTCAAAACTGACGATCAGCGATCCGAAGACGGGCGGCGTACTGGCCAGCAACGATGACCTCTCACGGGGCAACTACGACGCCGGCGTCGACTTCACAGCGAAGCAAGACGGCCAGATTGACGTGACGGTGTCCGACATGATCGACGGATACGGCCCGCGGCATTTCTACCAGTTGTCGATCCGCGAACGACGTCCGGAATGCCTGCTGACTCTCACGGACGACCATTTCGTGCTGCCGCGTGATCAACCCCTGGAGATCCCCGTCACGGTCACCCGTACAGCGGGCTTCGGCGAAAAAGTCCTAATCACGGCCGTCGGATTACCGCCGGGCGTGACGGTCGAAAGCGTCGTTTCAGAACCCAAGGGCGACACATCGAAATCCGTCAAATTAAAGTTGACTGCCGGTGACGCTGCCGCCGGTCACGCGACGTTCCAAATCACCGGCACGTTTTTGGACACCGATGGCAATCCAACCGAAGGGAAATCCCAGGCAACGTACCAGCTGCGTCCCCTGCTCCCGCTGACAGAGTTTTGGTTGACGATCCCACCGGCACCGAAAGACAGCACCTCGACCGACAACGCTTCGAACCCACCGTCCACACTATGAATGATCGCCCCTCCCGCTCCCAACCGAGTCCGCGTCGCGGTGTCGCGGTGATGCTTGTGTTGGCCATCGCATCGGGACTGTCGCCCCATGTGTCGGCGGACACCCGCGAGATCGCGGAACTGCCCCAAGACCGCAAGGTCCTCTATAGCCGCGACGTCGCTCCCGTGCTGAGCAAAAATTGCGTCGCCTGTCATAACGCCAGCAGCGAAGAAGGCGGCGTCAATCTGGAAACGGTTGAAAAGATGAAGGCATCCGACGTCGAGGATGTCCTGGTCCCCGGCAATGCGCAACAGAGCCGTTTGTTCCTGCTCGCCTCCCATGCCGAAGACCCGGTGATGCCGCCCGACGACAACGACGTCTCGGCCGCGGCACTGAACCCGATCGAACTGGCGCTGCTGCGACGCTGGATCGATTCGGGCGCGGAAGCCGACCAGGCGGGCGGCACACCGGCGCCGCGGCAATGGCAACCGCTGCCGAACAGCCTGCAAACGGTTTATGGATCCGACATGACGCCCGACGGCCGGTTATCGGTCGTCGGATTCGGAAACCAAATCCGCTTGTTCGGATCAAAGTCTTCCGAACCGATCGACTCACTCGAGCGACACATCGGAGACCAAACCCGGCCCGCGCACGACGACTTTGTTCAAGACTTGCGATTCGATTCCGATGGCGGGCGTGTCCTCTCCAGCGGTTATCGGAACGTCAAGCTCTGGCAGATGGCGCCGTTTGAACCGACATCGATTCCACACATTGATCGCAACGAAACCTTGGCCATCGCGATGAACGCCAGCGGCCGTCACGTCGCGGCGTTGTCCCCCAGGGGCGAACTGAGTGTGGCCGCGGTCGGCATGAATCGCTGGCGATGGATGAAAGGGTTTGACGTCCCGGCCGAATTCCAATCAGATCAACCTCCGCTCGTCCGCGTCGCCGTCGGCCCGCAAGGCGATTGCGTGTCGATCGCTTGGGACAAAACAATCCGAGTCGTCCGCATCGATGGCAGAGAACCGGAAACGATGGATGCCGCCCATCCGATCACGTCCATGATCTGGCTGGATCGCGATCGTCTGGTCACCGGCGACGCGTCGGGCAAGGTGAATCGATGGCACCGAGAAAACGTTACGTGGACCAGCAGCGAGTTAGCGGTTTCGGATCAACCGATCGCCTTCCTTTGCTCGGCGGCACGTGACGACGCGCCGCTGGTCGCGATCGATGGCTCGGGTAAAGTCGCACAGTTCGACGCAGCGACTAACCAATTCACCGAACTCGGAAAGCTTCCCGCCGCACCCGCTTCGGTCGCCCTGTCCGGCTCAAACAATCTGCTCTGGGTGACGACGCAATCCGGCGCACTGGGGACGTTCGATTTGGCAGACAAGACGTTTGTCGAAATCGCCAAATCGGATCCCCTTGCCGCTGCGCAGCACGCGTCGGACCAATGGGAAACCCAGGTGGGAGAACGATTGATTGCGGCCCACGACGCGTCGGTCAAACAGGCCAAATCCAACCTGGAAGCGGAACAGAAGAGTTTGGAAAAAATCGCGGCCGACATCACCGCCAAGTCGACGGCGGTCGCTGAAAAACAAAAAAGTGTTGCCGACGCGAAGAAAGTCGCCGAAGCCGCACAAGCGAAATTGGCTCAGGCGCGCACCGAAGAAGAATCGGCGACGAAAATGAGAACAGAACTCACCGCAACGGTCAATCAATTGGATGCTTCAATCGCAAAATTGACCGAGCAACTGGAAGCATTGAAAAAAGAAAAAGCGGACGCCGAACAGAAGCTCGCCGCAGTGCCCGACGCCAAGAAGCTGGCTGAAACGACCAAGACGCTCAGCGAAGCGTCTGAAAAAGCCGCCAAGGAACTCGCGACGAAGAACAGCGAACTCGCGAACCAACAAACCGCATTGCAATTGGCCCAAGAAACGAAAGCGCGCGGCGAACGACGGCTGAAAGGACTCGACGAAGAACATCAACGTCGCCAGCAGGCACTGGATAACATCAAGTCCGAACAAGAAGCGAAACAAGCGAAGGCTGCAGAGTCCAAAACACGCGTGGATCAATCGACGGCAACCGACCAACCCGTTGCCCTGACCGCGTCAGGCAGACGGGTGCTGACACGCTCGCAAACTTCGGGAACCTGGAGTCTTTGGACCGGCGCGGGCGATTGGTTGGGACAGTTACCCGAACTTCCCGCAGGCAGCCGGTTGGTTGCCGCCGGCGACAGCGGTGTGTTGATCCAGGCGGCCGACGGACAGCTCCACGCGCTGCATGCGTCCGAGCACCTTTGGAAGCATCAGCAAACGATCGGCTCAGCGACCGCGGACAGTCCGTTTGCCGATCGTGTGTTGAGCGTCGATGTCGATCCGTCGGGACAATGGCTGGCCACCGGAGGCGGAGAACCGTCGCGGACGGGCGAGCTGATGATTTGGAATCTGTCAGACGGCTCCCTGGTCCGTCGCATCGAATCGCCGCACAGCGATACGGTGCTGTGCGTCCGGTTCTCTCCCGATGGCAAGACCTTGGCCACCGGAGGCGCCGACCGAATGATCAAATTGTGGGATGTCGCAACGGGAACCTTGATCAAGTCACTCGAAGGCCACACCCATCACGTCAGCGCGCTCGCCTGGAACGTCAACCAACGTGAACTGGCCAGCGGTTCGGCCGATGAGACCGTCAAAATCTGGAACATCGATTCCGGGAAATCGACGCGGACGATCAGCGGACTGAAATCGGAAATCACGCGTCTGGTCTACGTGGGGCGAGACGACCGCATCGGCATCACCTGTGGCGACGGCTACTTCCGAGTCTATCGCACCGATAACGGCGGACGAGAAACCAACGCCAAACTACCCGGCGGTTACCTTTATGCACTCGGCGCCAACCGCGACGGGACGCAGTTCATCGTCGGCGGCGCCGACGGCGTCGCAACAAGAGTCGACAAATCCGGAAAGCAGTTGCAAGAACTCGTCGCTGGTGAGTGACATCGGCGGCAACCGCACCAGCGACGGCGCTATCCCGGAGGAAGAACCCGTTATCCCGGGGAACGTCGATCCTTTTGCTGCAGGATTTTGCACCCCATTTAGATTCTCTCCCTCTGGGAGAGACGGCGTTTGCGCAGCAAGCAAACGCCAGAGAGGGCCGGCGCTGCGAAAGTCTCAGCAACTTCCGCTACGATCAAATCCGTCACTTATACAATTGACGTCCCGAGGGATCAAAGCGAGTAGCCGGAGGTCAGCGCAGCGCCAGCTGCAGGCAGCACGCGGTTTGTTGTCAAAGAATCGCCGAAGTGGGTCACAGCGTCTGAATGCTGTGCCCCCGTCCGGAGTCAATCCGCAATCGCTTTCGTGATTCCTGTGGTGCGCTAAGGCGACCACCGGCTACTTGCTGCAACCCCGTTGGGCAACGCTGTGAAGCATTTTCCCCAAGTGTTTCTTGAGGTTTTAGCGGCAGGGCGCGAGCCTTCCGGTTCTTCATCTTTGCCAAAACACCGGAGGGCTCGCGCCCTGCCGCTAAAAAATGCTACACAGCGTTGCCTGGCAGGGAGGATGGCGAAGCTGTGTTGACACCGATGTGCTAGCGGGAAGCGTGACTGAGGAGGTGTCCATTCCGATACGGGATCGACCGTGTCTTCAAGCACCCGGCTGTCGGCCCCGGCCCGGTGTCGGTTTTGGTATACAGTTCCGACTGGGCGGGTGGCGCGTGCGACTCGTCAACCGATTTTGATTCCTCTATTGAAGAATGACTGATGCGACAACACTGTACGAGTTTGGTTTTGGCTCTCCTGCTGGGCGCCGTGTCGGTTGCCGGCGGAGTGTCGGTTTCGGCGGCCGACGTTTACGAATACGACGGAGTGCACTCCTCGGTCAGTTTCAAGGCTCGGCACTTGGACATCAGTTGGATCCATGGCCGATTCAATGATGTCTCCGGCACGTTTTCGTTGGACCGCGACGATCCGTCGAAGTCGACGTTTTCGTTGACGATCAAAGCCGATAGCATCGACACCGCCAACAAGGCCCGCGACGAACACCTGCGTCAGCCCGACTATTTTGACACCAAGCAGTTTCCGACGATCGAGTTCCGCAGTACGAGCGTCAAGCCGATTGACGGTGGCTACGAAGTGACCGGAGACTTCACGATGCACGGAACGACCAACACGATCACGCTTGTTTTGATGGGCGGCGAGGAACACGATTTCAAGAAGGTCAAACGCGTCGCCTTCTCCACCGAGCTTGCGCTCAAACGAAGCGATTACGGCTTCGACAAGCGGGCCATCGGTCCGATCGGCGACACAGCGTTGATCATGATCGATTGCGAAGGCGTTCGCGAGTAACGGATGCCGGATCCGCTGCTGTATGTCCAAGCGATCGCGGCCGCCGCGGTCGCCGCCGCCGCGATCGTCCTGGTGCTGCTCGGGCTGCGCAGGTCACCGACGGCCGCTTGGCTGAACGCGGCATGCGGCATCGCGGTCGCTGCCGGATCGATGGTTGGGCTGCGGGTGGAAGACCTGCAGGTCGCGTTTCCGCCGGCCAGCGGCCTGGATCGGTTGTTGACGGTCGTCCTTCCCGCGGCGTTGTTGATCGAATGGATCGCCGCGTCGCCGGCGCTCGCAACTCGGTTCGCGTGGGGGTTGCGGATCGGTTTGATCTTGCTGACCCCACGCATCCTGCTGCACGGTTCGGTGTATGTGAGCGATCCCGAGGCATGGACCGCCTGGCAAGCCGCGATCTCGTTCGGCGTCTGCTGGGCGTTGTTGGCAAGCTGTTGGGGGCTGATGTTCACATTGGGGAGTCGACGCCCTGGGATTTCGATCCCTTTGAGTCTCGGACTGGCCATCGGATCGGCCGCCGCGACGGTGATGATGGCGGGTTATTTAAAAGGCGGCGAGGCGGCGATGCCGATGGTCGCCGCGTTGCTGGCGACCGCAGTCGTGGTCTGGGGGATGGCCCGTCGTCGACGTGGCGTGTCCGGCGACGGGCCGTCAACGCGGACGCCGACAGCGGGCTCGGTGTTGCCGCCGGTGTTGATCGCCGTGGGCGTGATCGGCTTGTTCGGTGTGTTGTTCATCGGCCACTTTTTCGGCCGCGTCTCTGGCGGCCGTGCCGTGGCGATCTGTTTGGCGCCCTTGTTGTGCTGGGTGACGGAGATCGCGGCACTGAAACACCAACGGCCTTGGGTCGTCGGGACGATTCGGCTGTGCCTGGTTGCGGTCCCGCTGGTCATCACGCTGGCGTTGGCCAAGCGTGATTTCGACCGCGATCTGGCGCCGCTGGTCGTGATGGAACGGAAAAATACGGTCCAATGGAGTGGGTGCCGTGTCTGTTGGAGGGGGTGCGGTTCTCCGGAAATCCCGCCTAGCGGCGTTCTAGCAGCCGGAAAAGGCCGCTGATTTCCCGCTCCGATCTTTTTTCGCTACACCACTTGCAAAAAAGATCTCGGCTTCGCAGAATACTTGTCGAGAACAATTCTCATTAGCGTTAGTGCCGCGATCGACACGGCAGCCCTTCCTTTCACCCGCACAACCGGACCGTCCACCCAGGGACGGAACAGATCCGAGGAGATACTCCATCATGCCTCCCCAGCCCCGTTTGATGTCGCTGCGTTGCAAGTCGCAGTCGACCGCCACCCGGCCGCGACGAAACGCCTTCACTTTGGTGGAGTTGCTCGTTGTGATCGCGATCATCGGTATTCTGGTCGGATTGTTGTTGCCGGCCGTTCAGGCGGCCCGCGAAGCGGCGCGACGCATGAGTTGCAGCAACAACATGAAGCAGATGATCTTGGCGGTTCACAATTACGAATCGGCCACCAAACGCCTGCCCCCGGCCTGGACGCGACCGGCGATGACTGGCGACGGCTGGTCGACGCAAGCCAGGATTTTGCCCTACGTCGAAAACGTCGCGTTGGCGTCGGCGATCGATTTCAGTGCCGGCTACGGGGCGGCCCGGATCACGGTGGACGGCGAATCGATCAAGGTCTCCAGTTTTCGTGTGCCGGTTTACTTGTGCCCCAGCGACGTCAACGACTTTGAACGCAATGATGATGACGGCAATCCGTATCACTATCCGCTCAGCTACGGCTACAACGCCGGGCCGTGGTTTGTGTTCAACCCCAATACGAATGAAACCGGTCCCGGGTCGTTTGTTGCCGGCCGTGTGTCGCGATTCCGCGATGTGTTGGATGGGCTGAGCAACACGCTGGGGTTCGGTGAAGTCAAAGCCAGGACGCCGTACTACCGTGACGTGGAAATCGAAGGGACGATCCCGACGCCGCTGGAACCCACGGAAATCTGCGGCTTGGGCGGCAGCTTTAAGACCGACACCGGCCACACCGAATGGGTCGACGGTCGCGTTCACCAATCGGGATTCACCACCACGTTTTCTCCCAACCGCAAAGTGATTTGCGAGGTCAGTGGTCGTGAGTTTGACGTCGACTTCACGAACATCCGCGAGGGCAAGGACACGACCGCGCTGACTCAGGCGGCGGTGACCAGCCGCAGCTACCACCAGGGCGGTGTGAACGTCACGATGATGGATGGCTCGGTGCGATTCATCACCGATTCGATCAATTTGGAACTGTGGCGAAATCTGTCGACGCGAGCCGGTGGCGAAACCGTGACGGTGCCGGAGTAACGGCGCTGAGGCGGCGCAGGTTGGATGCTTACCCTATCCACCGCGTAGTGGATCTTGTCAACGATCCGTCTGCGTGAAATCACTCTGCCAACCCTCCGCTGAATGTCAGCGATCCGGCAGGGCATGATCGCTAGTTGGAATGGTAGGAAGATTTTGGTGGTAGGAAGATTGGTTGGATCGGATGGATGGTGCATTTCATCATTTTCTTACCTCCGTAATCTTCTTACCTGATTTTCGCAGCGACGCGAAAGAGGTCGCCGCTCGCGCGAATCGGCTGATGCAAATCGCTCTCAGCAACAATCGGAAAACCGGTGGGATAGGTTTCCAGGTGCTTCAATGCTGAACTGACAGGCTGGAAGCCTATCCCACGCATAAGATCCGACGTGTATTTCCTATTCGTTGCTAGGCACTGAAATGTCTTGCAATGGCATCGCGAGTCGGTTGTCGGATCACGCCGCGTTCGGTAATGATCGCGGTGACCAGTTCGGCGGGCGTGACGTCGAAGGCCGGGTTGAGCACGTTGGCCGCCTCGGGAACGATGCCGACCCCGTGCGGGGCGGCGACTTCATCGCGACCGCGCTGCTCGATCGGGATGTCATCGCCGCAATCGAGTTCTAGATCGAAGGTGTTGGTCGGGGCGGCGACGTAGAACGGCAGCCCGTGATGTCGGGCCAGCACGGCGACGGGGTAGGTTCCGATCTTGTTGGCGACGTCCCCCCGCGCGGTGATCCGATCGGCGCCGACGATGACGGCTTGGATCACGCCTTGTCGCATCAAGGAACCCGACATCGAATCGGTGATCACGGTGACGTCGACGCCGGCTTGCGACAGTTCCCATGCGGTCAGCCGTCCGCCTTGCAGCAGCGGCCGCGTTTCGTCGGCGATGACTTTGGGCGCCTTTGCGGTCTGGTGCAAGTGATAGATCGGCGCCAGTGCCGTCCCCCAGGTCGACGTCGCCAATCCGCCGGCGTTGCAGTGGGTCAGCACCGTGTCGATTCCGGATAGCAGCGGCGCCCCGTTGCGTCCGATCGCGTGGCACATCTGGCGGTCTTCGTCGTGAATCTGTTTCGCTTCGGCGACCAGGGCGTTTTTGAGGTTTTCCTGCGACGTCGATTCAACGACGCGGCGCATCCGGTCCAGGGCCCAGAACAAATTCACCGCGGTCGGGCGGCTGGTCGCCAGGTATTCGATCGCGTGGATGTATCGCGATTGCGGGGCCGATTCGGAACCATCGCCCGACTCACTGTAGGCCGGATCGTCGGCAGCCAGACAGACGCCGTAGGCGGCGGCGATGCCGATCGCAGGGGCACCACGCACGACCAGTCGACGGATCGCGTCGTGGGTTTGCCGGACCGTGGTGCAGACCAGTTCGGCCAATTCGCCGGGCAGCTTGGTCTGGTCGATCAGGATCAGTCGATGGTTTTCGAAGCGAAGCGTTTCAGGGGCGGTCATGGAGCGGACGAGCGGATGGAGTCGGTTGCCGGGGTTCACAGTGGCTACTGGGGTTCACCCGGGGACGGATACATTCAACAATGTAGACCATCCGTCCTCGGCGGCGAACACGTCGTGCCCCGGATCAACGGACCCACTGATGAGACTGATTCTTTGATCGCATTTTGGATAACGCTACCGATCGAACTGCGATTGGTGTTGCTTGCCATGCTGGGGCTCGCGATCGGAGTGCTTGCCAATTGGGCGATTTACCGATTGGCCTGGGATGCTCGTTTGATCGGGCCGTGGGTGCCGGCTGACGCAACGGCTCCGCCCCGCAAGCCCTCGGATCGAATTCCGATCACCGGTTGGTTGGGGTTGCGTCGGGAAGCATCGATTCACGGCCGCGGGTTTTGGATTCGGCCGATGTTGATCGAGTTGGCGATGGCGATCGGGATCCCGGCGTATTACTGGTTCGTCACGCAAACGGGGCTGTTGCTGCCGCCGGCGGATCGTGTGCCGGTGGTGATCGCCGGGGTGGCGCCCTGGATGACGATTGTGTTTGTGTCGCACCTGATCATGATCTCGTTGATGGTCGCGGCGACGTTTATCGATTTCGACGAGCAAACGATTCCCGACGAGATCACGATTCCGGGCACGTTGATCGCGCTGGTGGTGGCCTGTGTGTCGATGACCGATTCCTTTCTGCCGGCACTCGATCTGAATGGTGTGTTGGTTCCGATTGCGTTTTATTTGCCGGCGCCGGCGGAGGATCCGAAGTGGATCGGTCCGACGGGCTGGTGGACGGGGGTGGGAATTTGGACGATGTGGTGTTTTGCGTTGTCCAATCGCCGATTGATTCTGCGTCGCGGGCCGCTCAAAGCGTTCGAATATTTCTTTGCGTCGCTGGTTCGCAATAAGCCCTACAACCCCTGGAAAGCTCTGTTGGCGATGTGGTTGATCGGCGCGGTGGGCGTTCGAATCGTCTTCGGCATCGGGGGAGACGCTTGGATCGGACTGCTGACCGCGTTGGTCGGACTGGGCGTCGGCGGCGGCGTCGTGTGGGCGATTCGGATCGTCGGCAGTCTGGCGATGCGTCGCGAGGCGATGGGGTTTGGCGACGTCACGCTGATGGCGATGATCGGCGCGTTCATCGGCTGGCAAGGCGCCGTGATGTCGTTCTTCCTGGCCCCGATTGCCGCGATCGCCATTGTTCTGGTCTATTTCATCATCACCCGCAACTCCGAAATCCCGTTCGGCCCGTATCTGTGTGCCGGAACGCTGTTGTCGATTTTCGGGTGGGATCGGCTCGTCAATGGGTGGTTCCTGGGCAATCTGGCGATCTTGGGGCCATTTATGCTTTGGTTGTTTGTTGCCTTGACGGGTATCATGGGAGTGATGCTTTACTTTTGGCGAGTCTTGAAGGAGACGATGTTCGGTGAATAACTATTTGAAGAATTGCGGTCGTCGCGACGGATCAACGGGCATGGCTTCGGCCGGCGGTGGCGGGCTGATTGGCGGGCTGCTGTTGGCGCTTGCGTGCGGCTGCGTTGACGCGCCGTTAGCATCCCAGCAGGTCGGTACCGATCCGTCGGAGCCGGTGGTCTTGGTCGGCGATTCGTCTCCGGCGGAGAGCACGACTGAGACGGCCGACCAAAGCGTGAAAGAATCCGGCGACGAAAAATCGCCCAACGAGACTGCCCCCGAATCGGAAAAACCAACCGTGACAGAGTCCAGCGAAAAACCGGCACCGAAGCAGAAATTGCAGTTCGTCGAGGAGTACAACGTACTCGATCGAAATGCCGCGTACGTGATTTTGAACAAGGGCACCGAGCCGCCGGGGCCGGGCGGTTACACGATGACGAAGGACCCCGGCACTTACATCTGTCGCCAGTGCAACGCCCGGCTTTACCGCAGCGACGACAAGTTTGAAAGCCATTGCGGCTGGCCGAGTTTTGACGACGAAATCAAGGGCGCCGTGCGGCGCGAAACCGATGCCGATGGCTATCGGACCGAGATCTTGTGCGCCAACTGCGGCGGGCACCTCGGCCACGTTTTCGAAGGCGAACGGTTCACCGAAAAGAACACCCGGCACTGCGTCAATTCGATTTCGATGAAGTTCATCCCAGAGGGCAAAGAGCTGCCGGCCAAGTTGGTGATCAAGGATGAGAAAGAGGTTGAGAAGCAGGGGAAGGAGACGGCAGAAAAATAGGGGGCAGAAAAACGGGGAAGGAGTCAGACAAGAAAATGGGTGACAAGAACATTTTGTCGATCTGATTTTCTTGTCCCCTTCCGCGGCCGCGCTTTAATTACCCCTTTCCCCTTTTTGAGGTGCGGCGCTCGCGGCAGCGCCCGTTGGTGTCCCGCTTTTGAGCGTCTGTCATCAGGGACCAGCGGGCGATTTCGTCGAGCGTGCGGAAGCACCCCAGGCAGGTCTGTGAGGCGTCGATCGCGCAGCGGTCGATGCAGGGCGACTGAGAGGTGACCGGGGACGACGGATCGGGCGACTGGTTTTCAGCGTTCATGCGCAGAGTGTACCCAGTCGACCATCAAAATGCGGTGGGGCTGAGGATTGCGATTTCCGTCGGTGGGCCCCGTGACGGGCGCCCCAGTCGTCTCCGTCTGCGGCCTAAAGGGGAACACCCCTCTTCCGATCCGTCTGCTAAAATCCTCTTATCGGGGGGCAGGCCTCAGGTTGCGGATTGACCACCGATGGATCGTACGCATCGTCCACGCCATCAGGAGATCGAGATGAAAAAGCGTTTCGACACCAAAGTATGGTTGCGGTGGTTTGCCGGGCGTAACGAAGTGCTGATGTTTTCGCTGGCGCTGATCTATCTGGTCTGCCTGGCGGTTCTGGTGGTGATTTGGGTCGATCTTCCGGGGCTTCAGGAACGCGCCGAGCAATTGATCGATGCGGAGAGTTTGGAGGCGGCCGAGATGGCGGTGGTGGCCCCGTACGGATTGGAAGGGGCGGTATTGGTCGTGATGCTGGGGATTTGGTGTGTCGTGGTCGGTGAAGCGATCGTGCACTGGGTGACGCGGCCCTGGGACCGCGAGCACCTGCGGCACCATCTGCACAGCGGGCTGTTTTGCCTTTGCCCCGCGCTTCGCATGTGCGCCCGCAGCCCTGAAATGCACGGACGGATTTGGTTGCCCGGATTGGGGTGGCGTCGTGGCGGCCGCCGGTTGCAGCGTCAACTGGAACGCCATTTCAGCGTGCCGATGATGGTCGTCGCGCTGCTGATCATGCCGATCTTGATCATCGAATTTTTTCTCAAAGATCAAGTCGCCGCTTACCGTTGGTTGCGGATCCTGCTGCACGGCGGGACCGGAGTGATCTGGTTCGCGTTCGCGGCCGAATTCATCTTGATGGTGTCGATCGCCGAGAAGAAGTTGGAGTATTGCAAAGAGCACTGGATCGACTTGGCGATCATCCTGTTGCCGCTGGTTTCGTTTTTGCGCACCTTGAGTTTGGCCAAGGCGACTCGTCTGGCCGATTTGATGCGGATCCAGCAACTGTCGAATCTGGCCCGTGCGTATCGGTTGCGGGGGACGGCGATCAAAGCGTTGCGTGTGCTGATCCTGTTCGACTTGACCGAACGCATCTTGAGGGTCAGTGATGAACGGCGATTGGAGAAGCTGGAAACGCAGCTTGCCGAGATGGAGAAGCACTCCCGTTTGCTGCGTCAACGCATCGCCAAGTTGAAACTAAAATGCGTCGAGCAAGAGGAGATGTCGGCGGGGATGCCGATGGCTGAGATCCCGATTTGTGCCGTCTGTAACGTCGCGTCCTTGCAGCCCTGTGGTTGTGTGACGGGTCAAGATTCGATGGCTTCGGCGGACACCGGCGGGGACCAGAATCGACGTGCGATTTGACGGGCGGCGAGGTACAAGCCGACGGCGGTCAAAATCCCTAGCACATCGGCCAGGGCATCGAAAACGTCGGGATGCCGGCCCGGCGAAAACGCTTGCGTCAGTTCGTCAATGCTGGCGTACGCCGTCAGAACAATGATCACCCCCAGAAAACGCCGCGATGACCGTCGTCGATCGTTGCCGGGGGACTGGGTGACGTAGCAACACAGGATCGCCAGGCCGAAGTAGCCCGAAAAGTGTTTCACCTTGTCATTGAGCTGGGGGCCGACATCGATCCCGGCCGGCCAGTGGGTTCCCAGAAAAAGTGCGATCCAATAGAGCGCCAGAGCGATGACGCCAAGGCGAAAGCCGAGTATGGTGATGCCGGTGATTGGACGCATTGGATTGGTTGGATTGTCGGCCCACTGGTTGGGGCCGGATGTCGTCTGGTCGAACAGAAACTGAATCGTGAAGCGAATAGATCTTTAGGCAAGAGGACACCAACGTGCAGCGTCTCCATCGAACCCTCACCCGCGGCCGAATGATGTTTGCCGCCCTGGTCGCTGCGGCGGTTGTAGCAACCGTGACGCCTTCCCAGCAAGCCACAGCTCAGCAACCCTCAGCAGAGCAACCCTCAGCAGAGCAAGCTTCCACCGAGCAAGCCGAAACGGCGGGTCAGGCTCCGGCCGAGGCTGCCGGCGGCGAGGGCTCCGAAAACTCTGCGGCACAAAACGGGACCGCGGCCAAAAACTCCGCCGACAAATCCGAAAAGACGGCTTGGATCTCGCTCGCGGGCCACTGGAAGGCCTGTCAATTTGGTGGGGAAGGCGACGTGATCATCAAGGACGACGTGATCAAGATGGAGCACGGCGACCCGCTGACCGGTGTGGTTTGGACGGGCCCATTTGACGGTGACTCATCCAAAACCGGGGCGGACGATTCGAAATCGAAAAACGCGGGGCCGTTGCCGCGGGACAACTATGAACTCCGCTGGGAATGTCGCCGCGATTCGGGCTATGACTTTCTCTGCGCCTTCACGTTTCCGGTCGCCGACCAGTACGTCAGTCTGGTGATGGGCGGATGGGGCGGCGGGATCACCGGGATCAGCAGCATCGACGGGCGCGACGCCAGCGACAACGAAACCACGATGTTCATGAGCTATGAAGACAAAAAGTGGTACAGCGCGCGGGTGCGAGTGGAGACCGCGAAGATCACGGCCTGGGTCGACGGCACGGAACTGTTCAGCCACCCGCGAAAGGACCACGAGTTTGACATCCGGTTTGAAATGGATCCCTGCACGCCGCTGGGGATTGCCAACTTTGAGTGTGATTCACAAATCCGCAACATCCAACTGCGGCGGCTGCACGCGTCTGAAATCACGGCGGCAAAGTAGGGCCGCCGGTGATGCAACAGCAGCAGATTGACGAGCATTTCATGGGCCGCGCCCTCGAACTGGCCTATCAAGCGGTGGAACTCGACGAGGTGCCGGTCGGAGCGATCGTCATCCGTGATCACCAGATCATCGCCGCGGCGTCCAACCAGCGACAGATGCTGAAGGATCCCACGGCGCATGCGGAGATGATTGCCATCACGCAAGCGGCCGCGGCGATCGGCGATTGGCGGCTGGAGAACACGACGCTGTACGTGACGCTGGAGCCCTGTCCGATGTGTGCCGGGGCGATTCTGCAGGCCCGGATTCCCCGCGTGGTGTTCGGTGCCAGTGACGGCAAGGCCGGCGCGGTGACCAGCCTGTTTCGATTGCTCAGCGACGATCGGCTGAATCATCAGGCGGAGGTGGTTGCGGGGGTCAAAGCGGAGCCCTGCGGACAAATCTTGACCGATTTTTTCGCTAGCAAACGAGCGATGGGGAAAAAGTGACGCTGGGAATCTGTGCCGGTATTCAAGATTCTCGGACTTTTGCGACTTCTCGCGATAATCAGACTAAGCCCTGGCGTTGCAGCTGTCCGATAAGACCGTCACGACCGAATCTTTGTGTCAAGAGACAAAAGAAAATCGGTCAATGCACCCCAACGCGGGTCGCTGATGGAATCTGCTGGCAGGTTCCGGCGGCCACTACGGACGACTTCTAATAGACGGTGGAACAGCGATGTCGGTACGGAAGCTGACGGCTAGAATTTTTGGATCCCTTGTACTGCTCTGTGGTATGGCTTCGGCCCAGGCTCAGGAGCACGTCCCCGTGGCGGATCCGCTTCAGTTCGATCCCGACTTCCGTTGGTTCGAGCCGATCTACGACATGGACTTGGCGGATATGAAGCCAAAGAAGCGAGCCAATACGGGTTGGTTCGCGACCTACGACCGCTTGAATCTCTATGGTTCGCGGCCTGAACTGGAAGACAATTCTCAAGGACTTGAGTCCGGTTTGGACAGTGGCTGGGGCCACCGTTACGAAATCGGATTCATGTTGCCCGACGAGGAGAAGGGCTGGTTGTTCAGCTGGGTCGACAATGACGTCGGCGAGTTTTTCAGCGTTCGCAAGGAGCGCGGAAATCGCTTCAACGAAGACGAGCTTGACGGCGAAGCGACCAATCCCGCCCCTCCGTTCGGATTCGAAGCGATCCCTGGGATCAGCAACAATCGCGGATTCAATTATCGATTCGTCGATGTAAAGAAAAGCGAGAACGTGATCGACTTCGATAGCTATGAACTGAGCAAGACGTGGCGGTTGGAGCCCTACCACTACGGTGGGATCCTGGAGCCGATGGTCGGGTTCCGTTGGTTCCGCATTGAGGACACCAACGTCCGTCAGAACTTCATCAGTTCCAACGATGCAAGCCAAATCGCTTTGGCGGCCGCTGCGGGAGTGACGTTGGTCGACACCTATGGTGCGGCGGCGGAACAGCTGACGACCGACCAGGCGTTTACCGAGAACGAAGCGATCACCGGACAGATCGGGTTTCGGTACTTCAAGTTCATTGATCGATTCACCTTCGCGACCGACTTCAAGGTCTTCTCGGGAGCGAACTTCCAAAGCAGTTTCAACAATCGACACATCGAAGCGGTCATCTACGACGGCACCGACACGATTGAAGAAGGTGACGAAGTCAGCCGCATCCTGTATGAGGAAACCGACCGCGACTACACTCGCAACGAAGAGTTCTTCCTCGGCTTTGATGTCCGCGGCGAACTCGGCTACCAGTTGTCCCGAGCGGTTACGGTGCGAGCCGGGTTCCAACTGATCGATGTCGCTCGCGGCCTGTGGCGGGGCGGGGATCTGGACAACTCCATCCTGCGAGGCGGCGACAACGACCAAGACTACTTGATGGTCGGCGGTACCTTTGGGATCACGTTGAACCGCTAGTCGGACTTCGGCCTGCTGGTCCGTCTCAGCCACCAAGCGACAACAACAGAAAAGCCGCGGCGGAATCATTCCGTCGCGGCTTTCTTTGTTTGATGCGACATCGATGGTCGCGATTTTTCGGAGAGGTGATCAAGCTTTCTCGGCCAACTCTCGCAATTCCTCTAACTCCTGGCTCAATCGGTGCCGCAGTGGGCTTTCCGGCCGGAGTTCTTCGTCCAGGAGATCTTCTGCTTCATCAAAAACGTTTTCCCCACGCTTGGGGTCGCTAATCAACTTGCGGAACATCTCTTCAACGGTGGCTTCAGTAAGCAAAACGATAACCTCGAGGGGTCATCCGAGCGGCAGAACGTGATTGCGTGTTTGTCCCGATCAAACACTCACTGCATCAATCGCGCGCCCTCAGACGGACAATCGATTCTAAATTCAGTGCAGCCGGCCGCAAGGTCCCGGATCCCATTCGAACGAGAATTCAGGCTGGAAACACCAAAAACGCCATGAATCATCGGTACCATTTTTCGAGACGACTTTCGGACACTCCCATGCAATGAGCGAGTTGAAGGCCCCAGTTTCGAGCGGTTTGCCTGAAAACGCCGCGTGTTTTCCAGCGCCGCGCATCGATGTGGACGATGCCATCAACCAGCATCGGCCAAGATTGACGTCGTAATGCTTTGGATAAAACGACGTCTTCCATCAACGGAACGGCCGGGAATCCTCCCACGCGGTCGTACAGTGTTCGCGTCACAAAGATCGCTTGGTCTCCGAACGGGATGCCTCGCCAACGGATGCGGCTTGCATTGCCCCACTCCAGCGTCCTGTAGACAAGTCCGGGCTCCTCGATTCGTTGCTTCAATCCCCCCCAGCAATCGTGCGGTTGGCTCGAAGCATCGATGCGCTCGCACAGCGATTTGAAACATCCGTCACCCAATCGATTGTCCGCGTGTAGAAACAGCAGGACGCTTCCTGTCGCGACGTTGGCACCGGCGCGAAGTTGGTTTCCGCGCCCGCGTGGGGCGGTGACGACGATGGCCCGCTGCGCTCGTGCGAGTTCGGGGGTTGGGTCGCTACTGCCGCCGTCGCAAACGATGACTTCGCCCGCGTCGTTGTCCCAGGCCGATCCGATTGCCGCTTCGATACGTTCGGCTTCGTTGAGCGCCGGGATGATCACCGAAACCTGTTGCGGCGTCATACCGTTTCAACTTCGCGCAGTCTGACGTAGGCGATCGGTCCGAGCACCAGAAAGGGCATCCATGCGGCGACCGCGGGTGAGAGCAAGTAGCCCCCGCCGCCCAACGCGCTGCCGGCGGTCTTGAGTGCGAAAAACAGCATCACCGTTCCGATGGCCGTCCCGATCATCATGAACAGATTGCGGCCGCGTCGATTGACCACCAGTGGCAACCCGAGCAAGAACAGCGAAAAGTCCAGCGGCACCCTCATGATCCGCTCGTGCAACAGCACGCGCGTCGCCATCGAGTTATGGACCGCGGGATTGCGCAGTCGTTCCAGCAGTTGCTTGCTGCTGCACAGCCGGGTGGAGGACTGGTCGGTCTGCAGGATTTCCGCATTGACCGGCGTGGCAACGAAGCATTCACCCGAAGCGATCCAGGGTTGATCGTGGGCCGTCATCAGAATCAGACGTCCGTCACGTCCCGCCGAGGGGATGTGGTCGACCGCCGGCGGGGTGAAGACGTTTTGCATCAAGTAGCCCTCGTCGTGGTTCTCGTCGGCCGGCAACCACCGCGCCGAGACCGAGACGATGGCTTCGCCAAATCCCGGGTAATCAACATCGAGTCGGAAATTGGGCTGATGGATTTCTTTGCTGCGCGGCCGGATCGAATGGCCTTCGAGCAGAATCCCGCTGATCTTGTCATAGCTGGGCAAGATCGGTTGGGGGGCGTCGCCGGAAAGATCCTTGCTCTTCATCGACAACGCATCCCGCATCGTCGGCAACAGCAATTCGCGGCTGCCCAGCTGTACCAACACGATCGCCAGTGCGGCGAAAACCATCGAGCGGAAAATGCGTCCGTGCGACACGCCGGCGGCCAGCGTCGCGGTCAGTTCACCGGTTCGACGCAACCATCCGACCACGAACAACAGCGACATCAAGGCGATGATCGCTCCGGTCCAGTCGAACAACAGCAACATGTAGGGGCCATAGTAGTACCACATCACACGGGAGATCCCGACGCCGCGTGACTCGGCCAATTCCACCAGGTCGTTCATGTTCTGGAAGGCATGGAAAACGACAAAGATTCCAGACAGCGAGGCGAAACAGACCAGAAACGTCCGGAAGAACAGCCCCAGAATGTAACGATCAATTTGCGTCACGGCGGATCGGACTCAGTTGGATGGAAACGTGTTGCCTGCCACACTGAGGGACCATCTGGTCCCGGTCGATCTGGCCCGAAGCATCAGGGCCCGAAGCATCAGGGCCCGAAGCATCAGGGCATGGGGGGGACCGGTCAGACCACTCGGGATGATGCCCTGGAGGATCCTCAGCGATCGCGCAAGCATCCCACCGTGTCGGCGGCCGACGCAAGATCGAATCGAAACGCTATCGCTGCTCGCGATAAGTCGACCAGCTCAAGTAGATCAGAACGCCGCCCAAGATCGCAAAGGTGAGGTCCATCATCAGACTCGCACCACCCAAAATCGCCAAGCTGTTTTGGCCAGACAGTAAGGCAACCGCGTCTAAAACGAACAGGCTGACGACCAAGATCGACGCGACAAGGCTAAAAAGACAGAGTGCCTTGGGCATCAATTGAACCTCGGGACGAATGTGAAATGAGTGAAGGGCCAGACGTAACGCTCGTATCGCGGCCGGGAAAGGGCCGCAGTATAGTTGCCCGAGCACATGTTTCCCAAGCCTACGCTATATCGCTAGTTTACCGAGAGCCACTCTGGCCCCGGATTGGGACAATTTTTCGGTAAATTCCGTTTAGAAGGGCGATTCGACGATCCAAAATCATGCCAAGCACGCTATCTCCGCCAGATTTTGACCCCCAAATTCGCTCCGACCCGTGGGGGTGGTGGCGAAAAAAAATGCCGATCACGGAAAAATGGGCCTATTTGGACCACGCCGCCGTCGGCCCGCTTTCGATGCCCGCTGCCGCGGCGCTGCGGAACTATACCGACGAAGCCGAACGCGAGGGCGATACCGTATGGCCCACTTGGGCGGGGCGGGTGGAAACGCTGCGCCACGCCTTCGCCGAGCTGTTACACGCCGAGACGGACGAAGTCTGCTTTGTGCCCAACACCTCGGCGGGGATCAATTTGGTCGCCGAAGGATTTCCATGGCAGAGCGGCGATTCGGTCGTGGTCCCCGACGGCGAATTTCCCAGCAATCTGTACCCCTGGCAAAACCAGGCCTCGCGGGGCGTCGAGGTGCGGATCGTGCCGCGCCGCGACGGACGTGTCGAGCCGGATGACTTGTTCGACCACGTCGATGATTCAACCCGCATAATTTCGCTGTCATGGGTCGGGTACGCGAGCGGTTTTCGCGCCGATTTGGAAGCGATCGTCCAGCGGGCGCACGCCCAGGGCGTCTTGGTCTTCCTCGACGCGATCCAGGGGCTGGGGGTGTTCGATTTGGATCTGCAGAAGATCGATGTCGATTTTTTGGCCGCCGATGGTCACAAGTGGCTGCTGGGTCCGGAAGGCTTTGGCGTGGCGGTGATTCGGAAACGTCATCTGGAGCGTCTGCGCTGCTGTAGCGTCGGTTGGAACAGTGTGCGGAACACGTTCAATTACGCCGAACCAAAATTGGATCTTCGTCGCACCGCGGCGCGGTTCGAGCCGGGGTCGGCCAACATGTCGGCCGCGGCCGCGCTGGGAGCGAGCGTGGCGATGTTCAATACGATTCGCCAGACGCACGGACCCAACGCGATCGGCGACCGTGTGCTCGGTTTGGCAACTGAATTGGATGACCGGTTGCGCGCCGCCGGTCTGCCGACCCAAATACCCGGCAAGCGTCAGCACCGTTCAGGGATCGTGACGTTTGGGGTGCCTGGGCAAGATCCCGCGGCGGTTCGCAATCGGGCAATCGAGCAAGGCTGTGTCGTCAGCTGCCGTGGGGGCGGCATCCGGGCCGGTGTTCATGCTTACAATGACAGTTCGGACTTGGAGCGGCTCGTTGACGCGGTTGCGTCGACGTAGTGCGTTGGCACCACTGGATGGGATCCGACGAGCGATCGAAACCTTTTCCCCCGAATCACACATGAATGAAAACAACGAGCGGCGGGTCGCTGTTTACACCGGATCCTTTGACCCGATCACGTTGGGGCATCTTCACATCATCCATCGAGCGAGTCGCTTGTTTGAAAGCTTGGTCGTCGGGATCGGCATCAACGCCGAAAAGGGGTCCCTGTTCTCGCCGGAACAACGCAGCGAGTTGGTGCGGACGGTGACCGAGGACATCGAAAACGTCCGGGTTGAAATCTTCGACGGGCTGGCGGTCGACTTCGTCCGCTCGCTCGGGTCACGACTGATGGTGCGTGGGATTCGTCCGATGACCGATATCGCCGGCGAATTCACGATGATGATGGCCAATCGGCAATTGGACGAAGACGTCGAGACCGTGTTCCTGATGGCTGACGAGCGGTTCTCGCACGTCAGCAGTTCGCTATTGAAACAGATCGCCAGCGTTAGCGAGGACGACGAGCAATTGGCAAAGTTTGTCCCCCGTGCCATCATCGCGCCGTTGCGAGCGCAGATGCGTGGCTAACCCCGGATGTCGTCGCGGAGCCGGGTGAGCAGGTCGATCGCGCCGCCGATTTCTTGTTTCTGTCGCACGGGATCTTCGGGGATTTCTCGTTCGATCGTCAGCGGGCCTTCGTAACCGATCTCGTGCAGCGTTTCGAGATACTTCCGCATGTCGACGTCGCCCTTTCCCAGCGGCACTTCGCAGCCCCAGGTTTCACCCGGTTGGTCGCTCCACGTGGCGTCTTTGCAGTGGATGCTGCGGATGTGTTGGGCGAGCATTCGGAGCGCTTCGATCGGTTCGCCGGTGCCGTAGAGAATCATATTGGCGGGATCAAAATTGATTTTCAGATTATCGCAGCCGACCGCGGCGATGAAATCCAGCAAGCCTTCGGCGGTCTCTTGGCCGGTTTCCAGATGCAGGAATTGATCGTTGCCGGCGCAGTGTTCGCAAAGTTCCGCGGTGACCTTGACGATCTCGGCGTATTGCGGATCGGAGCTGTCGTGGGGGATGAAACCCAGGTGCAACGCGACGGCGTCGCAGCCGAGCCATTTGGCGAAATCGGCGATGTCACGCATTTCGGCCAAGCGGCTTTGGCGAGTTTCCGCGGGCACCAGGCCGATCGTTTTGACGACCGTGGGGATGTCGGCATAGCTTTCGCCCTCGAATCCGCCAAACACGGCCGTGCAACGCACGTTCATGTCATCCAGCTGTTGCTTGAGTTCTTCCGCCGTCGCCCGGTCACGCTTGGCGGGCTGCGGTGCGTGCAATTGGATGGTGGGAAGTCCCAGTTCTTTGATGACGTCCCATTTGACGCCGAGTCCGGCGTCGACCGAAGCGAACACACCGATGGGCCAAGATTCCATTTGTTTGAGATCCGTAAGAGTTGTGAAGCGTGAATGAATGGTTGAGATCGCCCGCGGCGATCGATGCGAAGTCCGCGAAATGTCAAACGACGTAATTGCGGAGAAAGTTATACGACTGTTTCAGCGCCCGCAAACAGTCCTCGTCGGATCGTTCGTAGGCGCGGTCTTCGACTTCCACGCAAACGGGGCCGTCATAGCCCGTGTCCGTCAACGCGGCAAAGAACTGTCCCCAGTCGACGTCGCCCATCCCCGGCAATTTCGGCGAATGCCACTCATTGGGGTTCGCCAGAACGCCGACCCGGTCCAGTCGGGCCCGATCGACGCGGACGTCCTTGGCATGGACGTGGAAGAGTTTATCGGCGAATTCCGCCAGCGGTGCAAGGTAATCAACCTGCTGAAAGACCAGGTGCGAGGGATCGTAGTTGAGCCCGAAGTGGGCGCTGGGGATGTCGTCAAACATCCGCTGCCAGATGGCCGGCGAATGGGCCAGGTTTTTGCCCGCCGGCCATTCATCGTTGGTGAAATACATCGGGCAATTCTCGATCCCCACCCGCACGTCGTGCTGTTCGGCCAGTTCGATGATCGGTTTCCAGGTCTCCAAAAAACGCGGCCAATTGTCGTCGACATTCTTGGTCCAATCGCGACCGATGAACGTGTTCATCGTGCCGATGCCCAGCCGGCGGGCCGCCACGATCACCGCCCGAATGTGCTCGACGGCCAATTCGGCTTCGTTCGGATCGGGGGACAGCGCGTTGGGGTAATAGCCCAGCCCGCTGATCGCGACCCCGCTGTCTTGTTGAAGGGTCGCGATGGATTCGACCGTTGCGTCGTCGAGCGAGTGGACATCGATGTGGGTGATGCCCGCATAACGCCGCGTCGCCTTGCCCAGCGGCCAGCACATCACTTCCACACAGTCATAACCGATCTGAGCGGCGGTCTGAAAAACCTGCTGCAAGTTCGCGTCGGGAAGAATCGCGGTGACGTAACCGAGTTGCATGGCTGATCTACTCGTCGAGTTTGGTGTCGGGGACGGTATCGCCTTTGCCGTTCCAGTTGGGAACGCGATACCGGGTGGTGGGCGGACGCACGGTCGTCTTGTTCGTCAGCAACCGCAATTGGTCGCCCGCAAACAATTTGGGGACCAGTTGTTCGCCACGTCGCAGCCGATACAAGATACAGCCTTTGCGTTGGACGTAGTACATGCCCCAGACCGTCGCGACGAATCGTTCGCGCTCAAGCCCCACGCCTTTTGTTTCGACTTGATCGCCGATTTCAAACTCCTCGATTCGGATCGGCAACCACATCGCCGGTCGCAATCGAAACTGAAGCCGTCCATAGACGTAGTGATAATAAACGCCATCGAACGACACCCTTTTGAGCACCCGCGGGCTAGGGATCAATTGAGTCGCGATCGGCGTGTCGTCGGGATGGATGAACCCTTGGCCATTCTCCGGCCATCTCAAGAAACATCCATAATCGGGTAACTGCGGCCATTGCATGGGAGGGCAAAACTTCACAAAGCGGAAATGGACGTCCAAGCGAGGGGCAATCGTGTACCGGATGCAACAGTCTAACCGAATCAATCGCACCTGCTGTCCGCGGCGACAGGATTTAAACGGTCGTCGCGCAGTCAGATCGGGGATCACACCACGTTGCAGCGACCGGGCGGGTACAATCGGATACCTTCGGCGTTCATACGACAATCTTTTCTCTCTACTTTGTTCCGTTGGACCGACTCGTTTTTCTTTATGACTGACAGCAAGACGCAGCCACCGGTCGGAATCGACCTCGGCACTACCTTTTCGGCGGTCGCATTCCTGGACGGTGACGGTCGGCCCGAAACGATCCGCAATTCCGAGGGCGACCTGACCACACCCAGCGCCGTGTTCTTTGACCAGAAACGCCCGATCGTGGGGCTCGAAGCGGTCGAAGCCGGACTTTTGGAACCAGATCGTTTGGCCCAGTTCGCCAAGCGGAATGTCGGCGAGCAATTTTATGAAAAAGCGATCCGCGGCAAGCATCTGCCGGCCGAAGTCATCCAAGCCTTGGTGCTGCGGAAATTAAAAACCGATGCGGAATTGAAACTCGGCCGAATCAGCGAAGCGGTCATCACCGTCCCGGCGTTCTTCAACGAGCCCTGCCGCAAGGCGACCCAGGATGCGGGGCGGCTGGCCGGATTGAAGGTGCTGGACATCATCAATGAACCGACCGCTGCGGCGATCACCTACGGTGTTCAGCAGGGTTTTTTGGGCGCCGGAGTTGCCAATGAGCGGCGGGAGACGGTGTTGGTGTACGACCTCGGTGGCGGCACCTTTGACGTCACCGTGATGGAGATTGAAAAAGGAAACTTCAATACCATTGCAACCGCCGGCGACGTTTACCTTGGCGGCATCGATTGGGACAGCCGGCTCGTCGACCTGATCGCCGAAGCGTTCCTGGCCGAACACGGAATCGATCCTCGAGACGATCCCCAGGCTGAACAGGAATTGCTCCGCAAGGCCAACCAGACCAAGCACGCACTGACCCAACGCGAAGCGGTCACCGTCGCGTTTGCCAATGACGGTCGGCGATTGCGAACCGAGATCACGCAGAAGCAATTTTCAGAACGCTGCGTCGACTTGGTCGAGCGGACGATCATGACCGTTCATTTGGTGCTCGACGATGCCGGCATCGATTGGCCGGATCTGACGCGTTTGATTTTGGTCGGCGGCTCGACGCGAATGCCGATGATCCGCGACGAGCTGCAGCAACTCAGCGGAATGGAACTCGATCGATCGCTTTCACCCGATGAAGCGGTCAGCCACGGCGCGGCGTTGTACGCGGGCATGTTATCCGCCGGCGCCAATGACAAGACCGGGATCTCCGTCAGCAATGTCAACTCGCATGATTTGGGCGTCTTGGCGCTCGACCCCAAATCGAACAAACCGCGACGCAAGATCATGATCCCGCGCAACAGCAAGTTGCCGGCGCGGAAGATGGTGCGGTTTCGTACCCACGTCAACAACCAACCGAATGTCAAAATCCAAATTGTCGAAGGCGGCGATAAACGCGGCATCAACGCGACGCCGATCGGCAAGTGCGTCGTCGCCGACTTGCCCAAGGGAACGCCCAAGGGGACCAACGTCGAAGTGCGATTCGATTACCGCGCCGACGGCCGGCTGACCGTTCATGCGTCACTGCCCGAAATCGATCGAAAAATCACGATGACCCTCAATCGGGCTGCCGGATTGTCGGACGACGAAATCGCCGCCTGGAGGAGTCGTTTGGACGACGGACTCAGCGACGCCATGTTGGCCAGTCTGGCTGAACACGGTGACGACGCGTCCGCGCTGTTCTCGGCAGACGACTTGACCAGCGAAGACGCCGATGCGTTGCCCGATGAAAGTTCCATTGACCCGTCCGAGGCTGCCGTGGCGGAGCAAGTCAGGACAGATCAAGTTCAAGGGTTTGCCGCCTTGCAGCACGTCGAACCGGAACCCGCATCATCGAAAACGCCAGTGGCCGCCTCCAAGGCCGCGGCCATTTTGGGCGTGTCTCAGCCGCCTCCTTCCCCGGCACCGGTCGAACCGGCCGACCGCCAGGACGCCGTGCGTGAATCCAACCCCGCCTACGCCGCAAGCCCGGTCGCGTCTGAACAAGCCGCCCAGGCCAAACGCGCTGCGGTCAAACAGGTTTCAAGCAAAGACGCGGCGATCAAGATCGAGACCAACGCCCCCGCCGGCGGACCGAAACTGTCAGTCGCTGACGCCCAGAAATTAGCCGTCGCGGCCGGATCGGCCGCGCCCACCGTCTCCGAAAAACCGAAGTTGGAACTGGACCCCAAGGACGCGGCGCCGCAGGTCAAAGCCGACGCCAACGATTTGGCCATGCTGGCGGCGTTGGGCGGCGAGGCAAAATCGCCCCGCAAGGCTGACGTGCCGTTGATCGTCACCGACGTGCCGGCCGGCAAAGGGCGGGCGAAACCGCAGCCAAAACAGGCCGCCGAATCGAAGGACCCGGCCAAGCCGAGGAAGGCCGGAGGCTTGTTTGGTCGCAAGCGAAAGTGATGTGACAATTCTTTTACATTGTTTTGAGACGATCCAGACCATTGAATCGCTGAATGATCGTTTACTAGGATAGCTGCGGCGTGCCATTGGTTCTGGGCCAATGGCGCGGATCGGTGTGTCGGCGATTTCTGTGATCGCCCCCGGAGACGCAGCTGGACAATGACCACCTGAAAAAGGGAATCGAAACGATGTCTGCGACTCATTGGAAAAACGCGCCCGCCCTGCTGGCGATCGGGCTGGCTCTGGCGGCAATGCTCGGCAGCGGATCGAACACGTTGCGGGCCGAACAGTTGTCCTTGGACGTCGGGGTGTCCAATCCGACGATGCTGGCCGGGGAAAAGCAGATCAATCACATCCGCATTTCCCTGACCGGATTTGACGTTCCGCAAAACAAAAAACGCCCGCCGGTCAACACGGCGATCGTGATCGACCAAAGTGGGTCGATGGGTGGGCAAAAGATCGTTCAAGCCCGCGAGGCGGCGATCGCGGCGGTCCGCCGATTGCGAGATGACGACATCGTTTCGATCGTGCTGTACTCCGATTCCGCGACCGTGCTGGTGCCGGCCACCAAAGCCACCGATCGTGAATCGATCATCCAAAAAATTCGCTCGGTCAACGCCGGCGGAAGCACCGCCCTGTTTGCCGGCGTCAGCAAAGGGGCCGCGGAAGTCCGCAAGTTTCTCGACAGCGATTCGGTCAATCGTGTCATCCTGCTCTCCGACGGCCAAGCCAACGTGGGGCCGAAAAGCCCTCGCGAGTTGGAACGGTTGGGTGCGTCGCTGGTCAAAGAAGGGATCAGCGTCAGCACGCTCGGACTCGGGCTCGGATACAACGAAGACCTGATGAGTCGGTTGGCGTCGGCCGGCAGCGGTAACCACATGTTTGTCGAACAAGCCGATGATCTGGTCGCGGTCTTTCAGAAAGAGTTCAACGACTTGATGAGCGTGGTCGCCAGCGATTTCAAAATCCACGCCAAAATCGGCGAAGGCATTCGTCCCGTCCGCGTGCTCAACAACAAAGCGGACATCAGCGGACAAGACATCTACATTCCGCTGGCCCAACTGTACGCCCGCCAACAACGCTACTTTGTGATCGAAGTCGAAGTCGACGCCGGACAAGCGGGCAGCAAACGGCCGCTCGCCTCGGTCACCGTCCAATACCAGAACATGCTCAGCCAGACGACGGACACGTTGACCAGCAGCATCGAGGTTCGGTTCAGCGACGACAAAGAAGCAGTGGCCAGAGAATGCGATCACGAAACCGCTGCGTACTGCGCGATCCAATTGGCCAACGAAAAGAACGTCCAAGCCACGGCACTGCGTGACGCCGGGCGTATCGATGAGGCCAAGGAGTTGCTGCTGGGCAACAGCGTGCAGTTGCAAAAACTGGAACAGCTCTACGGCGCCCAGCTGGGCGACGAACTGTCCATGGAACTGAAACGCAATGCCAAGCTGAATCAGGATCAATCGGTGATTATCGAGAGTCCGTCGGCATGGAATTACTCGCGCAAAGCGATGCGATACGAGCAAAGCAAGAATGCGGCGCAGCAGCAGATGCGTGTGAAAACACCACCTCCGGCGGATAAGAAGTAGGGCCTATCACTAATTGTCATGCCGCGTCGATTGTTTCTCGCACTGATCCTACTGGTCGCCGCACCGATGGTGTTGCTGGGGTGGATGAGTGCCAATGCAATCAAGGCCAGCCAACTGGCGGCGAAAGAGAATTTGGCCACACTGCTTTCGTCCCAGCTGTATGATGCCGACCTCCGGATCGTTCAACTGTTTGACGGCTATGCGTTGCGATTGAACGAACAGCTCGACGCGTCGCAATCGGTCTTTGAAGCGTTGCGGCGGATGCGCCGCGAGGTCCCGATCGTCCGCCAGGGCATTGTCGTCGATCGATCCGGGACGATGGTGTTTCCCAGGCCCAGCGATTCGGTCGGCATCGATGCCACCGAGGTCGCCGCGGCGCTGCCCGGGTTGGTCGACGCGCGTCCGTTGCCGAACGTCAATTCGGATTCCAAATCATCCGGCGCCAAGGTCGCTTCCAAAACGACGTTCACCGAATCAGCGTGGCAACAATGGTACATGGCTGACGGCGCACAAGTGGTTTATTGGCGAACCCGCGGTGACGGATCGACCGTCGGCGTGTTGCTGGAACGGAGCCGTTGGATTGCGGATTTGATCGCTGCGTTGCCCGATCACCGCGGCCGCTCGATGGCGCCCTCGTCGTTGCGACCGACCGAGGGGGGCTCCAAGGTTGAACTCGCCGAACTGGCGGCGACCCCGATCGGCAGCCTGACCTTGGTCGATGAGGCCAAGCGGTTGGTCTATCGATGGGGCGAAGCGGATCAGCTATCTCTGCCACCGCTGGTCACGTCGCCGCTCTCGCCGCCATTGGCCAGTTGGCAGTTCCGACTGCACGTCGATCAGTCGCTGATCCCGTCGTCCAGCTCGATTCCTACCTATCTGTCCTCGGCAGGCATCGCGCTGCTGCTGCTGTCGGTTGGTTTTTATGTCCTGACATCGGTGCAACGGCAGGTCAGCGAGGCCAAGAGCCGCGTCAATTTTGCCGGCCAGGTGTCGCACGAATTGCGGACGCCGTTGACCAACATCCGGCTCTATACGGAACTGGCCGAGTCAGACTTACAACGCATCACCAAGAGTGATGCGAGCGAATCGCTCGCCAGACGGCTGGAGGTGATTGACCATGAAAGCCGGCGGTTGCAGCGTCTGGTCAGCGGCGTGTTGGAAATGATTCGCCCCAGCGGCAAGCCGCTCGGGGTGCGACGCGAACCGACGGACGTCGGTGAGTTGATTGGTGGGATCGCGGAACAATTCACGCCCAGTTTCAAAGCGGCGGGGCTGACGTTGCAGACCGTGTGCCGGTGTCGGGATCAGGTATCGATCGACGGCGACGTGGTTGAAATGGTCTTGGTGAATCTGCTCAGCAATGTCGAAAAATACGTCCCCCGCGGCGGCCAGTGTGTCATCGAGTGTGATCTGTTGGACGATGCTTCGGCTTCGACGCGCACATTGCGGGTGGTCGTCAGCGATGACGGGCCGGGCATCGCCGCGGCCCATCAAGAAAAGATCTTTCGTCCCTTCCAGCGCGTCGACGACTCGATTCATGCCCCCAGCGGAACCGGCATCGGTCTGACCATCGCGCGGCGGGCTGCGGTCCGCCACGGCGGTACCCTGGTGCTGTCCTCGGAACCTCACCTTGGCGGCGCGACCTTTACATTAACCCTACCGATCGGTGATTGAATGACACATCACATCTTGATTGCCGAAGATGACGCGAACACCCGAGCCGCGTTGGCTGAAGTGCTGCGAAACGAAGGTTACCTTGTCACCGAAGCCGGAGACGGACGGCATGCCAAGGACCTGTTCGATGCGTCGCCGCCCGACATCGCGTGCCTCGATGTGATGATGCCGGGGCTCAGCGGCTTTGACGTTTGCAAGTACTTTCGCCAACAGTCTCCGACGATGCCGATCCTGTTTATCACGGCGAAGGCGGAAGAGATCGACAAAGTGATCGGCCTGGAACTCGGCGGCGATGACTACATCGTCAAACCGTTCGGGACCAAAGAAGTGATCGCTCGAATCCGAGCGGTCGCCCGTCGCAGCCTGGCCGAATCCCCCGACACTCGGGTGACGTTTTCCGACGAGCCCTTTTCAATGGGGGGACTGGAGGTGTTTCCGAAAGAACTGCGCGCCCGCCGCGGAGACGACGCCGTCTCGCTGACCCGGCGCGAAGTCTTGATCCTGCAAACCCTGGCCGCCCGGCCGGGTGAAGTCGTCAAGCGGGCCGACTTGTTCCGCTCCGCCTGGGAGGACGATCATGTCCCCAACAGCCGGACCATCGACCAGACGATCAGCCAGCTGCGAAAGCGAATCGAGATCGATCCCAAGCATCCTGAAATCGTCCAAACCGTCTACGGCGTCGGCTACCGCTACGAGGCCACCGTGGGGTAAGCATCCTGCTTGCCTTTCGAGAAGCTTCAGCTTCTGCGTTACACGCCGAAGACGCAAGCTGGAAGCGTACGCCACCGTGGGGTAAGCATCTTGCTTGCCTGTCGAGAAGCTTCAGCTTCTGCGTTACACGCCGAAGTCGCAAGCTGGAAGCGTACGCCACTGTGGGGTAAGCATCCTGCTTGCCTGTCGAGAAGCTTCAGCTTCTGCGTTACAAGCCGAAGCCGCAAGCTGGAAGCGTACGCCACTTGGAGCCAGATTGGTGTAGAATTGGCGGCGTCGTTTTGATTCCTCCGTCCCCTGTTCTGTCCACGTGATCATGACCAACCGCCGTCAATTTCTCCAATTTGCGTCTGCCTCCGCCGCCTCGCTCTCCATGGCTCCGCTGTTCGCCGCCGCGGCGGGCGAAGCTCCATTTAAAATTTCACTGGCGGAGTGGTCGTTGCACCGCACCCTGCGCGATTCGAGCAAGGGTCTGACGAACCTGGATTTCCCCCGCGTCACCAAGGAAGAATTCGGGATCGATGCGGTCGAATACGTCAACCAATTCTTCAAAGACAAAGCAGAAGACCAAAAATACCTGACCGAGCTGAAGACCCGTTGCGATGACCTGGGCGTCAAGAGTCTGTTGATCATGTGCGACGGCGAAGGAAACTTGGGCGACCCTGACGACGCCAAACGCACCAAGGCCGTCGAAAATCATTACCGCTGGGTCGACGCCGCCAAGTTCTTGGGATGCCACTCCATCCGTGTCAACGCCAGCAGCTCGGGCAGTTACGAAGAACAGATGAAATTGGCCGCCGACGGACTGCGTCGTTTAAGCGAGTATGCCAAGCCCCAGGGATTGAACGTGATCGTCGAAAACCACGGCGGCCTCAGCAGCAACGGCGGCTGGCTGGCCGGGACGATCGCCAAAACGGAAATGGACAACTGTGGCACGCTCCCCGATTTCGGCAATTTCTACCTGTCGCGGGGAAAAGAGCCGAAGATGTACGATCGTTACAAGGGCGTCGAAGAATTGATGCCGTATGCCAAAGCGGTCAGTGCAAAATCGCATGACTTCGACGAAGACGGTAATGAAGTCCACACCGACTATTTCAAGATGATGGAAATCGTGCTTCAACACGGTTACCACGGCTACGTCGGCATCGAATACGAAGGCGGCAAGGTCTCCGAGTACGAAGGCATTAAGCTGACCAAGGCGCTGCTGGAACGCGTCGCCGAGAAATTGGGCAAAGCCTATCCCACTCGCTAGATCTGACACTTATTTTTAATTTGCTTTGATAAACCCGAGCGCAGTCAGAAACTGGATCGACTTGGCCAGGGTGTCGTCGTAGGCGTCGCCCTTGTTGAAGAAACCGTGTGCGGCACCTTGGTAGAGGTGCAATTCGTTTCGCACGCCCAGCTCGTCGAGTTTGGCTTTGAACGCCTGGCCGGTTGCCACGGGGATCAGGTTGTCCTTGGTTCCCAAGTAGACGATCGTCGGCGGAGTGTCTTTGCTGAGGTTGTGCAGCGGCGAGATCTCTTTCCAGTACGCTTCAACGCGGTCGTAACCGTATCCGTCAGGTCCGTTGTCGTAGACGGGATTGAACAGGACCAACGCGTCGGGGCGGCAGCTGACCGTCGTGTCATCGGCCGGATCGTCAAAGGCGGTCACCGTTGCCGTCGCGGCGGCCACATGCCCGCCGGCGGATCCGCCACCGGCGGCGATTCGATTCGGATCGATTCCGTAGCGAGACGCGTTCTGACGGGCCCAGCGAATCGCGGACTTGCCATCGGCGACACACGTCTTCGGTGGCGTCCCGTGCGTCTTCTTGACGCGATATTCGGCGCACATCGCAACCATTCCACGGTCCGCCAGTGCACGGCTTTGCCCGTAAAATTGGCTCGGGGTACCGCCGTTCCATCCGCCACCGAAAAAGAACACGATCGCCGCACGCGGCTTCGCCGAATCCGACGGGGCGGGGTGAAACACGTGCATCGACAATGCGACGTCGCCGACGGTTTTATAGACGACCTTTTCATCGGGTTGGGGTTTGGCGTCGGCGGCAAACGCGAGCGGCGAAGCCAGCAAGGCCAACGTGCAAATGCTGATCCAGGGGCGAAGATTCATGTTCGGAGAGTGATTGACGGAGGAAAAAAATTGACAAACTGAGGCGGCTTCTAATCATACACCGAATTACCAGAGCTCTCGCCAAAGTCGCTGTGGCATGTCAAGCTATGCCAGCCAGCACGCGGCGTCAGCCAGTGGCCCCAGCACGCGGCGTCAGCCAGTGGCCCCAGCACGCGGCGTCAGCCAGTGGCCCAGCACGCGGCGTCAGCCAGTGGCCCGGCACGCGGCGTCAGCCGGTGGCCCCAGCACGCGGCGTCAGCCAGTGGCCCAGCACGCGGCGTCAGCCAGTGCCGCGATCATCAAACCATCCCACACCGCGCACCCACGCCTCCCTCCTCGTCTGCAACGCTCCGTCAATGGATGAAATCGTCTATCACGACCGTTACCGCGACGAATTATGCGTCGAAAAGGTCTACGGCGACAAAGCGCTTCGTTGGACGTATGGGACGTGGGGCGGAAAACTCGCGCTGGCCGCGATGGTGAAACGGGCTTGGTTTTCCCGCTGGTATGGCTGGCGGATGGACCAACCGAAAACCCGCGAGAAAATCAAACCCTTCATCGCGGAGTTTGGACTCGATGCGAGCGAGTTTGCCCGCAGCCCGGACGAATTCGCCAACTTCAACGAGTTCTTTTTTCGCAAGCTGAACCCGTCGGCCAGACCGATCGATCCCGATCCCTCGACCATCGTCTTCCCCGCCGACGGACGACACCTCTGCGTGCCCGATCTGTCACGTTGCGAGGGGTTGTTCGTCAAGGGCCAGATGTTCGACTTGGCGACGCTGCTTCGTGATCCGGAACTGACGCGTCGGTATTCCCAGGGAAGCTTGCTGCTTTCCCGGTTATGCCCGGTCGACTATCACCGTTTTCACTTTCCCGCCGCCGGACGCCCCGGACCGGCCCGTTTGATCAACGGACCGCTCTACTCGGTCAATCCGATCGCGTTGTGTCAAAACATTCACATCTTGGCGACCAACAAACGTGAGATCACGATTCTAGAAACCGAAACGCTCGGTAACGTTCTGCTGTTGGAGATCGGTGCCACCTGCGTCGGCGGAATCTGCCAGACCTATCGCCCGGGCGACCCGGTTTTCAAAGGGGATGAAAAGGGCTATTTCCGATTCGGCGGTTCATCGACCCTCGTCATTTTCGAGCCCGGTCGGATTGAGTTCGACGACGATTTACGGCAACACTCCGCCGACCAGCGTGAGTTGTACGCCCGCATGGGCGATTCGATGGGTAAAATCGTGTGACGCTTTTCCACATCGGGACCGCATGGAGGTCCCTGATGAGCGTTCTTCCCCTTCTGCCAAGAGTCTTTCAATGAATCGTCTGCTATCGTCCTGTTGCATTGCCCTGATTCTGACCGTTGCGTCCACGGCATCTGGCCAGGAAGCAGCTGCACCGAAAAAGACGACTCCCGCGCCGCCGGTGATCGACTCGATCAATGCGGCCATGCAAACGTTCGTCGAGCAAGGGAAAATCTCCGGCGCGGTGACTTTGGTCGGCCACCGGGGCAAGGTCGTGCATTTGGGCGCGGTCGGATTGGCCGACATCGAAACACAAAAGGAGATGCGTCCCTTCACGATGTTTTCGATCGCTTCGATGACCAAGCCGATCACCGCGACCGCGATCCTGATCTTGCAGGACGAAGGCAAGCTCAGTGTGGACGACAAGGTCAGCAAGTACATCCCGGCCTACAAGGATCTAAAGCTGAAAGATGGGTCGGCACCGAGCCGTGAGATCACGATTCGGGACGCCATCACGCACACCTCGGGACTGGCCGGCGATCAACTGTTCGATGGATCACTCGAAGAGGCGGTCGACCAACTGGCCGAGCGACCGCTCGCATTTGAGCCCGGCACGAAGTGGCAGTACAGTCCGGGTTTGAACGTCGCCGGCCGGATCGTTGAAATCGTTTCAGGGCAATCGTTTCAAGCGTTCCTTCAGGAGCGGATCTTTGATGTCGGGAACATGACCTCCACCACGTTCTTTCCTGACCAGAAACAACAGCGTCGCATCGCAACGTTGTATGGCCCGGGTGAAGAGGGAGAGTCGCTGCAGGCGGTTGCCAATCGCATTTCCAATCCGGCTGAGGTGAAAGCACCCAACCCGTCGGGCGGTCTGTTTGCAACCGCTCGCGACATGTTTCGGTTCTATCAAATGGTGTTAAATGGCGGCAAGCTTCGCAAGCAGCAGGTCGTCTCGGAAGACGCGGTGGCGCAGATGACTTCACCGCAGACCGGCGATTTGGAAACGGGGTTCACGCCCGGCAACTGCTGGGGTTTGGGCTGGTGCATCGTTCGCCAACCACAGGGCGTGACCGAGATGTTGTCGTCGGGAACGTTCGGGCACGGCGGGGCGTTCGGAACACAAGGCTGGGTCGATCCCAAGACGCAAACCATTTACGTGTTGATGATTCAGCGGACCAAAATGGGCAACAGCGATGGGTCGGACATTCGCAAGGCGTTTCAACAGACGGCCGGCGAGGCGCTGGGGCTGTAAGTCCGCGGTGAGACGGCCGGTCGATTTCATCGATGTACCGAAATCAACGCCATGATGCCAAACAACACGAAAAAAAGGCGGCTTTGCGTGGATCACGCAAAGCCGCCTTTTCAGTGCTGAAGCGGAACGCTTGTTAAAGCGGCTAGAGCGCCGGAGTGGTGTAGGGTTCGACGTCGCCAACCATGTGGAAGTGGTTGTGGTCGATGTAGACGACTTCGACGGCTTCTTGATCGTGCAAGGTGTGTGGCACGGGGTAGCCGATCGTGGTCTTCTCTTCGAAGTAGATCGTGCACTTGTAGTGGGCGTGGTGCAGTTGGGCGGGGCCGATCAGCGGATAGAATCGAGGCGGATCGACGTAATCGGCGATCTTCTCTTTGATGATCCGCACGTCATTGCGTTGCTTTTCATACAGCAACGGAATGCCGCCCTGGACCGGACGGGCGCTTTCCAGCGCGTGCATCACTTCGTCGTCACTGGGGGGATCGAGCGCGACCGGGGCGCCACCGGAGGTGGTCGGGCCGAGGATCGGCACCTTGTTGTAACGCTCGTTCTTCCAGAATTCCTCTTCCGCCTTATGTTGATAATAAGGACTCACCGGGACCGGAAATCCCAAGAATCCGAGGTTGTAGTTCGTGCCGACGCCGTAGCAACCCGTCGTCACGACGGCGACACATGCCATCGTCAGCAGGGTGACTTTGCGTGCGAGAGACGAAAGGGCAGTGGTGCCTTTCGTGGCCGATTCCAGACGGTCTGCCTGGGCGGCGTGTTTTGTTTGACTGTTCGTCGTGTTGGTCATCCGAGCAACCTTCCCTGGTGTTCGATAACAAGACCGCGCGTCGGAGCACGGTTAGGTTCCGCTTGTACAGACAGTTATCGTGTGAACTTATACGGATCTTGCGGGTAATTCAGGAGTTTTAGCGAATCGCCGAGCTGTCTGCTGTTTCACGACAGCGGATGTTGCACACCAGACACGCTCGAGCGTTGTCAGACGAAAAGCGACCTGCCCAAACATGGCTCGCTTCGAGACGCACCAAGTTAGGAAGCAACCCTCCCGTGTGCGGGAGGGTCGAGCGAAGCGAGGGGCATACGCACCAAGTTAGGAAGCAACCCTCCCGTGTGCGGGAGGGTCGAGCGAAGCGAGGGGAGGGCTTCCGGCATTGATGCCCCATCGTGGCTAGCAACCCTGGCGTTGCAACAACCCATCCCGCTCCGAGCGCACACTCCTCCGCAACTCTCCCAGAGGGAGAGTGACGCAACCCATTCTCCGCGGCTCTGGTGTTTCTCGTTCGCTTCTGAACAAAAAAAGCCGCAAGGGACAGACGAGTCCCTTGCGGCAGCGATTTCCAGAACTGTGGCTGGAGTCACCTTCGCCTACCGAGTTCGCCTTAGCGATCGGTGAAGTCCAGGAACCACCATCCGTCATCCCATTCCAGTGACACCTTACGCCATCCCATCGGGACTTGGGGGTAAGGATAGAAGGGACCGATGTAGGGCCACGCCGAGGGGCTGTACTGCTGAGGGTAAGTCAGGGCAGCATAGTTCGGGTAGGATGCGTAACCTGGCCAAGCGTAGTTGGGCAGGTTGGGAGCGTCGTAGCGTGGGGCTCCGACGCCGGCACCATGATTCATCGCAACAGGCGTGCCTTGCATCGGCATCCCCATCGCGGGGGAACCCATGACCGGAGTCGCGGCTTGGGCGACCGGAACGGGCTGATTCATGTGGTACGGCGACGCCATTGCGGGCACTTGGTCCACATTGACCGGCGCCATCCGATTGCTTGCCAGTTGAGCTGGCACGCCGGTGGGTCGGCTGAGTGCCGGTGCGGGCTGACCGATCACGGTGATCGCTTGGTCGATCCCTTGAACGCCGGGAGCGGATTCAGCGATGCTGAGGATCCGCTGACGTTGCTCGGCCGATCCGGCTCGGCCTTCGATCGAGACGATTCCATCCAGGCATTTGACATCGACGCCAAATCCCTTCAGTCGTCCGTCTTTTTGGGCGGCACTGAGAGCCTGGACGACGCCGGCAACGACTTGTTGGTCGCTCAATCCGGCGGGTGCAGCCAGCTCGACCGCGGCCGTGGTTTGAACTTGACCGGGGGCGATTTCCAAAGCTGCAACACTTTGGGGTGCGTCCGCGATGATCGGCTCAAACGCCAGTTCAGGTTTGGTTTCAGCGGGTTGCTGCAGACCGGCCGACAGCATGTTGCGGAGCGATTGATCGCTCTTGGCAACAGCCGGCTCAACCGGTTGCGGCTCGGTCGCCTTGTCTGCGGCTTTCGCCGCCTTGACGGCGACTTCGTCGACGACCTTTTCGATCCCTTCAACGCCTTCGGCCGCTGACAGGACGAGCTGCTTTTGTTCGCTCTCGCTGACACTGCCGCGGAACAGGACGACGCCCTGGTCTACTTTCATGTCAAGCGTAAAGTCTTTCAGGGCACCGGAGTCACGGCTGCCCTTCAAACGGGTCATGATTTCTTCGGCAATCTCTCTGTCGCCGCCAAAGGCCGAAGCGGGGCCCAACGCGGTGATCGCAGCGATCGCCAATCCTAGATACTTTCGTCGCATGGGAAATGCCTCCTACAGTTCCAAATCGCTCCGGCCGGTGACGTTGCAAGAGCCGCCCGCGACGTTCGCGGGACTCTTTATCACGGGTGGCACAACGCCTACGGAAAATCCGTGTGGGACCGGTGTTGCTGTAGATTTCGGCGGTTCCGCCTGCTATCAGGTAGGTTTTTTCGGATTTTGCCGTCGAATCAAGCGTGCGAAGCCGTAAAGATTACCTAGCTTGCCGCAGAGGTCACCGAATCAATCGCCGATCGCAGCTGGGCAACAAATTTGGCCACCGCATCGCGTGCGTCGGCGGCGTCGGCATGCTCTGCGATCCGTCGGACAATCGCCGAACCGACAATCAGACCGTCGGCGACCGGAGCCAGCTTGGCCGCGATTTCGGTGCCGCTGATTCCAAAACCGATGCAAATCGGCAGCTCCGTCTGGCCCCGCAACCAGCTCACGCTCTCCAACAGGTCCTTCGGAAGCTCATTTCGCTCGCCCGTGATCCCGGTCACGGACACGTAATAGAGAAAGCCCGACGACGAATTCGCGATTTCAATCTGACGCTGCCTTGGGGTCGTCGGCGTGACCAATTGAATCAAGCTGAAATCTTCGTCGCGACAGATCTGCGACAGTTCGCCCGCTTCTTCGACCAACAGATCCGGCACGATGGCGCCGGCGTACCCGGCCGCTTTGGCCCGTTGGACGTATTCCCGCAGCCCCACGCGATAGATGATGGCGTAGCTGACCATTGTCACCAGCGGCATGCCCAGCCCGGCGGCCTTGTCCTTGCCCAATTGAAAGGCGTCTTGCAACCGGAAATTGTGATCGAGTGCCCGCTGATAGGAGGCTTGGATCACCGGGCCGTCGGCAATCGGATCGCTGTACGGAATCCCGATTTCACATAAATCCGCACCCGCGGCGGCCAAACCGTCCAGAATGGTCCCGGTCGCCTCGATGCTCGGATCACCCGCCGTGATAAACGGCATCAATGCCTTTCGTTGTTCGGATTTCAAACGGCTAAAGAGGTCGTCGATGGCGGACATTTCGTGGCGTCAACGGGATGGATAGAAGAATGGAATGGCAGAGCGAGTGGAAAGGGTACTCAAAACAACGGGCGCGGTTTAGACCCCCGAGCCAATCCGACCGGCCGCCACTTCGGATTCGATCGCCGCAGCCAACATCAACATCTGCAGCAACTGGCCTAGAGAATGGGTGTCGATCACCGGCAGGCGGATCAGATTCTGCCGTACACCTAACGTCTCAAGCTGGCGCCGGATCGCGGGCAACTCGTCGCGGTGCAACTGAGGCAGGGCCGACGAATCCTCCAGACCGGTGACCGAACCGGCCGGCGCGATGGGAAGCGGATCGGTGCGAATGGCGTCGACGACGACATGGTTGCAAACGATCGAACCACCCGTCCAATGCCCGCCCTCGAGTTGTCGCAGCAAGTGGTTCCGGGCAAATTCCGTTGCCAAATCGACGGGCTCGCTGTCCCCCCGTCGTTCGCACCGCTGCAACGTTTGGCGCCATCGGGCCAACCCCGCGAGACTGCGTGCCCACCAGGCGAACTCTCGTGTCAGCTCGATCGGCGACGTCAAACCGTCCGGTCCGACCAAACCGTTGGCGGCCAAAAAACGCAAGACGAGATTTGTCTCGAAGGGGTCGCTGCGAAAGTTCGCGTTGACCGCCGCGGCCCCGACGAGCAGTTGGATGCAATCGAGACCCAGAAACGCCGATGGCAGCAATCCCAACGGAGTGAACACACCCAACCCGTCGATCAGGTTGCTCGAAACTCGCAGCCGTTCGCCGCAGCCGGGGTAGCGCTTTGAAATCTCGGCGGCAAATCCGGCGTCTCCGATCGGCGTGACCAGACGCGATCGCAGCCCCGAATCAAGCTCCCCGCCGGCGATCCTGTTTCGGTGCAGCAGATGCTGAAGCACCGGACGATCATGGACCGGTACCGCGTTACCGGCGGCGATCAATGCCCACCTGTTCTCCGCGGCGCTGTCGCCGTATCCGCCGACGGCCAGCCGGTTGAGAAGCGATTGCAGTTGATCATTATCCAGTTCGTCGTCGACGAAGTAGATCCGCGGTTTGCTGCCGCGGGCCGCGCGATCGAGTTCATTGTGATATGGATCGCAGCACGCCTGGAACAGCGCTTCGACGCCGGCAACATCGTCGACGGATCCGACGACGACCAAAGCGTCAATGAAATCATGCGTCTGGTTGGCAATTCGAAACACATGCCCCAGTTCACTCGCCTCGCGATACTTCTCATACGCCAACAACTGTTGTTCCGGCACCGAAAAGAACGACTGTGTTTCTGGCAATCGCGGTGTCAGCGCTTCGGCGTCATCGAAATCGCTGGCCTGCGAGTCGACAAACTCGTCGCGGACGCGTTGCAGTGCGGCGATCAACGGCCGAGATGGCGTTTCTTGGTCGGTTTCGAATCGCAGCAGCGGCATTGGCGAGAGGGTTTACAAAAGCAACAACAAAAAGAAAACGCCATCGAAGGCGGAGGCCCTCGATGGCGTGAATGTCGTTCTTTTGCACGATCAATGCAATGAGCGATCGATCAGAATTGCGCCAGCAGCTCGTCGAGTGCACGCAATGACTCTTCGTCATCGGTATCTGAACCCGATTCGGACGTCATTCCGTTCACGGCGGTAGCGGCTCGAAGCTGGTCAGCGGCGAGCAGATCCAAATCCGACGACGCGGGGCGTGCCGCGGCGGTGCTGGACGCTGCGAGGTTCGCCGACGACGATGCGGCAAGCGTGGCACCGTCCCAATCGCCCGTCAAAGGCGTCCATCCGGCATCACCAGCGGGGCCGAACGCGAACAGATAATCGGACGCACCGGAGCGGAACGTGTCGATCAAGTGGAAGATCGAATCGTCGGGCTGATACAGACCGATGGTGTCGATCTGGTCGCCGTTCCAGTCACCCACCAAGGGCGTCCAACCCACGTTGCCCGAGGCACCGAAGGCCACGTATTCATCCGACGCACCGCCGGCGAACGAGTTAGACAAGTGGAACAGCGACACGTCGGGCTGATACAAACCGATCGTATCGGTCCCATCTCCGTTCCAGTCACCGGCCAGCGGGGTCCAGCCGGCGTCACCGGACGGTCCGAAAGAGGCGTAGATGTCGGACGAACCCGATCCGAACGTATTCTTCAAGTGGAACAGAGAGATGTCGGGTTGATAAAGCCCGATCGTGTCAACGCCGTCCCCGTCCCAGTCGCCAGCCAGCGGGATCCATCCGGCATTCCCGGACGGGCCAAAGGCAAACAGTTGATCCGACGAACCTTGGCCCAGCGAGTTGACCAGATGGAACATCGAGGTGGAGGGTTGATACAGACCAACGGTGTCGGTTCCATCGCCGTCCCAGTCGCCGGCCAGTGGAATCCACCCGGCGTCATTGTCTGGTCCGAAGAGGGTGTAATCGACCGAAGCGCCCGAGGCCAATTCGCTGTTCAGATGGAACAGTGAAATGTCGCCCTGGTACAAGCCGACGGTGTCCATCTTGACCAGATCGTTGGCGGAAACGATGACACCCGCGTCGATGTTGATCAGATTGGTTTCGCTGCTAAAGTCGAGTAGTGCCGTGGCACCCGTATTCGGGTCGATATCGCTATCGATCGAAGCGTCGCCGCCAGCCATCAAGGGTGAGAATTGGTCAAGGGAATCCAGCCCGTCGATGCGAACCCGGTAATCACCGCCGCTCAGGTTGTAGAAGGAATAATGCCCGTTGGCATCAACTTCCATCGACGCGACTTCGGTGTCACCATCGATCAGCACGGCCGTCACCCCGGTCAGTGCGACATCGCCGTCTTCACGCACGCCATCGCCATCGATATCGACGAACACGCGGCCGGAAACACTTTGCTGGCTCGGATCAGGGAAGTCCGCCGAAACTACATTCGACTGCGTGAAGGAAGTTTGAAAGGTCTCGTCAAACGCACTGCCCGAGACGTTACCGCTGACGTCCACTGACAACGTGCCGCTCAATTCGCCGCTGGAGAAGTCCAATGCGGAATTCAAAATCGCGTTAAATTGTGCATTCGTAACCGTAGCGCCGCCCACGGTTGCCGAGAACGTTCCATCGATGTGATTGGGCGAGATGCTGTTGATCTGCAGCGTCATCGGGTTCGAATCGGAGACGACTTCGATGTCGCCCGATTCGGCCGACGCTTCGAAGGTGCCGTCAACGTTTTGGCCACTGACCTGTCCATCCAAGGCACCGCTGCTGGTGATGGTGACGTTGGTCAGGCTGATGTCGCTGGCGTCATCGAGTTTCGGATCCAGGATGGTGACATCGAATCGCAGCACCACGTCGCCGTCGACTTCAAGGCCGTTGGAAAGATCCGAGAACGGGATCGTCACATCGATGGGGATCAATCCACTGTCGGCGTCATAGTCCACCGCGGCTCGAACGCCGGCATCGATATTCAGCAGGTTGGTGTTGCTGGAAAAGTCCAGCGATGCGGTCGTCCCGGTCGTGGGATCGATGTTACTGTCCAACGTGCCGTCGGCGCCAACCATCACCGGCGAAAATTCTTGTGTGGCTCCCAACCCGTCGATGCGGATTTTAAAATCACCGCTGCCGAGGTTGTAGAACGAATAGAATCCGTCGGCATCGACGTTGACCGAGTCGATTTCCGTGTCACCGTCGAGCAACACCGCCGTCACATCGTCGACGGCGACGTCGGTTTCGCTGCGGATTCCATCACCGTCGGCGTCCAGAAAGACACGCCCGGAAACACTCTTTAGACTCGGGTCGGGGAAGTCCGCCGTCACGACGTTGGACTGTGAAATCGTGACTTCAAAGTTCTCGTTGATCGCACTGCCGGACACGTTGCCGGAAAGATTGATGTCCAGGTTGCCGTTGAGCGCACCGCTGCTTAGGTCCAGGTCCGAATCTAAAATCGCCTGGATGACCCCGGCCTGCCAAGCTTCGCTTCCGATCGTCGCATTGATGGAACCGCCGAGATGGTCAGGAGCCACGCTGTTGATTTGCAGAATCGAGGCGCCGCCACTGGCAAGGATTTCCAAGGCGTCGTTGTTGGCCGAGGCGGAGTAACTACCCGAAACGTTTTCGTTGTTGACCTGCCCGCTCAGCTGAGCATTGCTGGTCACTTCGAAGTTCGTCAGATTCACATCATCTGGGGAATCCAGATGCGGATCGAGAACCATGGCGTTGAATTTGATCACCGCGTCGCCATCGATGTTCAGCCCGTTGGAGCTATCCTGGACCGGGATCGTGGCGTTGACCGGGATCAAGCCCGCCGCCAACAGGTTTCGCTTTTCAAGACTTTCTATCCGGTTGAATCTACGTTTCATTTTTGGGGTCCTCGGTGCGTTTCATCGTGTGGGGAGGTGGCGATCGGAGAGCGACGCGGAAAGACAGAGTCAGTCGCTGCGCGCTGGTCGATTGCCGACGGTTGCCGACTCCATCAACGGAACCGGTCGTGTAGGATTTGGATGATTCAGCCATGGGCTGCTTCAGCCGACCGAGGCCCGGACGCAAGTGATGTGCCAGAAGAGGGCCTTGAACTTCGTGTCCGCCGCGGAACACGCGCGGTCTGCCGTCCGCGGAAGTTCCGAATATCGCGGTAAATTTAGCTGTGCTGGCAAAGTTTTCGGTTCTCAGGAAATTCTTCCGGCCGGAAAATTGCGTTCTCAGAAAAATCATTCGTGCGAGTGATCCGATCCCCAGCGGAAGTGTTGCGATGGCCGATTCGGAATCAACGTGTTTCGTCGCTGACCGCCCTGAAGCCGTTCTAGCCGGGCATCGGATTCCCTCTCGAATAAGCGATCTGAGGGGGTCGACGATGTTCGAATCGATGCGCCGAATCGATGCGCCGAATCGATGCTCAGTGAGAGACGGACGTTGGATTGCTGCGTTGGCTGACTGGACCGATTGCAAGGTCACGTCGGAAGAATCTCAGCCGCAATCCGGCGACGAAGGGACGGGTTTCCCTGGCCCACTTTGGAGGACGCCCCGTCTGGGCTAACATTCTCCTTATTCGCTGCCGAGAATCGTCGGCAGGTTGGCAACCCAGCCCCCTTTTGATCCACGCCTTATCGACTCCAGAACCATGACCGAAGTCCGCCGAAAACCTGTCGTTTTGATTGTTCGTGATGGATGGGGCGAGAACCCGTACCCCGAGTGGGACAAAGCCAACGCGGTCGTTCAGGGTAAAATCCCTGTCTCCGACTCGCTGATGGAAAACTATCCCAACGTGTTGATCAAGACATCCGGCGAAGACGTCGGGCTGCCCGCCGGCGTGATGGGCAACAGCGAAGTGGGGCACCAAAACATCGGTGCCGGACGGATCGTGGATCAAGAAGTGATGCGAATCACCCGTTCGATCCGCGAAGGCGAGTTCTTCAAGAACGATGTGCTGCTGGGGACACTCCAGCACATCCGCGAGACCGGCGGCAAACTGCACATTTTGGGGCTGATGTCCGACGGACGCGTCCACAGCGATTTGGATCACGCACTGGCCGTCGTCGACTTGTACAAAGACAGCGGGCTGCCGGCGGATCGGTTGGTCGTGCATGCGATCACCGACGGCCGCGACACCTCGCCCAACGGCGGCTTGGGCTACGTGCAAAAAGTCCAAGACAAACTCGATGCCGCCGGCGTGGGCCGAGTCGGAACCGTCGTCGGTCGCTTCTATGCCATGGACCGTGACCTGCGATGGGACCGCGTCCAAAAGGCCTACGATGCCTTGACCAAAGGGGCTCAACGCACCGCCACGTCGGCCCAACAAGCGATCCAGGCGTACTACGACAACCCCACCGAATCGAGTCGCAGCGGGGATGAATTCATCGAAGCGACGTCGATCGTGCCCGATGGCGGTTCGGCCGCGACCATCGGCGACGGCGATGCGGTCGTGTTCATCAACTATCGCGGTGACCGAACCCGTGAAATCACCAAAGCGTTTGTGTACGACGACCAACAATGGGCGGACATTCCCGGCGGCGGTTTTGATCGCGGTGCCAAGGTCAACGATCTGTACTACGCCACCATGACGGGGTACGAAACCGGGCTGCCCGTCGAAGTCATTTTCGAAAAGCCCCCCAAGATGCCCAACATTCTTGGCCAGTATGTCAGCGAGAAAGGGCTCCATCAGTTCCGCTGTGCCGAGACGGAAAAGTACCCCCACGTCACGTTCTTCTTCAACGATTACCGCGACACCCCGTTCCCCGGCCAAAACCAGGAAATGGCCCAATCGCCTCGCGACGTCTCGACCTATGACCAGAAACCCGAGATGTCGGCGGCGGAGGTCACCCAATACGTACTCGATGAAATCAAGTCCGGCCGCAGTGAACTGATCATCGTCAATTTTGCCAACGGTGACATGGTCGGTCACACCGGAGTCTTAGCCGCCGCGGTCAAAGCCGTGGAAACGGTCGACGCGTGTGTCGGAAAGCTCGTCGATGCGACCTTGGACGCCGGCGGATCGCTGGTCATCACCGCCGACCACGGCAACTGCGAACAGATGATCAACCCGGAAACCGGCGGACCGCACACGGCGCATACCACCTACGATGTTCCGCTGATCGTCGTCGAGCCTGGGTTGGAAGGAAAAACATTGCGCCAGGGCGGTCGATTGGCAGACATCGCGCCGACGGTCCTGGCCCTGATGGGGCTGGAAAAGCCGGCTGAAATGACGGGCGAAAGCCTGATCGACCTGTCGTGATCTCGATTCGGAATCAGCAGGGGCGCCGCGCCACCGGTGACAATTTCGCCCGCCCCTGCTAATTTTTCCTTCGCGTTGTCGCCTATTCTTTTGCCCGCCGATCCGCCAACCCCGCCCCTGAAACGACCATGAGTGATTCTGCATCGAGCATCGTTTACACGTTTACCGACGAAGCTCCCGCGCTTGCGACGCTGTCTTGGCTGCCGATCGTCCAAGCGTTTACCGCAAAGGCTGGCGTGGCGGTAGAGACCAAAGACATCTCGTTGGCGGGCCGCATTCTGGCAAATTTCCCGGAGTCGCTCAGCACCTCGCAACAGCGCGAAGACGCGCTGACCTTGCTCGGCGAACTGGCCAAAACGCCAGCAGCCAACATCATCAAATTGCCCAACATCAGCGCCTCGATTCCGCAACTGACCGCGGCGATCGCCGAATTGCAGGCCGGCGGGTTCGACATTCCCGATTATCCCAGCGATCCGAAAACGGATGCCGAGCAGGAAATCCGTGCCCGTTACGCCAAGGTGCTCGGCAGTGCGGTCAATCCGGTGCTCCGCGAAGGCAACTCGGATCGCCGGGTGGCAACCGCGGTCAAGAACTACGCCAAAGCCCATCCCCACTCGATGGGCGAGTGGTCCTCCGACTCGCCGTCGCACGTCGCCCATATGACCGAAGGCGATTTCTATGGCAGCGAAAAATCAGCGATCCTCCAGAACGCCGGTGCTTTGAAAATCGAGTTGGTCGCCGCCGATGGAACTCGCACCCCGCTGCGTTCCCCCGTGCCCGTCGACGCCGGCGAAATTGTCGATGCGTCGGTCATGTCGATCAAACAACTGCGCGCGTTCTATGAGAACCAAATCGCCGACGCGCGAAAGTCCGGAGTCCTGCTCTCGTTGCACCTCAAAGCAACGATGATGAAGGTCTCCGATCCGATCCTGTTCGGTCATGCCGTCAACGTCTACTTTGCAGACGTGTTCAAAAAGCATGCCGACACCTTCGCCGAACTGGGCGTCAATCCCAACAACGGCGTCGGAGGCTTGGAGGCCAAGCTGGCGGGGCTGCCGGAAACGAAAGCCGATGAAATCCGCCAGGACATCAAAGCGGCCTACGAAAATGGACCGTCGCTGGCCATGGTCGATTCCGACCGTGGGATCACGAACTTGCACGTGCCCAGCGATGTGATCATTGACGCGTCGATGCCGGCGGCCATTCGTAGCTCGGGGATGATGTGGGGTCCAGACGGAAAACTGCATCCCACCAAAGCATTGATTCCCGATCGCTGTTACGCCGGTGTTTATCAAACCGTGATCGAGTTCTGCAAAACGAACGGCGCGTTTGAGGTGACCACGATGGGTTCGGTCAGCAACGTCGGGCTGATGGCGAAAAAAGCCGAAGAGTACGGCTCGCACGATAAAACATTCGAGATCCCCGCGGACGGAACGGTCGTGGTGACCGACGATTCGGGGGCGGTGATTTTTGAGCACGCTGTCGACGCCGGCGACATCTGGCGGATGTGCCAAACCAAAGACGTTGCCGTTCGCGATTGGGTCGGGCTGGGCGTCCAACGGGCGCGGCTGACCGGAACCCCCGCCATCTTCTGGCTCGATGAACAACGCGGTCACGACGCCAACCTGATCAAAAAGGTCAACGAGTATCTGGCCGATCACGATACCAACGGGTTGGACGTCCAGATCATGAACACCGTCGACGCGACCCGACACGCGTGTCAACGTGCACGCGCTGGTCAGGACACCATCGCGGTGACGGGCAACGTGCTGCGGGACTACTTGACCGACTTGTTCCCGATTCTGGAACTCGGGACCAGCGCCAAGATGCTTTCGATCGTTCCGCTGTTGGCCGGCGGAGGCTTGTTCGAAACCGGAGCCGGTGGTTCGGCCCCCAAGCATGTCCAACAATTCGTGTCCGAAGGTCACCTGCGCTGGGATTCACTCGGCGAGTTCCTCGCGTTGGCCGTTTCGTTGGAAGACCTGGGGCGAAAAGCGGGTGACGAAACGATTGCCGTCTTGGCCGAAACGCTTGATGCCGCGACCGATCAGTTTCTGGTCGAAGACAAATCGCCCAAACGCAAGGTCGGCGAGCTGGATACCCGCGGCAGTCATTTTTACATGGCGCTGTACTGGGCCGAAGCGTTGGCCGCGCAAGCGAAAGACGCCGAGCTGGCCGCCGCCTTCGCGCCGGTCGCCAAGGCAATGCGTGAAAACGAAGCCAAAGTGGTCGACGAACTCGGCGCCGCACAAGGCCAGCCGGTCGACCTGGGAGGCTACTACCAGCCCGACGGCGAAAAAGCCACCGCCGCGATGCGCCCCAGCACCACCCTCAACGATGTGATCGCAAGTTTGGGCTGAGCCGTTCGACGCGAGCCTACGGGCCCGCCGAGCGCGCGACCTTGCACGATGCCCGAACGCCGGCGCGAATCGGCTGATACCGGCGCACCATCAGCCGTTTGGCGCGAGCCTACGGGCCCGCCGAGCGCGCGACCTTGCACGATGCCCGAACGCTGGCGCGAATCGGCTGATACCGGGCGCGCCATCAGCCGTTCGGCACGAGCCTACGGGCGCTCTTTGGTCGCTGGCATGACCCCGAACGGGGTCAAAGCCAGTAGCCGGAGGTGAGCGGAGCGACACCTCCGGAGATCCGCGCACCCGCCTGACGCGACCCCGAAGGGCGTCGAAGCAAATCGCGCTCGAACCCTCGGACCCGGCCGGCGGTCCGGTTGAACCGGCAACCCGATTAACTCTCTCAAAACCGCGGACTGCGGCACCGCCGGCGGATCGAATCGCTGCGACCCCGCCGGGGTCGGTGGGAATTCCGCGCCGGCCTTCCCGGAGGTGGCGCTGCGCTGACCTCCGGCTACTCGCTGTAATCCCTCCGGGATACTGAGGCCGCTGCGATCCCTCACTGCTGGCGAACCTCAGCCGCCGATAAAAAGCGATCGTCGTCTTGGTCCAACTCGCGGAACGTCTCGATCGGGCCGAGGAATTCGTTTTCCGATACATCACCGTCTCGATTGGCGTCCATGTGAATCGCCCAACTCGGCCGGTCGTCCGGGCCCACCGAAACGCGGCGGCTGAATTGAAACCGCGCGTCGTCTTGATCCGGTTCGCCGCGGCAAAATTGAATCATCAAGGTGTCGGGAATGTCGTTGGCCGAAAGCGCCACGTCCTCCGGTGCCAGAGCTTTCAATCGCGCGGGCGCCGACTGGATTTCACGACTGGAAAGGAATTGATCGTGATCCAGATCCAACCAGGCGAAGACGCCGTCGGGATGTTCAGCGGCTCTGCCGCGGACTTGAAAGTTCCAGATCGATTGTTTTTGCTGCAACGCCTGATTGATCTCCAGAAAACTCAGCTTGCCGTCGCCGTTTTGGTCCAATGATTCGAGCGGAAATTGATCCTTTGCGGCTTCGGGAATTTCACTTTCATCGATCGCGCCGTCCTTGTCGGCATCGAGCTGAACGAACACTTGGCGTGGAATTCGGTTCTGTGGCGTCGGCATGTTCAACGCAACGGCACCGACTTGCAACGCCTGTCCCGCGATCCAGCAGAAACCGGCGTGATGTTCAATGCGGACGTTGTCGCGACCCGCTGCGTCGCCAACCGCTGCGTGCACCTGTGTCTCCACGGTCGATGCGGCGGGATCGGCGCTGTCGAACCGGACGGTGAGCGTGAATGCCGGGGCGAGTGTCAGGACGGACTCCGCCTCCGACTCGGAGATCCAATGATCCTGATCGGCGTCAATCGTTTTCACCGGATTGGATGGATGCAGAACGGGATCTTCTTTCAGCATCCCGCCCATGGTGTACGACAGGTTCGACCAATTGACGTAACCGGATAGATCCATCGCGACATCGCCTTGGCGGTTGGATCGATGACGCTGCCAGGCATCGGCTTCATTTTCACGCAGTCGAGTCAACTCGGCAAAGTCGATGCAGTGATCGGAATTGAGATCGATCTCCCGCAGTAACGATTCGCCGGCCTGTTCGATCTCGGTCGGATCGAGTTTTCGATCTTGGTTTCGGTCGATGGCTGCATACAGCGGCGAAGCGGAACGGTTGGCCCATCGGAATGCGTCGGTCCCGAACAGGCGAAACGCTTGCGTGACATTGGAATCACGAAACAGGAATCGAACCAACTCTTGCTCGTCGACCGAGTTGTCCTTGTCGCGGTCGTAGCGTTTGATCAGTGCTTGTTGTTGAGCGTCGACGCGTGAAGCGGTTTGCCCGAATGTGGCGGGGTCTCCCGCGACGTGTTCCAGTAGCCGATCCCAGCCAATCGACTTTTCATCGGACGTTTCCAACGTCGCTCGCACGGAGGCAAGTTTCTCCGCAAATGCGTCACCCAACGGTTGGCCGTCGACCCACACGTCCAAGTCGACCAACAAGGGGCCTTTCGACGTCGGCAGCCACAGACGGTAGGCGGCGCGCGGTTCTTCGGTTGGATCGGGATTGTCAGCTGAATCGGATTCCACTTCATCAGGCGAACCTTCGTCCAGCGAAGCGCCGAGCTCATTTGCATCGTCCACGCTGACGTCTGCACTGACGTCTGCACTGACGTCTGCACTGACGTCTGCACTGACGTCTGCACTGGCGTCTGTCGCTCCGGCTTCTGTCTGGTTTTCTGCTGAAGCGGAATCCGCTGCGACGGAATCCGTATTGACCGCGTCGTCGTCTTGCTCGCGTGTGGTTTCGGACGTTTGCGACGCGTCGGAGGACAGGGCGATGGCAGGCTCAATGTTTTCTTCCACCGTCACATCAGGCGTTGTGATGGTCTGGGACGGAGATCGTTTCGCCCCGCGATCGCATCCAGCGAGTACGATCGCCGCTGCCAGTGCGGTCGTGATCAGAAACGATCGACGCATCCGCGTCGCAAGACCGCTCCGGCGCTGTCCTGTTCGTGGGATCACAACAACACCTGATCGATCGGGTTGCCTTCGGCGATCGCGATCGGCCGGCCGCCTTCGGCAATGTTTTCGCTTTTCGGGTCCACGCCCAACGCCTTGCAGAGCGTCGCAAGCAGGTCTTGCTGATCCATCTTTCCCTCAATCACTTCCATGCCGTCCGGGCTGGTGGCGCCGAAGGCTTGTCCGCCTGCGACGCCTCCGCCGGCCAGCACGCAGGAGAAGGCTTGGGGGAAATGGTCTCGTCCGCCGTTGGAATTGATGGCGGGCGTGCGTCCGAATTCACCCGCCCAAAGAATCGTGGTTTTTTCGAGCAACCCGCGATCGGAAAGTTCCGTCATCAACGTCGCCCAGCCGGCGTCCAACTGTTCACACAGGCGTTGTACCTGTTCAAAGTTGTTCGCATGTGTGTCCCAACCCAGCCCATCGCCCAGCGTGACTTCGACCAGCGGAACACCGCGTTCAATCAGCCGCCGGGCCATCAAACAGCCTTGCCCAAACGTGCCACGTCCGTACGCTTCACGCACCGTGTCCGATTCGGCAGATAGATCGAAGGCGTCCTTGGCGTCGCTGCCCAACATGTCGATCGCCGACCGATAGACTGTGTCCTGGGCGATGATGTTGGGAGCGTTTCGCGTCTTCAAGTACGACGCCTGCATCGATTCCCAGAGCGCCAACCGACGCTCAAAACGTTCCGAGTCGACGAATCCATGTGGCTGTAAATGATCGACACGCAACTGGGCGAAGTTGTTTGCCGCCGGTGGCCCTGAAACGCTGACAGAGGTTGCGGCGAATTTGGGACCCAAAAAACCGGGACTCTGTGAGCTGCGGGCGAACGGTCCCGGTGCGACCGTGACGTAGTGGGGTAGCTTGGAATCGGGATTCCGAAGCGATTTCGAAAGCGAGCAGCCGATCGCCGGGTAGCGGACCGGACCGCCGGCGCTGTGTCCGGTGCGCATCACCGTCGTGCCGCGCTGGTGATCCCCTTCCTTGGTCGCCATCCCACGCAGGATCGCCAGTTGATCGGCCTGTTTGGCCAACTGGGGAAGGTGCTCGCTGAACCGCAGTCCTGGTACGGCGGTCGCGATCTCTTTGAAGGAGCCTCCGTTCTTGTGCTTCGGCTTCATGTCGAACGTGTCGAGCTGGCTCGGGCCGCCAGACATCCAAAGCAACACGCAGTGGCGCTGATCGTTTTCCGTCGCCTCAGCGGCGACCGCGGCGATCGATTGCAGCAGCTGACTGATTCCGATCGCCCCGCCGATGGAAACGGCGCCGGCGATCGTCTGGCGGCGATTGAAAATGGGTGATTGGAACATGCGTACTTCGATGATGGCTGTGCGGTCTCACGGTCTCGTTCCCAGGCTCCGCCTGGGAACGCGATGCCCGGAGGCTCCGCCTCCAGTTTCGAGTGTTTGGAGGCGGAGCCTCCGATCCAGTCTGTTCCCAGGCGGAGCCTGTGAACAAGTCTCATGTGAGACTTGGGATAGGCTTCCAGCCTGTCGTTTCAGCATTGACAGGCTGCAAGCCTATCCCACTCTCGTTCTCTCACGGACAAACAAAACATTCAGCGGTATTGAGCAAAATCCACGTCAGATCGCTCAGGCGTGCCGCAGAGGATTGCTCGGCGGACGCGTCGTTCAAGTGGGCCAGAAACATCTCCAGCTCGGTGTCGCTGGGCGGTCGAGACAGGCAGGCCAGGAACAGGGTTTCGATCCGATCGGAATCCGAAAAGAACGGTGCTTCCATGGACGCGATCAGACCGCTTTGTTTTTCCGCGGTCGCGACCAGCATCTCCGGGCCGTTCATCATTCCCAATACCTGAACGACTCCGTGCGGATAGTCACTCGGCTCAGCCTCGGGGGCTTTCATGCGGCGGAGGAATTCGCCACGAACCGCTTGTTCGGCTTGCGGCGAATCCGCCGCTGCATTGAACCGCCCAAGCAACACGTTTTGAGAAAGGCTGTCGAAGTACTGGGACGCGGAAAGGGTTTTGACATTCATCGCGGCGAAAGAATCGGCCCGAGGCCGTTCGCCTTCGCTGATCGCGCTGGTCCGATGGTAGGCCTGGGTGCGGGTCAGCATGCGATAAAGCTCACGCAAGTCAAACCGTTGCTCCACCAGATAGTCGGCCAGGTATTGCAACAATTCGGGATGGCTGGGCGGATTGCTGGAATCCATTGCGTCAACCGGTTCGACAAGTCCCCGTCCGAACAGATGCGCCCAAACGCGATTGGCCGCGGCGCGTGCGAAGTAGGGGTTGTTGCGCGACGCCAGCCAGATGGTCAGTTGACGCCGTCGAAAGTCTGTCGGATCGGATTCTGGTGGCGAAGTCGCGCCCGGATACCGCGGCGCCATGACTCGATCGGAATCGGGGAACATCACTTCCGCACCCGATCGATCTTCGATCGCTTGGCCGCCACCGCGCAGGTTCGTCTCGCTCAATTGCAGCTGCGCAAAGAACGCGGCGAACGACCAAAAATCATCTTGCGTCCATCGGGCAAAGGGGTGGTCGTGGCACTGGGCGCATTCCAGTTGAACGCCCATGAACAATCTGGATGTCGCCGCGGCCAGTTTCACCGGTTCCAAGTTCCGCGACGTATAAAAGATCGCCGGCCCTTGATCACTCTTGCCGCCGGCGGTCAAGAATCCGCCGACCAGATGATCATACGGCGTGTTGTTGAGAAATTGTTTTCGTAACCAAGCGTGCAGGGCGGTCGCATCAACCTGGCGGTCGTCAGCCGTTTCCGCCGGAAGCAAAAACTCATTCCAGCGATGCGCCATGTGGGTCGCAAACCGAGAAGAGTTCAGCAGCGATTCGATCAAGTGTTCCCGTTTGTCGCCCGACGGGTCCGCCAGAAAACGTCGCAGTTGCCAAACCGGTGGCGCGACGCCGGCGAGGTCCAGCCAGGCGCGTCGACAGAACTCGGCATCACCGCTCCGCGGGCTAGGTCGTGTCGCCGTTTCCTGCCAAGATTCGCTCAGGTACTGATCCACACGATCCGATGGCGACGCAAATCGATCTCCCGTCGTTTCGCCACAACGGCCGACGCTTCCAATGGAAACGATGAGGGTGAGAACGAAGTGAATGCAAACAATTCGCATCATGACGCCATTGGAGAAGAACGCATTGTTATTGTGTTATACCACTTGTCGTGGCGCCACGCATGAAGATTCAGGCACTTGGGGATTCAGACGGATCAAACAGAACGAAAGAATTCGGGCGGTTTGACGCCGCTGACTCGTAGCCGGGGCGCCGAGACGTTAACATTGGCGTGACGCGGAACACACTTTTGAGATTGAGCAGTAGCGGATGATCCCAACGACCCTGAGTGCGGCCAAATTGAAACAGGTGGTCAGCGTTCTTGTGATGCACGGTTTGATGGCCTTGTCTCCGGTTTTCTCGACCGGTGCGCTGGCCCAGGAGGGGGCGTCCGAAACGTCGGCCGTGCCGTCTTCAAAGGCCCCCCAAGCCGCCGAACCCCAAACAACCGACTCCGCCGGGATCGCCGTCACGGTCATGCCGTCTGGCGTCCAGCGGTTTGCCAGCGGCGGATGGGCCTCGTTGGCCGTCGTGGGAGTCAATCACACCGACCAAGACGTCGAAGAGGTCGTTTCGGTCTTTGTGGGGGATGATCCCAACCTTCAATTTTCGACTCGGTTTTGGCTTCCGGCGCGAAGCAAACGCCAATCCTGGTTGCCGCTCGCGATTCCATCGAGCGAGCGGATCGACGGCAATCGTGTCGACTTGTCGATGATTCGCATTGCCGAGTCCGAGGGAGAAGAGTCGTTCACCGAGAACGTGAACCAGATGCCCGTGTCGGTGCGGTCGTTGATGTTGGCCGACGACGAGATCAACACGGGGCTGTTTGCCGACCCACTGGATCATGAGGGGGCGACGCGACGTGAAGCCACTCGGGAGCGATTGAACGCCGTTCTGAACGTGGGGCGTGATTCGGTCACCATGGATCCGAGTGATCTGCCGATCGTCAGTTTCCTGTCCAATTTTTTGCCTCCGACCTACGGTGCGTTGGACGAACTGGATCAAGTTGTGATCGCCGGCGACCAGTTGCAATACGATTCTGATGGAATCGTCGCGATCCGGCGTTGGATCCGCCGCGGTGGCCGGGCTTGGATCATGTTGGATCTGACCAGCCAGGCACTCGTCGACGATCTGCTCGGTGACGACGCGGACTTTACCGTGATCGATCGCACCGAATTGAATGAGTTTGAATTGCAGACGACCGATCCGGTCAGGGGGATGGCCGGTTCGACCGAACGTTGGTCGTCGGAGACCCCCGTCGCAATGCTGCGGGTGTTGACACAGTCCGACGACATCATCTGCCGCATCGACGGCTGGCCGGTTGCGTTTCGCAAACGTGTCGGTGATGGCGAAGTCCTGTTCACAGCCTTGGGCGCCGATGGCTGGGTTCATTCCGACCAAAAAGTCACGGTCGGCTTGAACCAACTTGCGCGAGAATTCTTTGAACCCAAGAACCAACGGCAGGATCTGCTCGCGGCGATGAAACCGATCGTCGATGACCAGATCGGTTATCAAATCCCCAGTCGTTCAACGGCCGCCTTCGTGCTGGGCATCAACGCGTTGGTGATCTTGGTCGGCGGTGTCTGGTGGGCCCGCCAACGACGACTCGAACGGATGGCGTTTCTGGTTCCCGTCTCGGCGATCGCGACCACGCTGATCATGCTGGCGATCGGTTCCTCACATGCCACCGCCATCCCGTCGACGGTCGCCACCAGCCAAGTCGTCCAGGTTCAACCGGCCACGGGCGAAGCCGACGTGTCCACCATCCGCGCCGTCTACAGTCAACAAAGCGGTGACTTGGGGTTGGTGTCCAATCACCAAGTGATGACGATGCCGCTGGAGAACACGGGGACGTCGCAAACACACCGAGTCAGTTTAGAAGACGATGGCACCAGCCGCTGGCTCGGACCAGGTCAACCGCCCGGTGTCGTCCGACATCTGGTGTCCGATTCATCCACCACCCTGCAGCAACCGATCCGCCTGCGTGGCACGTTTGATGGCCAGGGTTTTCGAGGAACACTCACCGGGCTCGACCCTCAAACTTGTCAGGACGGACTGATCGTCGCGTCACCGGGGCCGATCACCGCGGTGACGATCGACGCGGACGCCTCCGCAGGGCAAGTCATCGCGGCAGCCTCCGATCGGCTCCCGCCCGGTCAATTCATCCCCGGTTCCATTTTGACCGATCAGCAGCGGATGCGCCAGGACTTCTATGATGCGGTGCTCACCTCCGCCGAGACGCATTCGCTCGGCCAGGGGCCGGCCCTGTTGGTGTGGACCGATCCTCTCGAGCTCGGCGTCCAGTTTGACAGCCGATTCGATCAACGCGGGGCGGCCTTGGTGTCCATTCCCATTCAATTAGAACGACCCGCTCGCGGAGTCGAATTTCAAATCCCGTCCAGCTTCATCCGAACCGACGCCTTCTGGGGAGCCCAGGGACGAACAACTCTGTTTAATCCGCGCACCGGAAAGTGGCTTGCCGAGATGACGAAGGCGGCCGAGGCCCAGATGCTGTTTCGCTTTCCCGACGTCGCCACACCGATGACGCTGCAACAAGTCAAGGTGACGATGAAGATCAACGCGCCGTCACGCACGTTTTTTGTCAACGCGCTTGTCGATGACCAGCCCACGAGAGTCTTTCAGCTGGACAACGCAACCGGGGTGATAAAGTTTACCATCGACCGGAGGGATGCTTTGCGTTTGCATGCCGACGGCGGATTGTATTTGGCGTTCGGTGTCACCGAATCGTTCGAGGTGACTGAGCAAAAGGCCAACGTGTCGGGCTCGGGCGAAGCGGGCGATCGAGTCGTCGACAACGCGACCTGGCAAATCGACTACGTTCATCTTGATGCGGTGGCGCAGATCAACGCCAACGACCCTCCTTCTCTTGACGAAGCTTCCGACACAGGCACACCGTGACCGATCAACAACCCATCATTGAAACCGTGGATCTGACCAAGCGGTATGATGAATTCACCGCCTTGGATTCCCTCTCGATCACCGTCCACAGCGGCCAGATCTTGGGGTTCATTGGACCCAACGGTGCCGGCAAAACGACCACCATTCGAATCCTGGTCGGGCTGCTCAAACCGACCAGTGGCACGGCCCGTATTGCCGGTGCGGACTGTTTGACCGAATCACGAAAGATCAAACGTCTGGTCGGCTACATGCCCGATGATTTCGGCAAGTACAGCAACATGCGGGTCGGTGAGTACTTGGATTTTTTCGGCGCCGCTTACGGGATCGGCCGTCGCAAGCGGATCGTACGCATCGATGAAGTGCTGGAGATCGCCGGCGCGACATACATGAAAGACCTGTTCGTCGATGCGCTCAGCCGCGGGATGCAGCAACGCGTGGCGATCGCCAGAACCTTGATGCACGATCCCCAAGTGATGATCTTGGACGAACCAGCCAACGGGCTTGATCCACAAGCACGGATCGACATGCGAACAATGTTGTTGCGGCTGGCAGACATGGGAAAAACACTGATCGTCACCAGTCACATCCTGCCCGAGCTGGCGCGGGTGTGCGACATCGTGGCCATGATCACCAAGGGGCGGCTGCGGGCGTTCGGGACGCTGGACGAAATCATGCGCGATATCCAGCAACGACGCACCTTTGAAATTCAGTTGGTCGACCATGACCAGGTCGATCGCGTGGTCGCGTTGGTCGAGTCGTGGTCGCGCGAAATGAACCACGAATCCGAAGTGACCGGAGCGACCACCGAGACGATGGTTCGTTTTACCACCGGATTGAACGACCGGGAAATCACGCCGCTGTTGACCCATCTGGTGGGATCCGGAGAACCGATCGCCCAGTTTCGCGAAGTGCCGACCGATCTGGAGGACGCGTTCTTGTCGGTCGCCAGCGGAAGTCATGGCGGCGATGCCCCGCAGGCTGAGCCGGTAACGCAAGAGGCGACTTCATGAGTTCGGCATTCAATCCCGTCGTGCAACGCGAGTTTTTCGGAATCGTCCGCTCGCCCAAGGCATTCGCAACGCTGTTGGCGCTGACGATCACGTTTTCGATCGCCGTGCTGATGCGCTGGCCGACCGATGCCACGGTCGACTTGAGCGGCGTGCAGTCGATCCAGGTGTTTCGTGTGTTCGGTTACGGCTTGCTGGCAGGCGTCGTTTTTTTGGTACCGGCGTTTCCGGCCACCTCGATCGTCAACGAAAAGAACGCCGGGACGTTGGCCCTGTTGTTGAATTCACCGCTCAGCCCGCTGTCGATCTATTTCGGCAAGCTCGCCGGCGTTTTGCTGTTCGCCCTGCTGGTCTTGCTGGCCAGTTTGCCGGGCGCTGCGGCCTGCTACGCGATGGGAGGCATCGACCTGAAGAGCGGGTTGGGGCTGTTTTACTTCGTGCTGTTATTGTTGGTGTTTCAATACGCCACGTTGGGGATGTTGATCAGCAGCTATGTGCAATCGACCGACGCCGGAGTCAGGCTGACTTATTCGGTTATTTTCGCGCTGTTCTTTCTGACGCTGATTCCGGATGCGTTTTTTCCAGGCGGGTCTGGAGTGATGGGAACCGTCGCCCAGTGGGTGCGTTACCTTTCACCCGTGCCGGTGGTGATGCAGATCATGGGACAGGGCGGACTGGGGTCCAAGGGATTGATCAGTTCACCCGGCAACATGCAATTCATTCTGTTCACGTTGATCAGCAGCCTGGTCTTTGCCGCGGTCACGATTTCCAGATTGAACTATCGGATTTTCGACCAGTCACGGGCGCAGGGCGTGATCACCGACGACCGCGGGTTGGTCGCCCGGTTGCTGCGACGTTTCCTGTTCATCGTCGACCCCCAACGACGCAAGCCCGGTATCCCGTGGTACCTGAATCCGGTCATGGTCAAAGAGTTTCGGTGCCGTCGCTTCGGGCGATCTCAATGGCTGTTTCGATTGGTCGCGCTCTGTGCCGTCGTGTCCATGGTGCTGACCTTTGCCGCCGCAACGAGTGTCACCAGTTGGGGCACCGAAACGATCGGCGGCTTGATGGTGATTTTGCAAGTCATCCTGATCGTCGTGATGACGCCCAGCCTGACGTCGGGGCTGATCAGCGGCGAACGCGACGGCGGTGGTTGGGAATTGCTGCGGCTGACTCCGCTGTCGTCGCTGAAAATCGTGCGCGGCAAATTGCTCAGTGTGCTCTGGACGCTGTTGTTGGTGTTGATGGCGACGCTGCCGGGGTACTTGGTGATGATCTACATCCAGCCCCAGATGTGGTACCAGGTCAACCTGGTGCTGGTCTGTCTGGCTTGGACGGTGGTGTACACGGTGGCGGTGAGCGCCGCGGTCGGCAGTCTGTTTCGAACCACGGCCGTCGCGACCACCGTCACCTACGTCGTCGTGATGTCTCTGTTCGTGATCCCGCTGCTGGTCTGGCTCGGACGCGGTGCCCCGTTCGGATTTGAGATGGTGCAACGCGTGTTGCTGATCAACCCGGTCGGCGCGGCACTCAGTGTGATCGAAACTCCCGGTTTTGAACAATACAACCTGCTGCCCGCCGCGTGGTACGTCGCCGGCGGCTTTTCGGCCCTCATGTTCTTGGTCTTTGGTTTAAAAGTATGGCGACTCACTCGTCCCGTCTAATGGTTGCGGTTTGGATTGCCGTGGCCCTCGCGTCGCTCCCCGTGTGCGGCATCCCCTCGGGGGCTGCCGATCCGGAGGCTCCGGCGCCATCGATCCAGGACGTCGATGACGTGATGGAGACGGACCCTGCGTTTGCTTATCGCGAATCGGAACTGATAATCTCTAACGATGCGATCCCGCTTTGGTTGGAAGCGTTGTCCCGGTCCAACGCCCAATTGCAACGCGTCACGATCGACACGATTGCCATCGCACACCGCCGAGGGATGGAAGGCATTGACGTCGCTTTGCCGGCGTTGGTCGAATTGGCCGGGCAGAGCGAACTGGATGCCTCGGTCAGACGAGCGGCCGTTCGCGCATTGATCGCGATGGACGCCCGCGATCAGTCTCCGCTGTTGACGATGTTGGCTGAGAAATACGGGACCGCCATTTCTTCGCTCGTCGAACCCGCGTTGGTGAAATGGAAATCGCCGGAGATGTCTCAGCAGTGGCTGACGCGACTCAGCGACACCGGGGCGCGGCGGCAATCCCTGCTGATTGCGATCCAAGGCGTGGGCGCCCTGGAATTGCACGACGGATCCAAACCGCTTCGTCGCTATGTACGCGATGTGTCCTTGCCCGGTGGAATCCGATTGGCCGCGGCGCGGTCGCTCGGTCAGCTGTCCGCCTCGGGGCTCGAACCGCTGGCCGCCGAGTTGATCGGCGGCGCGGAGGGTGACGGCGACGTCGTCGCGGACCTGTTGGCGATCGCATTGTTGAGCCGGCACTCCGATCCGGCGGCGATCAAGCTGCTTCAATCGCTGATGGACCGCAGCAGTACCGTGGTGCAATCCGAAGCACTACGGCGGCTTTATGAAATCGATCCCAAGCTCGTACTCGAATTCACCGACCAGGCGATCGCCAGTCCGGACGTCAATGTCCGCCGCACGATCGCGTTGGCTCTGATCAACAGCAAGCAAGTGTCTCGCATCGCACCTCTCGCCACGCTGCTCGATGATGTCAATCCAGGCATTCGCCTGCAAGTGGCAGCGGCGTTGTTTGAATTGGCCCAGCTTCCACCGCTTCGTGATGAAGTCATCTCGCAAGCGTCGGGGATTCTCGATCAAGACTCCTGGCGTGGCTGCCAGCAAGCCGCCCGCGTGCTGGTCAGTTTGGACCACAAACCGGCCGGGGATCGACTCGTTGATCTATTGCGACATCCCCGCGGGGAAGTGATGGTGACGGCCGGTTGGGGCCTCCGGCGATTGGGACAAAAGCAACACCTGCCGGCAATGCTGGGACGCGCGACCGAAATCCACCAGCAGTTTCAACAACGAAAACTCAATGCGGGCTCACCCGGCGCTGTCGATCTGATGTCCCAGCTCTTCCAGGCCTTTGGACAGATGCAATACCGCGAAGCCGACGGGCTGGTCCGAGCCTACGTGCCGCGCAGTTTTTCACTCGGCGAGCGGGCGCGGACCGCCGCGGCGTGGAGCGTCGGGTTCCTGTACCCCGACGAGGCTCCCGACGATCTGGTCAACATGCTGCTCTCGCGACTCAATGATGTCGAATCACTGGAACCGGAGTACGGGACCGTGCGAGCGATGTGTGCGCAAAGCCTGGGGCGGATGAAGGCGAAAGCCGCCGTACCCGATTTGCGACGGTTTGCCACCGAATTTGGCAGCCAAGTCAGTTTCTCCTGTCACTGGGCGATCGAGCAGATCACCGGACAGTCCTCCGCACCGACCGTCTCACCGATCATCACCGACTACGAGGACTGGTTCCTGAAACCGGTGTCCGCCGATGAGTGAAGCGGGGGGCAGAACGATGACGGGCAGAATGATGGGGGGGCAGAATGATGGGGGGGCAAAACGAGAGCGAGTTGCGCTCCGCTACTGGGTGTCGGTATGAATCGCGAAGCTAAAACCCTGATGGTTGCGGCAGGGCGCGAGCCCTCCGGTTCTTCATCTCTGCCACAACACCGGAGGGCTCGCGCCCTACCGCTAAAAAATGCTTCACAGCGTAGCCTGATGGTGATCGACACTCTCGCAAAACATCGAAGCCGGTAACAGGATCGTAATCAGCGCGACTTGTAAGGCATACTGACGCGGAATTCTCAGCATCGATTCCTGCTTCCGTGGAAGAAATTGAAGATGACGGTGGCTCGAAGGAATCGTTGTCAACCCAGCACGAGCCGGCTTTCACCCTTGGCAAGGTCCAGGCAAATGATCAGCTTGCCATCCGCACGAGCAAAGGTGCCGCTTTCCAACCGCGAAACCGAGGCAACTTCTGTTAACTTGACCGGCTTGCCCGCGTGCGTCAGCGCGGGAGCCTTGGTGATTGCCATGGCGTCCAATGAGATCGTGAAATCTTTGCACGCCAGAGGGGCTTCGATGGCGATCGTGCCAGCGTCGTCTCGCGTCAACTGAGTCAATTCCTTTGCCGCCCAGTAACGCGCAATTTCACTAACCTTCATCCAAAGCGTCTCGTCGCCGAAGCGTGACGCCAGTGACGTGACCACGCGTTTGAATGCCTCAAACCCCGTTTGGGTCCCGTTGCAATACATGCCCGGCCAATGACACAGCATCACCGCCGGTTGGCCACGCTCGATCAAATCCACCATCCGTCCCGACGTGGCGTCGGCGTTGCAGTACAGGTCCGGCTGCGACACCTGGCTGCCTTCCCAACTGCCGAACCAATCCCCCGTCCCCGCCGGTACGTTCATGGTCAAGTTGGAAAGCACGTTGTTGCCGTCAAATTCCAGTTGGGGTTCGGTCGATTCATCACCGGTCTTGACGTACTTGAAATAGTGGGGCAACTCGCTGCCGTAGACATCACGGACTGCTTGACCGGCGGCGACGGGCAGCTTGTCTTTCACGCGGTTTCCGAATCCTCCCGGTGTGGTGACGCCGTCGCAATGCAAGCCACAGTTCTTCAAAATGCGTAGCGCGTAAGCCAGGTACTCGGTCAGGTGATCGGTGCTGATGTCGGTTTGCGGATAGCTGTTCTCCATCGTCCCCGCGTTGACTTCGGCCAACGGTCGACCGGTCTTCAAGTCGATCACTCGCGTGTGGGTGATCATTTCAGGATGAATGTCCCAGTTGGGCATCATCAGATCGCGAACGAGCGACAAGCTGTTGTCCAGATCTTGCCGCGACCATCCCGGCAGAGTGCGGTCCAGCCAGCCGACACAGGCGGGATAGGGAACGATGCTGTATTTTCCTTTGACATCGTGCTGGGCGCACCACTCGCCGAACTCACGGACAAATTGGTCCGGGATTTCACGCGGCCACTCACGCCACGGCTGTTTGTAGACGTCGCGTTCAGGCCAAGCATGGGCGAATTGAGGCATGCAAAAATGGCCCATGTTCACCAGGCAAGTCGAATCATCGATGATGAATGACAGGGGCACCCGCGCCCGCGGATGAAGCACTTCAATGGTTGCCGAGTTCGGAGGCGTTTCCTCGGCGACGGACACGCCAGAGGAAGACCACGCTGCCATGCCGCCAAGAGATGCGGCCGTCATTCGGATCGCATCACGTCGGTTGATGATCATCGACTTTCCTTTACGCCTCGTGTGTGTCGGTCAGAGCTGTTTCCGAATCCTGATTCAGCAACCGTTGGTGTTTAGCCTTTAGGCGATTCCCGGTCGCTGCTACGCAGCGATAATGGGCGGCTAAAGCCCAATACCGCTAAGTTAACATGAATGAGGGGGCCCGGACGCTGGCGCGAACCGGCTGATATCAAACGAATATCAGCCGTTTGGCGCGAGCCTACGGGCCCTCACCTGAAGAAACGACGCTTAACTTAGCGGTATTGGGCTAAAGCCTGCACACCAACGCTTATGCCCGTGACCCCTTTTCCGCTCGACCAGTATAGCGTGCCACGTGCTCAGCGAGGGAAAACCCTCGCGACGCCGCGTCGGGTTGCGACTGTTGTGCCGAACACGCTTCTGCCCCCGTGTTTCTTCATGATTTTCGCGATTCGGCACAACTGATTCAGCTCGTTGGTGCCCAGGGCAATCCGCTCAATCGCAGCTTAACCTGTAGGACGATGATTCCACCATCCGACAACAGAAATGCGTCTTGAGTGATTCATCCCAGCTGTTCCATTGGCCTGCGTATCGCGAATGTCAGTCACTAAGACCACGCATCGGATCGATCGAAAGGTCGTCCAAGATGACGTGCTGCACGTCGGGGCGCCGAATGTGGGTGACCGCGCGTACTTCGATCAACTCGTCGACCAGATTTTCCAGCGGCGGTGGTTTACCAACGACGGTTGCGTGGTCAAAGAGTTGGAAGCGAAGTTGCGTGCCTATTTGGGCGTCAAGCACTGTTTTGCCGTTTGCAACGCGACCAACGGTCTGCAACTGGCCTATCGTGCTCTGAATCTGACCGGCGAAGTCATTGTGCCGTCGTTCACCTTCGTTGCGACGGCCCATGCGGCACAGTGGTGCGGGCTGACACCCGTCTTCGCAGACGTCGATCGCGACCATCACACGATTTGTCCGCACAGCATCGAGTCGTTGATCACTGAGAAAACGAGTGCCATCGTCGGAGTGCATCTATGGGGAAACCCCTGCGACACCAAGGCGATCGAGGACTTGGCACGCAAGCACGGTTTGGCGGTCGTCTACGATGCGGCGCATGCGTTTGCCTGTTCGAAAGACGATCAAAAGGTCGGCAACTTCGGTGACTGCGAAGTGTTCAGCTTTCACGCCACCAAGTTCTTCAACACGTTCGAAGGCGGAGCGATCACGACCAACGACGACGCGCTGGCGGAGCGACTGGCGTTGATCAAGAATTTCGGTTTCGCCGGAATGGACTCGGTCGTCGATCTGGGCACGAATGCGAAAATGCCTGAAATCTGTGCCGCGATGGGATTGTCGCTGTTGCCGTGCTTGGATCAGCTGCTGGAAAGGAACCGACACAATCACCAGCTCTACCAGGCACACCTGGATGGGATCTCCGGGTTGCGGCTGTTGACGTACGACCATCTTCAACAGACCAATTGGCAATACGTGGTCATCGAAATCGATGAGAGTCGCTTTCGTGTCAGCAGAGACGAATTGGTGGCTCGGCTACACGCCGAACAGATTCGCGCCCGTCGATACTTTTATCCAGGCTGCCATCGGATGGAGCCCTATCGGTCGATGCCTCGTCATCAAAATTTGACGCTACCCAACACCGAGACGCTTTGCAATCGCGTGATCTGTCTGCCGACCGGTTCGGCGATTGACGAATCAGACATCGAACGGGTTTGTCGGGTGATCCGCGGATATTGATTTCCAGCCTTCTCGCACCCCTCTTCATTTGGAATTAGGTCACGATGGCACGCAGTAAACCAAAAAGTCCGAAACGACGAAGGCCGCGACCGCGCCCGCCACAGCGTCCCGTTACCGACACGCAAGCACTCGCGGCGAAAATTGAAACCGCGTTGACGCTGCAGAAAGCGGGCAATCTGGAACAGGCCAAGCAATTGTATTGCGAAGTCCTGAGCGTGGATCCGAACCACTGTGATGCCTGGCATCTGCTCGGGATGACGCTCTACTCCGCAGCAGCCTACCCGAGTGCGCTGGAGTGTTTGGAAAAGGCGCATGGACTGCTGGGGGATAACCCGGAACTGATGGGCCATCTGGCGCTCGTGTATCATGCGCTCGGTGACCTCCAGCAGGCTCGGCAGATGCTCAGCCAACTCGTGTCAGTCGATCCAAACAATGCCGACACGCGAAACAACTTCGGAGTCTTCTTGCTTGAACTCGGGCAACTGGAACAAGCCGAGGAGCAGTTTCAGCAAGCGCTGCGGATCAATCCGGATTCCGAACACGCCGCAATGAATCTGGCAAACTGTTGGGTTCGGCAGAATCGTCTTCACGACGCCGAGCAGATCTATGATGAACTGGTGCAACGCAACGGAGACAACCTCGACGTCCTTGGCAATCTCGGTGAATGCTACCGTCGCCAGTGCAAATGGGAGCAGTCACTTGAGTTGCTTGAGCGTGTGGTGCGGGCCCGTCCCAGCGACGTGGTCTCCAAGTTGACGCTCGCGCGGACGCTGGTGAATCTGGGGCGACTCGACGAGGCGGCCGAGCGTTTGGAACAGCTCGTCGTGGAGTTCCCCCACTATCCCAAGGCGCACCATTATTTGGGGACCGTGTCGCTCACCTTGGGCGATGTCACGAGAGCGGAGTCGGAGATTCAGCTTGCCTTGCAACTCGACCCGGCAGACGCACACGCGCTCTGCTCGCTGGGGTTCGTCTATATCGAAACCGACCGGCGTCGTGAAGCGGCCGAATGCTTCGCCGAAGCGGTCAAGCATGATGCCCGCATGAGTGGCGCCCATGGCTGTTTGCTGTATTTGATGAGCGGCGATCCCGACATCGACCCTCAGCAACTGTTCGAAGAACACGTCCGCTGGGGCGAGGTGCATGGAAACGTCCAACCGCTGCAGCGACACCTCAACGTGCGTGATCCGAACCGCAAGCTGAGAATCGGTTACGCTTCGGCAGACTTTCGCGAGCACGCCGTCACGGCGTTCTTCGAGCCGCTGTTGAGTCTTCGCGACCGATCAAAGTTCGAAGTCTATTGCTATTACGAGTCCGGTGTGGAAGACCACGTGACCGGACAGTTGAAGTCGCTTTCAGATCATTGGCGCGTGACACTCGGTTACTCGGACCAACAGGTGGCGCAGCAGATCCTGGATGATCAGATCGACATCATGGTGGATCTGGCCGGACACACGTCTGGGAACCGGTTGCCGGCGCTGGCCTATAAACCGGCGCCGATCCAGATCTCCTGGCTCGGTTATCCCAACACCACGGGATTGAAGGCGATCGACTATTGCCTGACCTGCGACGTGCAAAATCCTGTCGGAGAGCCGACGTTGCACACCGAGGAACTGATTCGGATTCCCGGTGGGTCGTTTTGTTTTGCACCGCCCAAGAACGCGCCCGAGCTGTCATCATTGCCTGCCCGTCGCAACGGCTATGTGACGCTCGGATCGCTGCACCGACCGTTCAAGATTTCCTCCTCGACCCACGATCTGTGGGCGGCTGCGATGAAGGCCTGTCCCGATGCAAGGTTGCTCGCGTTCAACACGCGGTTTAACGAGTCGTTGAAGCGGGAATTGATCAGCGCGCTGGTCCAGCGTGGTATCGATGAAAGTCGGATCGAAGTCCGCAGCACCTATCGTGGTGATTCGTATTTAGAGACGTATCACGAGATTGATCTCGGTCTCGACACAACCCCGTGGGCAGGCGGGACGACGACGATGGAGGCCTTGTGGATGGGGATTCCGGTTGTCGGCTTCTATGGCAACAACCGACCCTCGCGAGGAACCGCGGGGATCGTTCACCATCTCGGCAAACCGGAGTGGATTGCCAAGTCGATCGACGATTATGCGTCCTCCGTCAGCCGACTCGCCGCCGATCTCGACGAACTGGAACATCTGCGTGGTACGCTGCGTGAGACGACGCGGCGGACGATCGCAGACCAACCGCGTTTCGTCACGGAACTCGAGAAAGCGTATCGACAAGCCTGGAAGCGGTGGTGCGACCAACAGCCCGCACCCACAATCACGTCGGCAATCCCCGCCATCGAAACGGCCTCGCCCAACGTCTCTGGCGATGTCTGTTCCTAACAGCTCAGCGTCAACGTTCAAGGCAACTTGTCTTTCTGCTGCCGGCTCTTCAAGGGCAAACCAGTAGGTCACGCTGTGCGTGACAAGACACTGCCGAGAAACCGACGAGATTCGACGAGCAAAGCCGTGCACCTGTGCACTCGATCGAGTCTTTTTTCGAAATCAAAATCAACCGCTCGCGCGAGGTGACGGCCGACGTTGAACAACTGCGTGCGAGCAGTTCGATTTGGTGCCACCCACCAAATCTGCACTGCAACGAAGGCCAACACCTCTACTAGCAAACCAGCGACTGGGGGTATCGGATTCGTCTAGTGGGCGCCACTGGCGTTCCCCTGGTGGGCAGGTTCATCGCAGGATTGAGCGCCCGAGTTTCCCACTGAGGATCGAAGTCCCAGACCGTTCACCGGGGGACAGACCCCGATGGTCCTGTGACCCCGTCCGGGGTCAATCGGCAATCGATTTGGGGATTCCGGTGGTGCGCTAAGGCGACTACCGGCTAGTTCCTGCAACCCTTCTCGGGGTAAAGCCTAATACCGCTAAGTTAAGCGTCGTTTCTTTAGATGAGGGCCTGTAGGCTCGCGCCAAACGGCTGATATTCGTTTGATATCAGCCGGTTCGCGCCAGCGTCCGGGCCCCTCATTCATGTTAACTTAGCGGTATTGGGGTAAAGCCTGCTCCGCAGGCGGACGGAGTCGGCAACGTACTTTCCGGGGACAGACCCCGAGAGATTGCCAGCAAGCGCTTCGGCGATGGGTTAAGATTCTGCCGTTAGCTTTCGGTCAGCAGCGACGAGAGGCGGTGGAGACTATGAAACAGAGGGCACGCACGAAGCGATGGCAGGCATGCGATCGGGGGCATCAGCGACGGCGTCGACTCTGCGGCGAGGTTTTGGAACGCCGGGATTTGTTGGCTAGTGACTTCGGTGACGCGCCAGCGCCCTACGCGACCGCGTTGGCAGCCGATGGGGCACGACACATCGCGACCGGACCAACGCTCGGTTTCCTGCGCGACACCGAAGCCGACGGAGTTCCCTCAGTCGTCGCGCAGTCGGACGGGGCTGATGAGGACGGAATCACGATCGGAAACCTCCGCGTCGGTCAGATGGGGGCATCGCTGATCGTGAACGTTCAAGGCGGTCCGGCGAAGCTGGATGCCTGGATCGACTTCAACCGCAACGGTCGGTGGGACGGCGGATCGGAAAAGATCGCCTCCTCATTGTCGCTGGCGAGTGGCTTCAGCACCGTGAATTTTGATGTGCCCATCGACGCCGAGTCGGGTTTGTCATTCGCCCGCTTTCGATTGTCTTCGGCGGGAGGGCTCGGCGTCTCCGGTGAAGCGGCTGATGGTGAGGTGGAGGACTATCCCCTGTCGATCGGTGGGCTCGCAGCGACAGACGTGGTGTTGCCGCACGAGTTGATCGGACCAGCAGGAACACCGGAAATCGGAGCGTTCGCTGCGTCTGACATCGACCGCGACGGCGACGTAGATTTGATTGCAACGTCACCCGCGACCAACCAGTTGCTGTACTTTGAAAATGACGGCAGTGAGCGGTTTGAGCAGCACGTGATTGACCAAATCAACGCGACCGAGATTGTTGCCCGGGACCTGGACCGGGACGGCGACGTGGACATTGTCATCGCACAGGGCGCGGGCGACCGAGTGGTTTCCTGGTACGAAAATACTTCTCCCGGAGTCTTTGTGGCTCGGTCGATCAACACCAGACTCTCATCAGTCGGAGTGACCACATTAGACGTTGGCGACATTGATGGAGATGGCGATATTGACATCGCGTTTGGTGTACCGCGCGACGATAGCGTGTATTGGTTCGCCAACCGGGGTGACATGACCTTCGATTTCCGGTCGACGAGCACCTTTGGTTACATTGCAGACGCACCTCGCGAGCTGACCCTCGTCGACTTTGAAGGCGACGGAGACCTGGACATTTTTGTCTCCGACGTGAAGCCCAATGACTCCACGGGAATTGTGTACTTTGAGAACCAGGGGGCGTCGGGCTTTGGAATCGATAGCCTGGGTGGCATCGTTAATCGTACGTTTGTGTCGTTCGATGTTTCCGACATCGATGGCGACGGCGATCTCGACTTGCTGACGGGAGATTCCACCGGCAAGATCGAGTGGTTCGAGAATCGCGGAACCGGCGTATGGTCGAACGGCGGCACGATTCGATCGGCGGGTAATCCGGTCGGCAATGTCGATAGCGGTGACCTGGATGGCGACGGTGATCTCGACTTGGCGGCGACATTGGTGGATGACGATCAAGTCGTTTGGTACCGCAACGATGGGAATGAAAACTTTACCGAAGTGTTGGTGCGTTCGGTCGATGCACCGGATCCAATCTCCATCGTCGATCTGGATCAGGACGGTGATCTGGACGTTGTCGGTGCGGCCGCAGGCGACGACGGCTTCGTTTGGCATCGAAACATCAACTCCCCCGACTTCGGAGACGCCCCGGCGCCTTACCCGACTTCGATTGCCGACCGCGGCGCGTACCACGTTGCGACGGGGCCCAGGCTGGGGGCGACTCGTGATGTCGAAACCGATGGTCAACCGTCGCCCAACGCCGACGGCGACGGGGCCGACGAGGACGGCGTTTTGTTCGGCGACATTGAACCCGGGCAAATGGCCGGATTCAACATCGATCTACAGAACGCATCAAGCGGAAAAGTCACCGCCTGGATCGACTGGGATGACGACGGGGTCTGGGAATCCGATGAGAGAATCCGTACCGGTGCCGACGTGATCCCCGGTCTGCAAACGCTCAATTACAACGTTCCCGCCGACGTTCAACCTGGCCGGCGAATGGCCCGAGTGCGGCTCGCATCGCAGACCATCACCGACCCCAGCGGCTACGCCGCCGACGGTGAAGTGGAGGACTATCAGGTTGCGATCGGCGGGGACGTTGAGGTCGTTCTGCCTGATTCGCTATCCAGCGACGTGTGGGTGGAGCTCAGCGGTAACGATCTGCAGGTGGTCAGCTACACCTTTCCGACGCAGATTCTCTCGTCGACTCCCTTGACTTCGACACGCTCGCTGTCGATTCAAATGGGGTCCTTCGACAACGGAACCTATCTCGGTAGCGTCTTCGTTGATTTCCGTGACGGCTTCTTTTCCCTTCCGGGTGGGATTCTCATCAAAGGGCAATGGTTGAACGGGCTACCACGATACCGTCAAAACGTTAGCATCATCGGCACGGGAGCCACCAACGCAATCTACAGAACAGAAAACCTTCCGCTGGGAAACGGTCAGATCGAAGTCGAGCAGGGCGGGATTCAGTCCGTGATTCGCTTGAGGGAGATCAACGACGTTCGGATCAACCAGATGGTTCAGATCACGCTTGATGGTCACCTGGAGCTTCGTCTCAATGAGCTGTTTCTCGATGCGGATAACCCCATTGAATTGGGGCCGGTGACAAAGTTCACAGGATTCCAACTCGATACCATCCATTCCACCAGTCCGATCGTGTTCGGCGGCGATTTGATCGTTGATGTCGGATACCGGGGCGGAATCACGGTGGGGGCCTTTGCCAATCTCTTTTCTGCCCCGAGCTATAGTGGAGACTTTGCGTCAAGGACCTACCAGGCACACCCACCGGGGACCGAATGGGGGATTCGAACGGACCTTGCACTTTACTATAGGCTGGTACTGTTCGACGTTGCCCAAGTTGGTGGTGTCACCATGAACAACGCCCGCGACGACACGCAACGATCGAACGTGACCGAGGTCAACGTTGAATTCGAAGATTACGTTGAGATCGATCCGGGGGCATTCCAAATCACGAAGCGTGGCAGCGATGGTGGCCCTGTCGATCACAGCGTCACGGTGGCGACGGTCCAAGGAAATACAGTCGCCACACTTGCGTTTAGTGGAGCGATGACGCGCGGCGCGAATCATGCACTGGTCGACGGCAACTATCACTTGACGATCGATCCCGCGAAAGTCCGTCGCCGTGGCAGCACCGTCAACCTCGATGGAGATGGTGATCAACTTTCGGGCGGAACGTTTGCATTTGGGGTCGCAGAGACGGACGGATTCTTTGCACTCTTCGGAGATAGCGACGGCGACCACGACGTGGACGGCCAAGACTATGGCCGTTTCGGAATGACGTTCTTGAAAACTGAGAACGACCCGCAGTTCAATTCAGTTTTCGACAGCGACGGAGACGGCGATATCGACGGTCAAGACTACGGCCGTTTCGGACAACGTTTCCTGACGACACTCCCCTTTGATTGAGTTCCCCCACGCCGCCCCTCCATGCGTATGCTTGATCGCCTCGAGGACAGACGCTGATCGCGGACGTTTCGGGTGAGACGCCGCCTGTGGAAAAGGGAAGTCGCATGGCTTTGGATGTTTGGCGCTTTCGTGCCACCCACCAAACCCGCACGGCAACGAAGGCAGACGCTTCCCTGATAGCAAACCAATTGTCGGGGAGTGACGGATTCAGTTGGCCGATGGCACCATTCTTCCCACCATTCGACCAGGGGCCGCGTGGTGTTCCTCGCTCACACGTTCGTACCTGGGATCATCGCGTTGAGATCGCAATCGGGGTCAATCCGACAGCCCGCGAGCCGTCCCGTCTCCCCCATCAAGATGTCCCCGGTGATGCGCCTCCGTCCGCCTCTGGGTGATTCGTTCCACCAGCGGATGCAGTTCTGGCTCATTGCCGTTGCAGGGTTTGAGTCGACATCGTAATGTCGCGGACCGGCTGTTGCTGAGTTCGATGACGGCAGGGCCTTGGGGGTAGGTCACGCCCCACTGCAATCGAAAAAGTCAAATGTCGGGTGAAGATGATCGAGGCAAGGGGCTCGAATGTGACGTAGAGTTCACATCGGTTAGAGACAAGTCACCGGCCGTCGATGCCTCCGACAAACCTCTCGCCGCTCTCCTCCATCTTCTCCTCGGCTAATCCTCCTCTCCACCTTATGAGCTCATGATGCGTAACGGTAACCGTAAACGACGCGGCGCACGGCGGAAACGTTTCAATACAATCCTCAGCCGTCGATTTGACTTTCAAACGCTGGAAAAACGCATGGTGCTCAGTGCGATGGCGTTGATGGAGGCCGATCACACTGAGTCGGAGTATCACGAAGACCTTGATGGCTACATCTATCACGCGCTTCCGCTTCCCATTGGCGAGGTGGAATCGCTGACGGAAGCAACGAGCGACATCAGTAGTGCTGCCGCCACATTGGAAGACACGTTTCGCTTGCACAGCAATCCAGCTGCATCCAAGACCATCTTTCTCGATTTTGACGGCCATACGACGTCCGGCACTTCGTGGAACAGCTTCAATGGCGGTGCAGACATCGTTTCGCCCGCCTACAGTTTTTCCGGCGATGCATCCTTTGATGATTCCGAGTTGTCCAGGATCCACGCGATTTGGCAACGTGTGGCGGAGGACTTCATCCCGTTTGATGTCGATGTGACGACGGAAGAGCCGTCGCTCGATGGTCTGGTCAAAAGCGGCTCGGGGGACTCGGCGTGGGGAGTTCGTGTGGTCGTCGGTGGTAACGGATCTTGGTACGGAAACGCTGGCGGGGTTGCCTACTTGGGTTCCTTCAATTGGAACAGCGACACTCCGGTTTTTGCCTTCGAAGACGTCCTGGGCAATGGCAATGAAAAGTACACCGCCGAAGCGATTACGCATGAAGCGGGACACGCTCTGGGGCTTAATCATGACGGTCGAACCTCGCCGTCGGAGGGTTACTACCAGGGGCACGGCAGCGGGGCCACAGGGTGGGCACCGATCATGGGCGTCGGGTACTACAAAGAACTGACTCAGTGGAGTCGCGGTGAATACGCGTATGCCAGCAACACCCAAGATGATTTGGCCATCATCACAGGAAACAACGGCTTTGGTTATCGTGCCGATGATCACGGCAACACAACGTCAACCGCGTCGGTCTTATCGGTCGATCAGGGTTCGGTCGCCCAATCGGGAATCATCGAACGCAACGAGGACGTCGATGTGTTCACGTTCTTAACTGACACCGGAAACGTCAGTTTCGATGTGACGCCGTTCCAGCGAGGGCCCAACCTAGACATCTATGCCGCGCTGCTTGATGCCACCGGGGCCTTGATCGTCGCGTCCAATCCGGTTGGCTCATTGTCGGCGACCCTGTCGGCAACCTTGGCGGCCGGACAATACTTTGTCCAGGTCAGCGGCGCCGGACAGGGTGATCCGGCATCGACCGGCTACAGCGACTATGGGAGCTTGGGATCGTATTCGATCAGCGGTTCGGTGGTGCAAACCAATGCAGGGTATCTGAGCATCAGCGCGGCGAACGCCGATCAAGCAGAAGGCGATTCCGCGTCCAAGTCATTCACGTTTACGCTGACGCGCAGTGGTGACACGTCGTCGGCCACGGAAGTCAGTTGGGCGGTCAGCGGCAGCGGATCGTCTGCCGCGGACGCCTCCGATTTCATCGGCAGTGTCCTGCCCGGCGGCGTCGTCGCCTTCGCCGCCGGCGAGACGTCGAAAACCATTTCGGTTGAAGTGTCCGGCGACACGGATTCCGAGTCGGACGAATCATTCACCGTCACCCTTTCTAATCCGACGGCCGGAACGTTGATCGCCACGTCGACCGCCGACGGGACGATTCGTAATGACGATGCAGCGCCCACGCCACCGGGCATCACGGTCACCCCGATCACGGGCCTGACGACATCCGAAATCGGTGGTACGGCGACGTTCAGCATCGTCCTTGACTCGGCACCGACGTCCGTCGTGACGATTTCACTTGAGTCCAGCGATCTGAGCGAGGGGGTGGTCGACCAAACCACGTTGACGTTTACACCCGAGAATTGGAGCACTTCGCAGTCGATCACTGTCACCGGAGTCGACGATAGCGTTCGCGACCGCAACGTCGCGTACGTGATTCAAACCGGTGCCGCCCAAAGTAGTGACATCGCCTACAGCGGTCTCGATGCCGACGACGTCCAGGTCACCAACCAGGACAACGAAAAAGGCAAAGGTGGCGGTGGCGGTGGCGGTGGTAGCGACGGAGGAGGCGGTGGGGGCAAAGGCAAAGGCAAGAAGAAAACGCCGGCTGCCGCGCCGACGATCGAAACAAACCGGTTGGTGATCGAAACGATCAGCCCGATCGATGTGTCGTCATCAAGCCGTGCAATGTCCGACGGGCACGACGGCTTGGAAGAACGTGTGCTCCAAGAGCGGGTGAAGCATGTCAAATCGAAAGCGATTCAGGTCACTCAACCCGCACAGTCGTTCGAACAATGGACCGCGGATGATGTGAACGGTTCCGAAGCGGGCGCGACATTAACCAAAAAAGAATCGAGCCTCTCGTCCGATCGACTCGATTCCGTTTGGGCAACAGTGGGGCGTGAGTGATACGATCGCTAGTGATCTCTGGTAGGCTGTTTTTGGCGACGTCGCCGTGCGCTTGCGAAACAGCCAACCGCAAACAGAGACCAGGTTACCATCGATCCTGGTTCGGGCACCATTCCCGGAGGCGGTACCGAGGTGGAATCCTGATACATACCAAATGCGAAACCGCTATCTGTCGTGTTGCCTGGGCCCTTCGTCAATGATTGGAGGTGTGCACCTAGTTGTCCGGATCCTGCGTCGCCATTCAAAGTAGGGGCGCCAGTGAAAACACTCGTCGACCAATACAAGCCATTGGTCAGCGTTGTCGTGAACGAGAGTGATTGCGTGTTCGTGACATTAGCGATCCCACCGCCGGTTCCCTTATCTACTTCAAAGCTAAACGTGGATGTTCCTGCGCCTGCTCCCGATGGCTGAACGTTAAAATTTGCAATCCATCCCGTCGGTACGAACGACGAAAACGTGAGATCGTCCTGAAGACCAGCGTTTCCCAAATCCAAGCTGCTTGCGAGATTGGCATAAAAGGCGTCGAGTTTGATATTCGGATGATGGCTATCCGAGTTAATGTCAACGACCCATTCGGCAGTCGTATCGTTTAGGTCGTCAAAAGTGACAGTGACATTGACAAGCAAGTTGTCGGGGTTGGCGGGCCTGATGTCACCCGTCAGGGTCGCAGTGATTAGACCTGCCGAAACCGTAGAACTGAGCGAAAGAGAGATCATGATCAAAGCCGCCATCGTACGCAGAAAGACTGCTCGAAAGCCAAATCTTAGTCGAGCGACATTTGATCGCCCCGATCTGATCAACGCTCTAAATGTTCGAAATAGCTCATCACCTAAAGTAGACCTGGAACACCGAGTTCCAACAAAACTAATGTTTCCCATTTTTAAACCCTCGAATCCCGTGTTGTACTGATTGTCTCGGAAACCATTTCGTTTGAGATCAGATAGGGATCTTCAATAAACAAATGGGGATCCAATCGGGGAGACGGAGCGTCTCCACGCTCGCGATCGAATGGTCGAGACGCAGCTTGAACTGGGCTTCGGGTTGCGTGCAAACGGCAACCGACTGGTGGGACTGTTGCAACGTCGCGACTTGCGACATTCCCGTTGCGCAGTCCGCCGCTCGGACTGCGGCAGGGTTTTCAGGATGGCCCACGGATGCGATCGCCACGCGGGAGGGAGAGCAAGACAGGGATTGCTGATCCGAAACGATCAATCCCGCTGCCGCGCGATCGGCGCCAATCGCCGAGAGGTACAGCATCAAGAGGGTGAGCACAGATCGCATCGGACGCCGTGACACAGACGGTACTTCGGATCTCGCTCCCACCAAGCTGTTAAACAGCAAGGTGAGCGTGGGTAATGCCTGATCCCCCCAAGTCGCGTCCCGCGACGTTCTGTCTGCCCCTTGTGGAAGGCCGGTGCTGTCTATGCTAGGGGTTGGTGGGAAGCGATCAACCCCCTGAGAAGCAATTTTCCCATACTTTCTTCCACTAGTATCCAAAAAAACACCTTGACAAGGCCCCTGTTTTGCCTGGTTTGCCTAGATCCCCACTCCCGGGCCGGAGTGGGACTGTCTTTTGGGCCCTGCTCCAGACCGTTCCCCGATTCGCAGTTAACAGTTCGATTTGGTGCCACCCACCAATCCGGAACGGCAACGAAGGCAGACGCTCTCTGATAGCAAACCAGTCGACGGAGAGTGTCGGATTCAGTTGGTGGGTCGCACCATTCTTTAATTCTTCTGCATCATTGCATCCCGGATGGGATGGCAGAAAGTAGCCGGCGGTCGAGCGAAGCGAACACCGCCGGAAAGTTAAAAAACAGTACGAAACGACCCCGGCGGGGTCGTAGCGTCTGAATGCTGTGACCCCGTCCGGGGTCAATCCGCGATCGATTTGCGGAGTCCGGAGGTGGCGCTGCGCTGACCTCCGGCTACTCGCTATGATCCCTTGGGGCGTCGGATTTAGAGGTGACGGGATTGATCGTAGCGAAAGGCGCCAAGACTTTTTCAGCGTGAGCCCTCTCTGGCGTTTGCTTGCTGCGCAAACGCCGTCTCTCCCAGAGGGAGAGAATCTCAATTGGTTGCCAAAAGCTGCCGCTCTACAATCGGTGTCCCTTAGAGAGCAGATCGATTTGGTGCCACCCACCAGATCGATTTGGTGCCACCCACCAATCCGGCACGGCAACGAAGGCAGACGCTCTCTGATAGCAAACCAGTCGACGGAGAGTGTCGGATTCAGTTGGTGGGTCGCACCATTCTTTGATTCTTCTGCATCATTGCATCCCGGATGGGATGGCAGAAAGTAGCCGGCGGTCGAGCGAAGCGAACACCGCCGGAAAGTTAAAAAACAGTACGAAACGACCCCGGCGGGGTCGTAGCGTCTGAATGCTGTGACCCCGTCCGGGGTCAATCCGCGATCGATTTGCGGAGTCCGGAGGTGGCGCTGCGCTGACCTCCGGCTACTCGCTATGATCCCTTGGGGCGTCGGATTTAGAGGTGACGGATTTGATCGTAGCGGAAGGAGCCAAGACTTTTTTCAGCGTGAGCCCTCTCTGACGTTTGCTTGCTGCGCAAACGCCGTCTCTCCCAGAGGGAGAGAATCTCAATGGGTTGCCAAAAGCTGCCGCTCTACAATCGGTGTCCCTTCGGGAGAAGCAGGCCAGGCGCCGATTAGGCGATGGATTCGAAGGTGTCGGTTTCGGGCAGGGCCGGGATGGTGCCTTGACGTTCCATCTCGTTGGCTTGATCGGCGATTTGGGCAAAGCCGTCGCGAATCTGACCGAGGAGCTTCTTGCCGGTCGCGTAGTCCTTGACGTCGAACTGGACCATCACGAAATGCAGCAGACGCGCGATGTTGAAGGCGACTTCGTCCTCGTCGGGCTTGAGTCCCGCGTGAATCGTCATGATGGTTTTTCGCAGCGCCAACTCGTGCTTGCAATACAACGCTTGATCTCCCGCTTCGGCGGCAATTTCGCAGGATTCGATTTCGCCGATCGCTCGATCGTAAAGCATCAGCAGCAAATCGACGCGTGTCCAGCCACGTTTGATACTCGTTCGTTGGTAGGTCTTGAGCAGATTCATTCACTATCCCCTGTGCACAAATGCCGTATGAAATTGCCGTATGAAGTGTTACTTTTTGCTACTGCTGCTGAAGTTGCCCAGCGACGTCAATTGGGTCGAAATGAAGTTCCCGGTGGTCTGCAGTTCATTGATGATGCTTTCCAGCGCCGTGAATTCCGCGATCAGGTATTCACGTTTGGATTCGGTCAGTTTTTCGACCTGTTCGATGGACTTGTCGATCGACGCGATTCTGGATTCGAAGGTTTCGTTGACTGTTTTGAGCAGTCCGGTTTCGGCATCCAAGACGCTGCGGATGTAGTCGTTGAGGCGACCGGTGATGCCTTGCGTCACCGTCAGTTCCGCCTCGCTACCGGAGTTGATCTGGGCGGCCGTGAGGGTGACTTCGACCCGCAAGTCGGCTGTGTTTTCGTTGTCCGGATCGCCGGTGAGGATACGTCCGGTTCCTTTGGCGATTTCTTCGACGCCATTGACCAGAAAGCGACCGGCCACGTTTTGGCCGGCATCGTTTTCGCTGCCGGTAAATCCGAGGATCGAGGCCGCGGTGCCGTTCAGGCTGGAGATGTTGGCGGCGGACCCGTAAGCCTCGGTCGTGATACTGAGTCGATTGTCACTGCCGACGCTGACATCGACTTGGTGGACGCCGAGGGTGGAGGAACTGTTGATGACCGATTCGAGGTGAGCGGCCAATTCGCTGGTGGTGTAGGTTCCGGGATTCAGCGTCAGGGTTTCGCTGACGATGCTGTCGACGGTGACCTCGAAGCTGTTGTTGGTTCCATCGACGACGATGCTTGCTGCGGCGGCATTGGTGGCGGTGACCAGTGCCTGCTCGGCGGCTTGTGTGATGTCGACCTCGTAGGGCGTTTGGGACGGCTCGGTTCGTCCGGTGCCGCCCAGGAATCGGACACCGGAGCTGGTGGAGACGCCGTTGAGTCCGAACAGATTGCGGATGTCTTTGACGTCGATGCCGTCCAGTTCACCTTTAAGGGCCTGGTCCAGTTTTGCCGAATCGATCGCCAGTTTCCCCTGCAGGTCCAGATCGACACCGATTTCACTGAGTCGTGCCACGGCGGAATCGGGCACCGTTTCGGAAACGATGGTCAGCAGTTTGTTCTTGATGGTGCTGGCCGACCGATCGCCCAGTAGCGGATTGCCGATTTCTGTATCGGGGTTGTATTGCGATTGAGTATCGATGAATTCGATAATCGTGTTGAAGTTATCGACGAACCCTTGCACTGCTTCCTTGGCTGATTCGGTATCGGCTTCGATATTGATATTGATCACACCGCCCGGATCGGCCTTGTTGAGTTCCAGGGCGACGTTTTCGATCAGGCCGTCGACGGTATTGGATTCGTATTCAGCCGAGATCGCACCGATTCCCGAGCCGAGTTTGACGATCGCGTTGAGTGGCGGTTGGACGGCGGGGCCTGAAAAGTCCGGCAGGACACCGGTCAGCGGATCTTGAGCGCTGGTGACGGTGATGGTGTTTGCGGCGCCGGTTCGTTTGGAAGACAACAGGATGCGATGGGAACCGGCGGCCTGGTCGAACACGATGCTCGCATTGATGTCTTCGACTTGCTCATTGATCGTGTTGACGAAGCCTTTGAGCGTATTGTTGCTGGCGTTGATGTTGATCGTCTGTTCGGCTCGGTCGCCGACTTTGAACGTGATGTCACCGCTGGCAATTTGATCGGTGGTGGACGAGAAGCCTTGCGAGGCGACCTGGTGGGCGGTGGCGAGTTGCTCGACGCTGATTTGGTAATTGGAGGCGATCGCACCGCTGCCGGCCGTTGCGGTAACAACGTCTTCGTTGGTGCTGGAGGCAACCCGGGCGTCAAAGACCGAGTTTGTGGCCCGGTTGAGGCGACTCAACGAGGACTGAAGCGTGACAAGTTGAGCCTCGATGCCTTTGAACGAGGTCTGCTTGGTGGCGACCTCGGCCTTGCGCGAGTTGAACGTATCGATTTGTTGTTGCTGGAATCCGAGCAGGCTATCGATGATGCCGCTGGTGTCAAATCCAGAAACGATCCCGTCAATGTTGAACATCGTCAATTAACTCAAGGCGAAGTGTTGCCGCGTGGGCAGTTCGAGCGTCAGGAAGCGGGCTCTCACGCTGCGGGTCGCGCCGAAAAATGGCAGCCCAAGAGCGCAGCACCCTGACGGGTTTCAGTCATCCAAGTTGATCACGTCGCGAGTCCGTTCTGGTCTCACCCCAGATTGCTCCATCGGAAACCTAGGACGCTTGCATCGTGATGTTCACGCAAAAGTATGAACCGACGGTAAACCTTCACGCCTAATCCGAAGGACGGCTAAGGTTTTACTTTTTAACGCCCCCATAAAAAATCAGCGTACCCGCCGCGGTCGCGCCGCCAATTTGATCAGGCGGCGGGAGCGCGGAGAGTACGCTGACGCGGGCCGCCGAGAGTGGAAGGGGTGGATTTCCAAACTCGGCGGTGAGTCTCAGTCTGGTCTGGCTTACTGAAGCAGCGACAGAACCGATTGCGACGTTTGGTTCGCACTGGAGAGAACCGAAGTTCCTGCTTGCACCAAGATTTGGTTGTTGGTGAATTTGGAGATTTCTTCGGCGAAGTCCGTGTCGCGAATGACCGATTCGGCGTTCACGGTGTTTTCCAGTGTCGATCGCATGTTGTTGGCGATCGATTCGAGCGTGTTCGATTGGAACGCACCCAGTTCGCCTCGCATGTTCGACAGCTCGTCGATCGATGCGTCGATCACCTTCAACGCGTCTTGAGCGTTGTCGAAGGAGGTGACGTCGATTTCGTTCAAGCTGTTGAACTTCGATCCGGTCACGGCAACGCCCATGGCGTCGGCGTTGACCGATTGGATCGAAATTTGAGCCGTCTGGTTTTGGTTGGCACCGATTTGGAAGACCAACGCGTTGTTCTGGATCGAAACGTTGCCCTGAGCACCGGTTTCGGTCAGAACGGCGTCGGTGGCCAATTCGCCGATGCGGACGACCGTGCCTTTGGACGAACCGGAAACGCTGGTGAGGGTGTTTCCCTTGCCCGAGGCGGCAACGCCGTCGATGGTACCGGCGATGTTGGCACCTTGGTCGGTATCGAGGGTCGTACCGAAACCGGACGAAGTCGCTGCGGCAGCGGTATCGGACACGACTTCGATTTCTGCTTCGGAGCCGAATTCGATCGATCGCAGACGAGTTCCGCCGGAGACGTCTTCGGCGACGACACCGGTTTGGTCGGTGAATTCGTTGATCCGAGCGACCACGCCGGCTCGGCTCAGGCCCGAGTTCAGGGTGATGCTGACGCCGTTGACCGAAAGGACTTCGTCGGCGGCCAGGTTGCCGGTTTGCGAGGTCCCGGCGGTGATGTTGGCTCGTTCACCTTGCGTGGTGATCGCGACGGCGTAGGTTCCGTCGCTGGTGTTGCTGCCACCTTTGAGGAACGTGACATCGGCGTCGGAAGTGGTACCGGTGACACCGGCGGTTCCGTTGAGCAGAGTCTTTTCGCCGAACTGGGTGTTGGCGGCGATCCGGTTGATCGTGTCCAACGCGTTGTCGATTTCCGCCTGGTTGGCGGCAAAGGCGTCGGCGTCGTTGACGCCGGAGTTTGCCGAATCGAGTGCCAGCGAACGGACCTTGATCAGGATGCTGTTGATCTCGTTCAGAGCGCCTTCAGCGGTTTGGACGACGGCCACAGCCTTTTCGGTGTTGTCGATGGCGGTTCGAAGTCCGGCGATTTGAGCACGTTGTTTCTCCGAAATCACGAGAGCAGCAGGACCGTCTGCACCCCGGTTGACTTTGAAACCCGTCGACAGTCGTTCGATCGACTTGTTCAACGCGTTCGAAGATCGGTTCAAATTGTTGCGGGCATTCAGAGCGCCGACGTTGTTGGTTATTGTTAAGCTCATTTCTCTTGCTAACTCTGGATTAGGGATTCAAAGAAACGTCCGTGACAATGAGTGCATCCGTGGCTCTTGCGTGTGAAGGAGGACCCCCCGCAAGATTACAAATCGAGAATCGACCTGGCCGTATCGACCGCAGCCTCTTTGGTCAGGTACTCGCCGCTTTGTATTTTCAGTTTGACTGCTTCCACCACGGACTCTCGCACATCAGCTGACTGCGTGAGGACCTGTGATAAATCGCGGATCGAATCGAGTTGAATCGGTGTCGAGGCCGCCGAAGACTGAGCCGCCGAAGCCTGGGTCGGCGATGACGTCTCACTCTGCTGGGCCGTCGACTGGGAATCGAGCCGCTTGTATTGAGCGGGCTGCGAATTTCCAATTGGGTTGATTCTCATTTTTCTCTCTCCGCAATGGGTGACTGAAATGGGTTGTCGAGAGGCCGGTGGCGAACTTGCGTATAAATTCTTCAAGCCGCAAAGCTTTTTTAGTCGATACAGTCGTAGCGAATGAAGTGACAATAGCGCATGTCCGGAATGCGCCAAATCCATCGCTTTTCCAAGCCCCATCCGGTTGATGCGGGCGACGTCTCATGCAGGATGCAACACGGTGTTTCGAGCGGAAGTCTTGTGGATTTCAGTGTTTCTGGCGATCGGTGCGGTCGGCGGGCTGGTCTACAATTGGCCCTCGGACCCCGAGGTGGACGTCGAACCGCCGGTTGCCGTTGAGCCGGCCCCGGCCGTCGAGGTTGATGCCGACGCTGGTGCCGAGCCGCCCGGGAACGAAGGATCAGCAGCGCTGGAGCCCGATTTGGGGGAGAACCCTCAGGCGGCGCTGGCCGATCCCGACGCGGTCTCGGGAATCTGGAATGACGCCGGTCCGGCGTCGAAGCGCAGCCAGCCGATCGACTTCGGTGTGCTCGAGTTGGGTGATCGCCTGTTGCTTGGCGGGAATTCAATCGGTGCCGTTAAGCACTACAGCAAGCTTTGGCAGCAGGCCAATCTGCCGGTCGACTGTGCCGTTCTGATTCGATTGGGTTTGGCGTCCGAGTTGGCGGGATTGCATCAGCAAGCCGAGAAGCATTACCACAGTGCCATCCGTGTTGCGAAGAAGGGCTCGGCGCAGCAGTTGGTCAGTCTGTTGGGTTTGGCTCGGCTTTGGGAGCGTGAGGGACAGTTGGGTGAAGCGATCTCACTGTTGGGTGAGTTGTTTTTGGTGTATTCCCATGAGGGCTACCCGGTGATCATTCGGGAGTCGATTCATCAGCAATTGGCCGACTGCCTGCAGCGACGACTGCTCGCCAGCCAGGTTGTGATCGAGGCACTGCGCAAAGAACCGATGGAGTACCATTGGTCCCCGGTGATGGTGGAGCCGATTCTTGAGCTGGCTGATTTCAAGTCGCCGACCGACCCGCCGGCGAATCCCGCGTCAGGGCTGAAGTTGTTGCAGGACTATGACGGTGGCGTTTCGCTGATGCTTGTTCAGGCTCACCTGGAAGGCATCTCGGTGTTGGAGCTGATTTCTGAGCTGCAGCGGTTATCCGGGTTACAGGTCATTGTCACGGAGCAGGCCAAGTCCTCGCTGGTCGGGCGTCTGGCGGATGTTGATTCGCCCGTGATGCCCGTCTCGATGTTGTTGGATCACGTGCTGGAGCCGATGTCGTTGGCCTGGAGTCAATCCGAAGGCGTGTTGACGATCATGGCACGTGATGAGTTGACGTCCAAAGATCTGGCGTCGTTCGACCTGGCCCGTGCGCAGCGCATCTTGCGGCAGGTTCAGTTAAGCCTCAATAAAGAGGAAGGGCTGGGGCATGCCAGCGGGGTCGAACGCACCGCCGCAGCGATCATGAACGAGGGCAACAACGCTCGTCTGTCCGGCGGCTGGGATGTTGCGGTGGAAAAATATCGCTCGGCCCGAGATGTCGGTCCGGCTGATGAGCTCAGCGCCAAGCTGTATTTCAACGAGGCATCGCTCTCGCTTGTTCGCGGTGAGAAACTCAACGCCTTGCATTCGAGTTACATGGCGCTCGATCAGACCTTGTCGGCGGAGCTTCAGGCTCAGGTCTATTCAATGATCGCGGACCTGGAGTTGGAGTTTGGTCAGTTGGAGAAATCGATCACGGCGGCGTCGCGTGGTTTGCGGCGGGCCGACGACCCGGCCGTGTTCGCACGAGCCGCGATGACGCTTGCGACGGCGTATTTATTGACGGGGGATCCGTATTCGGCGAATGCCGTTCTGTTTGAAGCGTCGCCTAGCTTGAGCGGGGCGCCGCTGGAGCGATTGGCGAGTGTGTTTTCGTCGTTCGCGAGGTTTCAGCATGTCGGGCCAACGCTTGGGTTGCAGGATGAAGGGCAACGCGTGGTGTTGGCGTTGGCGGCGCTGCAGAGCGACGACGTCGTGTCGTATGCCGACGCGTTGATCGTTTCCAAGGCGTATTCGGCGGTCGGTTTGCGATCCAATGCCATCGATCGCTTGAATGAGGCATTGGACATTGCGCCGGCCGGTTATTGGAACGAACGGATTCGGTTGCAACTTGCAGAGATGTACTTTGCCTCGCAAGCGTTGGACAAAGCAAACGAGACGATTGAGTCGTTCGGGACGGTTTCTGCAACGCTGTTGCCCAGGGTGTTGTACCTGCACGCGTCGGTTCAATTGGAATTAGGGAATCTGGAGCAAAGTGAAGCGATCTGTCGGCGTCTGTTGAGCATGGAGATCGATCAGGAGATTCAGTCCAGTGCGCTGGAAAAGCTCGGTCAAACGCTGCAGCGATCGGGTGATCACTACGCTGCCGCCTTGTGCTTTGCGGGGCTGTTGCCCAAGTCGGAAGGGGCGGCGTCAGAGGCTGGCGGTGAAACGGCGGTGTCGCCATGAAAGTTCGAACACAACCCTCAAAAGGCTGCGTCACGTTGATTGCAAGAGTATTCGGTAAACGTCTGTTGGTGTTTCCGTTGGTCGCGATGTTGGGGCTGGCGGCGCCGGTGTGTGGCCAAGCGACTGAAGCAGACGTGCCGTCGCTGCGTTCGATGATGACCGGAAAGTCTGCAAGTAACCAAGACGTGCAGGATCGTCTCGACGCCTTGATCAAGACCACGCAGGAGGCCCGGCTGGAACGTCAATCGGCAGGCGAGCCAGCGTCCCAGCCAGCGTCCCAATCGGGGCAGCCAAGTGCTTGGATTCCTGGCGGCGGCTCTGTCGATGGTGACGTGGCGGCCGATGGCGCGGAAGCTGGGGCATCGGCGGGTCGGTCAACCAGGAGTCTGTCTGAGATTCGCGAACGCATTCGGATTCTTCAGCGGCTTCGTCGTGACCGAATGATGGCCGCGCCGACAGGACAAGCGTCCGGGATCCCTGGGGGGACCGCAGCGCCCGCGTTGTCCGTGCCTGATGGCGACGTGATTCAAGCGGATCCGGTTCGTCGTCCCGGGGCGGCGGAAGATTCTGGCTCGGCGATGTCGTCCATCGACGACAGCTTGAACAATGCGGCTCCGGTGAACGATGCCGCTGAAGAACCTGCGCCCGAATCCGGCGACAGGCCCGCCGAGCGGATTCTGCCCAATCCGGTCAATGCCATGGCACTCGGTGAAAGTCTTTACCGTACCGGAAATTATGAATCGGCGCTCAAGGCGTTTCGCTCCGTATCGGTCGATGCGCTGTCCCAGTCCGATCGCACTTGGCTCGATCTGCTGATCGCACTGTGCCAACGTAAACTCGGCGAGTTTGAGAAAGCTCAGGGAACGCTGCGAGAGATCGCCAATGAAGAATCGACGGACTATCCCGTCAAAGCAGCCAAGTGGTGGCTCAAGTATGCAGAGGCTGCGGATGGAACACAGGTGAAATTCAATCGCGTGTCAACAGAATTCGATGCCCTCCTGGAAAGGTCAGAAACCTATGTTAGCCCATGAAGAACAGACGCTGATCGACTACACCGTCAAGCTCAAGCAGCAGTACCAATCTCTCAGCGAGATCGTTGATGCGATTGAACGCGATCCCGGACGTGGTGTGGAGGCGATCAATGAGCAGATGAAGCAAATCAAGCAGACCGAGGATCTACTGCGACCGCTCCGCGAGCGTTATCAAGAGGAGCATGAGCAGGCCAGCGGGCAGATCAAGACCTTGACGGACGAGACCATCGACGTGGTCAAATCGTTGATGCCGAAGTTAGCCGGCCTGGAAAAAGCGTCGGTCGACTCACTGCGACGGCTGTTTCCCAAAATTCAAGGAAGTGTTCGCGCGGTGCAAATGCAAAACGCCTATCGGGGGAACAATCACGCCTGACGCGACCTTCGGGATTCGCATCCGGGCGTCTTAGGATGATTATCACTCAATCACCAAAAATCAAACAGCTGATCAAATTTGCTCAGCGAGCGGGGCGCTCGAGTGCCCCGGTGTTGCTGACCGGTGAAAGCGGTACCGGCAAGGAGCTGTTTGCCGAACTGATCCATCAATCCAGTCCCAGGTCGTCCAAGGCCATGGTGACGGTCAACTGCGCCGCGCTTCCAGAGAATCTGCTCGAAAGCGAACTCTTTGGACACGAGAAGGGCGCTTTCTCCGGCGCCGTCGCTGCGCGGCAAGGACGGTTCGAATTGGCCAACGACGGCACGCTGATGCTCGATGAAGTCAGCGAGATACCGATCGCGTCTCAGGCCAAATTGCTGCGTGTTTTGGAATCGAAGCGATTCGAACGCGTCGGCAATAGCACGCCGATTGACCACGATGTGCGCATCGTCGCGGCATCCAACCGAGACCTTCAGCGCGAGATCGACGACGGCAATTTTCGGTTGGATCTGTTCCATCGAATCAACGTGATTGAAATCGTGATTCCGCCACTGCGTGAGAGAGTCGGTGACATTCCGCCGTTGGCGATGCACTTCATCGGGCAATTTAAACACGAGGGCGAAGTCGAAATCGAAGGTTTGGATGCGCCTGCGATGAAAGCGCTGGCCCGTCATGATTGGCCGGGCAATGTCCGCGAGCTACGCAATGTGATTCACCGGGCTTGCGTCTTGTCGGACGGTCCAAGAATCAGCGTCGAGCACCTGGGGCTGCCCGAGACCACCGACTCGGTGGACCGGCGGAGCGGCCGCAACGTTCAAGCCGGCGTCGCGGACGGTCCATCGGACGGCGAAGATCAACAGGAACCGCTACCGGAGCGTTGGCTGCACACGCATTTGGAAGAGGTCGAACGACAGATCATTACCGCCGCGATTGATCGCTTCGGCAATCGGCGTTTGGTTGCGGAAAAATTGGGAGTCTCGCCGCGGACGCTGACCAATAAGATCAAGCGATACCGGGAGAGTCCGGACGAGGGTCGCAAGGCGGCCTGAGGAAACAATTGCCTCTGGCGATGCAGGATTTTCCGCGCCGATGACTTGAGCAAATTTCAGAAATGACGGTTGATCATTCTGCGTAAATGACCCGTCGATAAACAAGCTATTTTGAGCCTCTGACGAGTTTGGCACAGCGTTTGCCAAGTGTTCCGCTGACGTGTCTGCGGACTGAAACTCACTTCGAGGAAAAAATGGCAAACCTCTTTTTCGATTTCCCTTGCACGACGTCTTGCTCCGGTAAGCTGTCGTCTTCTCAATCGAAGGGCAAGTCGGCAGATGCAGCCGGTGCGGCGGAGTCGTTCGAGTCAGTCGTGAAGAAGCTGCTGGCGAACGATGATCCGGACGCCCAGGCTGATGCGTCAGCGGTTGCGACGGCCAATGCCGCGGCGTCCACCACTGAATTTGTCGTCGCTCCGGCAACTGGCAGCGATGGGGAAACTTCTGAGCGGCAGGACACCGATTGGGCAGCGGCAAGCTTGGTGGTCGATGCGATGCCGCAAGATGCTGCGGGCGACGCAAGCGACGTCCGCTCGCAAGGCGATGCGATGGCAATGCCAGTCGATCCGTTGCTGTCGCAGCAATTCGGGCCGGCCGATGGTTTGGTGTCGGTCCTTCGTGACGACGCGAGTCAGGGCGACATTGATGCCGTCGCCGCAGCAGATGCCGACGCCGCAGCAGATGCCGACGCCGCAATGGACGTTGACATGATGGCAGCTGGGGCCGAGGGAGATGCCGAACTTGGCGCCGATGGGCTGCTGATCGACGGTGCAGAACCGGTGAACGATGCCGATGCATCCGATGCCGATGCATCCGATGCCGATGCATCCGATGCCGACCTCTCCTTGGACGCTTCCAGCGACGTAGCGGTTTCCGACTCGGTCAGCAACGTGAACGTTCAAGCTGCGGAGACTCAAGCGGCGGAATCGAGAACACCGCTGGACGACCGCGGCAACGCAAACCAACGCGAACGTGCCGAGCAAGCTCCCCTGCCCGATGATTTCGCGTCGTCGACGTACAATCATGCGAACTCGCAAGCCGGGGCTGTGCCGTCACAGGTGGATCGGGGTGGTGATGCAGCGGCGGAGGCAGGAAACGGCGAGCCCCACGATGACCGTTGGGAATCAGCAAGGATCGCTGATGATGCTGCGGCGATCTCCGGGATTGCCGAGGGTCTGCAAGAGCAAGCCGTTGTCGGAGCTGATTCGGTTGATGGAGTCGAGGGACTCACCGAACCCAGCGGGTCGGTCTCTGGAGTCGCGACGCCGTCGCAAACCGTCGAGTCAGCTGAACCCGCTGAATCAAATTCACGTGTGGCAGATCGTTTCGACAGCGAAGTCACATCGAATGAACGAGACCGGGCAAACGATGTTGACGCGGCCGCCGACCACGCGGTCACTGAAGAGCTTGCCGGGCAAAACGCTCAAGCACAAATCGCATCGGGGTTGGCGTCCGACTCGGCCGGTGAGACTGTCCCTGAAAAAGCGTCCGCCCTGGGAGCGATCCAGCCGATGGCGAAAGAGTCGACCGAAGACTCGGAGTCGCTGGACATGCAAGATGCTGGCGAGCTGTTTGTCGATTCAGAAGTGCTCGAGTCCGCGTCGATTGATACAGAAAACCAAACCGAACTCGGTGGGCAACCGTCTTCTCGCGGTGATTCGTTTGACGCGATGGCTTCGGGCGAACCGATCGATGTGATCCCGGAAATGAACGAACAGGCCTCGGTCGTGCCGATCGATTCTCCGTTCGATGCGGCGGCCGAAATGAGTGTCGACCAGGAGATTCTGGAGACGCTTTCGTTGGAAGAATTCATTTCGCAGTCACCGGCATCACCGGAAGCCGTCAAGAAGACGGCTGAAGTGATCAACGATGCGATGCGATCGAGTCTGCAGCTTGAAGGCCAGACCGTGCGTGTCGAAATTCATCCGGCCGAACTGGGAACATTGAAGATTCAGGTCACGCAGTCCGATCAAGCGATCGAAACACAGATCATCGCAACCGAATTCGTCACCAGCGAATTATTGACCAGTCACCGCGACCAGTTGATGGAGGCCCTCGCCGACCTCGGATTCGAAACATCCGATGTCAACATTTCATATGACGATCAATCGTCGACAGAATCGGATGGCCGTCAACCGCCCGCCGAAGTTCGCTACCAATCAAAACCAGAAACAACGCAGACGCAGGGGAGCCGAGCATCGGTTTCCGGCGGCGGCGTCAACATCGTGGCATAAGGAGAGACAGATGGAAGGAATCACCTCGCAATCCGCTTCAATCGACTACTTTCAGTTATTGACCGTTCAGCTTCAGCACCAGGATCCGGTGGATCCCGTTGACCAGGAGGGTTTGATCAATGACTTGACGCAGTTTTCCATCTTGGAAGGGATCGAAAACCTCAATGCATCATTCAATCAATACATGCAGCTGCAGGAATTGACGCAGGGTGTCAACCTGATCGGCAAGTCCGTCGACTACCTCGATGAAGCATCGGGTTCGATCAAATCCGGCATCGCGACCGACGTCTTTAATATCGATGACTCCATTCAGGTGCTCGTCGATGGTCAAACCGTTTCCTTGGATCAAATCGCACGCGTGGCCGAGGCCGCGTAACCAGCGGAACGGCAACGCAATCGGGAGGTCGGACCTCCCGCCAAACTCTCTCCCTTTTTTTCTTCTTCATTCCATTTCCAACCAAACATCTACCATCTTTAGGGGCAACCTATGTCTAGATCTTTGATGACCGGCATCACCGGACTTCGCACTCATCAACAAAAGCTTGATGTCGTCGCCAACAACCTGGCCAACATGAACACGGTGGGATTCAAATCCCAATCGGCCGTGTTCAGCGACTTGATGTACAACGTCGCTCGGGGCGCGTCGGCGGCCACCGAAGACAGCGGGGGCATCAATCCGCAAGCGATCGGAACGGGGGTCCAGACCGCGCAGATCACGCGAAGCTTTACTCAGGGGACGTTGGAATCGACCTCCCAAATCTTTGACTTTGCGATCCAGGGCGAAGGTTTCTTTACGTTGGGCGGTCAAGCAAACGACAACGTTTATTCGCGTGCGGGAGCCTTCTCGCTGGATTCGAACAGTCGCCTGGTCGACCCGGCGACCGGATTTTTGGTGCAGCGTATGGGGGACGTCGGCGAAGGAACGGACGGCGGTGTCGCGTTTCAAGACATCGGCGAAAGCTACATCAACGTCCCGATCGGGGCGCCGATCGCCGGCGAAGCGAGCAGCATGGTGAATTTCACCGGCAACCTGCCGTCGAGTTCTTCGCCGCCGGTCGCCGAAGTGCTGCAGTCCTTCACCGGATTCTCCACGTCTTCCGGTGTGGCCGATGGAACCACGTTGCTGAATGATTTGACCATCAACACCACGGACTATGTCGCCGGCGACGTGATCGAGATTTCCGGAACGAATCCCGATGGGACGCCCTTTTCTACGAACTTGAACGCGGAAACAGCAACACTTCAAGATCTGGTCGATTCGCTCAACGGTGCGTTGACCGGCGCAACGGCTGCTCTGGCCGCCGACGGTACGCTCTCAGTCACTTCGGACACGACCGGCGAAGGATATCTCAGCCTGTTGCTTCGCGATGCATCCGGCAACGTGGGTGGATCGAGCTTCTCGGCCAACTCGATGTTTCTCAGCACCCAGGGCAGCAACGGGGACACGTTCGAGTTGTCGATGGAGGTGTTTGACGTGCGAGGCGAAAGCCACCGGATCAATTTTGATTTTTTGAAACAGTCCGCGAATACTTGGTCGGTCACCGCCGACATTCGTGCCGAGTCGGGGGTGTTGATCGATGACTCGGTACTGAATCTGACGTTTAACGAAGACGGCAGCTACGGGTTGGCTGGATTGACCGGAGTGGGGGACGCGAACATCGAAATCCAGTTCAACGGAATCACCGCACCGCAAGAAATCGCGTTGGATTTCTCAGGCCTGAGCCATCTTGCGACGGATTTTTCGATCACTCAAATGCAGGACGGAATCCCACCGGGATCGCTGACTTCCGTCGCGGTCTCGACAACCGGTGAGCTGACGGGCTTGGCTTCCAACGGACGGGCGATTCCGCTTGCCCAACTCGCGATCGCCACGTTCAGCAACCCCAACGCACTCGACGCCGTGGGCAGCAACTATTTCAAGCAGTCGATGAGCAGCGGAGAAGCTTCGCTGGGAAGCGGGATGTCCGGGAACCGAGGGCAGATCATGGGAGGTCAGCTTGAGCGTTCCAATGTGGATATCGCCCAAGAGTTCACCCAATTGATCGTCGCCCAACGTGGTTTCTCGGCCAACGCAAGGACGATTACCGTGTCGGATGAAATGCTGGAAGAGCTGACCAACATCATCCGATAATCTGAACGTGTTCAGGCACGCGTCGGTTTAAAACCATTGCTACGTCGATGACGCCAAGGGGCATTGAGCCTCTTGGCGTTTTTCGTTGCAAGGGGTGCATTTGACGAGGTGTTAGCGGCAGGACGCAAGGCCTCCGGTTCCTCATCGTTACCCGAACACCGGAGGGCTCGCGCCCTGCCGCTAAAGATGCTTCACAGCGTTGCCCAGCGGGGGCTTGCCCGCAGCTTACATGATGCCGCCGTGAGTCCGGATCGGCGTCAGGTGACTGGGCGAATCAAGGAACCAGAAACGTTCCCACTCGTCGATCACCGACCGCATGTCTTCGGAGGTGTAGAGCAATTGCTGGACGCGGCGTTCAGGACGCGGCGAATAGATCGGAAGAAAGCATCCGACGGAGCTGCTGACGCAGACGGCCAGCATGGTGAGTTGGAACAAGCGACGCATAGGACGTTCCTCCGTGAACGTTTTCAGTTGGGCCACGACCCCTGTGACGATCGATTAATCTTCGTCCCAGCGACCGGAAATCTTGTTGGACGGCGTGGTATCGGTTGGGGAAACCTGGGCACCGGCGTTCGCTTCGTCAACGTCACCTGACAGCTCGTCATGGTGAACGTCGAGTTCTGCGTCCTGAACCCTGACCTCCATGTACTTCCCAGGCTTGAAGGTAACGACGTACTTTTCCGGTACGATCACCTCGTCGCCTGTCCGGGGGTTGCGCGCACGGCGTGCAGCCCTCGGCTTGACTTCGAAAACGCCAAAATTCCTCAGCTCGATTCGACCCTCGCGGACAAGCGTCTCGATAATCGAATCAAAGGTTTTTTGGACGATCTTCTTCGTCTGTTGTTGCGTTAGGCCTACTTCGTCAGAAATCGTTCGGACGATGTCTTTCTTGGTCACTCCCGACTCCTGCTGGCTCTCCGCCGACCCAAAATACGCTTGAGGGCGAATGATGTAACCCTTTGCAAGCTTTCAACTTAAAGGCCGAAGCATAGGGATGCCGGAGTCGGTCGTCAAGCCAACGCCCCCATGTGATCGGGGGCGGATTTCTGGCAAAGCAGACCGCTCTTGGTATCAATGTCGGCATCTTCGCACCGGATTCTTGAAGCATTCCGCATAACCGGAAAAATTGTTGCGACTGGAGCTGCGGGGCCGGAGCAGGAGCATCGACGGCGGGCGAACCGGTTGGCCGCGGCGGAATGCTGGGGGAGCCGTTGGCGTCGGTGAATCGCCCGCTGGGCAGGATGTCGCTGGTCAATGCCATCGACATTGACGCCGCGCGAGCTGTGCGAGCGTGTGGGATAGGCTTCCAGCCTGTCGTTCCAGTGTCGACAGGCTGGAAGCCTCTCCCACTTGTCTTCCGTGCGTTGCCAACACCTTCAGAGCCAACGCCCCTAGCGGAGAGCGCTGTACAGGCTGCGTTTGCTGGCCTTGGGAATCGCAATCGGTGTCGGCTGGACGTCAAACGGGATCATGGCGACATGATTCGCGGCGACGCCTTGGCGTCCGGGGACGCGTTTGGCGTGTGTCGCGTTGAGGGCGCTGTATTGTTGCATCAGCCGACGAATTTCCGGCTCATACTGAAATCCACCGCCGGGCAATTCACGACCGAGTGATTCAAAGCTGCCGATGGTGACGACGGAGCGATCGCGGTCGTGGTACTGGTAGGCTTCCTCGCCCTGCTTGCGAAGCTCTTTGACCATCTTGTCCGCCTGACGGGCAAATTTGGCCATCCGCTCTTCGCTCGGCTTGAATTTGTCCTGGTTTTTCGCACCAAGAATCGTTCCGCAGGCGTTGAAGGTTCGCACCACGACGGTGAACTTGCCATCGGCTTCCAGCAGGTTGTGGTCGGTGCCTTCGTTGAGCTGCTTGACGAATGAATCGACTTCGGGTTGTTGGAAGAAGCCTTCGGGCAGCAGCGGATTTCGGGTGACAAAGGCGGCGGCCATTGGATTGCGACCGCGGCCTTTACGCGATTTAAACAATTGCTCGCCGAACGCCTTGATCATCGACGCGGGAGATTCGGTGTTGTATTCGGCGGCGACGTCATCGGGATCGCGAAACACATCGAGGTCCGCCGATTTGAGGCGTTCGAGGTCTCTGTCGATGCTTTCGTGGTTGACCGAGTCGTATTCGCCGACCAGCACGGCATAGGCTTGGTATTGGTGGGGGTTGGCATAGCGGGCTCGTCGGCCGGTCGCGTTGTCTTCGCCGGCGGTGCCGGTGAAATTGAATTCTTCTTTGTAGATGAACGCGGGCAATCGAAGCTCGCTGCGGATTTCGACAGCGGTTCGTTGGGCTCGGTCTTTGGCGTCTTCGCCAACAAAGGTCGTCGCCAGCAAGAGCCAGGGGCCATCCTCTTCGGTCAGCACGAACGAGTCAGCTTCGTCGATCGGTTTTGATTTTCCGAACAGCCGCAACAAACTCGGTGGGGCGGCTTGGGCTGGGGCGGCGGACAGCCCCGTGACAACGGCGGCGGTGCAAAACGCGGCAAACGAACGTCGGGAGGGACGCATCATCGGTTGGTTTCCCTGGATTATCGAGTCGATAGATCGTCAACTCGTCCGTAGGTAACAAATCCGATGGCGGGGGCGAAAGAGAGTTTTGGGAGGGGATGGCACGCCGCGCCGCTCGCTAACGCTTCCCGCTGGGATATCGCATGTCAGCACGTGGCGTGAGCCAGTGGCGGGCGTCGGGATCGGGATTGCACGCCGCGCCGCTCGCT
>NZ_NTFY01000070.1 GCF_002289565.1 Rhodopirellula sp. SM50 | reverse complement strand
AAGCGAAAAAGAAGTGAAACGGATCGAAGGACTTGAGTCGCGGTGAAACGAACTGCAGTTCACGTTCGAACCAGAGCACGTTTGTACTTTGCCGCAATGAGAAACGGACCGCCGCCATCGTCCCGAAGACGTCCAGAACCGCCCATGCCATTCCCGCCGGATCGCGTTTACCCCGCCCCCACACTTGGATTCCATGCTTCGGTGTAGATGACCGACGCGCCGTGTTGATCCAACTCCCAACGCGTCCGGTAATTGCTGATCAAAGATAAGGACGAATTCCGCCTTCATTTGATCAACAAGCTTAAAGAAGCGCCTTGGGTCGTGACATTGCGTATGATGATCTAGACAGAACCCGGCGAATTGCCCGCAAACATGGCGAAGGCTCAGGGCGTTGATCAAAGCGATCGTGACAGATGAAATGTCTTTGATTCGTCAATTAGATCCACGATGCACCATGCCTGGAAAAAGTCTTTTCAGACCTGTTGGTCATCAGGTGTAAAGCGGGCATAAGAGTCGGCGCGGCGACCCTCTCACGGAATTTCACAGTGGCCAACGCAAAGCGGCGAACATTTCTAAAGACAGCAGTGACCAGTGCAGCGATGACCGCTGCGGCAAACCGCACACTCGCGGATGATCGTGGCACTTCGGCCGATGTACCAGGTTATGGTTACCGCCTCCCTAGATTGAGAACGGGATCGACACTGCTTTTTCAGGGCGACTCGATTACCGACATGAAATGGGGACGCAATCAGAAAGATCGCAACCACTATCTCGGACACAGTTACGTGTTTCTGATCGCCTCACGTCTTCACACCGACATGCCCAATGCAAACCTCAACTTTCTCAACCGAGGCATGAGCGGGCACACAGTTGCTGATCTGCAGAAACGCTGGCAGAAAGACGCGATCGATCTGAACGCCGATGTTCTGAGCGTCTTGATTGGGATCAACGATGTTGGGCGAGCCGTACGTGGCAACAAGGACGTCGATCCAGTTGCTTACGAGGCCGGATACCGAGACATCTTGATGCGATCCCGAACCTCGAACCCCAGCCTTCGAATTGTGCTGATCGAGCCATTCGTCTTGCCGGTCACTCGCGACTGGCGCAGCCAGACCGACCGCATTCGTCCGGTAGTAGCTAAGCTGGCCAGGGAATTTGAGGCAGTACTGATTCCGACGCAGAAAATTTTCGACGAGGCGTCAAAACGCGGCGGGCCAGAGCACTGGATCTGGGACGGCGTGCACCCGTTACCACAGGGCCACGAATTAATCGCTCGAAACTGGATCGAGAGAGTCGCTGAGGCGTGGAATTAGTTCTTCAGAAGTCATGGGGGTTGTTGATCTGCGGCTCATACGACAGACCGAGAAACCAAGAGACAGAGTGAGCATAAGAAGTGAAACACGTTCTACTCCAATCGCGAAACACAAGTGATGATCGACTAATTCCCGGCGATTTCAATTCGCTTCAATAGCCGAGTGTGGAGTTGCTTCCTGATCGAATCGTGTTTGGGATCGTCAACGAGATTTGTGTACTGTTCCGGGTCCTTTTCCATGTCATAGAGCATGAACCCGTCTTGATTATTCTTCGAAGCGGGGTACCACATCCACGCCCACTTTCCGCTGCGAAGCCCGAAACCGGCACCAACCTGAATCATCGCGTCTGTTTTCGATAATGACTCAAGTGGATCGTCAAGAAGCGGCACGAGACTTTGTCCCTGAGCGTGCGGTTCCGCCGGTAGCCCTGCGAGCTCCGTCAGAGTCGGGTAGAGATCGACCAGCTCAACAAAATGCTGACACCGCACGCCCTGCTTTCTGCTAGGTGCGGAAATGATCAGGGGAACTCGGATCGCCTCCTCCCAGAGCTTCGACTTCTTCCACATGTGATGTTCGCCGAGCAGATATCCGTGGTCGGAAACGAATACGACAATGGTGTTGTCTCGAAGCTTCAATCGATCCAGTTCGGCAATGATCCGACCGACTTGGCGATCCATGAAACTGACAGCTCCGTAGTACGCGCGGCGCATTTTTTGAATCGGCGATCTGTCGAATTCCAGAACCGACCCCATAGCCTGCGACGGAATATCTTCGTGGTCGCCCGGAGGGACGTTGGGAACAACGAGTTTTTCGGCGTTGTACTGACCAATGGTTTTCTCCGTTGCGATGAACGGGAAATGCGGGCGAACCAGCCCGACGGCCAGGAAGAACGGCTCGGCCTGTCCGGCTCGCATTTGTAGCAATTCGATGGCTTTGTCAGCGGCCATGCTGTCGGCGAGAAGATGTTGGTTTTTCTCCTCGACTTCGATCGATGCATATTGCGCCCGTGCAACCTTCGAGAATCGATATCGCTTGCCACCTGCATGGGCCGCGAGCCACTTTCGTCGCTCTTCCGGAAACTGAGCGACAGTGTCCGGGTTTGCAAAGTCTTCGGCTTTACCGGGTGTCAATGCTTCGAGGGCGGCAATGTTGTGTGTTTCGTCCCACGATCCTGCGTGATCTCGTCCTGGATTCCCTTCGACAATGTCGACCGGGATCCCCATGTGATAGATCTTGCTGACACGCCCCGTCCAGTATCCATGATTTGCAAAGTGACGGGGCAGTGTGACGCGTTCCGGATCGACGTTGCCGCCATTGCCTGTGACACCGTTCACTAGCGGATACTGGCCACTCATCATTGAGGCGCGGGATGGTCCACAAAGCGGAAACTGACAGAACGTCCGCGTGAACATGACGCCGGATTTCGCAAACTCATCAAGATGTGGCGTGTTGCATTCCGGATGCCCCATGCCGCTAAGTGCTGTGTTCAGGTCATCAGAGATGATGAACAGCAAATTGGGCCTATCCACATCGCCCCACACGGTCACCATTGGAAGCAACACTATTGCCAATGTCAGGACGAACGGACTTCGTATCACGGCTGTGCTTCTTTCCATGTATCAGTTATCAGCTTGTTGATGCAATGTGGCGGACGGGCTGTTCGTTCCAATGTCTGCACGAGTAGAAGATGCGTGTCTAAAGAGGCACGCCGCCGCAGTAGCAAGTCAAGCCCAGGTGTTTCTCGGATAGTCAGGCCAGCTGTTTCATTCACCGCTGGCCGACGGGATTCTGTTAACGTCACCCATCGCCCCATTGTAACCGCTCGCTTCGAGCCCCTTTGCGCCAGTCACGTCATTCTGAGCGTCGAACTCGCAGAGGTGCGATTAAGCGAGGTGAGTTTGGGGGTTTGCTCCGCTGCCGAAGTTTCACCCATCATAGTCGCGAAGCAAGTCTGCTTAGATGCATCGGTCACGATACCAAAGCGAGCTAGCCGATTCGGCGCTGAACCCTCGCCGCGCAGTCCAAGATTTCTAGAAGACTGCAGCGAAGCGATCAGGGAAGTTCGCGCTGGTCGATGCAACCGACTGCAGGCAGGAACGGGGAGGCTCCAGTAGGTACGGGAACGTTACGCGCCCTTGGCGTCTCCGGTACGGGCCGCTGTGATTGTCCGGCACGTTCTCTGACGAGGGTCTCAAACCTGTCAGTGAAATGACCGGGCTACGGACTTTGCAAGCCAGTAGAAAAGGGCTCAATTCAGGTATTCGGCGACAACCGCGGCGCCACCCAAAACGAAAAACATGATGTACAGCGCAACCCAGCAACCAGACTTTTGATCCGGCGCGAATAGTCTTTGGAGTAGAAAACCGAATCCCCCCAAAGACATCAGCCAGACGGCCGAAGAGAGTCGTTCGCCGCCCCAATAGGCAGCTGCAGCGGCAGATCCCCATACGGAAGCGATCAGCAAAATACCATTGGCAGCGTGACGAAGAATCGTCCATGGTTCTGGTTTCGTTGACATGACGGGAAATAGAACGACTGGTGCGACTACAACGCCCAAGATCATGGCGACACCCTGCCCAACCCAGTCACCCCATGACGATGCGATTCGATCATCCAGACACAGGGCAAAAACAATCAGACCTGCAATCACCCCAATCAAGAATGCCATTCCGGCGATCTTATCTTGTGACTGCCAGTTGAAGTCATTTCGAAAATCGTCTGTCATGATGGTATCGCGCTGATCTCTCAAATAGGAGTTTCACTTCGAGCCCCAATTGGTCAATGTGTTCACTACCAAACCCATCTTTTTGTAAGTCGAACGATTACCTGGTTCACTGCACCTTGGCCTCGTACTGACCCGCCATTTTTTTTAGCCGTAAAATTGCAGCGTGGTTACCCTGGGCGTCTTGATCGGCCAGTAATTCTGCAAATTCTCGGTAGATGCGAATAGCATCTCGCGGTTTACCCGCGCGGTGAAACGCTCCGGCAAGACCCGTTGCAATCCCAGGTCCGAACCGCTGACTGAGACCCTCAACGTTCTTGAGCGAAATTTTCCCGACTGATTTTTGCCGTTCCCATTTCATGCCATTCTTTACCAAGTTGCCTGACCAGTCGGAAGCCGGGCATTAACTTAGCTCGCACAATCGTCGAGACAGAAAAGGCGCCATCAAACGAGCGTAAAACTCGGGATTTGGATCGCGTTCTTCATTCAGTGCGCGGGTCTGTTGTGGTGGCAGTCGTTTTCATCTTCAAAGAAATCATCTACTGAGAGAGAAACCAAATCGCAATCGGTTGATTGATCCCGCCGACATCCAGAATAAGGCGCTCTTCTGGGTTGACAAGCGAGCGCACCGCAATGGTAGAAAGATCGCGACGTGCGCACGGGGTTGGTTAGTTCGTAAATGCGAAATCTCGACATCCATGGAAAATCCGCGATGAAGAAGCTAATTTGCGCGTTCGGACTGCTGTGCTTGGTCGCGGTATTGACCATTCTCTACCTGCGATTGGCCACACGGTCGAAGGTTCTCGCCGATGTGAAGAGCCCAACCGGAGCTTGGCGCGTCGTGGTTCGAGGCAAAGACGTTTGGAGCAGCGTCGAAGTAACAGCAGTTGTTCACACTCACGACGGGCGCGAGATCCCGCTAGGCGTGATTGACTTGCGCGCGGAATGGGGCGAAACAGAGTACGTCTATCAGGCGGACCCGGTTCACCATACCCGAATTGATGAGGTGAAAGCGGTTGTCGGAGATCGGTTGCTATTTCGTGACACGTACTTCCCGAATGAGCATTACGCGATCACCGGCGAGATTGCAGGACGAAAAGTCGAATTGAGAATCGGGAAGGTCGATAACCTTGGGTTTCATTTCGCATCGACCGACTCACTTAATCCCGCCCCAAGTGTATCGGCGAAGTTTCTCGACTTTCCGCAACGACTTTTTCCGGGAGCGAAATTTGATATTGAGACGACCAGCAACAAAATCATCCCGTCGAACGTTACCTGCTATTGGCGGGATCCGAACAACGGACACCTCATGGTTGTCAGCGCCCACCAAAATTATTCAGTGCGAGTCGTTGTCGACGAAGTGACCCAGCACCTTGTGACGGGGACACTGCATATCAAGGCACAGGATCCAAGTATTGAACTGTCTGGGGATTTTCGATTGGTCAATCAATTGCCGTGACGCCCATGAATGGCCCACGTGTTGAACTCAGATGTGGCGGTTGCAAGGCGTTTCCTGAAACGCGAAATGCAAATGGCTCAAGCTTATTCACCAGCCTCCTGTCAAAGGGAGCGTAGACCGGCAGCGATCCCCGCAATCAGCGCTGTAGAGAACGAAATGGTTGTCACTGCCCAACCTATGCGAACGCGATTGGGATACGTTCCCAAGAGATGCAGACCGCAAAGCATGTTGATCAAACTCCCGTCCGCGACCAAACCAAGCAAGAATTCAGAACCAGTTCGACCAAGCAACAGCAGCCAGGCGACGCCACCGACAACCAGCACCATTGCGATTGCGGTAGCCAGCAACGCGTGCGTTTTGCCGGGCGATGCTGCGGGGTCCTCACGCATTGCCCGGACCACTGCATTGCGTTTTCGAACCATTCGACGGATCAAAAAACAACACCTTGCCGTGCTGGTCAATGCAACCAGCAGCAAGCATCCGCCGATAACGACTAGGTTCAGAATTGGGGCTCCCTGTGGCAAACCGGTCAGGGTAAGCAAGATTGCTGGTATGCAAGCACAGACGCAGGCCGTGTAGTTGTTTTCTCCGCGCACGACTCCGCACACGATTCCGCCCAAAATCCCACTGGGTAACGACCAAAGAGGAATCATGATGACCGCCATTTCAAGGAGCGGCCCGAGGAAGTGTAGCGGGCCGCTGTTGGCCAGAACAGCAATCGCAACTCCGACGGTGCATCCGAATGCGACACTTAATGCGGAATTGAAAGAGATACCGATGAGAATGGATACGATTCGATGCAACGGTGACTCTGTCGTTTGATGCAGAGCATCTTCGGTCTGATTCACAGTACCCGGTGCATGGTAGGGATTGTTTGAAACGCTGATGGCATTCTCCCGTTTTCGTCAATGGGATTCGCTGCTGGAGCTCAATAGTTCCCTCAGCCGCATAGTCCCCCGATAAATCAAAGCTGCGACCACTCCCTTGTTTCGGTTCAATCGTTTGCCGATCTCTTCGAGCGGTAATCCTTTCAGGTGATGCAATTCGATTGCCTCTCGCTGCGCGGCAGGTAGGCAAGACATCGCCTTGGCAAGCCGCAATTCTCGCTCGCGTCGCATCGCCTGGTTGCTGGGACTCGATTGAGAGGCAACCAACCACTCATTCACTCTGGAGGCCGACTGTTCCATGGTCTGATGAATCGAGAGTTCACGATCCACGTCGCGGGCTTGAGTGCGAAACTTTCGGATTTCGTCCAGCAAATTGTTTGCAAAGATACGCCTTAACCAGGGCACGCCGGAAGCCCGCTACGGTCGGGGGATCGTCGTGGCGTTCTCGCTTTGGAGTGGTCAGACATGGATCCACGATAAGCGAGGTGCGTTCAATCGGGCGTTTGACTGGGCTGGTTTGCCACGCTGATCCGAGCAATCGTCCAGAAACAGAGGTTCAATCCCGCAGCCGCAACAACCATCGAGATGACCTCCTCATAGCCTCCCATGCCAACAAATTCTCCGTTGAGTCCTACGGCAGCCAGTAGCGAGCCAAATGCCAGCAGCATCTGATACTTGCAACCCATGAATGAAGTCCTTGACCTTTGACGCGAAAGGGGGTACCGAAGAAAGTAGTATATCCTATCTGTCCTCAATCAATATTTCTCCACCCGCAAATGCTTCGATATCAAGGAGACGGTACAAAACGCGGAGAGTCCGAAAGGTGAACGGGGCAATGGATACGCGAACGGCGTATGGCATGCCCTAAATTAGCTGAGCCGCGTCAACGCTACGGCGCCTCGGTTGGACCAACCGATGCAGGTTCCCCAACAGGCTTCGGTGCGTCGGTGTCGGAGACCTCCGCAGCAGAGGTGTCAATTTGACGACGCCAATTTCCCAGCCGCTGGCGCGATGACACGCCGGTACCGAGTTGCCCAGGAGGGCGTGTCCTGGGTCCGCAGGCGGTTTTCAGATCCAGTGCTTCGAACCCGTGGCAAGAGAGTCGCACGCCGCACTCGGCGGCTTCGAGCTTGAATTCTCGCCGGCATCGGGGCGATACGCCTATTTCTTCATCACCGCGGCGATGGTACGGAAGAACTTGGGTGACCACTCACCGCTGCGGGGGCCGCTCCGCTTACGCACCTGCGTGATGATCAGCTGGGCGTCGGGATCGATGACGAGCACGCAGCCGGAAAAGGAGCCGTGTCCGATGGTGCGCGGGCCGAACAGTTGGTCTTCGTCGCGCTGCGAGCCCCGCGGGGCGTCGTGCTTGAGGTGCCTCATGAAATGGATGCCGATCCCTTCCCTTTCCCAGCCCCCGCGATCCGCGACACGCAGCGGCTCGGGCATCAGACGCTCGAACGTCGCTGGCCGGATGAACTCCAGTGGGCCGTAGCTCCCGCGGTTGAGCACCCATTGGGCCAGGATGCCCAGTTCGATTGCGCTGAACTCGCCGGCAGAGCTGGCGTTGCCGATCGGGACGTCGCCAAGCTCTAAGGGCCGGAAGAGGTGCTCGTCGTAAAGCCGCACCGCGCTCTGGCCGGCGACAATTTCCATCGCCTTCACAGCCAGCTCGAAGCCCAAACCGCTGTAGGCATACTTCACGCCCGGCTGGTTCACGTCGATCCCGTTGAGCACGATGTTTTCAAGTTGCGGGTTACGCATGCCGCCGAACTCACCGAGGCCCGCCAGTCCAGAGGTGTGGTTGAAGCACTGCCGGAAAGTGGGGACGTGCGGGTCGTTCTTCGGATAGTCTGGAAAGACGGTGGCCAGCGAATCGTCTAGCTCGATCAGCCCCTGGTCGAGAAACAAGCTGAACAGGATGCCGGTGACCGTCTTCGTGATCGACGCGACCGAGCAGCGGTAGTCGCGGTCGATGGGCTGCCCGCTCGCGTCGCAACCGAAGGCCTCGTGAGTGATGATCACGCCGCGGCGCGCGACAAGCGTCACAAAGGGCTCGGCAGTGTCCTCGGCCCACGCCCGGCACACGGCGTTGATCCGGGCCTTGGCGTCGGGCATCACGCCAGCCTCGGCGGCCGTGCCCTGGTGCAACATCGTTGCCGGCTGATCGCGGCGACGAGGTGGACGCAACCGTCTCACGTTGTCCTGCAATCCTTGCACCTTCAGCTTCAAGGCCAAGTGACAGTCGTCGTTCATCACGGCGGCCGATTCGACGTATCGCGCCGGGCGTCCCTGTGGCTTGGCCTCCGTGATTCCGGCTACCAGGATCGCGCCCTTCTCGCTATCGAGGACCGCCTTCACGACGATGTCGTTCGCCAGGCGGATGATTTCCGCTTCGTGCTCCACCACAACGGTCGGTGCCTTGGGACCAGGAAAGTTGGGAAACGCGACGGTCAGGTCGGGCGAAAACGAACCGGTTATCTGCTTGGGTAAGCCATAGAACGTCAACGAGCGACGGAGCGGCGTGCCATTGGGCGCGATGCCCTCGATCCATGCGAGCCAGCGCCCGGGCGCGTCAGGTGACTCGGCCTCGCGGAGCGTCGCGTCGAACCAGCGCACGCGCAGAGGTTGCTTGCACCCGAGGAGCCTGACCGTCTCTGCGTCGCGCCATAGGATGCGGGGTGTCTCGCCGGGCTTGAAGAACCAGGAGCCCGACTTGGCCAGCATCAACTCCTGCGACTGGAACTCGCGGCGCTCCTGGCGTCTGCGCTCTGCCGGAGGTACGTCCGGGTTGGTCGCCTCGGTGTGCGATGGAGCCTCGTTGATCTGCCCTAAGCAACGATGCCCAGGCAGCGCGACCAGGAAGAGGATCGAGAGCAACAATGAGACGCAGGCGAGCCGAGCGGTGTGCTTCATCCCCGCATTCTCCTGCAACGAACAAGCGATGGCAAGTCATTGGAGCGGGAGGTCCCACACGTAGCCACGGTCGGCAGGGACTGTACCGCGAGTCGTTCGTTTGATGGCGTTGGACAACCCAGCGTTGATCGTACTCGTCTCGGATTTAGATGGGGCGGCGTCCCAACTGCTATGGGCGTTGACGAAGAGCCACAGGAGTTGCAATGCAGCGTGGTCTGGTCCTGCAAATCGATGCAGTCTCGAACACGATGAGTCGTAATGCGTCGATTTCTCTGGGCGTAGGCTTCGATCACGGACGCTACAGCATCCGTATTTCGCCTTTGGGAAAGCTGGCGGCAACCACTGCTGCGAGCGTTACCTTTCCTTCATTCAAAGGGCTGGCATATGACTCAACTCTCGATTTTGAGGCTCAGGGGACCATCAGATATAAGAAAGCTGTCGAGATTTCAAGCAGACTTGCTTGTCTTCGTTCGAGTGGGCCTCGCCGCAATCCGCTTCGTTGGCCGCTAGGTCCAACGCGTCTTCGACGGCGTGTCGTGGTTCTCGGTAAAGCGTCCATACACCCAATCCCGCATCCACGATTTGGCCCCCTCTGCACCCTGACAATTCTCGCGGCATCCGCAAGCACCGAGATGCCCTCCCTTCAGATTGGCCGCGGCATTGGAGTAGTGCCCAGTGCCCCATCGACCTAATGGCTCGTTTGCCGGGGCGTGTGTGCACAACACTTGATTCCCTTCTCTTCGCAGCAGTTTTGGGAGGCGGCTGCTCCAGGGCGATGCGCTGCGAAATTACACTTTAGGGATCCATGATTTCCGGTCGTAGGGCCCCGCAGAACTGGCGGCATAAGTCGTTGCTGGGAAACGACTTAGAAATGGGCGTTGACGGACTCGAACCGCCGACCCCCTCGGTGTAAACGAGGTGCTCTAGCCAACTGAGCTAAACGCCCTTAGAGGGATGCGATGGGTGCCTCGGACCGGTATCGGACGTGGGGTCGCGGGGTTTCGCATCGACCGTGGGCGCGCCGCTGGCGCCCGGGTTGTGATGGATCGGATCGACCGAAAGTTGCCGGGCGGTGACAGAATTCCGCCGATTCGGGCAACGTTTTTTGCGGTCGCACTTAGCGGCCGAGCATCCGGGCTCGCTTGTTGCGTCGCTCCGCCTGGATCTTCTGGCGGCGACGAATCTCGCTGGGTTTTTGGTAATGCTCGCGGCGACGCATTTCTTTTTTGATTCCGCTGCGTTCGACCAATTTTCGGAATCTTCGGACTGCCTCTTGGATTGTTTCGCTGTCACGGACCATCAACTTAACCATTGTTTCTCCATCTGCATCGTTAGAACCTCTGATTTTGACTTGGAATCGCTACCAAACCCAGATCGGCCCCCCAGAGTGTGCCGTCAGCCACACTTGGGTGGATTTCGCGCAGGGGCCAATTGAGAGACGCGGGAGTGTAACGATCGGCATACCACTCCCGCAACGGCCATCCTTTTCGGATTGATCAGATTTCCCACGGTTTCTGGCATTTTTCCCCCGCCGCCCCGGTGATTCGCCGGCGGGCGCGACAGGAACGCACAAATCATCGCCGCGGTTCCCCATCACTCCGGCAGTCCGCCGGAAATCCGGCAGAACTCCGATAACCGGCAATCTTTGCCCAGTTGAGCTGACTGGTTTGTTTGGAGCGGCACGAACGATCCCTCCCCGTTTCGTCCGATGGCAACGGTGCGACCGCTTCGTTCGCTCGCTTTGCCAGATCCCTTGTCCCCGCATCGAAAGTTTTCGCCGATGGCCGTCCCCCCGCATCACTTCGACGACGAACCCGCTGAGTCGCAACCGGGGGGATTGCTGGGGGAACTGGAACGGCGCCAGGACGATGTGTTGGACAAGCTGGACGAACTGGACGCCAAACTCTCCGAAGTCCTCAAGGGGCTCGAGCCCGCCGCAGATCCGGCCGGCGAATCCGCTCCCGAACAGCCCGCGGGAGATGTCGCCGCACGCCTCCGTGCCCTCAACCTCGCTCTTGAAGAAGAATCCCTGGAGGACGACGGGCTGCAGGATGAGGACGGGGATGACGTCGAGCCGGCCGAGGACTGGGCATAGCGGCTTTGGGCCGCCGACGAGGAATCGTGACGCCCGTCGGCTCTGTTGATGTGGGATAGGCTTCCTGCCTGTCAGTTCAGCATCGACAGGCTGGAAGCCTATCCCACTTATTTTCCCTGCGGTGCTCAATCGCGGGAGTGCCGATGAATTCAGCCCGTTGACGCCAACGCCGGCGGTGGCGGGTGTGGGGAGGCGGGAGCCTGAGGTGCATTGCGTGACAAGGCGGAGCCTTGGCACGAGGCGGATGGCAGAATGATTCGGGGCAGAATGATGGGGCGCGTAGGGAGGGGCGGAATGTTATTACCTCGACGGCGAGGCTTGGTAGGCGTCGCGGAGGATTTGCATCGTGTGTCGGGGCCGGATCGGTGACCCGCGGCGGCGCAGATGGTTGGCGATCTGGGTCAAGCAACCGATGTTGCCCATCGCCACCACGTCCGCGTCAGTTGCCATCACATTGTCCGCTTTTTGGCGACCGAGTGAATCGGCGATCTCGGGCTGGTCGATGTTGTAGGTTCCGGCCGAACCGCAACACAGGTGCCCGTCGGCGATCTCCACCAACGTCAACCCGGGCACTCGTTCCAACAAACGTCTCGGCTGCGACCGAACCCCTTGGGCATTGGCCAAGTGACAGGCGTCGTGATAAGCGACCGTCTGCGGTGCCGCAGACGCTGGAAACGGTGCTAGCTCGCCGAGCCCGGTCAGGTACACCGAAACGTCACAAACCTTTTTGGTAAACTCCACCGCACGGGCTTCATCCGGTGTCCCCTTGAAGATCAAACCGTATTCGTGCAGCCCGCTGCCGCAACCGGCGGCGTTGGTCACGATCGCATCGATGTCGCCGGCAAACGCGTCCAGATTCCGCTTGGCGAATTTCTGTGCTTGCTGCAGATTCCCGACGTGCCACGACAGCGCTCCGCAGCACCCTTGCGACTTCGGGACGATCACTTCGATCCCGTTTCGGTTGAGCACTTCGATGGTCGCCGCGTTGATGTCGGGATCCAACACCGTTTGGGCGCAGCCGGCCAACAATGCCACGCGTCCGCGTTGTTCGCCGATCGCCGGGTAGACTTCACGCAGCGGCGCCGCCTCGGGCAGCGATTCGGGCAGCAGATCCAGCATCACTCGAATCGGACCTGGCATCCATCGCGCAAGCGGTTTAACCAATCGCCCGGAGAGGGCTGCCAAGCGGAACCGTTTCGGATAGGGAAGCGTCCACTGAGCCAGCGTGCGTTTGAAACGATCAGCGAGCGTGCGGCGACGTTTGGATTCTTGGATGGCTCGAAACGGGCTGATCAAATCACCGTAGGGCACTTCCGAAGGGCAAGCCGGGACGCAGGCCAGGCACCCCAGGCAGGCGTCGATGTGCGGAGCCGCGGTCTCGATCGGCAACGAACCTTCGAGCACCTCCTTCATCAAAATGATTCGGCCGCGGGGGGAATCCGTCTCGCGCCCCAGCTCTTGATACGTCGGGCAGGCCGACAAACAAAAACCACAGTGCACACAGGTGCTCACCGCGTCGGCCATCGTCTGGCCCATCGGACCGTGCTGGGACGTTTTGATCTCGTGTCGCATCATTCACCTCCCAGGTTGGGGAAACGCCCTGGCGGGTCCATCGCGTCTTTGATTTTCTGGTCAATCGGGGCGGAGCGTCGGGTGCCCAACCGCCAACGACCGGTTGATTCCTGATCGCCGCGGATGACCAATCCGGTCATCGACGCGTCCACCAAGAACGAATCAACGTCTGCGAGCGTGTCGTCGGCGACGGCTAGCCAGCCAATGCTGCCGGCAACACTGGCGTGCAAGGAGACTTTGTCGCGACGGTCGTCACACCACGTTGCCAGTTGCTGCATCTGTTGCAGGACCATCGGAATCTTGACGATGCAGCGTCGATTCGATCCGCCAAAGCGAAGCTGCATCAGCGGTGCCCACGACTGGACGGCTTGTTCATCGGTCATCGGTTCGACGGTGTGCGTTTGGAGAGAGCGGCTGATGTCTGTCGCGATCGCATCACAGACGGGTTTGGCAGCACCGATGCGGACCCAGATCGAACGGGACTCGGATCGGTAGTCGATCGCGTCGAGTTCCCATCGGCCTCCCGCCAGGGCAGCGATCAGCCGCGCGGCTTCTTCGTGGTCGGCGGATTGCAGTTGATAGGTGTGGAATTCAACAGGCCGTGGGAAGACTTTGAAGGTCAGCGCGGTGATCGCGCCCAAGCGGCCACAGCTGCCGACCAGCAGTTTCGGGATGTCGAATCCGGCGGCGTTCTTGACGACTTTCCCACCGGACTGGATCAGGCTTCCATCGCCGGCGACGAATTGGGCGCCCAAGACAAAGTCGCGGACGCCGCCGTAGCGATGTCGACCAGGACCACTCAGCCCGACTGCCAGCGTGCCGGCGATCGTCGCGCCCGCCCCAGCCGTCGCGCCCGCCCCAGCCGATTCGTTGCCATCAGCCGTCGCATCTGTCGCGGTCAAGAAGGGATCGAACGGCAGGTACTGGTTTTTCGCCGCCAGGGCCGCATTGATTTCGGCCAGCGTCGTTCCCGCCAGGGCGGTGAACGTGAACTCCGACGGTTCGTATTCGATGATCCCTGAGAGCGATCGCGTGGTGACAAGTTGTGTCGGCGCAGCGACCGACGAAAGCGCCGGCTTGGTGCGATTGCCGACGACCAGAATCGATTCGCTGTGGCGGACCAACTCCTGCAAGGCTGCGACCGTTTCGACGTCGACGAGTTCACTCACGGCTGATCACCCCGGCCTTTTCCAGGGGGTGCAATCCGTGGCTCGACAGCGCGGGGGCTTCGGCGCCGGGGAACATTTTCCCGGGGTTGGCGATCGTCTGGGGATCAAACGCGGCTCTCAAGCGGTGCATCAATTCCATCGTGGGTTCGTCGTACATTTTGGGAAGAAACTCCCGCTTCTCCATCCCGACGCCGTGTTCGCCGGTGATCGACCCGCCCATCTGGACACACAGGTCGAGGATTTTTCCGGCCAGTGCTTCGGCGCGTTCCAGTTCGCCGTCGACCGAATCATCGAACAAAATCAGCGGATGCAAGTTACCGTCACCGGCGTGAAAGACATTGGCCACCCGCAACCCCGAGTCTTTGGAAAAGCCTTCGATCGCTTCCAAAGCTTCGCCCAAACGTTTTCGCGGAACAACGCCGTCTTGGACCAGAAAGTCGGGGCTCAGTTTTCCGACCGCTGAGAACGCGCTCTTGCGCCCGGCCCAGATCCCGGCGCGTTGCTGGTCGTCGGCGGCGACAACCGTTTCGAACGCGTCGGTTGCGGCGATGATCGATTCGAGTTGTTTCTTTTCGGCATCGATTTTTTCGCGTGGTCCTTCCAATTCGACGATCAACACGGCGGCGGCCCCCTTGGGGTAACCGCACTGGGTGGCGGCTTCGGCCGCTTCGATCGCGAGCGCTTCCATGATTTCCATCGCCCCGGGCAACAGCCCCGAATCGATGACCGCCGAGACCGCGTCGCCGGCCGCACGCAGCGATCGGTAGCCGACCAGCACCGTGTGAAAACACTCCGGTTGAGGCAGCAGGCGCAGCGTGATTTCCAGCGCGACCCCGAACAGCCCCTCGCTGCCGCAGAACAACCCCGTGAAATCCGGTCCGACCGACTCCAGGGACTCTCCGCCGAAGCTGACGATTTCTCCGCTGGCCGTGACCGCACGAATCCCGATCACGTGGTTGGACGTCATGCCATATTTCAGGCAGTGGGCACCGCCGGAATTGAACGCGATGTTGCCGCCGATGGTGCAAATCTTTTGGCTGGACGGATCCGGTGCGTAGTACAAGCCGTGTCGCGCGGCGGCCGCCGAGACGTGCAGATTGATGACACCGGGCTGGACGACTGCGATCCGATTGTCGGGATCAACCTTGATGATCTGCCGCAACCGATTGAGCGAAATCACGATGCCGCCGGCGACGGGCATCGAGCCGCCGGAAAGACTGGTGCCGCTGCCACGGGCGACGAAGGGCACCGCATGCTGGTCACACCAACGCACCGTCTGGACGACTTCCGTTTCGTTCTGCGGGATCACCACCGCCAGTGGGCGACAGCGAAACGCGGTCAGCCCGTCGGATTCAAACGCGGCCTGCGACGCAGCGTCGTCGCTGAGCCGTCCCGGCGGCAGCAGATCGCGTAGCGTTTGCAGATCGACTGATGGCATGACAATCAAACCGTTGGGAGGGAGTGGGGGGGAATTGTTAGAACTGTTTGTTTTGGCCGCGGATCGCTCAGCAGCCAATGGGCGCGGGTCCGATGCCAGGTAGTTTGATCTAACGGAGTTCTTTTTGTTAGCGGCAGGGCGCGAGCCCTCCGGTCTTTCACGCTGAAACCGGACGGCTCGCGCCGTTCCGCTAACTCTGTCAGCGCCAATGTTGGTCGCCTAAAGCTTACGCCAGTCCGCCGGTCATCGTTCCCATCAGCCGGTTCGCCTTAGCACGAAACGGCTGATCGCAAGTCGTCTGCTGTGTGAATCAACCACCTCGGGGGTTGCGAGGAAGCGTGCAATCATCAGTGACTAAAGACACGCTTCCAACGCAGCCAGCAAGGTCAGCACATTCTTTTTGGAAGCCGATTCGCCCATCAACCCGATTCGCCATGCTTTGCCGGCGAACACCCCCAGACCGCCGCCGATCTCGATATCAAACTCTTCGAGCAGGCGTCGCCGGATGGCGGCTTCGTCGACGCCTTCGGGAACCGTGACGCAATTGAGCGTGCACAGCGAATGATCCGGGATGTAACACAGCCCCAGCTTTTGCAGCCCCTCGCGGAGTAGCTCGTGCATTTCACGGTGGCGTGCGATGCGTGCCTCCAGGCCTTCTTCCAAAACGATCGCCAGGGCTTCGCGGAGCGCGTAAACCATGTTGATCGGCGCGGTGTGGTGATACGCCCGCCCGCCGCCGCCGGTGTAATAGTTTTTTAACATCGAAACGTCCAAGTACCAGGATTGAGACTTGGTCGATCGGGACTCGATCCGCTCGATCGCGCGGTCGGAGAACGAGACGGGAGACAACCCGGGTGGACAGGAGAGGCACTTTTGCGTTCCGGAATAAATTGCGTCGATGCCCCACTCGTCGACCCGAAGGTCGTGGCCGCCCAGGGAGGTGACCGCGTCGACGGCGAATAGCATGCCGGCGTCGTGCAACAACTCACCGACGCCGCTGAGGTCTTGCAGGGCACCGGTGGAGGTTTCGGCGTGGACCACCCCCAGCAGTTTGGCCTTGGGGTGAGCCGCAACGGCTTCGGCGAATTGGTCCAGCGTGAACGATTTGCCCCAGGGGATCTCGACGGCATGGACGGTCGCGCCGCAACGCTCCATGTTGTCTTTCATGCGGCCGCCGAAAACCCCGTTGATCATCACGATCGCTTCGTCGCCGGGTTCCAACAAATTGACCAGAATCGCTTCCATTCCGGCCATTCCAGTCCCCGAGACGGGAAAGGTGAGTGCGTTTTGGGTACGGTAGACCTGTCGAATCATCTCGCAGGTCTCATCCATGTACCCGATGTATTGGGGATCGAGGTGCCCGAGTGTGGGAGCGGAGATCGCTTGCAAAATACGTGCCGGCACGGTGCTGGGGCCGGGCCCCATCAGCAATCGTTGTCGAGGATGAAGTGGAGAGACCATCTTGGATATTGACAGGTTAAGGGCTGGCTGGCAAAGACATGGCTGAGAATTCTACGCGAAACCCGTCTCGGCTTCGACCGCCGAACCCCTGGTCGCGTCACCTTTACACGGGACACCGCTACCGATGAAAAACGAAATCGAACGAATCACCCACCTGGAGATCCAATTGGCCCACTTGCAGCGTCAATACGACGTGCTCAACGATGTCGTGACCGAACAAGCGTTGTTGTTGGATCGCGCCAACAAACGGATCGCCAAGTGGGAGCAGACCGTTGACCGCATCAAGAATGCCACCGAACCGACCTCGGATCCGCTGGATGAAAAACCGCCGCACTATTGAACCGCCACACCGTTGAAAAACGGTGGATCATTCGCGGGGTGATCGCAACGCCAAAGCGACTTCGGGGCGAAGTTGTGAGAAGGCTTCGATGCCGTCGATCGACACGTCGGTGCCGGTCAAGCCGACCGACAACAAACGAGGCGCCTTGGTCAGCCGCAACAACGATCGGTTGTCCAGGTTGCTGTCGCGAAACGCAAAACCGGTGGTCAACGGCAACGTGACTTCGGCGGCGGTGGGCAGTTGGACGTTGCAATCGACGAACGTCAAATTCGTTGAAAGCTGGCCCAGCGTGTTGACCGCTCGCGGCGTGACGGTGGCATACTGCACCTCCACCCCGTCAATGCTCCAATCGTGATGGGGGCGATCGCAGTTTCCGAAACGCGGCTTGATCAGCGTCACGAAATCCAGATTTTTGATGCCGCGCAGCGACTTGATCAATTCATCATCGACGACTGCGTTGGTCAACCAAACGCGTTCCAACTGGCTCAGCAGTGCGATTTCTTTGGCAACCGCGCGGTGCTGGCAGTCGTAGTGCAAGTCGATCAGCCGCGGAAACTTGGCCGCCGCCGTCAGGGCTTCGCCGTCCATGTAACCGCCTTCGACATGCAGCGTCCACAGGGTGTCGGTCGCACCGAGCCGAGACAGTGCGTCGCCGTCGACTTCGAACGCCGTTTCCTCTCGCGACGCCAAGCCGAGCCATTTGACTTCATCCAAACACCAACGGTCGATGTTTTTTTCGGAGAACGATTCGTACGAGATCGCGGCTCGACTTGCCCTCCCCGACCAGGCTTCACCGAGCAACTTGCGCAGACGGTTGGGAAGATACAAGCCTTCCTCATCGAGATGCCACAGCCCCATCTCGACGCGTCCGCCGAAGTCGCGGACTTCACTGATCATCCGCTGGCGAACCTGGATTCGCTTGATCCCCTTGCTATAGCCGCCGAAACACAGTGCGGTGCAGGCGGCGGCGAAGAGGACCGTCCGGATGGAAACCTGTTTTTCACCGATCAGCATGAAGGTCAGCGTGATCCAGGCGAGCCCAAACAGTCCGGCAAACATCATCGCCAAACCGTAGGTCGTCCAACCGGGCGGATACGTACTGACGTAGCCGACGCAGGCCGTCAAAGTAATTCCGCTCAGCCCCATGAACGTCGGGTGCCGACCGAGGAACTGCCGCAGCGCGCGGCCCAGGCGCGTCGCTTTGAACCAGATCGCCAGGGTCGCTAAAACCAACAGCAACCCGATCGAACTCCCGCCGGCGGTCTTGGGTTCAAAGGCGCGGCGCACCACCATCGAGTTTGCGCTGGGGCCGGAGAGTTCGGTCAACACGGCGGCCGGGGCAAACTGGGAGACGACAGCAGTGGGCGGTTTAGAATGTTGCGGGGCGACGACCGGTGCGTCGGAGTAAACCTCGACGTCGCCGAATCGCTCGTCCAACTCAAATCGAATCCGGTTCCACTGCGATTGCGAACTCCATTGCCTGGCCGCCGTGACCTGCTCGGGGTACCACAGTCCGGTCGCCGAATCCATTTGAAATGCATCGATGTGAATTGTCTTGCGTTCCGGCCACCGATCGCCGGCCGGAGTCTCGTAGATCTGGCGGAGCGGCAGCAGGAAGCGATCTTTGGCCAGGTAGACCTCGCAGCCGGTCATCACATCCAGGTCTTCGTTGTTGATGCCATACCATCGCACTTTCCAGCACGGATGGCCATCAAACTGGACCTCTTTCACCTCGGGTTCACCGATCACCGTTTGCGGCGGAAACAAATGGGTCTGGTAATCGTCAATGAGCAGCCAGTCGAGATGCCGCGAATAATAATATTCGACGAGAACGGCGTGCGGTAACCGTGGCGCGCCGTTGCGTTCATAGGCGTTGGCGTTGGCCGACAGCGGGCGGTTGATCGCACCGTGCAGATACCGGATCCGTCCGACTTGACCGTCATAGGCAAAGATCATCTTCTGCAAGGCCGGTTCTTGACGTTCCGCCCGAAACCGCGCGCCCAGTCGCAGGAAGTCGTCGACGCAACTGTAAGCAAGGGTCTGCTTTGACCAGTCGATCGATCGCCCGCTCTCCGTCGCAGGTTCCTCCCGCACCGTCTCAAAGACTTCGATCCTGCGTTTCAATCCCCAACCCTGATAGGCTTCGCGCACGGCGTCGACTTCGCGTTTCAGCTGATCCAGTTTGTTGGGTGTCGACTGCGCCGCGGCATCGGTCTGCTCGGAACCGGCGGCCGAGGCCGGTGAAGTCATCGCCGGAGCAGGAGCGGTTGGCGAATCAGAAGTGGTTGAATCTGCAATCGCGGCAGTACCGGTCGAGAGCAGCAAGATCAGATAGACGATCGATAAACGTCCCCCCAACGCGATCAACGATCGTGGGGCTGGTCGCCCGGCAGACCGTGGCCCCAGATTAAATTCCACGCGAAGAGTCAAGGGTCGGCTGAACATCATGGCTCGCAGGTTGTCTCGTGCACATCGTTCAAAAAGCGGGACAAGGTCCGTACACCATAGCGAATCGGCCAGCGCGGTGGCAAAACAAGAGCGGTGGAATCTGACAAGAATGTGCCAAACCGCATCTGCCGTTGGCGTGAATACGTCGATCCAAATGGCCCGAAGGGTGCTTCGCTTTTTTGGTACCTGCCCCCTTTTCCGCGGCTCCCTACATCTAAAAGTTGACGCACAGCTTTGCCCCCAAAGATCGGTGGAAAGTTTTTTACCAAACAAAATCCATCGCCACGTTCGGCTGCAACGCGTGAAACGCTTCTTGCCCCGATCGCGTCACGTTTCCCGAGTGGATCGACAGCCACTTGAGCTTGGGTAGGGCAGAGAACTGCATCAACATCTCATCGGTAAGATTGCACTGATAGAAGCCGATTCCGATCGTTTCGGGCATGTCCGGGGGCTCATTCCGTGACAGGCTCAACCGACAGCTCGACAACGCCAGTGCCCCCTGGAACCTTCCCAGCGCCGACAGGGTGCCCGTCTCGATCTTGCCGCCTGAGACATAGACGATCTCTACCGAGGGTGTGGCCGAAGTCGCAAACGGGGACGCAAAAACCGGATCGGTCAGGGCCAGATGATAGAGCTTTGGCAACGCATCGATCCGCTCGATGAAGACGTCATCGACGATGGGGTTGGTCAGGTAAAGGTTTTCCAGCTTCGTGAACTGTGTGATCTGGCGATCCAATGGGGAGTGATCGCAATCAAACGCCAGCGACTCGATGGCGGAAAATCTCGCCAGCAACTCAAGCCCATGCGGGTCGATGGTTCCACCGTAGACTGCAAACTCATTCAACTGGCCGTCTTGATCCAGCGCGGCGATCGCATCGGCATCAACGGCCGCCCGTTGGTTCTTCTCGTCCAACAAATAGATCGCTGAGACTTCGTCCAGGCACCATGATCGCACGGCGCTCGGCGTGAATACTTCAACCGGAATCGTCGCTTGGCTGACGTGACCCCAACTGGTCTCAAACAATGCGAAGGACCACTTGGGCAACTGAACTTCGGGGTCGCGTTTCTGCAGTCGATCCACGATGACGCTGCCCCCGGCCGCTTCAATCGCGCGAATCATTCGGGCCCGACTGCGGGACCGATTGATGCCGGTCGTCCAGCCTGCAAAGACCAGCGACAGACAGAACGTCAGCCACAGCAACGTCTGCAAACGGATCGTGCGTTCGGCCGCGAGGGCGGCAACGAACAGGCTCCAGATCAGCCCGGAAAGTCCGGCAACAAACAGACCGATCCCGTGACGGTACCAACCGGATTGAAAACACGCGGTGATCAGGATCGAGGCAAGATAAACCGTGCCGGCAACCCAAAACGATCTGCGATGCCTTCTGGCCCAGTCCGCCAACGGCCTGCTGCGGCGCACGACCAGGTAAAACAAAAACGCGGCGATGCCGATCAACAGCAACGCCGCGTTAAAAACTGCGATCGCCGTCAACGGGTCGAGGTGGACGACAAGGCGATATCGCATCTAACTTGACAACGAGCGACTACTCTTTCTTCGCCAGCTCGAAGCCTTTCTTGAAGGCTTTGTCGTTGTAGATCAGCTTCAACTTGGCTTCGTCATCTTCGGCGCCTTCCGCTTTGCCTTTGCAATTGTTGCAGCAAAACGCAACTTCGGTGCCGGCCAGTTTGATCGCCGTGGACTCGTTCAATTTTCCGCCACTGAACGGGCATTTCTTTTGGACGTACTGCTTCGTCGCAACCAACTGATGGTTGGCTTTGACGGCATACTTCTCGGTGTCCTTGGCGAACTTGCCGGCACAACCGTTGCAGCAGAAATACACCTTGGCGTCTTTGTAGTCGGCTGACTTGCTGGCGTCGGCGCCTTTTTTCGCCACCACGCATTGGATGTCTTTCAGGTCAACGTCGGCGGTCAACGTGGTAGCGGTCGCGACGAGCAAAACGGCGGCCGCGGAGGCTAAAAATCGTTTCATGTCTGGACTCATTTTGGGTTTGGAATCGATCAATGGGCGGACCGGTTGCCCGGCCGTGAACGATTCAACATAAGCAAGTTTTCCGCACAAAACCAATACGGAGTGCGATCAGAAGGCAAAAAATCGGGGAAATTCAGGGTCGGCAGGTTTGGACGCCGAGCCGTCGCCGGGACGCAAGCTGGAAGCGTACCGGACTGTCGATTCAATCAGCCGTTTGGCGCGAGCCTACGGGCCCTGGTGTGTTTGCTTCGTGCTACAGGCCCGTATCGCTCGCGCGAAACGGCTGATCCCACATGTGACCAGGCAAGCCTTTCGACGGGACGCAAGCTGGAAGCGTACGCCACTTGGGGCAGCCAAGCCTGTCGACGGGACGCAAGCTGGGAGCGTACGCCACTGGGGGCAGGCAAGCCTTTCGACGGGTCGCAAGCTGGAAGCTTACGCCACTGGGGCAGGCAAGCCTTTCGCCGGGTCGCAAGCTGGAAGCTTACGCCACTTGGGGAGGTGAGAAGGCGTTGATCCGATCGGCGATGCCGGGATGCAGCCACGTCGGCTTGCGTGCCGCGGCGCAACCTTCGGTCACACGCAACAGCGCCGAAGCGAGCTGTCGGCGTGCGTCCGGCTCGGTCGTGGGCACCCGCTCGCACGAGCGTGAAACGGCCGGCGCCGACAAACAGGCCACCGTGTCGGCGTCAAATTCACTGCGATAACTGACCCAACGCAAGATCAAGACGGTTGCCAGCAGACTGAGCACGCTGCCCAGCGTGCCCGCCCAATCCGCCGCCCAAATCGGCATGGAATCATGCACCAGCACCCGTTCGAGCCCCGCCCCAAGCAACCAGGCGGGGACCAGGGCCAAGATTCGCAGCGGCACATGAAACCGTTTGGCATGGGCCACTTCGTGCAGAATCACCATCGCCAGCTCCTCTCGCGTCAGGTCTCGCACCAAACGATCACTCAGTAGCAACACGCGAAAACGCCCGAAGAGGCCTGCGATCATCGCGTTGTGGGTTTGATGATTGGTGTCCCACACCACGATTTTGCACCGCCGAATGCCGCCGGAGACGACGACCGATTGGATCCATTGCTTGGTGGCCGCATCGACCGGACGGGTCGGAAACATTCGCCGTACCAAGATCGGGATGCCGACCACCATCACGACCCCCAACGCGATCCACGCCGCCCAGTTCGGGATCTGGTCCCCGACCGCGGTCAACGAGATCAGATCGATGATCGCCAGAAAGCCGATGATCGGTGCGATCAGCCAACCGACGCTGCATCGCAGGGCCGAAAACGTGGACGTCAGCGTTGACCACCACCCCCGTCGCGCCACGCCCATCCGCGCCGCAAACAGCGACTCCCCGGCCCACAATCCGGCCATCATCGCGATCGCGGGAAACAACAAAACGATCGACTGCAGCGCCAACGAGTGCTCAGTCAGCGGCAACCGATCCAGGTTCCGGCCGAGCCCGAATCCACCGAGACAAAGTAGGATCAGCCCCAGCGAGAACCAGCGAAAACACTCGGTTTGACGATCAAACCAATCGTAGCCCACCGTCGCGTCGACTTCCCCCTTGTCGATCAGCCCGGCGACCATCCGTACCGCCAAATAACACAGGCCCCACCAGGCGACAATCACCAGCCCGCTAAATCCCACCGCATGCCCAAAGGACTGGTTCGATTCCGGCAGCGAGCCCAAACTGAGCGAAAGAATGACGGCCAGGAAGTAATACAGTTGCATCAGGAAATCGTCGAGAAGCCGGGGGGGGGAAAGGTGGGATAGGCTTCCAGCCTGTCAATTCCAGCACGACAGGCTGGAAGCCTATCCCACGAGTCGCCAGCAGTATGGTTGCGATGGCGAGGTGCGCGAGTCGTGTTTTTCGCGGTCTAGTCGGATTTAATCCCCGGGAGTGTCCATTTTTGCCGGTCGATTCCCCCGGAACCCGTAAAAACCTCTCATTTCACCAGATTGACGTGCCCGCTAGACTACGGGGAAAGGAATGCCGTCTTCTACTGACCACGAATTGCCCCGAATGTCGACGACCGAAATCAAGGTCAAGGGTGCCCGCGAGCACAACCTCTGTGACGTCAATCTGACCCTGCCGCGTGGCGAACTGGTTTGTTTTTCCGGTGTATCGGGCAGTGGCAAGTCGTCTCTGGCCTTCGACACGCTGTATGCCGAGGGCCAACGCCGGTACGTCGAGTCGCTCTCCAATTACGCCCGGCAATTCATGGGGCAGATGCCCAAGCCGGATGTCGACCTGGTCAGCGGTCTGAGCCCCTCGATTTCGATCGCCCAAAAATCGACCGGCAACAATCCCCGCAGCACGGTCGGCACGATCACCGAGATCTACGACTTCTTGCGCGTCCTGTTCGCCCGTGTGGCGACGCCCAACTGCCCCAATTGCCACGTCCCGATCGCCGCCCAACCGTCCGACGCGATCACGTCGCGGATTTTGGATCTGGACCCCGAAGAAACCATCTGGGTTCTGGCGCCGCTGGTCCGCGGGCACAAGGGCGAATTCAAAGACCTGTTCGAAGACCTGCGTAAACAAGGGTTCACACGTGCCCGCGTGGACAATGAAACGATTCGCCTATCGGATCCTCCACCGCTGGATCGAGCCCGTCGCCACGATGTCGAAGTGGTCGTCGATCGCGTGGGCATCGATGATCGCGACCGCGGACGCATCAACGAAGCAGTCGATCTGGCGCTGAAACTCGGCGATGCGTCGGTGATCGTGTCGTTGTCCGAGCCCAACAGCGATTCGGCACGACCGGCGAAAGAAGACATCCTGTTTTCCTCACGCTACTCCTGCGGATCCTGTGGTGAAAGTTTTCGCCCTCCGACGCCGCAACTGTTTTCGTTCAACAGTCCGCAAGGGATGTGCGAGGCCTGTGACGGGCTCGGGCACCTGTACACGTTTGTTCCGGAGTTGATCATTCCCGACGAATCCAAGTCGATTCGCAAGGGAGCGATCACGCTGCTGGGCCAATGGGGCGACATCGGTCGTTATCGTCGGCACATCTACAAAGGCTTTGCGACCGCGATGGACAAGCTGCTCGAACTCGAACCGGGTTCGATGCTGGAAACACGTTGGCGGGACCTGCCCGCCGAAGCCCAAAAGATGTGGCTGTGGGGCAGCGACTCGACGTATCAATTGACGTGGCGCGGCGGCCGAAAGAGTCGCAAGTACACCGGGTCGTTCGACGGGTTTATTCCCGAGCTGCTTGATCGCTATCGCACGACCAAGAACAAGATGCAGTTGCGGCATCTTGAAAAGTTCATGAACACGATCGATTGCGTCGATTGCGAAGGCCGTCGGCTCAATCGCCAGGCCAGTGCGGCGACGATCACGACGACATCAAACGCGTTCCAAGACAATCACTCGCTCTCGCTGCCCGATTTGTGCGAGTTGTCGATCGATCAGTTGAGTCAGTTTTTCGCCGACATCAGACTGGGAGAAACCGACGCCAAGATCGCGGCCGAAGCGTTGAAAGAGATCCGCACGCGACTGGGCTTCTTGCTCGGCGTCGGTCTGGATTATCTGACATTGGGCCGAACCGCGCCGACGCTTTCCGGGGGCGAATCACAACGCATTCGTTTGGCCGGCCAGATCGGCAGCGGGCTGGTCGGCGTGCTGTACATCTTGGACGAACCGTCGATCGGATTGCACGCCCGAGACAACGACCGATTGATCGAAACACTGGTGCGGCTCCGCGATGCCGGCAACACGTTGATCGTCGTCGAGCATGATGAAGACACGATGCGGGCGGCCGATCGGATCGTCGACTTTGGTCCCGGCCCGGGAGTTCGCGGTGGAGAGATCGTCGGTATCGGCGTGGCCGACGAATTGGGAGCGAACAAACGCAGTGTCACCGGCCAGTTTCTTTGCGGTGATCGTCAGATCGCGATCCCAGAAACTCCACGGCCGATCGACGGCGAAGCCCAACTGACGATTCACGGCGCTCGGTTTCACAACTTGCGAAACGTCGATGCGACGATTCCGCTGGGAACGGTGACGTGCGTGACCGGTGTCTCCGGCAGCGGAAAAAGTTCGTTGATCGGCGGCATCTTGGAACCCGCCCTGCGGCGTGAACTCAACGGTGCCGAATGCGAACCCGGTGACCACGATTCAATCAGCGGCCTGGAATTTTTAGACAAGACGATCGCGATCGATCAATCGCCGATCGGGCGAACACCGCGCAGCAACCCGGCGACGTACGTCAAAGTCTTTGACGAAATCCGCAACCTGTTCGCCAAACTGACCGAAGCGAAAACGCGCGGCTACACCGCCAGTCGATTCAGTTTCAACGTCGACGGCGGACGCTGCGCCGCCTGTGACGGCAACGGTGCGTCAAAACTGGAAATGGATTTCTTGGCCGACATCTGGGTGACGTGCCCGGTCTGCGGCGGCAAACGATACAACCGCGAAACGCTTTCGGTCCAATTCAAAGGCGCGTCGATCGCGGACGTGCTGGAGATGGACATCGCCCAGGCGCTGGAGCTGTTTGAAAACGTTCCCAAAGTTGCCGAAAAACTGCAAACGCTGGTCGACGTCGGTCTGGAGTATTTGAAACTTGGCCAACCCTCCCCGACGCTCTCGGGGGGCGAAGCCCAGCGGATCAAACTCTCGCGCGAGCTGAGTAAACGAGAAACCGGCAAGACGCTCTATGTGCTGGACGAACCGACGACCGGATTGCACTTTGCCGACATCGAATTGTTGCTACGCGTGATTCACGGATTGGCCGATCGGGGCAATACCGTGGTGATCGTCGAACACAACATGGACGTCATTAAGACGGCCGACTACGTGCTCGACCTGGGTCCCGAAGGCGGCGCCGGCGGTGGGAAAATTGTGGCCGCCGGGCGACCGATCGACATTGCCAAAAACATGGACAGCTACACCGGCGCGGCATTGGCCAAGGTGATGGGCGTCAAACGTCGCAAACCGGCCAAGCACCACGCGACCGTCACGAGAGCGTCGGCCGCGTTGGCACCGCCGCCGGAAAAGGCCAGGACCCACTTGGTGGTCCAGTCGGCTTCGGAACACAACTTGAAATCGGTCTCCGCGGAAATCCCTCGTGACGCCATGACCGTGTTTTGTGGCCCCAGCGGCAGCGGCAAAAGCTCGATGGCGATGGACACGATCTACGCCGAGGGCCAACGTCGCTACGTCGAATCGCTTTCGTCCTACGCGCGACAGTTCATCGGTCAGGTGCAAAAACCCAAGGTCGAACGGATCGAAGGGTTGTCACCGGCGGTCGCGCTGGAACAAAAAAACCTCGGGCATTCGCCGCGCAGTACCGTCGGCACGGTCACCGAGATTTATGATTTCCTACGGATCTTGATGGCGCGGTTGGGAACGCGACACTGTCCCGATTGCGGCGTGGAAGTCGGCACGCAAACGCCCGAACAGATCGCAGAGAAAGTGTTGTCGATGCCCGAAGGGACGCGCGCCTTGTTGCTCTCGCCGATCGAGGTCGTGGCCGGGGAAGCGTCCAAGGACACCTGGCAATCGCTGCGCAGCCAAGGTTTTCAGCGGATTCGAATCGATGGAAAAACGGTCTCGCTCGATGAAGCACCGGCACTCGACCCGCGAAAACGACAAACCGTTCAAGTCGTCGTGGACCGGATCGCGGTCAACGACGAGGAGCGCTCGCGGATCAGCGACAGCGTCGAACAAGGATTGTCGTTGGGGATCGGCGTGATCCAGGTCGCGATCGCCAACCCGGATCGCGACGAACAACATTGGGAAACGATCACGCACAGCCAGCATCTCGTCTGCGGCGAATGCGGTCGATCCTTTCCCACACTGACGCCACACCACTTTTCCTTCAACAGCGCGGTCGGCTGGTGTCCGCAGTGCGAAGGACTGGGCAAGCAAACCGGAACCAACCCTGCCGCGCTGATCGATTCGCCGCGCAAAACGCTCGCCGACGGCGCCGCATTGCTGTGGCCGAGCGTCGATCACGACGTCTCGCTGTGGTTGTTGCGGGCGTTGTCGCGACAGACCGGCATCCCGATCGATCTGCCGTTCGACGAACTGACCGCCACGCACCGCCGATTGCTGTTTCACGGGCTGGGTGATCGCTGGATCGAAGTTCGGCAAAGCGATGCGAAACCGAATTCAACGTCCACCGCCAAACTGTTTCGCTTTCGATTCAAAGGCTTTTATCCGGCGCTTGAGGAAGCGTCGCGTTTGACACCGGGATTGCGCGGCAAGCTGGAACAGTTCGTTGACGATATCAATTGCAGCGCCTGCGACGGGTCGCGATTGCGGGAAGAAGCTGCCGCCTGTCAGTTTCGCGGCTGGACGATGGCCGATTTGGTGCACATGCCGCTGGATCGTTTGGATGGCGTCGTCACCGATTGGAAACTCGATCGCCGCGAGAAAAAGATCGCCGGCGAATTGGTGCGTGAAATCCAATCGCGCGTGCGTTTCCTGTTAGATGTGGGACTGAACTATTTGACGCTGCATCGCGGTGCGGCGACGCTGTCCGGCGGCGAGGCGCAGCGGATTCGATTGGCCGCCCAACTCGGCAGCGGATTGTGCGGGGTGCTGTACGTACTGGATGAACCCACGATCGGGCTGCACCCCCGTGACAACTTGCGACTGCTCTCGGCGCTGCATCGATTGCGAGACTTGGGTAACACGCTGTTGGTGGTCGAACACGATCGCGACGTGATCGCCGGCAGCGACTACCTGTGCGATTTCGGACCTCGTGCCGGTCGGCATGGCGGCCGAATCGTCGCCGAAGGCCCACCGACCAAATTGTCGCCGGTCGAACGAAGCGTGACGGCCGGATACATCAACGGTACCAAGCACATCCCATTGCCGTCGGTACGACGCCCCGTGATGACCGACGCCGGCAAGCCGCTGGTCGATTACCTGACCCTGATCGGCGCATCGGAAAACAATCTGGATCACGTCGATCTAAAATTGCCCATGGGCGTGCTGACGGTCGTGACCGGGCCCAGCGGCAGTGGCAAGAGCACCTTGATCGAAGGCACCCTGTACCCGATTCTGGGTAAGCGTTTGCATCGGCTAAGGATGAAACCCGGGCGGCACGAGAAAATCGAAGGCCTCCGCCATATCGATAAAGTGATTCGTGTCGATCAATCACCGCTGGGCAACACGCCTAGCAGCAATCCGGCAACGTACACCGGCGTGTTCGATACGATTCGAAACCTGTTCGCCTTGATCCCCGAAGCGGCCGAGCGAAAGTACACCGCGCGAACGTTCAGCTTTAACGTCCCCGGCGGACGCTGCGAGACATGCGAGGGCAGTGGCCAACGTAAAATCGAGATGCATTTCTTGCCAGACGTTTGGGTGCCGTGTGAGGAATGCGGATCGCGGCGGTACAACGAAGACGTGTTGCAGGTGAAGTATCACGGCAAGTCGATTTCGGACGTGTTGGCGATGTCCTGTGGCGAGGCGGTTGAGTTATTCGCCGCCGAACCACGCATCACCCGCGTGTTGCAAACCCTGTGTGACGTCGGATTGGATTATGTCACGCTGGGCCAATCCGCTCCGACCCTGTCCGGCGGTGAAGCACAACGGGTCAAATTGGCGTCGGAACTCGCCCGTCCGGGCACCGGCAAAACGTTGTACCTGCTGGACGAACCGACGACCGGCTTGCACTTCGACGACATCGCAAAACTGCTGGACGTGATCCAGCGCCTGGTCGACTTGGGCAACACCTGCGTCGTCATCGAGCACAACCTGGACGTCGTCAAATGCGCCGACTGGGTGATCGACATGGGGCCTGGTGCCGGCGTCGACGGCGGCAAGATTGTCTTCGAAGGCACACCCGAACAACTGGCCGCGACGGCCAAACGGCGAACCGGCGAACCGGTTTCCGTCACGGCGCCCTTCGTCGCCGAGGCGCTCCAGCCGTCGGCGAAACAATCGAAACCAATTGCCGAGTCGGTCGCCGAGTCTGGTTCCAGGCGGTTGCGAATCGACGCCGCCCGTTCTCCGGCGTCGAAAAAGGCATCCAAGTCGAACGGGCAAGCAAAAAGGGCGACCCCGAAACGCAAAAAGAAGAAACACGACGCCAGTACGATCTGGAAAACGCTGGGACGAAAATGGCATTCGATGCCCAAGGGGTTCGACGACAACGCGACGCCCGACTGGCCGATCAAGCTGCCCGACCGCTTGTTCGACCAAATCGAAAAGATCGGCGGTGAAGATTGTTTGAGGATGTCGGCCGCCAACCGGGTCGATGTGGTCGGCGCCGACGGCGACGTCAAACTGTCAATCCGCACGCGTGACCTCGATGCGGTCAAGATCGTTGCCAATGAGCCGCTCGATCCGGCCGAAGCCGACGAGCTCGGCGATGCAAAAATCACCGTCTCCAGCGACGAACAGGAAACCACGCTGGCGATCAATCGGCTCGGCCAAGCCACCAAACCGGCCCTGCGACGGTTCCTCAAGCGAACGTTGACGTCCTGACGCACCCCAGCGGGAAGCGTTAGCGAGCGGCGCGGGGGCACAACCACAACCGAACTCGCGCCACTGGCTGACGCCACGTGCTGGGATGAACACCAGCGGGAAGCGTTAGCGAGCGGCGTGGGGGCACAACCACAACCGAATCGCGCCACTGGCTGACGCCACGTGCTGGGATCAATGACGCAACCTTCAAGTTACTGCCTTACGATGACTGCTCCGATTACCGCCGACGACTTGGAACGCTGCGAGGACGCACTGCGGATCGCGTCGGCCCACGGCACTTGGGACACCGCCTTGGCTGCCAAGATTCGCTCACTGGTCGGCGAGAATCTGGCCGCAATCGTGCTCGTGTCATTGAATCTGCAATCCAAAGCTCGTGCGAAACTCGGGCAGGGGATCTGGTGGTGCACCGAACGCTCGCTCAGCCAAGCAACGCCGGCTCCGGTCGCCGAGTTGAAAGCGCGTTGGATGAACTCCGGCTCGGTGCTCGACGGGTGCTGTGGTCTGGGTGCTGATACGTTGGCGATCGCCAAGAGGGTCGGGTCCGCCGATGTGCAGGTCACCGCGGTCGATAGCGATCCGATGATGGTCGCGATGACCACGGAGAATCTGCGGATCAATGTGCAACCCGCTCGATCAACCGTTGCGGTTCGCCATGATGACGTCGCCGCGGTGCCCATCGCAGCCGACGCGACGGTTCATTTGGACCCCGATCGACGCGACGACAGTGGCCGCAAAGTACGTCCGGAAGACTACTCGCCGTCGTGGGACGTCGTGGAGCGAATCCTGGACCGCTGCGCCGCCGGGATCGTGAAATTGGCGCCCGCCGCAGTGATCGAAGATCGCCCGCAACGGCATCGGCTGTGGATTTCACTCGGCGGCAGTGTCCGCGAGCAAACGTTGTTGACCGGGCAGGCGATCGACCGGGCCGCCATGTGTTTCGGCCACCCGGTGACTGACGCTTCACGCACCGCCGTCCTGGTTCGTCCCGATGGCAGCGCGGTCACCTACACCCTCGATGGGGACAGCCAGGCCGGCCGCCGGGTTGAGAAGCCGATGGAGTACCTGGCCGACCCCGATGCCGCGATTCGAGCGGCCGGACTGACCGAATCGTTTGCCGGACAATACGGCTACGACATGATCGGCGGCCCCAGCGGCTTTCTGACCGGAGACAACGCGATCGGGAGCGATCTGGCGATCTGTGAACCCGTGATCTGGTCGGGGGCCTGTGACGACCGCAAGCTGCGCAAGACCTTGCGATCGATGAATTGTCATCCCTGGCGGGTGAAGACCAGGGGCGTGTCCCAGAATCCCAACGTGCTCGAAAAACGTTACCGTCAGTGCGGCGAGCGACCGGTCACGCTGTGGATCGGGAAAGGCCTCCGCAGACAGTTCGCGGCTTTGACGGAACGCCCCAATGCTCCGTGGCCGACCGGGCCCGGTTGATGTAGACTATTCGGATCACTGTTCGAGGAACAAAGTTAATTCGAATTCGCCCGTGCGGAGAGTGCACCAGGTTCTTTTGTCGTGTTGCAAAAAGCGAATTCAGCCGCCGTTCCCGTCAAAGCATTGATCAGTCCGAGGATCGATGCGATCTGTGGCGGAGGGCTATCGTTGGTGATCGCCCTGGTCGTGATCGCCTATGGATCGATCAGTTCCAGCGGCATGGACAACATGTTGATCGCGGTGAACGCTTATCTGTTTAGCGATCTGTTGATCAATGGGCCACACTTCATGGCGTCGTATCGCGTGCTGTACTCGCGACGCAAGAATTTTCGACAGCACCCGATGGTCACGATCGGTGCTCCCGTGTTGGCCCTCGCCTTCTTGGTTTACATCGCGTTCTGGAGTCTTCAAGAAGGCTCATCCAGTGTGGAGCAAATGCAGGGCAGACAGCCCACCGGAATGATCGTGCTCGGTTGGCTGGCGCCTGTGCTGCTGGGCTGGCACTACGTCGGCCAATCCTGGGGCGCGACCGCCTGTTTCGCGCATTTGGCCGGATTCAAGATGACGGCAAGGGATCGGCGATTGATCCGTTGTGGTTTCTATGCGCTGTTTGTGTATCACGTCACCTGGGGCGTCGAGTCGATGGGCTTGCTGACGTCATGGCTTCCGCAACAGCGTGCCGGCGAATTTTTGATGGAATCCTTGATGCAGATCTGTCGCGTGGTGGTCTTGGTCTGTTTCTTGTTGGGTTTGTGGGGGTTTCGTCTGATGTCGGTCGAACAAGGGCGTGCTGTGCCGGCGACGGTCTGGCTGCCCTGGGTTGCGACGTTCAGCTGGTATGTGATGGTGGATATCTACCCACAGTCCTTTTTCCTGCTCCAAATCTTTCACGCCGTGCAATACCTGATGTTTCCTGCTCGGGTAGAAATGAACGCGCGCGGAAACACGCGACGGATGAAGTTGCACATGTTGATCTACTACGCCGCCTTGGTGATGATCGGATTCGTGGTTTTTGAATGGACGCAAATCCTGGGGTGGACGATGTCGACGGTCTCGGTGCCGTTTCTGTTTCTGGGAACGGCAACGATGATGATCGTCAATGTGCACCACTACTTTATCGATGCGGTCATCTGGAAGATCCGTGACCCTGAAATCCGCCGATCGGTTTTTGGGCACTTGGAGACGTCGTAAGGCTCGCGACCATTCACGCGTCACGACGTGCACAACAGGTCACGGCAACGAGAACAGTTCCGGCTCCGCCTCGACGAGGAGCACGCGTCGATCGGCCGGGATGTTTTCAAACGTTTGCATCTGTCCGGTCGGCCATTGAACCCGCAGTCGGTCAACCGTTGCGTTGGAACCTAGCCCAAAATGAAGCGTCTGCTCGTTGCGACACAAATAACCGTCGCCGGCAACCATCCAGCGCACGGTCGTCTGATCCGACGTTTGCAATTCGACACGAGCACCGATGGCGTCCCGCTCGCAGCGAGTCCCCACAAGCGCAACTTGCATCCAATGCTGCCCCGCATCGGTCTGGTTGACCAGCAACGCCGATGGCTGCTCGACCTGGGTGACGACAAAGTCCAATTGTCCATCTCGATTCAAATCGAGCGTGGCCAACGCGCGGCCGAACCGGGGGTTGCTCCAAAACCCGGAGGGGTCGGTGACATCCATCAAACGAAATTCAGATCCCATGTTGGCAAACAATTGCATCGGCTGGGCGTGGCCGCCTCGAATGCTCTTGGCGTTGTCGAGATGCCCATTGGTCACCACCAAGTCTTCGTCACCGTCGTTGTCATAGTCGATCGCCTCGGTACCAAATCCGACGCGTTCTTTGGAAGCTTCGCCAAGATTAAATTGGCGGTTGCGGTCTTGGAAGGATTGATGCTTCATCAAGTACAAATTGGCATTTTCGTTTTCATAGTTGGTGACGTGTAAATCGATTTCGTGGTTTCGGTCAAAGTCCCCGACGGCGATTCCCATCGCACCGGTCGCCCCGCCACTGAATCCGTAGCCGCAGCCCAGGATCGACGCCAGATCAACGGGATCATCCTGGGATCCCAGCTTCCAGAGTCGGTTCGGCAGCGAATCGTTGCCGATGAAGATTTCGTTTCCCGGCTCGCCGTCGAAATCAGCGATCACCAATCCCAGTCCGGTTCGAGAATCGTCTTGATCGCTCAGTGGACGAAAGCCGTAAGATCCGTCTCCTTGATTGGTGAAGAGCAAGTCACGGGCGGCGGCAAAGTTATTCGGCGCCACCGTGATCAGCACGTTGCCCTCGGAGTCCACTGGCGGTTTTACGGTCATGTTCGGGTCATCGACGTAACCGATCTCGATCAGATCGGGAAGGTGGTCGCCGCTGACATCGGCGATGCCGATCGACGCGGGCACGCGATCAACACTCGCCGGTTTTTCCAGTGTTTCTTCGGCGAACGTCCCATCGCCGTTGTTGATCAGCAGCACCGACCTGCCGATCCCCGCCGCGGCAAGATCCGGCAGCCCGTCCTGGTTCCAATCCCCCGCCGTGACACCCAAGGTGTAGCTTTGATGCAACGTCTTGCTAACACCCGTTGTCTCAACCACCCTCGTCACCTCGTTTCGATAGAGCGAGGTTCCACCAGACGGATTGGCCGTTCGGCTTTCAAAGCCCGGCGGATCGGCGGCGCCTTGTGCAAAAAACAGATCCGGCCAGCCGTCGAGATCGTAGTCCAAGACGGCGACCCCGCCTCCGAGCGTCTGGTAGATCGCGTAGCGTTGCTTTTGCGGCTGATCCGCGACACGGTAGGTATGCCGCATGCCCATCGTATCGGCCAGATTGCCAAAGGACGCGGGGACTGAATTGTTGCCCATCGGGGCGGCCGCAGTCTGGGTCGCGTTTGTTTCGTCCAGCGCCCATTGTTCCAGATCCGGCAACGGATAGTGCTCCAGGTCCATTCCATGTAATCGCGATTGACGATCCGGAAACGGATTTCCGTTGGCGAGCAGCTCTTCACGCTGCCGATTGAGCTCCGCCAGACGCGTCTGGTCGCCGGCTCCATGAGCGACGATCGCCCGCCACAGAATCGCTTCCAACGGTCGATCCAATTCATCCAGTGCGTTGGCAAGTGATTCAACCGACGTCGGATCCGGAGGCCGCTGCATGGCGACTTGATTGTTCGCATCGATCGACGCCCGCAATCGGGTCCAATGGTCAAACCAACGCTGGGCTTCGTGCTCTTTGCCCAGCGAGCCCAGCGCCTGACGCATCCGACTGGTCGATGCAAAATCGGTCGGGTCGCGTCGCAAGGCTTCACCGAGAACACGAATTGCGGAGTCGTAGCGCCGCTCCATCAGTTCCATCATCCCCAGCGTGGCCCAGTAGTCGGCGTACTCGGTGATTTGCGGTGGCAACTGTGTCAGCCACCAAGCGAGCATCGAGTCACTTTGCAGTTCGCCGGCGGCGCGGCCGAACAATGCCACCATCGCGGGCGGCGCCTGCGATCGTTCGATGGCCGGCCTGAGCAGCTCGATCACGTCGTCGAACCGCCTCTCTTGGAACGCCAACCGGGCGTCACCGTAGGGAGAGATGGGCACGTACTGCGGACCGCCCGGGGGCAACTGCGGTTCGTCCGTTGCCGAACGATGATCGTCCGGCGGGCTGTACATCGCGTCGCTCAGCGAGATGAGCGAGTGCAGTTCGTCCTGCATCACGTTGCCCAGCAAGCACAGTCGCCTGACCCGTTCGGCTGCCTCCTGACGACGCCCCTGGCGATTGTACAAGAAAGCGAGTTGACGCAAGGCGGTGACCGCGTTTGGCATCCGGTCCAGCAGCCGACGGTATCGCTGCTCTGCCTCGTCGTAGCGATGCAGCAACAGACACCAATCGGCGGATTGTCCTTGAGCGGCCAAGCCGGCTTGCGGATGATCGACGGGAATCTCCCCCAACAACTCCACGCCCGCGGCCAAGTCACCATCGGCGGCCGCCAACATGGCCATCCGAAACAAAATCTCGGTGTCATCCGGGTCAACAATCAACAAGGTCTTCAACAGCTCATAGGCTTCTCGATAGCGTGCCTCTGCCTTGAACGCATCGGCTCGCTCAATGATGCCTTTGCGATCCGGCATGCTGTCGGCGACCTCCTCGGACCCGCTGTCATGATCACCGCTGTCATGATCGCTGGCGGTGACTTGATCCTGGGCGACAGAGGGGGGGCGGGAAGGCGATGAAGATGGCTCGGAACCGCACCCCGAGACCAGAGCCAGTCCAAGCAGCGTCAGGCACACCCACGTCGCCACGCGACCGCGATGGGTCAGGCAAACGCGATGGGTCGGGCAAACGCGATGGGTCAGACAAAACACCTTCACCAATCGGCAGCGAGCGCGAAATCCAATGCTGTCCATGCCGTTGCTGCCCTCAGTCACCTTGGCGGAGTCCCAACGTCTCGATTTCGAGACCACAAAGAATAAAGGACGGAGCGATTTGATGCCCGCCAGATCTCAGCAACTGCTCACGTTTTTCCCCGATGGCCAAGAATGCGTTTTCCGCCTCTGCTTCGCTGATCGCGGCATCGTTCACCGCGAAGACGAGATCGATGCTCTGCCAAGCGAATGCTTCGACGGGGCGTTTGAGCTGTTGCAACAAGGTCACCAGGGTTGCCAGAGGAACTCGATCGCGACTTTGATTCATTGTCAGTCGGTTACCAATCTCTTGAGTCTGTCGAATCCACTTGGCTCGCTTGTCGGCTTCATCGGCAACGGCGGTCTGCCCCGCCGCGCGCAACGACTTGCTGAACCTGTCGTACGCATCGGCGTCGGTGAAATCGATCAGCAGCGTCCGTGAAAAACATCGAATCGCCTGGACATGGTTTTGCTCATGGGCGGCGTGACACCCGGCGGCAAACCAACCGTCCGCGTCGGCCGCATCGGGTTGGCCGGACTCGGCCCACCGTCGGACCGCGTCCCACTCGCTTGTTAAGGCCTGAATCCGCGCTCGCAACGAGGCTTCCGCCCGGGCGACGGCTTCGTGGTTTGCATTCCCTCCCGCGCGAGACGTTTGGTGCTCCTCGGGCTGCAAGATTTCCAAGGCGGCGTCGAGATCTTGGAGTGCCAGCTTGTTTCTCGACCGAGCCAATCGGTTCAGTGGCTCCAGTCTGCCCGATTCCACCTGCTTCGGCAGCGGCTTGACCAGCGACAGCAGGCACCGCAGCTCGTCCTGGTTCACGTCACCACGTTGCGCGAGGTAGCGAAAGTGCGACGCCGCCTCGATCCGTTTGCCCTGCTGCAGCAGTAGCTGTCCCAGGTGTCGGTGCACCATCGTCGCGTCAGGGATCTCGTCGAGGATCCTGCGATAGCGTGCTTCGGCCTGGTCGTAGTTCCCGGCAAGCACCAACCATTCTGCGGTTTGGCCCAATGCCGGTAGACGGGTCGCCGGCATGCGAGCGGCCAGATCGTCCAGCATCTCGATGGCTTCGTGGAATCGATGACGATCGCCGAGTACTAACGCGTGTAAGAACACCGCCTGGGGATGATCGGGCGTCATCCGCATGACTTGACGGACCAGTTGGAACGCCAGATCGTCTTGCCCCTGCTCCAAGGCGCGCAACGCGGTTTCGCGCAGTTGCTCCGCGGTGGCAGGTTGGGCGGTATTGGAACCGCCGGGTTCGCCGCGATCAGGTCCGCCAGCGACGTCGGTGGTAGATGATTCAGGAGCGTCCACACCGCCGCCGGTTGATGCCCTGGATCCGCTGTTCTGATCGAGGCTGTCCTGAATGACGCTGTCACGCGCCGATCGCGAGGGTGGGGTGACCTCCACGGCGGTCTGCTTTCGATCACAACCGCAGAGTAAGCCAACGCCGAATAGGCAAACGCAGATCAGCATCACCAAGGTGCCACCAACAGCTCCCTCCGCAACGGCCTCTCGCCGATTTGAATTGTCCGACATTCACTTGGCACCCGTTAGAACATTCGGCATGAAACGCCCCCTCCCCACTGGGTCTTCGGGTCTTCGCACCTTCGCACCTTCGCCGCGGCCAATTGCTGACGCGGCCACACCCCAAAAATTTCGCTTTCGAAACCAGCATAGATGGGATCACGGCCAGTCGCAACGAACCCGCGTTCGGTCTAGCCGGAGCGAGATAAAAAAGAGCATCCGTCGTCATTGTGGGAACGCTTGTTGTTGTTTGCACCGACGTCTCTCACAATGATGAAAACTCAGCAGATCACAAGGATCCCACTCGCCCCAGTCCGGAGCCACGTCTTGAACCGCTTCCAGTCCCTCGTTTTGATCTCACTGATCCTCGTTCTGGTCCTGACAATCGCGAGTTTCGGTGAGCTGTCCCAGCGGTCGGACGAAACATTCTCAGACCCTGGATCGGTGCAGCGTCCGATCCGTGCGGTCGTCTTCCCCCCATCATCCGCCGACGGCGTTGCCCCCGATCCACGCGAGAGTGCGCGGCCGGCCGACGCGACGCCCGGAGCTGGATTGACCGGCGGGTCTGGATTGACCTACGTGGGGCGAAAGGTGTGCGGGGAGTGTCATCGCGAAAATTTCGATGCCCATGCCCAACATGGTCACGCCTCGACATTCTTCGAAGTGGCCGATACTGACCTGCCCCAAATTTTTGCCGGAGAAACGTTCGATGGGGGACCGCAGTACGGCGTTTACTCCTACCAGCGTGACGCGGAGGGAAACCTGCTCGCGAAACTCGATGTCCCCGATCCCCCGGAACCACTGATGCTGCAATATGCGTTGGGGTCTGGATTCAACGCCCAAACGTTTCTCACGCTGCAGGCGACCCCGAACGGCGAAACATCGGCGATCGAGCATCGCGTTAGCTGCTATGCCGGCGACCGACTGGGCTTGACCGTCGGACACGAAGAAAAGACGCCGGCTTCGGCAGCGGAGCGATTTGGCAGTCCGTTGCAAGGCGAGGTGCTGGAACGCTGCATTTACTGTCACACCACCACCGCGACGGTCCGGCAAGGACACATCGCCAATCTCACCCCCAATGTCGACTGCGAGAAATGCCACGGTCCGGGCGGTGAGCATGTCCGGTTGGCTCGCCTTTCACCCAAACCTGCACCGTATTCGGTCGGCATGGAAACCTGGGATCGAGAATCGGAGCTTCAGTTGTGTGGTGATTGCCACCGGCTGCCTCGCAGCATCTCCAAACTCGAACTGCGCGACTATCCCGATACGTTGGTTCGGTTTCAACCGGTCGGCATGTTACGCAGCAAGTGCTATCTGAAATCAGAACAGAGCCTGCGATGCACGACGTGCCATTCCCCGCACGTCAGCCACCATGGCCCCGACGAGACCAGTCGCCAGATCAAAAATTGCATTCAATGCCACGACCAGACTCAGTCGAGCCACGTCATCTGCCCGGTGTCCCCCCAGACCGATTGCATCGACTGCCACATGCCGGCAATCGACCAGAAGCAGGGCATCAAGTTTCATGATCACTGGATTCGTGTCCGCGATTGAGTGCCGCGGCAACCGATTTAGATTCTCTCCCTCTGGGACTTCGATTCTTTTACTGCAGGATTCGGCCACCGATTTAGATTCTCTCCCTCTGGGAGAGACGGCGTTTGCGCAGCAAGCAAACGCCAGAGAGGGCCGGCGCTGCGAACGCCTTGACGACTTCATCACTTGTTCCCAGGCTCCCGCCTGGGAACAAGATGCCTCGGAGGCTCCCGCCTCCTACTGGCACACCGCGTGTGGCGGGGGGCGTCGATCCGATTGCTGCAAGATTTGGCAACCGATTTAGATTCTCTCCCTCTGGGAGAGACGGCGTTTGCGCAGCAAGCAAACGCCAGAGAGGGCCGGCGCTGCGAACACCTTGACGACTTCATCCCTTGTTCCCAGGCTCCCGCCTGGGAACAAGATGTCTCGGAGGCTCCCGCCTCCTACTGGCACACCGCGTGTGGCGGAGCCACACCATCAGCTCGTTCCAAGGCGGAGCCTTGGAACGAGTAGATGAGCGGCTAAAGCCTGCACACCAACCGTCGAACCGTTCGCAATACTAAAAAACCTCGCCCACGTTTCGGTGGGCGAGGTCGCATTGAAGAATTCGGTTGAATCGAACCGCTTACTGGTTCAATTGCTCTTCGATCGTCTCCCCACTGGCCTTGGTGCCGAGGGCGCCCCACAGACCATAGGGACTTTCCGCCCCCGGCGAACGAGGACCGGTTTGGCCCAACCGTACACCGCCGGCTCGGGGATCACCCGCTTCGACCGAGTCGGTCATAAAGACGACCGCACCGTCACCCATCAGCACGTGTGCTCCACCCTGGTGATTACTACTGGGCGGACAAGTGCCGGGGCCGTCGATCCACTGACCGACACAGACTTCTTTGTTCGGTGGCAGCACCGTAAACGTCTGTGTGATGATCGCGCGGAAATTGGCCCAACTGGCGCCTCGAGAGCTGTTGCTGTCGCTGACCAGTTGCTGTGGGTTGGTGCAGTTTCCACCGCTACACCACTTGGTCGGCTTGTCGGGATCGATTTCATCGGCGTCCCGGCAGAACGATGGGTTGTCATTGACGTCCTGACTGCCCCGTGCACGCCACGAAGCGGCCGACCGAATGTCACGGTCGCCCAAATCGGTGCGAATCTCGCCCATGGCAATCGTGTTGGCCAACCCGTCGAGCACATCACGAAATTTCGACGCGCGACGGTTCATGAACATCCCGCGATTGACCGACCGGGCCGCGCGGTGTGCCCATGAGCCAGAATCCGTCAGATTTCCGTTCTTGAAACTGTTGTGCCAAGGACTTGGCGAATCACCCATGCAGAGTGCGTAATTCGTTCGTCCCAAAGCGGGCAACCCGACACCCGGATCACTCGGGCAACGCAGCATCGGAATCTCGGTCGCCCACGGAATGTAGCCCGGGCTCGTCGAGAAGTTCCGTGGGCTCGGCCCCATCGCGGGCCACCGTTGCGGGTTGGTCAAATTGGTGTTCGAAGGCGGAGCTGCCCCCGTGACCGTCTGCGTGCTGGGATTGGAGATGTTGTCCCACAATCCTTGCTGTTCGAAGAACGGCGCCAAACCGACCAGAGCGCTCAGGCACTGCTTACTGGCGTCATTGCCCTGCTGCCACCAATTGGGTGTATTGATCCCGATCCCCGTGCCGGCACCTTGCAGCGGCAGCTGCTTGAACGCGGCATGGTAATTGTGCATCGCAATCCCAAGCTGCTTGAAATTGTTACTGCAACTCATTCGACGAGCCGCTTCACGCGCTGCTTGAACAGCGGGAAGCAATAATCCGACTAAAATTCCGATGATGGCAATCACCACCAACAACTCAACAAGGGTGAAACCCCGCGAGCCCCGTTTTCGAGAAAACATGTACACCTCACTCAAAAAGAAGTAAAAACACCAAGAACAAACACTGATAAATCAGACGCCCCTAAAGCCAAACGATGGGGATGACACAAACTGTGACAAACCTGACCTGACGCCCAGTATGCGCAGGCTGAGACCGAGGCACGTGCTGCTGGGCAACTTCTTTCAAAAAAATCTAAAAAATCGAGCAGAGAACTCGATGCGACCCCCTCTCAAGTACTAACGCACTCGTCCAAGCAACGCCCCGGTGAGGTGGGGCGTCGCCGGGCGGATCAGTGATCGGAACGAACCGCACCGTCCCGTCCCCATCGCTCGCCACAGCCTTCGACGAGCAAAAGTCGTTGATTGACCGCGAGATCGCGATACACCTGCCGGTGGCCGGAGATCCAGTGAACTTCGATCGCATCGATTCGCTCGGCGCTGCCAATGCCGAAATCCAACACCGGTTGGTCCGAACAAAAGTAGCCATCTCCGGCCGTCACCCAGTCCGTCCACGTTTGCCCCGCCGCAGTCACGACCACGCGGGTGCCGATCGCATCGCGTTCGCTGTGCGTTCCGACCAATTCCAACTGGATCCCGTTTCCCATCCGCTCGGTTTTGTTGGCCAGCAGTGCGGTCGGGGCGTCCAGGTGCCCGACGAGGAAGTCCACATCGTGATCTCCATCGAAGTCAATTTTGGCCAGTGACCGTCCGACGTAGCGACCTTGCCAATACCCCGAGGAGTCGGTGACGTCACTGGCGACAAACTTCGTCGCCTGATTAAGCAGCACCTGCGGGGGCATCTGAAACGGCTTGCCGCGGTCGCGCTGATCAAACACATGTCCGTTGGTGACTAAGAAATCGAGCCAGCCGTTGCGATGAAGGTCGATCGCTTTGATTCCAAACCCGACATAGGGTTCGCTCGATTGATTGATCTGGTATCGCGTGGCAAAGTCGCTGAACACTCCGCTGTCGCCTTGCAGAAAGTGGTTGTTCGGTTCGTCGGCGTAATTGGTGATTGCCAAGTCAAAACGTCCATCCCGGTTGAAGTCTCCGGTGGCAATCCCCATGCAGGCATTGCTGTAACCTCGAAAACCGAACGCAAGTCCTTTGAGGACAGCGACGTTGCGGACCGACCGTTCGCCAAAATGGACCAACAAGTGATTCGGCCGCGCATCGTTGGCAACAAACACGTCGTTTTGTCCGTCGGAATCGATATCGGTGATCACCAATCCCAACGATGTCCCCGGTTCGATCTGGCTGCGGTCCAGTTCTCTCCGTTCAAAACTGCCGTCGCCGCGTCCCGCATACCAGCGATCTGCTTCGGCAAAAAAGTCGTTCGGATTCGGCACCAGCTCGCGTCCCTGGGGATCTCGTTCGGGAAGCCGAAAGCCCCCTTCCATTTCCACGTACACACATTCGAACAATTCCGGAATCGCATCGCCGGTCAAATCAGCAATGGCGACCGAGCTGGTGAATTGGGGGCTGCACGTGCCGAGCGCCGCGGTCGCATCGCGAAAAGTTCCATCACCACAGTTAAGCAACAACCGATTGTCCCCCAACGCACCGAGGAACAGATCGGGAAAGCCATCTTGGTTGACATCGCCAGCCGCAATGCCGGTGGAATACCGATCATCTTCGACGGCGGAATCCGCCGTGACGTTCGTGAAATGTCCGCCGAGGTTTCGATACAGCTGATTCGAACGCGTGCTCCGCCCACTCGGCGGATCACCGGAACCTTGACCGAAATAAATGTCCGGATCCCCGTCCAGGTCATAGTCGCACACGGCGATCCCACCGCCCATCATCTGGTGCAGCGGTATCGACGCCAGATCGACCTCGGGGGCGTGATACCACTGGAAATCGATGCCGACCTGCGCCGCAACGTTTTCCAGTGTCGGGACCGGCGCCGCCGCAGGAATCGCCTGGGGCGTTTCGTACCGTTTGTCGCCCGCCAGATCCGGTGGATCAGCGGTTGTCGACGAGGACGCCGCTGCAACCAATGCGTCGATCGCCTCGGACATGGAAAACTCGTTGCGATCGATTTCCGCGAGTGCGATCTCGGTCGGCATCCGTAAAACCTCAGGCTTGTTGCGCAACATCTCACGCTGTTGCAGCAACGCGTTCTGTTTCGCGTGATTGGAACGCGACACGTCCAGCAGCGCCCAACCGATGGATTCAAAAGGCCTGCCGAGGGTCAACAGTTTTTCGGGCAGCGTCTCGACCAGATCGGGTTCGGCCGGTTGCACTGCGAGTTGCTTGGCGACGGCTCTGAGCAACGCGACGCGAATCGCGTGCTCCCTCATCACCGCGGCGTCTTCCGCTCGATTCAATGCCGCCAGGACGCGCGACAAACGGTGGCAGGCGTCATCGTCGGTTGGGTCAATCGCGATCCCTTCCAGCAACGCTCGGGCAGACGCCTGGAATTGATGCTGATCAAAAAGGTAAATCCCCAAGGCAACCCAATAATCACTGAACTGCATCGTCGCGTCATCGCAACGGGAATACCATTGGACGAACGCCTCGGTCGCTTGAGTCTCGGCCAACAGTCGGCCGACAAGCGCACGGGCCGCTGCGGACGAAAAGGTTGCGGGAGCCGGGTTCTGTAATTGGTCCAGGGCCTGTTCGAATTCTCCCTGTGAGAAATGCCAGCGTGCCAGTCCCAACCCCGGATAGAAAATGCTTTGCGGCGACTTGTCCTTTAACGCCATCGGATAGGCTTCGTTTCGACGCAACAACGAAATCAACAGTGCACGGTTGAAATCGCCGGACCGGCAGAGCACATCCGCATGAGCGGAAGCTTCTTGGCGACGTCCGGTGCGATTGAGGAGTGCCCAAAGCTGATGCCGCCATTGGACGGTCTGGTCGGACACTATGTTTGTTTGGGCCAACGCCTTGGTCAGCCGATCGATCGCGTCTTCGGGACGGCTCGCTTCAAGGTACTGCTGCACCAGGAACTTCGTCGCCTCGCTGGCCTCGGGTGACTTAGGCTCAATGGCCTCGGCCAATTCGATCGCGGTCGATCGGTTGCCCCGTGCACTTTCGACTCGGCTGGCAAGCAGCAACGTCGCGGGATCCTCCGGCGTTTTGATCAATTGCTTCGATAACAAATCGAACGCAACATCCAGATCCCCCGTTCGCAACGCCGCGTCGGCTGCGGCCAAACCATCGTCGCCGTTTGACCGCGACGACTCCGAAGCAGTGTGCTGTCGACCGCCGGAGTCATTGCCAGTCTCGTTCGGGGCGTCATCGGTCGCATGGCGGACCGGGGACCGAGAATCATTCGCCCCATCCGAACCGGCCGGCCCACATCCCGGTAACCCATTGAACACCAGCACCAAGCCCAACAGCAGAGCCAGTCGTAGGCCGCCGCGCGTCGGCGGGGTTCGGTAAAGACGCTTGAGAAAGGCCATCGTTTGCAATCGGGGGTCGAGCTTCTAATTGCACCGCCGCAGCAGTGTCACCGCCGCAGCAGTGTCACCGCCGCGGCAGTGTCGTTGCGTGCGGAGTGTGTCGCGTGCCGCAGTGTAATGGATCGCTCTTTGAACGACACATCCACCCGGATGGCGCGATCGTTGATTTTCGTGATGCCGAATCGGTGGTGACCGGACGACCATTTGGCGGCGGCAAAAAACTTTTTCAATTTCTCTGTCACATTGTTCGCAAACCAACGACTGCCCTGTTGAGCACCGTGCCATCGGTCATTTTCAGGTCGCATTCCCTCTTTGAAGGTTGGTTGTCATGTTACGAGCGGTCAAATATTCCGTCGCCGCATTCCTGGCGGTCCTGATCGGCGGCGTCTTGTTGCTGGGACCCGGTTTTTTCAGCTATGTCCGCACGTCGGCGCGTTCGGTTCGCGATTCGGTCAACGAACACGTGCCTGTCGAATTCGAACTGCGACGCGCCCGCGATCTGATCGAAGCCATCCTGCCCGATTTGCAGGCCCAAGTGCGAACCATCGCACAGGAAGAAGTCGAGATCGCGGCACTTCAGCGAGACGTTTCGGAAACCGAAAAACGTCTGGAAAACGAACTGGCCACGCTCTCCCAATTGCGTGAACAATTGCGGACGCAGACCGTGTCCTTCCAAGCCGGTGGTCGCAGCTGGACCCGTTCCCAAATCACCGAACAACTCTCCCGGCGGCTGGACCGTTACAAAACCGGACAGCTCGCGCTGGCCAGCAAGGAACGACTGTTGGAAAAACGCAAGGAGTCGCTGGCCGCGGCGCTGGCGTCCTTGGATTCGATGCGACACCGGAAAGCCGAATTGGAGCAGCAGGTCGAGTCGCTGGCCGCGCAAGCTCGCCTGGTCCAAGCGTCCAAGTTGGAATCCGGCATCCGCGTCGACGGCAGCGAACTGTCCCAAGCCGATCAGTTGCTGCAGCAGATCGAAATGCGACTGGCGGTTGCCAAACGTGTTTTGGATCACGAACAAGACGTCTTCGCCATCGACCTGATCGACCAGGATCAAAGTGAAGATCAGGTACTGGCAGACTTCGATGAGTACTTCGGCGACACGGAGAACCGAAAAACAATGGTGAGCGTTGGGGAGCAGTAATGTGCTCAGGGTGAATCAACTTCCCCGATCGGGCAGGCGTTGGTAACGACACATTTTTGAATAACCCTCCCGGAAAACGCTGTGAAGCATTTTCCCCATGTGTTTCTTGGGGTTTTAGCGGCAGGGCGCGAGCCCTCCGGTTCTTCATCTCTGCCACAACACCGGAGGGCTCGCGCCCTGCCGCTAAGAAATGCTTCACAGCGTTGCCCCTGCGGGGTCGTCGATTGTCTAAGTGGCGGAGTGAATCGTAGCGGAAGTCGCCAAGACCTACGCAGCTCCGGCCCTCTCTGGCGTTTGCTTGCTGCGCAAACGCCGTCTCTCCCAGAGGGAGAGAATCTAAATGGGTGGCCAAATCCCGCAACAAAAGAATCGACGTGCCTCGGGGTCGACGGGACTGTTCTTTACCGTTCCGGCCGCGATTGGTCATCAATCGTCAAACAACTGCTCAAGTCGCGACCAACGAATTGCGATGAATCCGCGGATGCGGAGCAACGGGGGCGAACGAGCGCCCGGACTCCCATTATTGCAACATCCGACCGATGCCGGCCGAGCGGTCTTTGCGTTTCGCGTCGGGGGCGGTGTTCATGCCTTGGAACAACCGCTCAATGGTTTGGCCGACGCCGTCGAGCGCCCGGCGTTCGATGTTGGGGTCATCCAGCGGTCCCGACACGTCCACCGTCCACAACGTGTAACGCTGGTCCATCAGCGGACGCAAGATCCGGGTGAAGGTGTTGCGGGGGGAGACGCGGGTGTTGAAGGTCAGGTCGAGTTCGCGGCGGCGATCGAGCATGCCGTTTCCGTGCAGCGCGATCAGGCTGCCCCAGAGTTTCAAGTCCTCAAAAAAGATCTCGTTTTCGCTGAGCCGGTAGGTGATGTCGGCGTTGGTGAACGCGACGTCTTCGGTCGGCGTGATCGAGAGCACGTTCAACAATTGCATCAACACCGGGACCTGGTAAAGGTTTGCATCGGTGATGACGGCATGGCCTTGGCCACGCAGCAGGTCGGTGGTCCCGAGCACGCCTTCCAGGTTCATGCTGCCGACCAGCGAGCCGGTCAAATCGCTCATCCCATGGCCCAATTCGGCCAGCAACACCGGCAGCTTGGCCTGGATCAGCGCCAGCCGCACATCAAAATTGGCGTCTGACAGGGTCACGTTGCCATCCATGCGAATCGTCCCGTCGAACAATCGGCCTTCGATCGGTTGTTGGAACTCGCCGTTGCGGCCCATGCCTCCCAGCCGAAGACGATCGTCGCGCATTTGAAAGGGGCCGCGGAGCCGGGTGATTTGCAGATCATTGATGTGCAGCGAATCGATCCGGACTTCGCCCTCGGCGGCGATCTCACGGGCGTCCTTGCGACCCTTGACCGACAGTTCCCCACGCAGCCCGTGCACCGGCCCGACGTCGCCGATTCGGTTGCCTTCCAGCTGAAGCTGTAGGTCCCAGCCAAAGATCGGATCGGGGTGGCTGTCGTCGGAGAGCAGCGTTTCGGTCAGTCCGCTCAGGCCGACCGGCCCGCGGAGGTTCAATCCGCGCATGGCGCCACGCATCTGTTCGGGCAACGCGTTGATCAATTCGGCGTCAGGAATCAATCGACTGCCGTTGTGCACGTCGACACTCAGCAACCAGCGACCATCCTTGAGCTGCCAACAGCCACCGTCGGCGGAGACTGCCGATCGACCGTGCTCGGCCCGAATCGCGTCGATCATGACACGTCCGCCTTCGTATCGAACCGCGGCTTCGACGATGTCCAATCGATACGGCAGGGCGATCGGTTGCAATCGCAAGGTGTCCGAGCCGATTCGCTTGGAATCAAATTGATTTGCGGCGACGTTCAGCTTCAACGGGCGATCGTTGGCGTCGCGAACCAATTGAATGCTCAGCGAATCGAGTACTCCACTGGGAGCGAGGTTGTCCCAGGTCTGTTGCGATGCCGGCGGAAGCGAACTGCGAAGCGCTTCGTCGAGCGAAATCCGGGCGGCATCGAACTGTAAGACCAACGACGGTCCCGAAGTGAACGCGATCGATTCTGGTTTTGCCGGTTCGTCGCGGCGGGCAGGAATTCGGTAGTCGCCCTCGCACCGAATCACGCCGCCGTTGGCATTGGAGCCTTGGAATCCCGTCAGTGTCACGTGATCATCGACGACGCGAATGTCGCCGGTGACGTTGTACAGCGGATACGGAAACGCGTCGAATCGCAGCGTCGCATCGCTGACTTTTAATTCCATGTCCTGATGTTTGACTCCATCCGCGTCGGTCCGCATCGTGCCACGGACCAGATGGATCGCTCCGAGCGGGTTCAGCGAGCGAATGAAACGCTCCAGCGCCGTGACCTCGCCCCCGCGCGGTGACAGCGCGTGCAACAGTTCGCCGTCAATCGCAATCGGCCCGGCCATCGCCACCGAAAACACACGTTGTTGTTGCGAATCGGAACGCAGCGGCAGATCGAACACACACTGCATCAGCTGGCCGCCGATCCGCCCGCTGGCCAGTTTCGTTTGGACGCGCTGATCCTTGATCAACAACTCTCCGGTGATCTGCCGCACCGGGTAGGGGAATTTTTCATAGTTCAGCTCGACGCCCTTGCAGGTGATTTCAGCGGTCGTTTCGATCTGGTCACCGACGATGTCAAAGTGTGCGTTGGTGACGTCGATCAATCCGCGCGGCTCGAATTTTTTCCAGCCGGCTTCCAACCGCTGGGGGATCACGGCGGCGAACCGCTGGTCCAGCAACAGGTTGTAGGCCGAAACATCAAGATGAGCTTCGATGGGGTCGGAATAACCAACGGTGTAGCCGTCCAGCTTGATCCGCGCGTCGCCCCAAAACGCCTGGCAGGATTCCAGTTGCACGCCGCTCGGACGGCAACTCAGCACGCCACGAATCTCTTTCACCGGCATCGATGACTTGGGGTGCCGAAACCTGCCGTCATGAATGCGGCTGCGGGTCGCGAAGTTGATCGGACGGTCGGGCTGAATCCGCGCGATCGCCGTCGTGTCGGCCAGCAATTCCAGACCTCGAAGCGGTTTTAGTTTTTCCTGCAGTTGCGCCGGCAAACGATCGATCAGTTCGCCGGTCAGTTTTCCGCCGCGGACTTCACCCCGCACATCGGTTTGCTTGCCGTCGCTGGTGATCTGCAAAGCAAAATGCTCGGCAAAGGCCGCGGTGCCATTGGCGGTGATCGTCGAGGAGCACGAACCGGCAGCTTCAGCCGAAGACCCGGTGTCGACTGATCCGGCGGGATCGGTCTCGCAAGCGAAATGCTTCAAGATCACCGCTTGGGTGACATCGATTTCGATCGGGCGTGAATCCGCGGACTCGTTGGCCAACACAAGTTTCGCGTTGCGGACCTCCATCCTGGGGCACGCGACTTTGCCAAACGTCGGCAGCGGCCACAGCGATTCCAGTGAAAGCTTGCCGTCTTCATCCAGCCAGGCGTGGGCGCGAACGCCGCTGATCACGATCCGGCGCGTGACCAGCGGGTTTTCCTTTTCAAGCAGTTTTGAGATGTCGGCGCTGGCCACCACCACAATCTGACCGATCCGCACCAACTCGCGCGAAGCGTCCGCGGTGATGCCCAGACGATCACTCAAGGTGCGCGCCCGCCGCGTCGCAGCCGACTCGGATTTCTTCGGCTGCAAGATCCGGATGTCATCCAGGATCAATCCGATGTTGGGTTCGACACGGCCCCGGCCGATCGAGATTTCCAGATCGGGATAGTGGTCGCGAAACGTCTGCTCGACATGACGTCGGACCTGTTCCCCCACGGTCTGCGGGGCGATGAAGCGAAAGATGAAAACGATCGCCGCAATCAACAGCGCAACGACCATCCATCGAGAGGACTTTCCCGATGGTGCAATGTCTTTCGATTCGGCTTCCTTGCCGCTCAAAGAGTCTCTAGCCCCGGTGGAATGTGAGCCAGCATGGGGACGGATCGCCAATCCGTCTTTCTGTTGGGTGCCAGACGGATTGGCGGTCCGTCCGACGTCTCGATAGTAGTGCCTGATTTACGGGGCGAGCCAGCCCAAATACTGCCAAAAACGGTAAAGCCAAGGAGACTGCCAGGGACCGTCGAGCGAGATTGACATCGAGGTCACACTGGCTGCTAGCAAAACGTACGCCAGCCACCGCCCCCACGGACGATCACCGAGCCACTCGACAGGACCGGCGATCGCGAACAACCACAGCGGTGCAAACCACAGCATCCAACGAAAACTCACGCTGACCCCGCCGTAATTGCGGTCGATCTCTGGCCGAAGCACATAAAACACCGCACAAACAACGGTCGCCAGCGCGATCACGGCGAGCAGCAGACGCAGTTCGGTGGAGCGTGATGACAGCAATCCAATCAATCCGATCGGCATCAGCAACCAGATCGGGGTCAGCGAGAAGATCCCGTAGTGGCCCACCGTCATGTTGGCGGCGTAGACCAGACGCGACGGTTCGCCGACGTCGACGCCCCGGCGTTTCCCGTCGACCCAGTAGCTGGACGGATAGTCGTACCAATCGTCCCAATGCCGTAGCTGCAACGGTCCGTCGACGCTGCGAATCAGGCCGAATTGTTGTTTGCCATCGACGACCACCCGGGTCCGCTGGGGATCGCGTGACGGGCCGGTTTCGATCTGGGATTGAGCCGAGGCCAAATCGTGCGCCGCCAATGCCGATCGCAATTGATCGTCCGTCGGTTCGGAGTGGTCGAGTGTGGTGATCAGTTCGCCGTCGCCGCGGTGCGTGTACGGCGGCCGCAGACTTTGGTGGGCGATCCAATTGGTCGCAAAAAAAGCGGCCGCGACAACGAGCACGCCGGCGGAGTAGGCCGGGAGTGACCGCCGCTGGACCAGCAACAACAGTCCGCCCCAGAAAACGGTCATCGACAGCGCTGGCAGTTCATTGGCGGCGGTGAATCCGCCCGCCAGTCCGGCCAGCAACCACCATCCGTGGCCAGTCGGCTGCTGGAGCGATCGCACGAAGACGTACAGCACCACCGCGGCCGACGCGGCCGCCGGCAAGTGATTGTTCAGGGCGATCGAAAACGGCAGCAACATCGTGCCGAAGCAGACCGATGCGGCGAGAAAACACTTTGCCCAAACCGAGTGCGTGACGCGGTCGAGGGCGAGAATGGTGCAGATCAAGAACACAAACAGCGTCGGGACGTTGACCAGCCAAAGGATCACTCGGCCGACATAGATCGGGTAATCGCTCAGCCACATTCCCATGGTCCGCGACACACACCAATAGACCCCGGCGTAGATCGTCGGCAACAGCGGTGGCTTGCTGCTGTAGTAGTGCATCTGCCCGTCGCGGCCGCGGTGCCGAACCAGGTCGATCGTCGCCCAGGGACGGCGGTTCTGTTTGATCCCGCGACGTTCCAGGAACGGATCGATTTGATAGGTTCCGTTCTCCACCAACGCGGCGATCGTGCACCAGCGGGATCGATCGTTCGCGCTCAAGAACGGCGTGTCGCCTTCCCGGCTGATGACCGTGGCAATGCGGCCCGAGACGACCGACAGTGCGATCACGATCAACAGCGTGTAGACACCGGCGATCGGAATCCCTTTTTCGCTGGCGTCCTTCATCGCTGACCTCCACCGACCGATCCCGCGGCCGCGTCGGTGTCTTGCAGAATGCTGTAGGGGTGCTTGGACTGTTCGGACAAGGAAACGATCAGCTCGGCCAGCAGCCCGGCCAGGAACATCTGTGCCCCCAGCAGCAGCGCGGTGATGCAATAGTAAAACAGTGCCGAGGCGTGCAGATCAACATCTTTCATCGATTCCAATTGTCGCGAGATCACCCACATCGCGGACAAGTAGACGAGCCCGAAGCCGCCGGTCAAAAAGAACAGCAAGCCGATCGCCCCGACGAAATGGAAGGGCCGCTTGCCGAACGTCGTCAAGAAAAAGATGGACAGCAGGTCCAGGAACCCTTTGGCCAGACGCGAGACGCCGTACTTGGATCGGCCGAATTGGCGGGCATGATGAACGACGGGGATCTCGGCGACGCGCCAGCCCCGGGCGGCGGCCAAAACGGGAACGAAGCGATGTCGCTCGCCGTACAGCGTGACGTCTTTGGTGACCGGCCCGCGGTACGCTTTGAACCCGCAATTGTGGTCGTGCAAGTGCACGCCGGTCATCCGGCTGACCAGCCAATTGAAGACCTTGCTGGGCAGCGTTTTGTCGAGCGCGTCTTTGCGTTTCTGTTTCCAGCCGCTGACGACATCAAAGCCCTCGTTCAGCTTGTCGATGAACGCGGGGATCTCCACCGGATCATCTTGCAAATCGGCGTCCATCGTGAACACGACCTCGCCGGTGGCTTGCGCAAACCCGGCCGAGAGCGCCGCCGCTTTGCCGAAGTTTCTTCGGAACCGGATGCCGCGAACGTGATCATGTTGGTCGGCCAGCGATTCGATCCGGGCCCACGTTTGATCGGTGGACCCGTCGTCGATAAACAGCACGTCGTGGGGCAAGTCGATGCCGCGACACGCCTCGCCGATTTTTTCGACCAACGTGCCCACGGTGTCTTGTTCGTCCATTGTGGGGATCACGAACGTCGCGGATCCCGGAAAACCATTCATCAAAGCTGTCTCACCAAGCGATTGACCGGTCAAAAAGGGGGACGGAGCATCCTAGCAGAAATCCGCTCGTTTTGCCCCGCCGGTACGGTCGATCCGCTACGTCTTACAACCGCTGCATGATCCCGCGGTAGGCGGCTTCGTCGATTTCGTCGGTCAGAAAGCGATAGGTCGCCACGTACTTGCCCAACCGAGCGAGGTCTCGTTCGAAGCGTTCACCGCGGAGCAAGACCCGATTCGGGGAGAGGTTGTCTCGCAAATCGGACAATTTGACTTGCCGGGCGAGCTCGTTTTCCTGCAACCGAATCACGTAGTCCTGGTACGACGTCTCGCTGCGGTGGGTCATCAGATCGACGCCGCGGACCACGGGGTCACTGAACCCGTGTGATCGAAGATCGTCCAATGTGACTGGTGTGTCTTCGACCAGGTCATGCATCACGCCGATCATTTTAGCGTCCAGCGGGTCGACGCCCATCATCACACGGATGCAGTGCAAAATGTAGGGCTGACCCGCCTTGTCGGTGATTCCGGCGAAGTGTTTTGCCGCCAGAGCGATGGCGTCTTCGAGTGTCGCAGGCATGATGTGGAATTCCCTACGGTTGGGGTAAGGTAAGTTGAGTGAAACGGTGTCGGCCGTTGCCAAGACTGGAACACGATTTGCGAATCACAACAACCGCGGCGAGTGTTGTGCCAAAAAGACCTGCCGCTGTCACACAATCGTCCTTTCCACCGCATCGCCGAGCCATGCACGCTGCTACTGACAGTTATCCCCACCCCGGTCACAATGTGGTCTCTGAAATGTCGCCGACCCACCCGGTGCTGATCGGATATCTCTACTGGATCCTCGGCATCTTTGGTGCTCACCGGTTTTACTTCGGCCGACCGATCACGGGGGTGCTTTGGTTTTTCACCGGCGGCGTGTTCTTGATTGGCTGGATTGTGGACCTGTTTCTGATCCCGTCGATGGCCGAAGACGCCTCAAGGCGGTACCGCAGGGGGCGGATCGATTACACGCTTTGCTGGGTGCTGCACACCTTCTTGGGTCTGTTCGGCGTGCACCGTTTCTACCTGGGCAAGATCTTCACCGGTGTGCTGTACCTGCTGACCGGAGGACTACTGGGCGTCGGGTTCGTCTATGACCTGCTGACCCTGAACGAGCAGATCGATGAATTGAATGCCTGGGAGTAGGGTTGGGAAAGTGGGATAGGCTTCCAGCCTGTCATGGGTCTCGTTGTGTCTCGTTACGAGGCTCTGCCTCGTAACGCACTGTTCTTGAGGCTCCGCCTCACATCTGTTGGAGGCGGAGCCTCCGTGACCTTGCGTTCCCAGGCGTGAGCCTGGGAACGAGTTCGGTCTACTCGTCTACTCGTATCGCACTGTTCTTGGGGCTCCGCCTCGCATCTGTTGGAGGCGGAGCCTCCGTGACCTTGCGTTCCCAGGCGGAGCCTGGGAACGAGTTGGGTCTACTCGTCTACTCGTTACGAGGCTCTGCCTCGTAACGCACTGTTCTTGGGGCTCCGCCTCAAATCGGTTGGAGGCGGAGCCTCCGTGACCTTGCGTTCCCAGGCGGAGCCTGGGAACGAGTTGGGTCTACCATTGGCGAGGCTCTCGTGTCTGTTGGCGGCTAGCGCCAATCTCTGCAGACCTCTAAAAGCCCTGGCTTTCCAGCATAGCTTCGTGCGCTGGAGTATCGCCAATGAATCGGGTCGTCGACATAACCTCGCTTGACCGGGTTGTGGTGGATGTAATCCAGTTTCTGCCACATCATCTCGTCGGTATCGATGCGTTTGGGATGACTCCCTTCTTGCCAGAGTTGGTGGTCTTGATCCTGCTTGTAACGCCGCTTGAAAAAACGGAGTTGGTCGAGCAAAGTCTGGTAGCCTCGTTTCTGCATCTGACGAAGAATTCGTGTTGCGGTGTAAGACTTGAATTCCCCCACACGCTTGCCAAGTGACGGTCCCACACCGATCCAGTGCAGGTGGTTTTCGAGGACGACCCAACCTAAGATTTCAATGTCGCGTTCCCGCTGCAGGAACCGCCAAGAATCAAGCGTGATCTCCACAAAGTCTGGATTGGAAAAAACCGGTAGCCATGCGTTGATGGTGCATGTCAAGAAATGGGGATAATGATCCTCACCGAATCTGTAACGTGATCGGCCCATTGAATTTCTCCTACGCGATTACAGTAAAGAATGAGCTGTTGAATTTGCATAAGTGTGCTATGCAACCTTGTTTCATCAGCGCATCCGATATCGCGGGAGAGGCGGAGCCTCAGCGACCTCACGTTCCTAGGCGGAAACCTAGGAGCGGGATCGTTCTCGTGACGAGAATCCCCAGAGACATACGTCTCAGGCATCTTGCTTTCATGGTCGGAGGCGGAGCCTCCTGGGCCTTGCGTTCCCAGGCGTGAGCCTGGGAACGAGTTCAGTGTACTCGTTACGGGGCTCTGCCTCGTAACGCAATGTTCTTGAGGCTCCGCCTCGCGTTCGCATCGGGTGGAGGCGGAGCCTCCGGGGTCTTGCGTTCCCAGGCGGGAGCCTGGGAACGAGTTTGGTTTACTCGTTACGGGGCTCCGCCTCGTAACGCAATGTTCTTGAGGCTCCGCCTCGCGTTCGCATCGGTCGGAGGCGGAGCCTCCGGGGTCTTGCGTTCCCAGGCGTGAGCCTGGGAACGAGTTTGGTTTACTCGTTACGAGGCTCTGCCTCGTAACGCAATGTTCTTGAGGCTCCGCCTCGCGTTCGCATCGGTCGGAGGCGGAGCCTCCGGGGGCTTGCGTTCCCAGGCGTGAGCCTGGGAACGAGTTGGGATTACGCGCCGAGTTGCTCTCGCATCGACGTCTTCGCGGCGTCGAGTGCGGCGGGCAGTTTGCTGGGGTCTTTGCCGCCGGCTTGGGCCATGTCGGGGCGACCACCGCCGCCACCGCCGACCATCTTGGCCGCGGCGCCGACCCACTGGCCGGCTTTCAAGCCTTTGTCGACCAGGGTGTGACTGAGGCCTCCCACCAGGACCACCTTGTCGCCTTGGACGGTACCGAGCAGTACCGCCGATCCGCCGGAGGATTTTTTGCGGATCTGATCGATCCAGCCTCGCATCACGTTCGGGTTCGCACCGGGGACTTCCGCCACGACAATCAAATCGTCGCCGACCTTTTCCCCTTTGCCGATCAAGTCATCCGCGGTGATCTTTCCGCCGGCGGTGGCTTCTTTCAATTGCGCGACCAAGCTGGCGCGGTCGGCGAGCATCGAATCGATCCGCGCGAGCACTTCGTCTTGAGAGACATTCAACCGCCGCGTGATCTCACGGACGCTGGCGCGGACGCTGGGATAATCGCTGACGTCCGCGGCGGGGCAATCCTTGGCGACGGAAAACGTGTCGGCATGCTCGGACGGTTTACCGCTGGTGAGTTCCTTCTTGAGTTGTCGGACTTCGCCGGCCAACTGTTCGATCGCACCGCCGGCATGTGCCGGGTCGGTACCGAGTCGCGCGGCGATGTCACCGAGTAACGTTTGCGTCTGTTGACGATGCTGCTCGGCGCGGGCGCCGGTCAGGGCAACGATTCGGCGCGTGCCTGCCGAGACGCTTTCTTCGGCCATCAATTCGAACGTTTGGACGCTGCTGGAACGGGGCACGTGCGTCCCCGCGCATAGCTCTTTGCTGTAATCGCCGATGGAGACCATGCGGACGGGGTCGGGGTACTTTTCACCGAACAACATCATCGCACCGGCCTTGCGAGCTTCGGCCAGCGGAATGGTCTGCCACGAGACCTCGGCGTCTTCGTCGATCCGCGTCATCACGTCGCTTTCGATTTTGACCAAGACGTCGTCGGGAATCGGTTTCTGGTTGGTGAAATCGAAACGCAGGCGATCCTCTTCGACTTTGCTGCCCTGTTGTTGGGCGTGGTCGCCGATGTTGGTGTGCAGCGCGTGGTGCAGGATGTGGGTGGCGGAGTGGGCGCGGGCGAGTGCGCCGCGTCGCTCGGTATCGACGACGGCATTGCAGCTCGCGCCTTCTTTGATTTCACCCTTGGTCAGCGTGCCGTGGTGGACGATCAGGCCGCCATGTTTCTGGGTATCGTGGACGATGAATTCGAAATCATCCGAGCGGATGACACCGGTATCGCCGACCTGGCCACCCGATTCGCCATAGAACGGGGATTCGCTGAGCACCAAACGAAATTCAGCGTCGCCGGGACGGCTGATGCGGCTGAGCAACTGTCCTTCGTCGTCTTTGTCTTTGCCGTCGCCGGTGATGATGCCCTTGATCGTCGCAGTCGACTCGGTCGTGTCGTAGCCGACGAAGGGTGTTTCACGCAGTGCTTCTTTGAGTGTTTCCAGGGGACCGGTCTGGAACAGTTCGACTTGTCCGGCACCGCTGGCGATCGCGTGTTCGTGCATCGCGTCGCGATAGCCCGGCCAATCGAAGGTGAAATTCTTTTCGGCGGCGAGGGTTTGCAACAATTCCGGCGGGACGCCATAGGTCGTGTTCAGCTCGGCCGCTTCTTTGCCGGGCACCATCACCGCGTCTTCGTCGTTCATCTCCTCGAACAGTTGTCCGATGCGTTTCATGCCGCCGTCGATGGTTCCGAAGAAGGCGTTCTCTTCGGACTCGATGACTTCGCTGACACGCTCGACGGTTTCGCTCAGTTCGGGGTACGCGGTCCGGCTGGCGTCGGCGACTGCGGCAACGAGCTTGTGCAGGAAGGGCTCGCGGAGATCCATTTGGTAACCATCCAACACCGCGCGTCGGATCAGACGACGGACGACATACTTGGCCTTGTCACGACCGGGGTAGACGTTCTCGTGGATCGAAAACGCGCAGGCCCGAGCGTGATCGGTGATCCGTCGCAACCGTCGTCCGTTGTCGCTATCGGGGTCGTAGTGCACCCCGACGACGTCGGCGGCGGCATCGACGATCGGACGCAGCGAATCGATGTGGAAGTTGGTCGAAACGCCTTGCAGGACGCTGGCGGTTCGTTCCAGTCCCATGCCGGTGTCAATGTTTTGACTCGGCAGGGGTTTGAGATTGTCCGGCGGGTCGCCGACGCGATTGAACTGGGTGAACACCAGGTTCCAAATTTCGACGTCGCTGCCGTCGTCGAGGTGATAGTAGATTTCGCTGCACGGACCACACACTCCGTCGGGGCCTTCGCTGGGTGCCGAGGCGGGCCAGAAGTTTTCGTCTTCGTCCATTCGCACGATCCGATCGTCCGGCAACCCGATCGACTGTTTCCAGATCTCATAGGCCTGGTCATCGTCTTTGTAGACCGTCACGGACAATTTCGTGGGGTCGATGGCCAGCCACTTTTTCGCCGTCAAGAACTCCCAGGCCCAGGCGATGGCTTCCTTTTTGAAATAGTCGCCGAAGGAAAAATTCCCCAGCATTTCAAAAAAGGTGTGGTGATAAGCGGTCCGGCCGACGTTATCGATGTCGCCGGTGCGAAGGCATTTTTGACAGGTCGTCGCGCGGGTGAAATCGAGTTTCACTTTGCCCAGAAAGTGATCCTTGAACTGGTTCATCCCGGCCGGGGTGAACAGGACCGAGGGGTCCCAGGTGGGGACCAACACATCGCTGGGCTTTCGGACGCAGCCCTTGGATTCAAAGAATTCGAGATATTTTTCGCGGAGTTCGTCGGTTTTCATGGGTCAACGCACGGAGATTGAAAGAAGTGCAGTGCCGCCGATGATATCGGATGGATCCGATTTCTCGTAGGCGGAGCGTTACAGCTTTTCCGCGGGCGTCGGGACGTTGGCGATGCGAATCAGCAAAACCGTTTGTTGCTCCATTTGGTCGACGTTTTTGCCCCCAAACATCTCCGTGCCCAGCCCCTTTCGGTCGGCGGTTTCCGAGATCACAAATAGATCGCCCTCGCCGCCGATCAGTTCAAATTCCATCGCATCGAGTGACCAGGATTGACGGCGAACGTCGATCCGCAAGGCCGCATCCCCCTGGACCCAGTCTTGCTGCATGTCGCCGTGCTGAATTTCGGGGCGCACCCGGAGGCGAATTTGTGCGGCGGAACTGCCCGGTTGGGGAGTGACCGCCAACAGAAACTGGGGGTCTCGAAGCGTCTGGCCGACCGGTTGCGGTTCCTCGTGGATGATCACCACCTGGTCGCCTTGCACCGGCAATCGGACCGGCAATTCGTAGCGTTTTCCCAGCCGCATCGGGATCGTCTTGGAGCCTTCGGATTGGTGGCTGGAAACCGAGACCGAGCTGAGGAATTCGGCGACGACGTCGGGCGGTTGGGCCGATTGCAGCGAATCGAGTTTGCCCACCAGCCGGTCCAGCTGAGCCGCTTTCCCGATCCGTAACCCGTTGTGATAGAGCACCTTTCGGGTTTCCGGCGGCAGCACGGTTTCGTCCACCCATTGCCACATCGATTGCAGCTGGTCGGGATCGGTCGGGTCGAAGCGGATCTGGACAAAACGCGTTTCCAGCTCGATCGAGCGTGGGATTTTTTTCAGCGGTAGCGCGGCCGCGCGGGGTTCTTGATGCGGATCGTCATGGCTGGGCCAGCTGGACCAGGACGCACATCCGGCCAGCAAGATCGGGGCGGCGAGAAGGGGAGCGGCAAGCCACAGGGGCATCGCCAGTGAGTAACGACGGCGGGGATTGCCGGGCTGTCGAATCGATCGCGGCGGGAGGTGGCATCGCGGCATGGGCAGAGTATCGGCGAAGAAATCGGATGTGTCGGGGGCCAAACACGGCATCGGCCCGTCAGCGTCATGCGAACGTCGGCGACCGCGATCAGACGTCGTTTCACGCCCCTGGACTACGGTTTTTGCGGGCGGCGCGTCAAGACAAGGCGGCCGCAGATTCCTCTTTTCGTGAAACACGACTTTCACTAAAGTGCCCCGATCCCGCATCCCAGCTGCCCGTTTCCCGCAACGTCGAAATGAATTTTGGCCGTCGTTCGGGCCGCTGAAAATGTATTGTTGCTGTGGCCAAGGAGGAGCCCGACCATGTTGTTGGACCGGATCGATATCGACACTCACGGCCCCCTGACTCGTGTCGAGCTGGGGCCCTTCTCAGAATGCTTGAACGTGATTTGCACGCCGGAGGGTTCTGGGAAAACGGCGATCGTCCGCTTCATCCGGGACTCGCTGATCCGACGCGACTACCCGCTGGGGATGATGAGCTCCTCGGCCGGCCGCGTGGTCTGGGCTGACCGCAACGGGAAAATCCATTGCCGGCGTGAGCACGACGGCACGCCCAGCGGACGACGGACCATCGAATTCGAATCCCGCGGCGAGGCCTCGCATCGATTCGATTGGCTGCACGGCAGCTGGATCAACGGGATCGCCGATTCGACCGACGCGACCCGTGCCTTGGAATCGATTCGCATCCCCGAATCGATCGTCGACGGCATCGTCACCGACACTGCCGTGATCAGCATTTCCCGAGTCATCGCCGCCTGCCTCCGCAGCGGACTGGGCGATCCCGCCTTGTTCGCCGGATTGCCGGTCAATCGTTCGACCGTCAGCGGGCTCTCGCCGGCAGCATCGTCCGACCAGCACGCACCACGACGTGCGATGCGCGATGAACTGGCCCGCATCGAAGCCGAATTGGCATCGATTCGGCAGACCTCCGCCGGCCCGCATTGCTCCCTGTTGGACGCCGAATCCATCGCCGTGCGGCGACGACAGCTGCAGTCCCGGCTGGCGGACCTGCAGTCGGCTCTGCAATCGGCCCAGCAATCCGCACAGTGGCCCGATCACAGCGCACCGATCGGTGCCGAGCTGTCCGAGCTTCACGATCAGATTTGGCAGCTTCGTGTCCGGCACAGCGAGCTGTCGCGTTGGCTGGCCCATCTGCAATTCGATCGCAATCGCGTTCGCTACACCGCACCGATCACCGCGTCGCCCTATGCCCGCGACGCGAGTGCCGAACTGGCCGGCGGGCGGGCGCTCAGCCACGGCGCGGCATTGGACGTCGACGCCGAGTTGCGGCGAAAATTAATCGACGTCGATGCCCAAATCACACGCTGGCGTCGCGTGATGACGGAGTTGTCCGGTCTGCGCGAAATCATCTCGTCCGCCGTTCACCGCGACACCTTTGATCGGCCGTTGCGTGAGACGGGGGCGTTGCCGATGTCGGAACACATGCTGCGCCGCCAGCGCATGCATCACTTCCTTTCCTCGCTGGATCACTACGCCGACGACCCTTCGATGGCAGCGTCGTGGTCGGCGTTTTCCGCCGCCGCCCGTCCGTCGCGTTGGCCAGACGAAATCGATCTGCGGATCGAAGCGATCGTGCGCCAAGTCGATTGGCTTGCGGCCCGCTACGATCACCCACACTCGGCCACTCCGGTCTGGTATCGCGATCTGCCTGCGGATCTGGCTTATCGGGGAAGCCACTCGCTGGCGCATTCGCTCCGCGCGATCCGAGACGACTTGCAAAACGTTCGCCGGCACGGATTCCGGTTTGCTTATTCCACGACCGAGCCGTTGCGCGAAGCACGCGCCGCCGAGCACGCCCTGGCCGTGCGTCGAGACCACGAGTTGTACGATTTGCGACGCAGCGAGCAGTGGGTCGTCGCGACGATCGAGCGGCTGTTGGCCTATCGCGAAGGCTTGGTTCGCGATCGCCAGTTGGCAGAACGGCTCCGCTATCCGTCTTGGTTGGACGACGCCTATCATCGGCAAACCTGGTCGGCCTGGTACATCAATCACCTTGATGGTGAAGCGATCGCGCGGAGCAAAGAACTCGATCAAGTCACCGCACAACTCGATCGCTGTGTCGCCCGGGCGGCGCGGCTGCGTCGTCAGATGTTGGCCCAGCCGATGAGCCCCGTCGCCGCACCGCAATCCGCCTACCCTGGGCTGGATGCTTCCCAATGGGCTGGCGTTGACGTCGGCTACACCGGCCGCGGCTATCCGGGGCGAAACGGCGTCACGTGGGAACCCGCGACGCTGCAACGGGAGATCGACGCGGTGGAGTCCGAATTGCGTGCACTCGACTCGCTTGCCGAGCCGAGCTTGGGCGAGACGCCACGGGTGAAATGGCTGAAACGTCGTCGCGCCGAATTGATCAAAATGCTCGGCGTGCCCCGAGCGGTCTCCCGCTCGGCGTCTCCGTTGGCTGATGAAGCGAGCCAATGGTTGGTCCGTCTCTCCGGTGGCCGGTTGTCGCGACTGGATTGGAACGACGCAGATTTCACCACCGCCCCCGGCCAGATCGAGACGGCGACGCGAATCGGGTTTGCCAAGATCGATGGGCGTGAAGAAGCGAATTGCCCCGCGGCCGATCGGGCGCTGGCGGCACTGGCGCTACGCATGGCCGCAGCCGACTTGCTGGCCCGAACCGGACGCGCCATCCCGCTGGTGATCGAAGTTCCGCGCGAACTGTTGCGCCATCAAGAAGTCGGGGAGACGTTGGGGGCGATTCACGCAACGGACGCAGACTACCCCGTCCATGCCGGCGGTTCGCCCATCGCGGGCGTCAACCTTTCGGTGCTCGCGGCACTGGACGACTTTGCCAAAAATGGACGACAAGTCGTCTTGTTGGCCAGCGATTCGATGTTCGCGGACCAAGTCGCTCGCCACGGAGGCCAGGTGTTCACGATCCATGGTCAACGCGTCCGACACGAGCACCGACCGCTTTGGAGCCCGCATTTTTCGGACGAAGGTTACGCCGGTCCCCACGCGCCGTCGCACTTGCCGCCGACTTTCAATGGTCTGGCTTCCAACGGTGTAGCTTCCAACGACCCGATGCCGCACAGCGATGCCTTCGTCGACCGCTATCACGACGAGTACTTTGATCACCTGCCGATCGGTGCCTCACTGGCCGATATCAATCGCAATCTGGACGCTGTTTGGCAGGAAGCGTACGGGATTTCACCCTATGCAGGGTCTCACTCTCTGGGGTCTGCTTACATGGGGCCGGCGGCGTCAGCCGCACCGGTTGCTCCCGCCACGCAGGCGACGGCCTACCCGGCGTCGATGCCGGCGGGATCTCCGGATCCGACGTCCGGTGATCGATCTCAACACGATGCGGGTCATTGGCACGACGGATATTATTTCGCCGATTCCTACACGACCGCGCCGGCTGCGCAATCGGCTCACCGTGCACAAACGCTGCACAGCCACAGTGCACCAGCGGCCGCGTCTCGGTCGTCGGCGGAGCACCCGCAATCCAAGCCGTCAGGCGATCCGGCGGCCAGCCAGCGCGGACCGGTGTCTCCGTTTTTCCTGTCCGTCGATAGCCCCATCGATCAAGCGCCTTCGATCGACGCGGTCGCCGCAGCGCGTCTGCGCAGATTGCAGGTCACGCACATCAACCATCTGATGAATCAAGATCCCAACCGGCTGGCTGATTCGCTCGGGCTGGCCGGCGTGACCGCGGCGACGATTCGGCGTTGGCAGGCCGAGAGCCGCTTGGTTTGTCATGTCCCCCAGTTGCGTGGATTTGACGCCCGGGTGCTGGTCGGATGCGGAATCGCCGATGCGGGGCACCTGGCATCGATCGACCCGGCCGATCTGCTCGATCGCGTGGAAGCGTTTCTGGCGACCGAACGCGGGCAGCGGATCCTGCTCAGCGGCACCAGTTACGAACTATCGCGGATCACCAGCTGGATCGCGGCGGCAAACGTGGACACCGACGACAACCCGCTGGGCATGGTGCGAGATCACCAGACGGTCGACGGTCGGGTGCTCCGCCAGCAACGCGATCGCAAACCGGTTGATGCCAAACTGGACGACGATCGTTATGAATACGAATTCGTCGATGACAACGGAAACATTGTCCGTGCCTCATCCAACCGATCCCGGTCAAACCGGCGTTCGTCCAGTTCGCGGCAACGCAGTGGCGGACTGTCCGGTCGGTCCAATGGTCGAGCCAATGGGCAATCCAATCGGGCTCGAAACGGCAGCCGATCCATCAGCGGCACCGCCCGCAGTCACGACATCGGTTCCGACGGACGCAGCCGTCGCGTCGGTGAGTCGGGATCACGCCGCGACGCGGATTCGTCGCAAACCGCGGATCAGGGCTACCGAACCAGCGACTCTGAAACCGAGCGGAGCGAGCGCACGCGAAGCCGTCGCGACGGTGAGTCGCGGTCGCGACGTTCAAGCAGCCGCTCGTCACGACGCGGATCCGAACGCTCGTCGTCGGATCGTTCGCGACGACGGGAGCGGATGCGTGATGAGACTCGGTCGTTCGACTCCGAAAGCGGCGACAAGGAACTTCGTTTTTATCTCCAACGCGACAGTCCCATCGTGGACGCGCCGTCGATCGGAGCACGGATGGCTGAACGACTTGAAGCGGTCGACATCGTCACCGTGGAAGACCTGCTCCGTGCCGACGCGGCCGACTTGGCCGACCGCTTGGATCACCGACGGATCGACGCAGAGGTGATCACGGCGTGGCAGAACCAGGCGATCTTGGTTTGCCGAGTCCCGATGCTGCGTGGGCACGACGCGCAGTTGTTGGTGGCTGCGGATGTCACGACGGCGGAGGAAGTTGCGGAGTATGACCCGAGTGAATTGTTCGCGTTGATCGACCCGGTCGCCCGAAGCAACGAGGGCAAGCGGATCATCCGCGGGGGCCAGTTGCCGGATCTGGAGGAGGTCACCGAGTGGATTCAGTACGCGGCGCTCAGTCGCGAATTGGTCGCGGCGTAGGGCGCAGGGCGTGGGGCGCAGGGCGTGGGGCGCAGGGCGTAGGGCGCAGGGCGTGGGGCACCACCTCGTTTCAAGGCTCCGCCTACCACCTCGTTCCAAGGCTCCGCCTTGGAACGGGCTTCGCCGGAGGCTACGCCTGGGCTGTGCAAAATCTCTCCGTTGAAACGTGCATTCCTTCGCAGGATTTTGGCGGTTTCCATTCCCTTGGGGGCTTCGTGGGATCAGCCGTTTGGCGCCAGCCTACGGGCCCTCCGTGGTTGCCGAGGCCCGAACGCTTGCGCGAATCGGCTGATGTCCATCGTGTTTTTGATGCCCAACCGCTCCATGCTCATCGATGGTCCATCGCAGAATCGATTCGGCAGAAATCTAGCGATGGCGCGAGACGGCAACTTTGCACAGCCCAGGCTCCGCCTCGCAGCGATAAGGCGGAGCCTTCAAGGCATTGTGTTTCCAGGCGGAGCCCTACGCCGTGAACGATTTATTTCCTGTGGTTGACGAGGTTTTAGCGGCAGGGCGCAAGCCCTCCGGTCCCGCATCTTTGCCAACACACCGGAGGGCTCGCGCCCTACCGCTAAAAAGTCGTTCACGGCGTAGGGCGGAGCCTGGGAACAAGTCGACACAGCAAACGTACGAGTCAGCAGGTTCCGGGTTGCCCTGCAGTACGTTTGCTTGCAAACCGTAGCACCCACAAGCCAAGAGTGATTCCCGCAAAACGTTGGATTTTCGATTCAGGCTCTTTGCCAACCGCGTGAACATCGCTTACTCTCTCGACAAATCTTGCCACCCTTCATTTGCCCGACCAAAAGGAGTTTGGAATGAGCACGCGAATTCCACTGAGCCGCGCCGACGAGGAAGCCCGTCTGCGCAACGAGCGTTTGGATTTGAGTATCGCCGAGATGGGGTTGTCGGTTCGCACGACGAATTGTCTTGAAGAAACCGGTATCCTGACGGTGCGTGATCTGTTGGGCGCGACGCCCAAGCGTTTGCTGTCGATCAGCAACTTCGGCGAGAAGACTCTCGGTGAAGTTTACACCGCGTTGGAAGAGCTTGGGTTCTATCGCCCCAGCCGACGACCTCAGCAACCCCGTTGATATGGCGCGCTTTCTTCGACCCTGGAGCAAGAAACGGGGAAAGCGGTTCATCGGCACGGAGCTCCGCAGCCTGCTCTGGGAAACCGCCTTTTACAGCGGCGTCTTCCTGGTCGGCGTGTTTGTCGTGTCGTTGGTGGTGATCAGCCAGCTGTCATCCTGGGACCAGCTGGAGACACTCAAAGAGTTAACGAAAATCCAGCCCGAAGCCGTGACGCCTGAAGAGCTTGACGGGGGCGGCTTGGCGAGCTGGATTTTCGGCGTCTTGGGGGTCGCGGCGATCGGGTCCGGCGCGGGCGGATTGATTTATCGCCTGGTTCGCGTGGGGGCCAGCAATGAGCGCCGGTCGGCCATGGCCAAGCGGGCGTCGTCGATCGAGATCATCGTTCCGTCGGCGACTGAGATCGAAAAGATGCCATCGGTGCCACGCGGCAACGCGCTGACGGACAGTCCGGGCGAGCGTTTGACGTACCGTTTGGCCGCCGAGGGGACGTCGGGCAATGAACTGGTCGGCCCCGCGCTGCTGGCACTGCTCTGGAACGCGGTCTGGTTCGTCTTGCTGGCCGTGGTCGTGCTCGGATTCTGGCATTCAAGTCCGCGTTATATTCTGACCGGACTGCTCCTACCGTTTGGCGGGGTCGGTTATTGGTCGTTTCGGTATTTTTTGGCCCAGTTGCGTCGATCGGCGGGGATCGGGCCGACGATTGTCGAAATCAGCGACCATCCGCTCTACCCAGGCTGCAAATACCGCCTGTTCGTTTCACAATCCGGGCGGCTACGGCTGCGGCGGTTGCGCGTGCGTGTCGCGTGCGAGGAAGAGACGGTTTATCGTCAGGGGACAGATGTCCGGGTGGAGCGATATGAAGTTTTCACGCAAGAATTGTGTGCCGAACGCGATGTTCGAGTTGACCCGCAGGCACCTTGGGAGCAACAATTCACCATCGACCTTCCATCCAATGTGATGCATTCCTTTGTGGCATCGCATAATGCGGTGCGATGGAAAGTGATCGTCTCTGGAGAAGCCCGTCCGTGGCCATCGTTCTGCCGAAGCTATCCCGTCGTCGTTCATCCTCCAGGCTTGCCTCCGAAACGCAGCCCGCGGTGAGCGTGTCGTTATGCCGCGAGGACGGCATTTACGAGGGCGGAAAGGAGCTTTCGGCGACCTGGCGAGTGTCCCGCGTCACGCTGGACTCGCTCAGTGCGATCGAGATCTCCGTGCTCTGGTATTCCGAGGGCAAGGGCGACACCGACCTGCATGTGCATCATTTTGAGCGTTATGAGGAAGAGCGGATTCGCCGCTTCGGGCTGGCCGACAAACACTCGCTCTCCTGCTTGCTGCCGGCGACACCGTTGAGCTATCACGGCCGGCTGATCCGTTTGCGGTGGTGTGTCCGGATGCGATTATTCCTCACTGACGGCCGAGAAATCGTTGCCGACCAGCCGTTCTATCTCGTCGCCCCGCAGTCGATTCACAACGGTTCCGCCATCGTCGTCGGCGATGAACGCCGAAGTCGCCCCTCACAGTAAGCGGGCCGCCAGTGGGATAGGCTTCCAGCCTGTCATTTCAGCATCGACAGGCTGGAAGCCTATCCCACTTCGACTCGTGACAAGGCTCTGCCTGGCCTCTGCCGGAGGCGGGAGCCTCCGTGGCCTCGCGTTCCCAGGCGGGAGCCGGGGAACGAGGTGGGCGGCAAGTCATTTCAGCATCGACAGGCTGGAAGCCTATCCCACTTTTTTGTCCGCGCGTTTAGCCTTTCATCGCATCGACGACCGCTTGGCCCATGTCGGCCGGGGTCGGGGCGACGGTGATGCCGGCGGCTTCCAGTGCGGCAACCTTTTCCGTCGCCGTGCCTTTTCCGCCACTGATGATGGCACCGGCGTGGCCCATGCGTTTTCCGGGAGGTGCGGTCCGGCCGGCGATGAACGCCGCGACCGGTTTGGTGACGTGTTCCTTGACGAACGCAGCGGCTTCTTCTTCGGCCGATCCGCCGATCTCGCCGATCATCAGGATTGCTTCGGTCTGATCATCCGCCTGGTAGCGTTTCAGCAGATCGATAAAGCTGGTTCCCACGATCGGGTCCCCACCCAGGCCGACGCAGGTGCTTTGCCCGAGTCCGAGCGCGGAGGTTTGCCAAACGGCTTCGTAAGTCAGCGTCCCACTGCGGCTCATCACGCCGACTTTGCCGGGGTTGTGAATGTAGCCGGGCATGATTCCGATCTTGCACTGGCCGGGGGTGATCAAGCCGGGGCAGTTGGGGCCGATCAGCACCGCGTCGCTGGCCCGGACCTTTTCGTAGACCCGCACCATGTCGATGACCGGCACGCCTTCGGTGATCGCGGCAATCACCTTGATGCCGGCATCGAGCGCTTCCAGGATGGCATCGGCGGTGAACGGCGGGGGGACAAAGATCATGGTCGCGTCGGCGCCGGTTTCAGCGACGGCTTCTTCGACGGTGTCAAAAACGGGGATCCCCTCGACGTCTTGGCCGCCTTTGCCCGGCGTCACGCCGCCGACCAACTGGGTGCCGTAATCGCGGCAGCCCAGGGTGTGGAATTTGCCCGCACTGCCGGTGATGCCCTGGCAGATGACTTTCGTACTCGCGTCAATCAAAATACTCATCGGAAGGTTCGTCTCAGTCGAGTCAGGTGTGCGATTGGTTGAATGGTGAAACGAAGTGCAGCACTTCGGATTTCAGCTCTCAAGCTTTCCAGATGAAACTTGAGCGCTCGGGTTTCAAAATTGGGATCAAACCCCGGTCGCGGCGACGATCTTCTTTGCCGCGTCGGTGATGTCGGTTGCGTTGATGACATCGACGTCGCTTTCGGCCAACATCTTGCGTCCCTCTTCGACTTCGGTGCCTTCCAAGCGAACCACCAGTGGGACGTCAAAGCCGACGGTCTTGCTGGCCTCGATCAGTGCACCGGCGATGGTGGTGCAGCGGGCGATTCCGCCAAAGATGTTGACCAGCACGCCTTTGACGTTGGGGTCGGACAACAGGATCCGAAACGCTTCGGTGACTTGTTCGGTGTTGGCGCTGCCGCCGACGTCCAAGAAGTTTGCCGGCTGGCCGCCGTGGTACTTGATGATGTCCATGGTGGACATCGCCAACCCGGCACCATTGACCAGGCAGCCGATGTTGCCTTCCAGTTTCACATAGCTCAGTCCGGCATTGCCGGCGCGGAGTTCGCTCTCTTCCTCTTCGGCCAGGTCACGCAGGTCGGTGTAGTCGGGATGGCGGAACAGGGCGTTGTTGTCGAAGGTGATCTTGGCGTCCAGGGCGATCATTTGGTTATCGCCGGTGATGACCAGCGGGTTGACTTCGGCCAATTCGCAATCGGAATCGACGTAGAATCGGCACATCGCCGGCATGAACTTCGCCGCCGCCTTGGCTGCCGCGCCGCCGATGCCCAACTTCTTGCAGAGCTTTCGCACTTGATAGGCTTCGAGACCGACGGCCGGGTCGAAGTGTTCTTTGTGGATCAGTCCGGGTGTCTTTTCGGCAACCGTTTCGATCTCCATGCCGCCTTCGGTGCTGACCATCAGCACGGGTTTGGCGACGGCGCGATCGAGCACGATTCCCAAGTACAGTTCGCGGGCGATGTCACAGCCGGCTTCGACGAACACCTTGTTGACGGTCTGGCCAGCCGGTCCGGTCTGGATGGTGACCAGTTTTTTTCCCAGCAATCCGGCCGCGGCCGCTCGAGCTTCGTCGGCGCTTTTGGCCAGCACCACACCGTGCTGTTTCGGGTTGTCGATGATCGTGCCCTTGCCCCGTCCACCGGCGTGGATCTGTGCCTTGACCACTGCGATCGGGCCACCCAGTTTCTCATACGCCGCGGCAGCTTCATCGGGCGTGGTGGCGACGACGCCGTCCAAGACCGGCACACCGGCCCGTCGGAAAAGTTCTTTGCCTTGGTATTCGTGGATTTTCATCGAGGTTTCGATCCGCGTGCGTGGAAGACGATGTATCGGTGGGACGGCTTCGTCAGCCCGAACCCCAGTTCCCGACAGCTCCAGCTGCCGAGACGCCCCGAAGCCTGTGAGCCCCAAAGCTTGATTGCAAGGACAGGTCGTCAGCGACAGACGCCCTTCGCAAAGGAAGACTGTCCCTGCGGCAAACATCCCAGCAAATGCTGTACCCTGGTGCTGCGGCTACGGGTCCGCGAATATACGTTCGCGCCGCGGGCGCCGGAACCATAGGCAGCGTGATTACGTGATGAGCAACGTCAAAGAAATGCCCGACTACCTTCGATTGCACGCCGACGACAACGTGGTCATTGCGACCAACCCGCTCGTCGCCGGACAGGTGCTGCGGGTCGACGGAAACCCGATCACGCTGGCCGGCCCGATTCCGACCGGGCACAAGTTTGCGATTCGCCCCATCCCCGCCCAGACGCCGGTCCGCAAGTACGGCCAACCGATCGGGATCGCTCGGGAATCCATCCAACCAGGGTGCCACGTCCACACCCATAATTTGCAAGACCGGCACCGCGTTGCCGAGACGATCGCGTCGACCAACCCGCCCGCGAAACCTTTGCCCCTGCGACGTTCTTTCCAGGGTTACGTTCGACCCGATGGGCGAATCGGCACACGCAACTACGTGGCCGTCTTGTCAACGGTCAATTGTAGCGCGACGGTTTGTCACAAGATCGTGGCGCGATTTGACGAACAGCGTCTGCGACGTTGGCCCAATGTCGACGGCGTGTTCGCGGCCTCGCACACCACCGGCTGTGCGATCGAGTACGACGGCCGCAAACATCAGATGATCGCGCGAACGATGGCCGGTTATGCCGACCATCCCAACGTCGGCGGACGGCTGATCATCGGCTTGGGGTGCGAGCAAAACACGCCCGCCTATCTCGCCGGGCACCATGGGATCGTTCCGCTGTATGCTCCCGACGGCCGGCCCTTGACCCGTGACGACGGTGTGCCGATGTTGACCATGCAAACCGAAGGCGGATCGCAGGCCACCATCGCCCGCGGCGAACGGATGCTCGAGCAGGTGTTGGATTTGGCCAATCAAGCCACCCGTACCACCGCCGATGCCTCGGCGCTGTCAATCGCCGTCGAATGTGGCGGCAGTGACGGCTATTCCGGAATCACCGCCAATCCGGCCATCGGAATCGTTTCCGATCGAGTGGTGGCTTGCGGCGGTACGTCGATCATCTCGGAAACGACCGAACTGTATGGCGCCGAGCACTTGCTGTGCGATCGCAGTCGGTCGCCAGAGGTCGCGCAGAAACTGGTCGACTTGTTGCACTGGTGGCAGCGGTACGTGGCCCACTACGGCGGCGAGCTGAACAACAACCCTTCGGTCGGAAACAAAGCGGGCGGGCTGTCGACGATCACCGAAAAATCGCTCGGTGCGGTTTCCAAAAGCGGCTCGACGGCCTTGGAAGCGGTGTATGACTATGCCGAACGTGTGACCGCCAAGGGGCTGACGGTGATGGACACGCCGGGGTTTGACCCCGCCAGCGTGACCGGAAAGGTCGCCGGCGGAGCGAATTTGGTGATGTTTTCCACCGGCCGCGGCAGTTGTTTCGGCTGCAAGCCGGCCCCGGTGATCAAGGTCGCCTCCAACAGCGAACTGTTTCACCGCATGCGCGACGACATGGATCTGGACGCCGGCGAAGCGATCGCCGGCAAATCGATCGAGCAACTCGGCGACGAATTCTTTGAATTCGCCTTGCGGGTGGCAAGTGGCGAACGAACGGCCAGCGAGCGAAACGGCTTCGGCGACCATGAATTTGTCCCCTGGACCGTCGGCCCCACCCTGTGACGGGGAGTCTTGGGGGCCGTTCACTTCAGGGGCCGTCGCTACGGAAAGAAACCCACCGATAGCAGCGCGAACCCACGGATAGTCCTTCCGACCGATATCCGTGGGTTCGCGCTGCCATCGGTGGGCCATTTTTTCAGAATCCCCGTTTTTCTAGGGGGGGCCGTCGGTTTGGCAAACCCATCTCTCACATCGCGATCTCCGCGCCAGCCCGAGTCCAGAGATTCGACCGCAGCCTAACCGTGGCGTAAACTAAAAGCCCCCGCGCCGTGTTGCCTCGCACGCGCACGTGCCGCTCTCGTTCCTGGGCCATCGACCCGGATTGAGTCGGTGAACCGAATTCTCCCCAGCTGAAATCCCAAAAGGCACACCAGCATGATGGCGCGATTCTTCTCTTCGACCCGCTCGGGTAACGCTGTGAAGCATTTTTTCCATGTGTTGGTTGAGGTTTTAGCGGCAGGGCGCGAGCCCACCGGTTCTTCATCTTTGCCAAAACACCGGAGGGCTCGCGCCCTACCGCTAAAGAATGCTTCACAGCGTAGCCGCTCGGGCCGCATGTTTTCCGCAATGTTGTTGTTGGTCGTGTCGCTCGCTGTCTCGGAGACGGCGTTCGGCCAAGGCGCGGGGCTGGGACCGAGCTTGGGTCGCGAACCGATGGGCAGCGGTTATCCGTCGCCGGAGTATTACTTCGCCTTGGAAGTTTACCGCAGCGGCGATTTGGAACGGGCGATGGACGCCTTTGACGTTGCGATCGCGCGGACCCGCAAAGACATCAACGGGCATTGGATCGATGCGATTCCGGTGTTCGCAATGATGGGCGAATGCCAGTACCGACTCGGCGACTTGGAAGGCGCGATGCAGAGTCTGGATATGTCGTTGAAAATCGCGATTCGATATCGCGGTTGGCTGGGGCGACCGGTGTGGTCGGAAGTCTTGATGTCGCAGTTCAAAAACGCACCGAAGCAGTACTTGTGGCCTGAGGCCAACGCGGTCAATCGATTGCCCGTCACCCGAACGATTAAATTTTACTCCGGTGAGCAATTGACCGAAGCCCGATTGGCCCTGGGCGGCAACATCGAAGAGTTGAACATCAAGCCGATCGACGCGATTGAAATCTTGCGCGGGCTGGCGATCGCGTCCTACCGTCGCCGCATCATTCTGGGGCCGCTTGCCGAAGGCGACGCGTTGGCGACGCAGTTGCTCGATAGCACCAAGTATCCTGCGGGGCTGCAATTGCCGATCGCGCGAAGTTTGATCGGTGCGATGCGGGCGGCCGAGCGTTTCGGCGCGATGCAAGATGAAGACGCCGTGACCGATGCCGCGACCAAGGCGATGTACAACGGGGGCGTTCACCCGATCACGCCGATCACCGGGCTGTGCGCCGCATCGGCGCTGGCCGGATCGGACAAACCCGCCGCGGCGATTCCATTGTGTTTGGCGATCACGAACCAGGCCGCGTCGATGGATTATTTCGAATGGGTCGGCGAAGCGTTGCAGTTGGCTGCCGGTTGCGCGACGGCCAAAGACGCCGCGGTGGTCCAACAGGCCGGGCAAGTCGCCGCGACCAACCTGCTGCGGAAATCGCGACTGGCCGCCCTGCACTGCCTGATCGCTTCGGCGGATGCCGCCGTCACGGCGGGCGATTTTGCCTCGGCCCAGGCGCGATTGGGCGAAGCGAAATCGATCGCGATGCGGCGCGACGTTTTTCAACCCCGGCTGGATGCCTATGGCGCCTATGTCGCGGCCCGCTTGGCCACCCGCGCGGCCAACACATCGGCTGATTCCGGTGCGGCCCGTCCCTGGGACGAAAGCTTGTCACAGATCTTTCAGTTTGCGACCAACAGCCGGTTGCGAAAACGGTCGCTGATCTCGATGCCGCGACTGTATCAATTGCAGCGTGTGCGGTTGGCGTTGGGCCGAAATCTGGATGGCCAGTCCGCCGATGTCTTGTTGTCTCGCTATGCCGATGATCCCGGAATCGAAGTTTGGCGGCGTGACCCCGTCGATGCCATCGCCGGCGTGATCGCCGATCGCGAGATGCTGCGGCTGGCCAGATTGCGTACCGCGGCCTCACGTGACAGCGGCCAAGACGTGCTCGCCCGCATCGAAGACCTGCAGGCGGGACGGATCCGCAGCCAGTTGCCGTTGGGCGGACGCGTGATGCAAGTGCGTGCGCTCTCGCGAATGCCGGACGAACTGCTGGAAAAGAAGGTCGTTGAATTTCGCAACGCCGCCGATAAATCCATTCGTGACCTCCGCAACGCCGCCAAAGCCGGTTTGGATGCCAAGCCCGCCGCCGGCGCCGATCCGGCGCTCGTGCAAAACCGCATCGATCAACTCGACGCTCAAGCGTGGGCGATTGCCATCGACCGCAACGAGCTGCCCGTCGTGATGCCTCATCCGCTCGATGACAAACAACCCACAGCGGTGCTGGCCGACGATGTCGGCATCCTGGCGTTTTACGAGGACGGAAATGTGCTCCACGTCGTGCTGTGCACCAAACAGAAATCCACCTATTGGCCGATCAAGGGTTCCAGCCGCATCGCCGGCGAAATCGCCAAGCTGACGCGCGGGATCGGGGCGGCACCGACGCGTGGCGCCCGGCTGCCCGAAGACGATCGCTGGCGAGACGACGCGGTCGCCTTGCGCGACCGTCTGATCGCGACCGGCACCGGGCCGCTGGTCACCGGGCGATTGGCGGGAATCAAACATCTGGTCGTGATCCCCGATTCGCTGCTTTGGTACCTGCCCTTTGAACTGCTGCCGACAGACGATCGAGATTCGCCGTTGCTGGGCGATTCGATCAAAGTCTCTTACGCCGCCACACCTTCGCTGGCGATCTATCCGACGGCTTTGAAAACCACCAACCCCGTCATCGCCATGACGGCCGGAAAATTCTTCGCCCCACGCGACGCGGAAACCAATGCATCCTTGGTGAAATCGATCCTCGATTCCATTCACGCCGGTGCCGCCGTCCGTTTGCCCGCCGATGCGTCGATCCCCACCAGCCGTAGTGGCGACGTTGCGGGGCATCTGCTGGTCGGCGAACCGGTGACGCCCAACCCCGCTTCGGTGCTCGATTCGCCGCTTGCCGCGTACGAAGCGTCCTTGCGACAAGGCCGACTGCGATCCTGGTTGGGGTATCCCCCGGGAACGCCCACCACTGTGTTCTTGCCCGGTTTTCGTTCCAACCTGGACACCAGCCAGGGGGTCTCGGGCCACGAGATCATGCACACGATCGCCGCGTTTCAGTACAGCGGTGTCCGCGATGTGATCCTCAGCCGCTGGGCGGTGGGCGGAGAATCGACGGCGACCCTGTTGCGTGAATATGTCCAAGAGTTGCCGTTTTTGGGCGCCGCCGATGCTTTTGCGCGAGCCAAGAGTGTCCTCCGCCGTAGTGAAATTTCGCCTTTGGGCGAACCTACCTTGTCCGGATCCGATCAAGAACGGGAGACACTGACCGGAGAGGAACCGTTTTTCTGGTCCACTTACCTGCACGCCGCACCGCTGAATTAACGCGTGGACACGACGCACGAGATGATGACCGTCACGGGGGACGCCTTGGCGACCCTTCCGGTTGGCGATGACCTATCGCCGATCACCGTGATTGGTACCGAGCCCATTCGTCAATCGTTCGGCGGCGAGACACTGGCCCAGGCGATCAACAGCCGCCGCGCACCGGGTGTGTCACGCGTCGTGCTCAACCCCGACGCCCATGTCGGCTACGGCGCGCCGGTCGGCTGTGTGATGGTTTCGCCCACACACATCTATCCCGGTCCGGTGGGCGTCGACATCAAGTGCAGCATGAGTCTGTTGCAGATGGATTTGCCCGCCGACGCGATCGATTCGTTGCCGGTTCGAAAAAAACTGATTCGCGCCATATGCAAACGTGTCCCCACCGGTGCCGGACGCGGGCAACGCCATGCCCCCAAGTCACGCCGCGTCGATGGCAAACTCGGGTTTCAAATCGCCACCGAGGGGGCGTCGAAACAGGTGCTGAAGAAACTCGGGATCTCAAAATCCTGGGCCGATGCTTGCGAGGATGCGTCTCACACGGCACCCGATGGCAGCTGCGACACGTTGGCGGCGCGGCTGGAATGGATGGGGCGGACCCGCGATAAACTCGATCGCATTGAATCCAAGTATCGTCAGCTGGGCAGCTACGGTGGCGGCAATCATTTCGGCGAAGCCGAGGTGGTCCAGCTGGTCCACTCGCAACGCGACATCGCCGAAGCCTTCGGACTCAAAGATGGCTGCGTCGCCTTTCTATCGCATTGCGGCTCACGTGGATTCGGGCACGACTTGGCCGTTGCGCAGTTCCGTGCGTTAAAAACCGTGTTTCAAAAACAGGGTTTGGCGTTCCCCGCCGGTGACCCCCAACTGGTCTATGCGCCGGTGGATTCACCCGCAGGCCGTGACTATCTGTGTGACATGGCAATGGGAGCCAACTTCGCCACCGTCAATCATCTGCTGATCAACGACTTGGTTCTGGAGGCGTTCCGCGAAGTCTTTCCCGGGGTGCGCGGTGAATTGGTTTATTTCATTTCGCACAACATTGCCCGTCAAGAACCGATCGATGAACAGGTCCAATGGGTCCATCGCAAGGGCGCCACCCGCGCGTTGCCGGCCGGGCATTCACAACTGGTCGGCACGCGGTTTGAATCGACCGGACACCCGATCCTGTTGCCGGGAAATCCACGCGATGGGTCCAGTGTGATGGTGGCAAAGGCGGGAGCGGCGGCCGCGGCGTTTAGCGTCAATCACGGCGCCGGACGTCGGCTCAGCCGCACCAAGGCCAAGAAACAGTTGCTGCAACACGAAATCGATCAAGGCCTCGCCGAGCATGACGTGATCAGCAATTGCAGTGCCTATCCCCGCGACGAAGCACCCGATGCGTACAAGGATTTTCAAGAGGTGCTCCGGAGCGTGCGTCAGGCCGGCTTGGCCGAAGAGGTTGCTCGGTTGAAAGCGAAATTTGTGATCAAAGACGGCGCGGCCGCCGACGACTAGACTGGGCGGAAAACAAGTGGGATAGGCTTCCAGCCTGTCAGCGGAAAAGGGGTCAGGTACCAAAAACCAAATGGCCCAACGGGTGCTTCGCATTTTTGGTACCTGACCCCTTTTCCGCGGCACCCTCAATCTAAACGTTGACAAAGCACTAGAATGGGCGGCGATCTTGCCCCGCCCATCACATCGCTTTCAGGATTCAAGCTCCGTGAGATTTGCCAATCGGTTCCCTTCCTTCGGACTTTTCGTTACCTCGGTCTTTCTCTTTCAACTCGCCTCCGCCGGATCCTCGCTCCACGCGCAAACGTCTCATTCCCGATCCTGGTCGGTTTTCGCCGGAACCGGAAAACCGGATTCGCCGATCGCCGTGCGACCCTCGGATCCCACGACGGTTGCATTGCAAAATGTTTATGGCATCGAGGTCACCGACGATGGGATCTTTTTCAGCACCGTCGACGACCATTCGATATGGAAGTCGGATCATGACGGCACGACGATTCGGCGGATCGCCGGCACCGGAAAAAAGGGACTCAGCGGCGACGGCGGCCCGGCAATCGAAGCGACGTTCAACGCGCCGCACGAAATCCGTGCCGATCGTGACGGCAACTTGTTTGTCGCCGATACACGCAATCATTGCATCCGCCGAATCGATGCGGCCAGCGGAGTGATCGAGACCCTCGCCGGTGACGGAGTCGAAGGGTTTCGTGGCGACGGGCAGACCGGGGACATGGCCCGATTCAGCCAGCCCCACAGCATTGTGCTCGATGGCGACGGAGGTTTGTTGGTTGCTGACACGACCAATCACCGATTGCGGCGAATCGATTTGGAAACCCGGATCGTGACCACCGTCTCCGGCAACGGTCAGCGCAAGCTTCCCGAAGAAGGCAAGTTGGCATCCGACGTTTCGGTCTTCGGTCCGCGATCGCTGGCCATCGACGAGCAGGCGATCTGGTTGGTGCTGCGCGAAGGCAACAGCGTGTGGAAAATTGATCGTCAATCAGGCCGGATCCGTCGTGTCGCGGGAACGGGAAAACAGGGACACAGTGGCGACGGCGGCGATCCGTTGTCGGCGACGTTCCGGGGCCCCAAGGGCATCGCCGTGGATTCGGCGGGCAACCTGTTGGTGGTGGACACCGAAAACCAAGCGATGCGCTACGTCGACTTGGGAAACAACGTGATCGATACGATGAAGATTCCCTTCAAAATGAAACGCCCCCACGGAACCGCCGTGCTGTCGCGGGAAGGCAACAACGACGTGTATTTCGTTTCCGATTCAGAAAACCACCGCGTGCTGGCCGGCCGGTAAAGTTTCGCTATAAATGCCGATCCAAGGAATCACGCTTCGAATACCGCCCCAGACGCACAAGGAATAGGCCGCGACGCGATGGACGAACAAACTCTGAAACGAATTGCCGACGAACTCGATCTGCCGCTCAACAAGGTCCGTGCGGCGATCGAATTGCTCGAAGCCGGCAACACCATCCCCTTTATCGCACGCTATCGAAAAGAAGCGACCGGCACGCTCGACGAAATCCAGTTGCGGGCGATCGAAGACGCGCTCGAGCGAGCCAACGCGCTGGCGGCCCGTAAGGAGACGGTGCTGAAAACCATCGATCAACAGGGGCACCTGACCGACGCCTTGCGAAAGCAGATCGAACAATGCGTCGACCTTCGCACACTCGAAGCCATTTATCTGCCGTTTAAACCGAAACGACGCACGCGGGCCACGATCGCACGCGAACGCGGCCTCCAACCGCTTGCCGATCTGATCCTCAGCCAGAAAAAATTAAATCGTTCCAAGCAGGACGTCCTGCAAGACTTCGTCGCCCCGGACAACGAAGTCCCCGATGGCCAGTCCGCACTCGCCGGCGCGATGGACATCATCGCCGAGCAGTGGTCGGAAGACCCTCAAACGCGGACCTGGCTGGCTGACCAGGCCAGCAAGTTTGGCAAGGTCACTTCGGTCGTCAAACGAGGGAAAAAATCTGCCGAAGGTGCAGAGAAGTTCGACCAGTATTTTGAACGACAAGAATCCGTCAATCGCATCCCCGGTCACCGGCTGTTGGCCATGCTGAGGGGCTCCGCCGAAGGGATTCTGCGTCTGGGCGTGGAACTGGAAGGCGATCGAGAGCTGACGGATTTGAAGCGAAAGCTGGTGCCCAACCGGAACTCGGAATTCTCTGCCGAACTCAACCAATGTGTCGAAGATTGCTACGAGCGATTGTTGATGCCGGCCACCGAATCGTCGGTCTTGGGACAATTGAAAGAACGAGCCGATGCCGAAGCGATCGAAGTGTTTGGCAAAAATTTGCGTGAGCTGCTGATGGCTCCACCAGCGGGCCCGCGCGTGACGATCGGGATTGATCCTGGGTTTCGAACCGGTTGCAAAGTCGCCGTGGTCGACGGGACGGGAAAGTTTATTGAGAACGCCACGATTTATCCCACGCCACCGAAGAGCGATACCAAGGCCGCCGGCGACAAACTGTTGGCGTTGATCAAGAAGCATCGCGTGGAACTGATCGCGATCGGCAATGGGACGGCATCACGCGAAACCGATGCGTTTGTCACCGCTTTGATTCGAGACCATCAACTGGACATCACCAAGGCGACCGTCAGCGAATCGGGGGCGTCGATCTATTCGGCCAGCGAGATCGCGGTGAAGGAGTTTCCCGACTTAGATATCACCGTCCGCGGCGCGATCAGTATCGCCCGGCGTCTGCAAGATCCGTTGGCCGAACTGGTCAAAACCGATCCGAAATCCATCGGTGTGGGACAGTACCAGCACGACGTCAATCAAACGCAGTTGCGAAAGTGCCTGGACCGAACGGTCGAATCCTGTGTCAATCAAGTCGGTGTCGATCTGAACATGGCCAGTGTTTCGCTGCTGTCGCACGTCGCCGGGATCGGACCGAAGCTGGCCGAGCGGATCGTGGACTATCGCGATTCCCATGGTCGATTTTGCAGTCGATCGGAGCTGACGTCGGTCCCCAAGCTGGGCAAGAAAGCGTTCCAACAAGCGGCCGGCTTTTTGCGGATCCGCGGTGGTGACCAACCGTTGGACCAGTCTGCCGTTCACCCCGAAAGCTACCCGTTGGTGCAGCGAATCGCCAAGCAACTGAAATCTGACGTGTCGGCGATCATCGGAAATCCACAGGTTTGTCAGAAGGTGCGGGCCGAAGATTTTGCCGATCAAACGTTTGGCATTCCGACGGTCAAAGACATCTTGGCGGAATTGGGCAAACCCGGCCGTGATCCACGCAGCGAATTTCGGGCGGTCAAATTCGATGATTCGGTCAGCGAAATCGGTGACGTCAAACCCAACATGGTCTTGGAAGGCGTCGTCACCAACGTGACGCACTTCGGCGCGTTCGTCGATCTCGGTGTCCACCAGGATGGACTGATCCACATTTCCCAGTTGGCCGATCAATTTGTTTCCGACCCGAACGCCGTCGTTTCGGTCGGAGACGTGGTCAGGGTCAAAGTGCTGGAGGTGGACATCCCCCGAAAGCGGATTTCGTTGACCAGAAAGTTTTGACCCGGCTGCAATCCGTTGATCTATAATCTGGCCCTCTCCTTTTGTACCTACCTTTTTTGAGACACCTGATGCTTCGCCGATCCTTCACGTCCCTGCTGACCGTTTGCGTTTTCTCTCTGTTGTCCACCACCGTGTCCCATGCCGAAGACGGTTGGACGGAATTGTTCGATGGAAAAACCTTGGACGGCTGGTCCGTCAAAAGTGGCTATGCGACGTACAAAGTCGAAGACGGCGGGGTGATCGTCGGTAAAACCGCCGCGGGCAGCGGTAACACGTTCTTGACCAGCGACAAGCACTACGGCGATTTTGAACTGAGGTTCGAAGTCAAAGTTGATGACGGACTCAACTCCGGCGTCCAGATCCGTTCGCTGCTGAAAAATGCCGACGCCAAGAACTCCTACGGCGGTCGTCTGTACGGACCGCAAGTCGAAATCGAATCCGGACCGGGACAAGCCGGCTTCATCTATGGCGAAGCCACCGGACGGGGTTGGTTGTCACCCGAGCCCCAGTCGAAAGACCCAGCGGTTAACCAGCATGACCACTTCAAAAACGGCCAATGGAATCAGTACCTGGTCATCGCCCAAGGGCCGAACATCAAAGTCTGGATCAACGGCGAAATGATCGCTGATTTGACCGACGATGAAATCTACAAGACCCATCCCAAGGGAATGATCGGATTGCAGGTCCACGGGATCGGCAAAAAGAAAGAGACCTACGAAGTCCGCTGGCGCAACTTGAAGATCAAGACGCTGTAACGCGACCGTGTTGGCGCTGGGTAGGGCATGCTGTGCATGCCAATCCGAGTAGGGCATGCTGTGCATGCCAAGGATCTCGATCGCGGACTCAAACCGGCCGGCTGCCGTGCGACGCTGGAAACGCCAGTCTGAGGATAGCGACCAGTGCCCGATATGAATGAACCCACCGATGGCAGCGCGAACCCACGGATAAAAGCAGCCAGGGATCCGTGGGGCCGCGCTGCCATCGGTGGGTGTGATCGGTTGCTGAGACCGGACGGCTCGCGTCGTTCCGCCAACCTCTTCAATTGATTGTTAGCGGCAGGGCGCGAGCCCTCCGGTCTTACGTTCGTGTCAATGCGTCATCCCTTCGGCAACCCCTGCATCTCCGAGCGGTACCATCCATCGGCTCGCGCATCGACGTGCACATTGGCGCGGAATAACGACGAGATCCGCGGAGCGGTCAGCCCGTCCGCCTTGGGGCCGTCGAACGTCACGCGTCCTTGATCGAGCAAGATGACATGATTCATCGCCGGCGGAATCTCGTCGATGTGGTGGGTGACCAAGACCATCGTCATCGCGTCTTGCTTGGTGATCGAATCGAGGATCTCCAAAAACAGGGCGCGGGCGGTCATGTCCAATCCGTTGGTCGGCTCGTCGAGCACAAAGATATCTGGATCGTGCACGATGGCTCGGGCGATCATCACTCGTCGCCGTTCACCGGTGGACAGCGTGCTCAGCGTGCGACGGCTCAGGTCCGACATCTTGACCGTCTCGATCGCGCCGGCGATGGCATCGGCCATGGCTTGATCCACGCTGGGGCCAAATTCTTTCAAACGTGTCGCCGTGAATCCGCTGGCGACCGCCTCGGTGACCGTCATGCGACCGGTCCGGCCGGAGCTGAACTCGTAATCCAGTGCCGGCGTCACAATTCCCATGCGACGACGCAGCCGGCTGACCTCCCAATCAGATTCCCCCAGAATGAGGACCGTGCCCTGGTGCCCCTGCGCTTCGACGGATGGATAAAAGTCCCGCGTCAGCAGTTTCAGCAACGAGCTTTTTCCTGACCCGTTGGGCCCCAGCACCGCGGTGTGGCGTTTGCGCGGGATGCGGACCGAGACCCCACGCAGAATGTGAGTCTGTTCGCGAAAGACCGATACGTTTTCGATTTCAATCAGTGGTGTGTCCAAGATGGGTGTCTGCTCCAGAAAAAACGAAAAACGCAAGACGGAATCAAATCCACAAGTGCCCGCGTGCAGCTTGTACAATATGAGCCACGCGGACCGTTTCGTCGTCCCCAGTCCATCACTTCCCACCTCGTATCCGCCCGATCCACCGTGAATCTTTTTCGATCGTCCCTGATATCGTTCCTGCAGGTCGCCTGCATTGTTTTCGTCAGCTACAGCGTGGCGTCGTCCGCAGACCCGGACGCCGGTCAAACGCCATCGGCGCGGCCCAACGTGTTGATGATCGCCATCGACGACTTGAACGATTGGGTCGAACCACTCGGCGGCCATCCGCAGGTCAAAACACCCGCTATGGCTCGACTGGCATCCCGCGGCGTCACGTTCACCAACGCCCATTGTCAGGCTCCGCTGTGCAATCCCAGTCGAACCGCCATCATGACCGCGCGTCGTCCGACCACGACCGGCGTCTACGGGTTGAGGCCCTGGATACGCGACGTTGACGAATTGTCCGGGTTGGTCACCATGCCGCAACACTTCAGCGCCCATGGCTACAAAAGCTTGCTCGGTGGCAAGATTCACCACGGGGCAAACGGACGTCGCAACAAGCCCGCACAAGAGGCCGACGTTTGGGGACCGCCGTCGTCGGTCGGTGCGCGGCCCAAACAGAAACTGATCGGACCCACCCCCGGCGGCAACAACCCGCTGATGGACTGGGGAACGTTTCCGCACAAGGACGAAGACAAGGGCGACTGGGCGATCGCCAGCTGGGCGGTCGACCAGCTCGATGAGTTGTCCAAAACACCCGACCAACCGTTCTTTCTGGCCGCCGGATTCTTCTTGCCACACGTGCCCTGTTACGTGACACAAAAGTGGTACGACATGTACCCGGAAGAATCGTTGATCTTGCCGCCGATCTTGAAAGGTGATCGCGACGACACGTCTGAATCGTCTTGGTACATCCACTGGTACTTGCCTGAGCCCAGAACGAGTTGGTTGCGGGAAAACAACCAGCTGAAGAACCTGACGCGTTCGTATCTGGCGTCGGTCAGCTTCGTCGACAGCCAAGTGGGACGCATCTTGGATCAGTTGGACGCCTCCGGTTTGGCCGACAACACGATCGTTGTCTTGTGGAGTGATCACGGTTATCACATGGGCGAAAAAGCGATCTCCGGAAAGAACAGTCTGTGGCGTCACAGCACTCGCGTCCCGTTGATCATCTCGGTGCCCGACGGATTGACCGCGTTTGACGTCCCCGAAGCGGCCAAGTGCAATCAGCCGGCCGAGTTGTTGGACCTGTACGCGACGCTTTCTCAGTTGACCGGATTACCGATCCCCGAGGGGCAGCAAGGGCTCAGCTTGGTGCCGCAGCTCGTCAATCCCGACCAGCCACGCGAGCGCCCCGCCATTTGCACCCACAACGCCGGCAACCACTCGGTCTGTGACACCCGTTGGCGCTACGTGATCTACGCCGACGGTGCCGAAGAACTGTACGACACCGTCGCGGATCCCTTTGAGTACACCAACCTGTTGGCCCAAAGCGACATCAGCGATCAGCAGTCGAAGCGTTACCGAAAAGTAATCGACCGTTTGAGTGCGTCTCTGCCCGAGCAGGAAGCCCCCTTGGCACCGGGCAGCGCGGCACGAATCCTTGAAAAGCGTGCCGACGGGTTCTACTGGGAAAACAAAAAGATCGTGCCCGAAGATAAGCTGTAGCGGTCCGGGGCGAAGGGTATTAGCGGAACGGCGCGAGCGGGCTGTCGATTGAGTCGGGATCTGCTGAGTCAATGGTGAGCCGCTGGCCGTAAGGCCTCGGGCAGCGTCGCAGTGCCCGGCCGCTTACGCGTCGCGGCTCACAAAAACGACAGCCCGCGAGCCGTCCGGTTACGCTTCAAAAACACCTCCAAACACCGGAGGGCTCGCGCCCTGCCGCTAAAAAATGCTTCACAGCGTTGCCGTTCGGGGGCATGGACACCAAACAAGCACCACCCCGTTTGTTGCGGCGTTACAGCGCCGCGGTATACGCAAATGCGAGTGCGCCGATCACGGGGGACTCGTCACCGCAGCTCGAAAACTCCAGGCAATCCAGGTCCCTGAATCCATCAAGCGCGTATTCTCGATACGCATCTTCGGCGATCCGCTTGTAACGCGTTTTGACGTCGGCGGAGAGGTCGCACACGCCGCCGCCGATAATCAGCAAATCGAAATCGCCGACGTAATTGAGGTCCAACAGCGTGATTCCGAGGGCACGGGCTTGGTCATCAAACAATTCCATCGCCAAGGAGTCGCCTTGGGATGCCAGCCCCCGCAAGGATTTGGCTTTGTCACGCGTTGATCCGGCAACCGATTGCAGCGGATGGTCAGCCCATTGCGGTAGCGTCAACCGATACTCCAACTGGTGAGTCAATCCGGTCAGTGAAATCGCCGACTCGGCGGTGCACATCGCGTTGCCGACGCGCAGTTGTTGGTCATGTTCGTATCGAAAGGCATAGGGGGGAAGCAGCAGGTGACCCGCGTGCCCGGCTCGACCTTCTTTTCCACGCACCACGCGGCCGTCTTGGACCTGTCCACCGCCCAGTCCCGTGCCGACGATCAACATGAACAGCGAGGACAGCGGCTTGAGGCCGGCGGCCATCGGTCCGACGCGGTCCCAGGTCACCGCACCGCTGCGAATCGAATACTCGCCGTAAGCCGCCGCCTGGCCATCGCCGATGTAATGAACCGAAGCGCGGGGAGACCACTGGCGAATCTGTTCTTCCAGGGTGGCTCGAAAGGGAAATCCGTTCCACAACGCGGGGTCCAAGTTTGGCGTATTGCGGAGCACACCGTCCAGTGTCGCCGGTCCCGGGGTCGCCAATCCCACATCAATGATGTCGGCGGTCGTTCCGCCGATCTCGGTCAGACTCGTTTCGATCTGATTCAAGATGGCTTGGGAGGTGGACTGGGGGCCAGCCGCTGTCAGCGACTCAAACTGCTCCGAAACCACGACGACTTCGCGTGCGTCATTTCCGATGGCGATCGTCGTTGTCGTGCCACCAACATCAATGCCGATACGATACTTCACTGCTTCGGTGTCCGTTTGCAAAGGCCAGCGTCGTGGCTTGGACGGGAAAAATACTCCGTCCTCACCCGGCGTGTCATTCCGAGGAGACTTCTGCCGGTCGATTTTCAAGCATCCCGGCGGAAGGATGATCGGCAAGCATAGACGTTTAGACGGAAGTTTCCAAACCCAATGGTGGAAACGTTCGATCGACGTCCTACGTTTCGCCCCATGGTGCGATTTTTATTTCGTTTCGTTGAAGAAGATCACCAGATTCTTCGTCTGCCGTGCCGCGGCGACCAGATCGACCTTGCCGTCGCCGTTCAAGTCCCCTGCTTTTAGATCTTCGACGGCGATCCGTTCACCGGAGATCCGCGTTTGACGCCATTCGGTTCCGTCATCGTTGGTCGGCGTAAACATCATGATTCCCGGCACGCCCGGCTCATTCATCGCTCGCCAGCCGACGACGATCTGATCGGACCCGACGCCCAGGTAATCGGCGACCGCCAGTGCATGCCCGTCTTTGAGTTCATCGCTCAGCACCGGAAGCGGAGTCCAAAGGTCTCCCTTTTGATCGGGTTGGCGGTACGCGGCACAGCGTTGACCGTGCTTGGGCTCGACGGTGGCGATAAAACGTTGGCCGCCGGGCAGTTGCCCGTCGCGAATCTCGCCGGCAAACTGGTCGGTCAGCTGAGTCGACTTCCAACCGTCACGCTGCCGGTCGAAATGCCAAACACCTTCTTTGGCCGCGATGATCAGTTCCTCTTCGACATCGTCGTCCCAATTGACCGGATGAAAGTTGTGTGAAAGGTGCAGGAAATCGCAGACAACGTCGTAACGCCAGGGCGCGTCGGGATCTTCGGGCTTGGAATAGGCCAACACCTTCAACCCCGGGCCGTCTCCGTCCACGCTGCCTTTGCCACGCAAGGGTTTGACCACCAATTGGTACTCGTCGTCCGTCCCGCGTACCCAGTGCATGCGATGGGTACTCGGCTCGTTGTGCAGCTTGACCGCCCGCCAGATTTCCGTCCGGTCCTGCGGCGGAACAAGGTAGAACACGGCGCCGTCTTTGACGCTCTCGCGATAATTCCATTGACCGCCGACTGCGATTTCACACTTGCCATCGCCGTCGATGTCGCGCGCGGTCACGCACACGTTGTCGCGTTGGGTCAGGTCGCGTGCGATCACATGTTTGGTCCAACTCGGGTTCTCGTACCACTGGATCGTGTTCTTGTCGGCCAGCACGATGTCGGTTTTTTCATCCCCGTTGACGTCGGCTAATTGGATGCCGTAGCCGATTTGGATCTGGTCGATCTCCACAGCCTTCCACGAAAACTCTGGTATCGGCTCGGCAAACGCGGTCGACGCGATCAGGCAGAAGAAGGCGAGCGAGAATTTCCACATGACGGTTGATCCTGGTCAAAAGGGGGCACAAAACAAGTGGGATAGGCTTCCAGCCTGTCGATGCAGCCATCAAGAGCCTGGAAGCCAATCCCATGGTTCCGATCCGCTCTCTCGCCTGCGCGCGATCCTCGGTTGCCGTGTTCCCGCATCATAGCACGGATTCTGCAATAATTGGCTGACGACGCTCCAGACCCTCCCCACCGATACCGCCCGCAGCGAATTCACCATGAACCACTTTCGATTCCGACCGGCGTTGGCCATCGCGGCAGCCTGGCTGGCTTGCGGCCTCGCATACGGTCTTTCTTTCGCAGCCACGTGCCCAGCCGCCCAGCGGCCGAACGTTTTGTTTCTGATTTGCGACGACTTGAATTGCGACATCGGTTGTTATGGCCACGACCAAGTCAAAACGCCGCACATCGACGCGCTGGCGGAGCGCGGAGTCCGCTTCGCCAATGCGCATTGCCAATATCCGCTCTGTGGCCCCAGCCGAGCCTCCTTCATGACCGGCTGGTATCCGGATCAAACACTGATCCACCGCAACGCGATCCATCTTCGCGAGCGCGCCCCCAACGTGAACACCTTGTCCCAGCACTTTCGTGACGCCGATTACTTCGCCACACGGATCGGCAAGATCTATCACTACAACGTGCCGCTGCACATCGGCACCGGCGGCCACGATGATCCCTATTCGTGGAACGAAACCATCAATCCACGCGGACGCGACGTGATCGATCAAGACCAAGTGATCACGTTGCGACCGGGGCAATACGGCGGGACGCTCAGCTGGCTTGCCGCCGAAGGCACCGATGCCGAACAAACCGACGGTATCGCGGCGGCCGAAACGATCAAACGATTGAAACGGTACGCCCAAACCGGCGAAAACTTCTTCATGGCCGTCGGGCTGTATCGTCCCCACACGCCCTACGTCGCGCCCAAGCAATACTTCGACCTGTACCCGATCGATCAGATCGATGTGCCGACCGTGCCGAAGGGTTATTTGGAAACGATCCCCAAGCCTGCGGCAAAGTCGCTGAGTCGGAAAAAGGAACAGCTCAACCTGGACCCCAGCGTTGCCCGGCAAGCCATTCAAGCCTACTACGCATCGATCTCATTTGCCGACGCACAATTGGGATCGATTCTCGACGCGCTCCGGCAAACCGGACTCGACGACAACACCATCGTCCTGTTCACGTCCGACCACGGTTATCACATGGGCGAACATGGCCACTACCAAAAGACGACGTTGTTTGAAAACGCCACGCACGTCCCCTTGGTGATCGCCGGACCCGGCGTGCATGCCGGTGGCGTTGCCGAGACCATGGCCGAAATGGTCGACTTCTATCCCACGCTGTCCGAGCTGGCCGGACTGCCGGTTCCCCCCTCGGTCTCCGGGGTCAGCCTGGTGCCGGCGCTTCAAGATCCCAACGCGATCGTGCGTGAATCAGCCTTCACCCAGTACGACATCGGCTACAGCATCCGAACACCGGGCTTTCGCTACACCAGTTGGGGAAATGATGGCAGCGGTGGCGTCGAGCTGTACGACGTGTCCAAGGACCCTGCCGAAATGAACAACGTGGCCGACGATCCGTCGTACGAAACGCAACGCCGTCGACTGGCAGCACACTTGCGCGACCGAATCGAACAAGCGGGCGCCGTTCCCGCGGGCAGCCGACGTGTCCAGGTGCAGTTCAATCGCCAGCTTCGATCAAAGAACTGAGTCGCTGCTCGGCGGTTCGAATCCGGGTTCCCGAGTCACCAGCCATTGATGAAGATGGCCGGCGAGGCTTTCACCGACTTGCTGTTCGTCGCCCGTGACCACGTGGGCACCGGCGGACACAAAGTCGTCGGTGTGAACTTCATAGCGGGACCGAACGATCACGTGAACGAACGGTGCGTTGCGGCGGACATGCTTCAGAATGGTCATCGCGGATTGGTGATGGGGAACGGTGATGACAATGGCTTTACATTCATTCAACCGTGCGTGTTCGAGCACGTCACTCTGTGTGGCATCGCCGATCTCCGCGTGAAAACCCAGCTGCTGGGCCTTGCGGACGCCGACTTGGTTCAATTCGACGATCGTGACCCGCAATCCTTTGTCCACCAGTGGTCGTGCCGCGATCTGGCCGGCCGGGCCGAAGCCGATGATCGCAACATCGGGTGGCGGCGTGCGTTCGCTGGTCTCGTCCGGACTTTGCCGCTGCGCCCCGGTCAGGTTGGCCACCCAATTCCCTAGCCGCGGCGCCGCCGGCACCAGGAACGCGCTCAGGAAAAACGAAACGATCGACGCGGAGACGACCAGCGCATAGGTGTCTTCGCTGACCACCCCGCTGGTGCGACCAATACTTCCCAGCACGAAGGCGAACTCACCGACCTGGGCCAAGCACAGCCCCGACGCCACAGACACGCGAGTGGTTTGTCCCAACAGGGCAAAGATCACCCAGATCACCAACAGCTTTCCGACGATCAAGGCGACGACGACCATCGCAACGACGTGACCGTTCGTCACGATCCAAATCGGGTCGGCGACCATCCCGGCGGCGCCAAAGAACAACGTCAACAAGACGACTTGCAAGGGAGAGATGTCGGCGCGAATCTGTGTGGCGAATGCGGAACTGCCCAGCAGCATGCCCGCCACAAACGCCCCCAGCGCCGGCGAGATCCCGGCCGCGTGGGAGGCCCAGGCGGCGCCCAAGCCAGTCACGACGGCGAAGATCACCGTCAGTTCGCGATTGCGGTGCAAGGTCAACGTGCCCAGCGTCAACACTGCGATTTTGGTCAACAGCATCAAACCGACGATCAATCCGCCCGCCATCAACAGCAAACGGCCGATGTTCCAAAGGACCTCGCCGGCACTGCCCTCCCCGCCCATGATCGTCATCAACAAGGCCAACGGCACCACCGCAATATCCTGGGTCAGCAACACGCCCAAACAGTTCCGGCCATGCGGCATCTCCACTTCACCGCGCTCCGACAAAATCCTCAGCACCACCGCCGTGCTGCTGAGCGCGACCATCGCACCGAACGCGACCGATTCTTTGCCACCCAAACCGAACAGACGAGCACCGGCAAACGCCAACACGATCGTTAGCATGACCTGACAGGCTCCACCGATTAACGGCTTCGTCCCCAGCTTCTTCAGCCGCTGGACCGAAAACTCCAGCCCCAAACTGAATAGCAGCAACGCGACCCCCAATTCCGCGATCGCCTCGATCTCATGTTCTGAACCGACCGCGTGAAGGCTTCCCGGTCCGCCCAGCATCATGCCCGCGAACAGGTAACCGACAATCGGACTCTGCCCGAATCGTGAGAACACGCCGCCGACCATCAGGGATGCCCCCAACAGCACCACGATGTCTCGAAGAATCGTCCAGAGTTCCATAAGTCCTTCCGAATCGGACAAAAGTGACGGGGATCAGGCAGAATCAGACTCAAATGTGGCGGCCAGTGAAATCTTTGTCATTACAGCCGGCCGCGGTTTCCAGAGTAGCGGTGGGCTCCGCCGCCTTGAACCCGCCCTATCGCGGCGACAAAACCCGCAATCAAGTCGCCGCCTCGCCCCTTGCGTCTCGACGACCCGACTGACCGGCCTGTCGATTGAATCCGATCACACGTGGGATCAGCCGTTTTGCGCGAGCGTACGGGCTTGCAGTACAAAGAAAACGCAGCAGGGCCCGTAGGCTCGCGCCAAACGGCTGATTCAATCAACAGGCCGTGACGCTTCCCGACCGACAAACGCAGAATGAAATTCAAATCGAGATGGAACACTATGGCAGCATCGCAGCGCGTCGCGCTTTCCAATAGGCCGCCAGGTGATAGACGATGCCGCAGCTGGAATTGTGCAGGTAGTCGGTTTGCAGAATCAGACGTTCCAAATGCTGCCGATGCGCCGCGTCGATCGAGGCGTCGTGGACCATCATCGGAACCAGTGCCGACTCCCCGGCTTCGCGGAACAGATGCCAAATCTCGCGATACGGCCCCCATTGTGGATTGGGGTAGCCGGCTTGATTGATCCAATCCTTGACCTGTCGCCAATCGGGACCGAGCATCCGCAGCTGTTGACTGCTTTTACCGGCGATGGATTGCATGGCGTGGGCGAGTCGTGGCGCGGCGAGCGAGCTGACGTGTTCCATCGTGCGAAGGATCTCGGCTTTCATTTCGCGGTCGGGCTCCAGTTCGTAGAGCACTTCCAGGGAACATTGCATTTGCAGCAGCGCGTAGGCCGGGTTGTGTTGAGACGGCGTCGCCGATTGCTTCACGGCCTCGGCGACATACTGCCGCCACCGTTGGCGGTAACGCGGCTCGCCGGTCGTCTCCCAGGCGGCGGCATAGATCATCGGCAGCCGGGCGGCCTCGTGAGCCTGGACATTCCACATGCGACAGATCCCCAGCGGGCAACGCGTGCCATCAGCCCGGCAGAAGTCATAGTTGTTTTCCGGTGTGACGAATTCGATCATCCGCTCGGCCACCGCCGCCAAGAGTTCGCGAACCTCGACCTTGGTCGCCTCGTCGGCCAGCGGGCTGCGATGATACTTCCAGAGCCCGTGGACGAAGTGCGTGTATTGATCCCGAGACGAATTGATGTAGACGCTTTTGCGGTCTTCCGGGCAGACGTTTCGGGCGATGAATCCCGGCACCCCATGCACCGTCGCGCAGCGCCGCATCCCCGCGAACACTTCGGCGGCGCGCTCGCGCAGCTCCGTTTCTGCCGTGACGGCAAACCGATCGCACAACGTGCTCAGCATCGCACCACCGAGAATCATGCCGTCTTCCATCCCCGAGCCGTACCCGCAGGGATTGGGGTACTGCCGGGCGACCTCGTCCGCGGTCGGCAGATGCGACAATTCCTTGCCCGGCTCGTAACTGCTCAGGTAATCCATGAACGTTTGCGAGTCCGGCTGAAAGAATCGGTCCCAAAGGACCGTCCAGGCCTGATCGATTTTGGTTTCCAGGTTCGCCGCGGGTTCCGCTGCACCGAGTGCAGTCGGAACGGTCACAGACAGTAGGGTCAGCAGAACAATGGTTTTCATTTCGCGAAACAGAACGGATGCCGAAGGTGGGGCGAGCGGATCGCTTGAGGGGGCCGAAGTGACGATTGCGTGGGGGATCCCCCCCGAAAATGCAGCCAATGACGCCGCGGCGGCGAGTGCTCGTGATTTTTCGTAGAATTGGGGCGTCGTAAAGGGTGGTGCCGACAGACTATCCTGTAGCGTCGCGTCAGGAGCCGTTCGACCGTCATATTTGGATCTTCCGCCCTCCGGGAACTCCACTGTCGCCCATTGAATCTGGGCGACCGGGGTGGGGAAGTCCGATGGAGACCGACGGTCGACCGATCTTCATTTCGTCGATCGTCCCATGGATCGGGAAGGGACACTGGCAGGATGCCAGGGCCGTTCGACAAAACGTTTTCACGCGTTGGTTTGGTTCGTGGATTTTAAGCAATTTTTTGGCAGCGTCGTTCCCCCAACGGATCACTACGTGGCGATTCTCCGGCATTGGGCCGAGCATCGCAGCGATTCGGTGGCGTTCCGTTTCACAGACGTCGAGACACACGATACCTCGCTCACCTACGATGAGCTGTGGACGGAAGTCCGCGCGCTGGCGGGGTACCTGCAAGGCAAGTGTCGGATTCGGCCGGGCGATCGGGTCTTGTTGTTGTACCCACCCGGTCTGGATTTCATCGTCGGTTTCTTCGCCTGCCATGCCGCCGGTGCGATCGCCGTCCCGGCGTTTCCGCCTCGATCCAATCGTAAAGCGTCGCGGATCCGTTCGATCGTCGTCGATGCCGATGCGAAGTGGGCGTTGACGACGTGCGGCATCGCCGAACGTCTGACCGGCCAAACCTGGCACGAAGACCTGGTCGGCGTGCAGATCCTGGGAACCGACAGTCCCAGTTGCCGCGACCTGGATCGTTATCGTGAACCGGCGATCGACGGCAACACCCTGGGTGTTCTGCAATACACTTCCGGTTCGACCGGATCGCCCAAGGGCGTGATGTTGACCCAGCGGAACCTGGTCGCCAACGCCGAACTGATTTGGCACGCCTTTGAACCCAAGCCGCAAACAATCGGACTGTCCTGGTTGCCCACCTACCACGACATGGGGCTGGTCGGCGGCATTCTGATGCCGCTGTTCCTCGGCTGCACCAACGTGCTGATGAGTCCGATGACGTTCCTGCAACGGCCGGTGCGATGGTTGCGCGCGATCACCGAATACGGCGTCACGGTCACCGGCGGCCCCAATTTTTCTTATCAGTTGTGTGTCGACAAGATCGCCGAACGGGAGATGGAAGGGTTGGACCTGAGCACGTTGGAGATCGCGTTCAACGGTGCCGAACCGATTCGCCCCAATACCTTGGAAGCGTTTCGGCGCAAGTTTGAACCGTACGGGTTTCGATCCTCGGCGAGCTTGCCGTGTTACGGGATGGCGGAAACGACGCTGATCGTTACCGGCGGCCCGAGCGATCCGCGTCCGGTGATGCGCTGCTTTGATCGCTTTGAACTCGATAAAAAACACGTCGTCCCGCGTGCCGAAGACGATCCCGCGGCGCGCAAATTGGTCGGTTGCGGCGCCGTGCTTCCCAACGAAACGGTGCTGATCGTTGACCCCGACACCCGTCAGGTGCTCGCCGATGACCAGATCGGTGAGATTTGGGTGGACAGCCCCTCGGTCGGCGCCGGGTATTATCAGCGCAAAGAGGCGACCGAGCGGACTTTCAAAGCGATGACCGAAGACGGGCGTGGCCCGTTCTTGCGGACCGGCGATTTGGGTTTCTTGTTCGACGGTCAGCTCTACGTTTCCGGTCGGCTCAAGGACATGATCATCGTCCGTGGGGTCAATCGGTATCCCCAGGACATCGAAGAAACCGTCGAGCGGGCCAGCTCCATCGTCCAGGCCGGAGCGGTCGGCGCCTTCGCGATGGAACATGACGGTCGCGAACAATTGGCGATCGTTGCCGAAGCGGCCCGGGTTCGCGATGTCGATTGGGACGCCCAGATCCAATCCATTCGACGTGCCGTCACCGACGAACACGATCTGCCGCCCGATGCGGTCTATCTGGTCCGCAACAGCAGCGTGCCGAAGACCAGCAGCGGAAAAATTCAGCGACATGCCTGCTTGCACGCCGTTCGTGACAACGAACTGAAATTGATCGCCAAATGGGTCCGCTGGGAAGAAGTCGCCGGGATCGGTGTGGCGGTCAACGAAGCGATGCCGATGATGCAAGCCGCCGCCGCCGGAGGGCGAGGCGAAAGCATCAGCGATGCCGACGTCAATCCGCTGGTGGTCGCGGCCATTCAATATCAGGTGCGGAGCGTCGCCGGTGAACGCGCCAAGTCGCTGAAACTGGACACCAACATCGTGCTCGACCTGGGGCTCGATAGTCTGGAACGACTGGAAATCGCACGCAACCTCGAACGAACCTTCGGCGGGCGATTCCCCGAACAGGTCCTCGACGAGATCGAGACGATCGGCCAAACCGCGCTGGCCGTCCAGCGTTACTTGCCGCCGGGTGCCGATGCACGCGCCGAAGCCATGCTCTCCGGCACCACCGACGTTTCCACCGAAACCCTCTCCGCCGGCGCCGAATCACGACCGGCCCCGCAGGAAGTGGTCGTCGAGCCGGAGGATCGTGTGGAGCAATTCGCCGAGTATCGCCGGCTGAAAGCGACGATGGAGCAGATGCGGATGACGGGCGTGCCCAACCCGTATTTCACCGTCCACGACAGCATTGTCGCCGACACGACGGTCGTCAACGGACAGAAACTGATCAGCTTTGCAAGCTACAACTACCTCGGGCTGAGCGGCCATCCAGACGTCTCCCAAGCCGCCGCCGATTCGGTCCAACGGTACGGCACCAGCGTCTCGGCCAGCCGACTGGTGTCCGGTGAAAAACCGATTCACGGTCAGTTGGAACGGAAGATCGCGGAGTTCATCGGAGTCGACAATTCGATTCTGATGGTCGGCGGTCACGCCACAAACGAGACGACCATCGGTCATCTGGTCGGCGAAGGCGATTTGATTTTGCATGACGCGCTGTCACACAACAGCATCGTCCAAGGCGCGTTGCTCTCGGGTGCCCGACGCCGGCCGTTTCCGCACAATGACTACGAAGCCCTGGATCGAACCCTGGCAGAAGTCCGTTCGAAATACCGTCGCGTGCTGATCATCGTCGAAGGCGTCTACAGCATGGACGGCGACTTCAGCAACGTGCCCGAATTTATCGCGGTCAAGAAACGGCACCAGGCGATGTTGATGGTCGACGAAGCGCACAGTTTCGGAACCATGGGACGGCATGGCCGCGGCATGGCCGAACACTTTGACATCGACGCCCGCGACGTGGACATCTGGATGGGAACGCTGTCCAAATCGGCCGCGTCCTGCGGCGGTTACATCGCCGGTTCCAACGCCTTGGTCGAGTTGTTGCGCTACACCGCTCCCGGATTTGTTTTCAGCGTCGGCATGCCACCGGCTCAAGTCGCCGCGGCATTGGCGGCGATTGAAACCCTGGAAAAAGAACCCGAACGCGTCGAACGCTTGCGGCAACGAAGCGAATTGTTTTTGACGCTCTGCAAAGAAGCCGGACTCGATACCGGGGCCAGCGGGGGCACACCCGTGGTCCCCGTGATCACCGGCAACTCGATGGTCGCCTTGCGTTTGTCCAATCGCTTGAAAGCCGATGGAATCAACGTCCAGCCGATCCTCTACCCGGCCGTCGATGAATCCGCCGCCCGCCTGCGGTTCTTCTTGACCAGCGAACACTCCGAAGAGCAGATTCGCTTTGCCGTCTCCCGCACCTCGCACCACCTGATCGAACTCGGTTTCGGCGCCGCCGCCTCGGCGTAAGTGACGCCGTTGTTAGCGGAACGGCGCGAGCCGACCGGTTGCACCGTGAAAGACCGGAGAGCTCGCGGGCTGTGGATTTTGTGAGCCGTGACGCGTAAGCGGCCGGGCATTGCGGCGCCCGCCCGAGGCCTTACGGCCATCGGCTCACCATTGACTCATCAGTTCGCGACTAAATCGACAGACCGCTCGCGCCCTACCGCCAAAACTCTTTTTGTTAGCGGAACGGCGCGAGCCGTCCGGTTGCACCGTGAAAGACCGGAGAGCTCGCGGGCTGTGGATTTTGTGAGCCGTGACGCGTAAGCGGCCGGGCATTGCGGCGCCCGCCCGAGGCCTTACGGCCATCGGCTCACCATTGACTCCGCAGTTCGCGCCTAAATCGACAGACCGCTGGCGCCCTACCGCTAAAACCTCAAGAATCACGATGGGATTGTCGGGGCGCGTTTCCCGGAGGCGGCGCTCCGCTGACCTCCGGCGACTCGCTGTCATTCCTGGGGACGTCAATTGTATCAGCGACGGATTTGATCGTAGCGCAAGGCGCCAAGACTTTTGCAGCGCCGGCCCTCTCTGGCGTTTGCTCGCTGCGCAAACGCCGTCTCTCCCAGAGGGAGAGACTCTACATCGTCACCACGCCCAACCGCCGCAACCAATCGGCGCACAAATCGGGCCATTGTTTCGCCCCTGGCAACTGCTGCGCCAGTCCCAATCCATGACGGCCTTCCGGAAAGACGTGTAACTCAGCCGCAACGCCGTTGCGGACACACGCCAGGTAATAATCCAGACTGTTCTGGACCGGAACCGCCGTGTCTTCGCCGGTATGGAACAGAAACGCCGGCGGCGTGTTCTCGGTCACCTGTTTTTCGTTTGACAACGATTCCAGCAGCGCCGCGTCTGGCTCTGCACCGATCAGATTTCGTTGGCTGCCCTTGTGGGTGTACGGTTTGCCAAACGCGATCACCGGGTAGCACAGGATGCTGAAATCCGGTCGTGACGAAACGCGTGCAATCGGGTCTTCCGCTGCGGGATTGGCGTCCGCGAAGTGCGTTGAGACGGTCGAACACAGGTGCCCGCCGGCGGAGAATCCGATCACGCCGATCCGCTGCGGATCGATGTTCCACTCCTCGGCGCGGGCCCGCAAGGTTTGGATGGCCCGCTGTGCATCCATCATCGGCGCGGGGTGCCCGTACCCTTTGCCGGCATTGCCTTTTCCCCGCAACCGGTACGTGCAAATTGCCGAGCTTACGCCCAAGGATTTGAACCATTCAGCGAATTGATAGCCCTCGTGATCCATCGCGTGCCCGCCGTATCCGCCACCTGGCAAAATCACCACCGCCGCGGTCGGCGTCTCCGACTCGACTCGCGTCACGATCAATTGCGGAACGTCGCCTTCCCCGCGGAGCGTGGTGCCTGGCGGCAAGTCGGGCCACAGCGATTCAGTCGTCGAGCCCGCAGGCGGTGCTCCGCTGCAGACAGAGACCGCGATCGAAAGGAATGCCAGGCAACAAAGTCGAAATCCAACGTTCATGAAAGGAATGCCAAAGTGTGGAAGAGTTGTTAGTTTGTCATGATGCACATGATGCGAAACACAGTTTACACCCCGCGACGCCCACCGCGCCATGAGAACCACTCGCGGGCGATCATCGCATCCCGAATTCACGTGGGCGGCGTGCCCATCCAAAGCCAAGGCCACTTACTTTGGCTCTAAAGGTGTTAGCGGAACGGCGCGAGCCGTCCGGTCGCGCTTCAAAAACATCGTGAAAGACCGGAGGGCTCGCGCCCTACCGCTAACAAAAACACCCCGCTTGGCGTCAAAGGAGATGAAATGGGGCTGACACCACCGGCAAGCATGGTGCCAGCCCCTCGGGCTTCATCGCGGATGTCCAGCGAAAACGGCCGCGCCATCGTCGCGAGATGCCCACGGCGTTTCCGATCGAGTACATTGGCGGACAGTGGCGACGGCTCAAACTGTCGTCGCGGCCGGACGCGTGAACCGAGCGGTGCACCGCTGTTCGTCTTCTACCCTCCGTGGGTTGCGTATCATAATCTTCTGAATGTTTGCCGAAGGACGCCAAGTGCAAAACGATGAGCCTCAGCGCGGCGTGGGAGCCTTGATCGCTGTCATCTCGCTTGCTGTCGGTTGGGTCTTGGGGATACTGTGCGTCCGGCCTGGTGACGAGAATCATCACGATGGCTCGAAGACGCTTGCGGGCTACATTGAACCGTTGCAGGATCCACGCGAGCGTGAACTGATCCGAAAATTAGAGATCGGCGACGATTTATCGACCATCGTAGATCTGCGAATGCTTGCCGACGAGGTGATCCCTCCCGGTCACAAAGACTTTCAGATGATCTACGACTTTTATTCGACAGACCATCTCGACCTCCCGGAAGACGGCGGTGAATGCGAGATATTGTACTTCGATTTGCGGACTCAAGAATATGAGGGCGTACGGAGCTACTACATCATCACTCGCGACTGCAAGGTGCTTGCAATCTGTGAAGGTGAATCTGTAACGATCTGAGTCGTTTGACGAATCATGCGACACACCAATCTAAAAGTTGCTGCAGCACGACGCCACTAGCGAACGATCTGACGAACTGGCAGCGTCAAGTAGAAGGACGCACCGCCCAAGACGGATGCGCCGGCAACCAGTCGGCCGGTGTGCCCTTCCACGATCCGACGGGCCGTGGCCAGGCCTAGGCCGGATCCCACGATTTTAGTCGTGTAGAAGGGCTCAAATACTTTTTCCTGATCCGCTGCGGGGATCCCCGGGCCGTTGTCGCTGATGACCATGGTGATCGCCGGACGTCCGTTCAATTGCGCCGGTTGATAGGAAACGTCGACCAGCGTCGTCGAAGGGCCGGATTCGGCCGCGTTACTAAAGATTACTTTCAAGGTTTGCCAGATCGCGTCACGGTCCATTTCGCAATCCAACTCCATCCCGCGCACCAGATGCTGCAGTTTGAGTCGATCGTCAAAGGGGGAAAGGGATGCCCAAGCCTCGTCGACCACGTGGTCCAACCGGCCGACCGAAAATGACAGTTGGATCGGCTCGGCATAGTGTTGGACCTCTTGGTACATACCGACCAGGCGTCGTTGGGCGAGTTCGATGCGGTCAAGCAACTTTGTCGCCTCGGCGTCTTGCTTGATCGAATATCGCAGCAAATCGATAAAACCTTGGGCGCCATGGAGCGAGTTTCGGCCCTTGTGGCTCAACCCCTTCATCGCTTCACCGATCGCTGCCAGTCGCGTTGAATCGACCAACTTGTTTTCCACCAGTTTGCGATCGGTGATCGTCAGATGGGCCGTCACCGCCTTGTCTGGATCGTTTTTCAAGGGCGAAGCATGCAGCATGAACCAACGTTGCTGTGTCGGCGAATGGCATGGGTACTCGAGCGTGAACACCTGTCGCTTGCCGTGCAGTACATCGCTGATTCCCTGGAAGGCCTGTTCGGCGTAAAACACGTCAGGCCCTTGAGTCGATCGGCAGACATCCAGATAGTTTGCCCCGACACCGGTTGCCGCGGGCCGGCCACCGTTTTGCAGCGCAAAATCGTCCCAAGCCTGGTTCGTCGCAGCAATCGCCCCCGTTGAATCAATCACCGCCAACGACACCGTCAGCGAATCGAGCACTTTTGCCGCCAAGTCCAAGCTGGGATGGATCTGGGTAGAACCATTCAATGCGTTGGTAACTGCCATTGGATGCTCATGGGACAGTAGTTTGTTTCCAGCGAAACCGGCGACTGTTGATTATAGCGCTCTTTGATGCGCAGCAACGCACAAAACTTCGACTTAATGTGCGAGATAGGCATCCCTAATCATCTGACGCCAGCGACTTGGTTGTGGTGCACGTGGCATACCAAGCAGGCGTGAGTTCGTTTGCTTGGGCTCAAGCGCGTACGGTGGCCGGGGCACTGAGCGTTGTTTCGACGATTCGAAACTTCATGCCGCGGATGGCCGCGCCGCCATTGTGAAAGCAAAGCCCTTGGTACTGAATGCCATCCAGATCGACATGCGTGTGTCCGAAGTAGACATCTGTCACGCCATCGTCTAGCCCGTGGCCGATTCGTTCGACGTACGCGTTGATCCGCCGCAGCACTTTCATCTCTCGGATCGAGAGCACCACCAATCGATGCAGCCGCGCATGAATCGCCATGTCATAGGCGACGTGCCACAGCCCGGTCTTTTTCTTCTTCCGCTCGAATTTCTGCCGCCGTGAATCCAATCGCGCGTGATCGAGCGGTCCGTCGGCGACGTCGCCATGCAAAAACAGGCAGTTGTCCAGGCGGGCAAAGTAGCGATGCCGCGTGAAATTTGGATGTCGCGATGCCAACGCGTCCAATTGCTCGACGAATTCGGGGCGTGAATCATGATTGCCCAGGATGTAGTGGTACTCGCAATTGGCATTTTGCTCCAACAGGTCTTCGATCCACTCGACCGCCTTTTCCACCGACCGCTCATCGCTCTCGTGGGTGCTCCATTTGAAATCAAAGATGTCGCCTCCCAAAACCACCGTGTGCGTCTGACGAACTCTGTCACGCAGCTCCGGCAGAATCAGGTCTCCGGTCGACCGATTGGAGAACAGATGCAGATCCGAGACGAAATAAGCGTTTGTGGTTTCCGATTCTCTCATCATTCTGCTTTGACTCCCTTTACGCGCACGTTGCGGTAACGTTGTGAAGCATTTGTTAGCGGTAGGGCGCGAGCCCTCCGGTGTTTTGGCAAAGATGAAGAACCGGAGGGCTCGCGCCCTGCCGCTAGAACCTCAAGAAACACATGGGGAAAATGCTTCACCGCGTTGAAGCTGCGGGTTGCGAACACTGCACGTCACTCCACTTCTCGATGCCGGACATCCAGGGTCAGCGGCCATCCCGGGATTTGCTCCTGATCCGGATTGCGGTCCGCATCCAGCGTGTGTAATTGTAGCGTGATCCGGCTGTTGGGTTTGTCGAACAGGACCATTCCATAGCCTTGCTTGCCCGGCGCGGTGGCGGCAACGGTCAGCTTGTTGCCGAAGCGGTCGTGGTGGTTCCCGGAGCCTTCGATCCCAGGGATCTCCCGGCCTTGGGCCGGCTCGCTCGGCCCCCAGCGACGGTTCTGTTCGGAGGCAAACGCGGGCACAGAAAACGACCACGGACCATCCCCCCAGTCATCAATTCCCAATTGCGCCAGAGTTCCGTAGTGGATGTCGCCGGAAAGCATCACGGCCTGCGACGGCGCGATCGCACGCAACGCCCGGTCCCGAGCCGATTGCGGCCAACCGTTGGAATCCATGTCGCCGAAGCGCGTGTCGTAGTTTGCGATGTTGACCAACGGCGACTGATTCAGGACGGCTGCCAACTGTTTGCGTTGCTCGACCCGGCGGGCCCAGGCGCCGACAAAGTCTTCTTGAGCCTTGCCGAGCAACTGCAGGTCGGGGCGGTCCAGCTTGGCCGCGTCGAAGGCGGGATCCATGATGACTTCCAGGGTCCGATTGGGGGCGTCGGATTCGGGATCCTTGATGGCCGCCGAAAGCACCTCGCTCGGCGGAGATTTGAATTTTCGATCTTCAAGTATCGCCAATGAGACTCCGCCGTAGTCGAGTGACGTGAAGTACGCGTTGATGCCATCTCCCCAAGGTCCGGGCGATGCGGGGTCGGGTAGATGGGCGGTTTGAGTCAGCTCGGCGGCATTGACCCACCTCGGATCCGCCGGATAGCCGCCCGTGGTGCGGTCGCCCGTCATCCGACGCCCACCGTCGCCCCACAAATCATTGGCATACACGTCGTGGTCATCGGTGATCATGATCGACGGTCGATCTTTCAGCAGATCACGAAAGATCAGTCCGAACTTTCGCCACTTGGCCAGGTAATTGGCCATGCCGGCGGGGACTTCGGATTCGTCTTGAGGCGTGATCACTTCGCCGCCCGCATTGCTTTCATAGATTTGGTCCCCGGCAAAGAACACCAGGTCGGGGTCTTGCCCGATCATTTGGGCGACGGCTTCGGTGTACGGAAAGAATTTGTCGTTGACGCAGGCCACGACCATCAATTTCAACACCGGCTGGTCCGTCGGTTCCTTTCGAATCACCCCCTGCCAACGGCTCTGTCCGCTGACGACGCGATACGGCACGCTCTGTGTTGCATCCCAATCGTCCAACCGGAACGTTGCCATCGCGGTGAGCGGATCAACGCGTGCCTCCGCTTCGGTCGACCACTGATGCTCGCGATAAAGTTGCAATCGTACGGTCGCATCGCTGGGATTGAGCGGATCTGCGTCGGTGTGGGCGGTCAATTTGACGGTGCGGTTGCTCAATCCGTACTGGGTCCAAAGGACCGCCGGCGTCTGATCGTCCGCGTTGGGCAAACGCGTGACCGTCACGAAATAGGCGCCGTGTCGTTTGCCGTCGGGCGTGACCAGCCAAGTCGACAGTTTGCACGGTCCGGCCGGCAGTTCCAATTCGAACTCGGCCGACGTCGTCTTTGCGGGATCCTCGATCGGCCGCTCCATCGTTCGGCCAGCGATCTCGATTCCGGCCGCGGTGGAATCGATCGGTTGCTCCAGGTAATCCGGCCAGCGCGAAAGTGAAAACCGATAGTTGCCGGCCTCGGCCACTTCGATCCACCAGGGGCCATTGGCGATCATCCGTTTGACGACATGGGCGTGCGCCCACGGCGGGTTTCCACCGGGCATCACCCATTCTTGGCTGGTCAAAGGGGTCGGATTCTCCCGCTCAGATCCGATCAAGATGCGAGTCGGTTGCATGCCCGCCTTGACCGAATCGAACCAGTCGAGGTGGGCCTGGTTGAGTTTCGCGAACACGTCCGGATAGTCCTCGGCAACATTGTTTCGCTGTGTGGGGTCGCTCTGGATGTCATACAGTTCACGGCCTTCGACGAGATGCCATCGCTGGGTCATCGCGACACCGATCTCCCACGGATCGCCCGGTTTGACGTAGCCGTTTCCGCCATGCATCTGGCTGTGCAGCACTCGCTCCGGCCAATCCGGTTTGCGATGTCGGATCAGGGGCACCAACGAGCGTCCATCGAGTACGGGCCAATGGGCTGGACGTTTCAGACCGCACAGCTCGATCAAGGTGGGCGTCAGATCCAGGTGTGCCGACAGCGTGTCGATCCCTCGTGGCGAGCCGAGGTTGCCCTTCGGCCAGCGTAGGAACAACGGCACGTGATGGCCGCCATCGTAGGCGGAACTTTTTCCGCCACGCCGGCCGGCATTCTCGCGGGCGTCGACGGGCCAGCCGGTGATGCGTCCTCCCTTGCCAAAGATCGTTCCGGCCGAGGTGCCGTTGTCGGTCAAGAAAATCAGCACGGTGTTGTCGGCGAGTTGCTCGGTCTCCATCCAGCGAAGCAGCCGCCCCAGGTTCCAATCAAAATTCGCGACCATCCCCTTGAAAGCCGCTTGGGTTGCCGGCAAGCCCGCATCAAGAAAGGGCTGTTTCCATTTGTCTGCGACCAGGTAGGGACCGTGCGGCGCGTTGGTTGCCAGATAGACGAAGAACGGTTTATTGCCGCCGGCATCGCGAGCGGCTTCGCTCATGAACCCCATCGCTTCGTCAAACCAGACATCCGTGCAATAACCGTCGAATTGCTTCCAGCGATCTCCGACCAGATACGTGTCGTCGAAGTAGTCGTTTGTCCAATAGTCAGAGATTTGAGTCAACCCGCCGCAACGGTGCCAAACCGATCGATCGAACCCGCAATCCATGGGACGCGACGGGGCACAATCCCCGAGGTGCCATTTGCCGAACATCCCCGTCGCGTAACCGTTTTGCGAAAACAGTTCCGCCAACGTTTTTTCGCGCGGGTGCAGCGACGTCAGACCGGACGAGGTGCGATACGCGCCGGTGCGAGCCGGATAGCGACCGGTCATCAAGGCCGCACGCGTGGGCGTGCAATACGGCGAGACATGGAAATTGGTGAATCGAATGGATTGCGCGTGAAGGGTATCCAAGTTCGGCGTCTTGAGATGCGGGTCGCCGTGGCACGACATGTCGCCATACCCTTGATCGTCCGTCATGATCACCACGACGTTCGGGCGAGTTCCCGCATCAGCACCGCGCGCGGCCTGGGGCAGAACGGTCGCCATCAAGATCACGCATGCAAACGCAAACCCGATGCCAAACCGCACAGGGACCGCGTGATCGAAAACCCGACCATTGGCCGCGGGATGACGAAACGAGGAGATGATCATGATGGCACTGAACAGGTGTCGAAGAAATGACGGCGGTGTATTCAATTCCACTGCACTATAGCAAAGTTGCTCGGCGAACAAGCTTTCCTCCGGCGGTCCAACCAACGGGGCCACGTCGATCGCAATCGACCCGAGGCCCTCTCGATGATTTCCCCCCGGAATGAGTAAGACAAGTTGCGATGATGGCCGACCGGTTGTCGTTGAACGCATTAACAAACAGAATGAGCCGTCCAATGGCAGACTGTGATTATCAAAAAAACTGGCGCCGTCGTGTGGCAAACAAGGTATGATCACCGCTTCGGCACGATCACGTTTCGGTGACGGGAACCGCTTCCCCGCTGCCGTTCTCAAGCGGTCGCATTTATTCGGAACCTATCGATCCGAGACAGGAGTTCGGGGTGGTAAATTCAGCTGAGCTGATGAATCGACACGGCGGTATCAAGTTACTGTGTATCGACGACGACGTCCTTGGGCTCAAGTCGCTGACGGTGCTGATGCAAACCCTAGGCTATCAGATTGATTGTGCCGAAAGCGCGGCGGCCGGTTTGGAAATGGTCCGCGACGGAGACTACGACCTGGTCATCACGGATATGAATATGCCCGAGATGAACGGTCTGCTTTTAACTCAAGAGATCAAAAAGATCGTGCCGGCAACGCCCGTCATCGTGATCACCGGAAGCATCGACATGGGAAGCCGTGAGCTGCCGCCCGGCGTCCACCCGGACTGCGTGCTCGTCAAGCCACTCGATCTACACGAATTCTCCGACCAATTGAATCGCCTGTTGCATCGTGAAGCGTTACCCGACAGGGACTGAACGGTTCAGCGTACGTCATGCCTGCGCTCAGGCCCCGAAGGGCTGGCACAATGCTTGCCGGTGGCCTTACGGCCAATGCCATCTCATTTGGCCTTGGAGCAGTTAGCGGCACGGCGCGAGCGGTCTGTCGTCTTAGTGAGCCGCGACGCGTAAGATGTAACGTGGATTGTCAAGGGCGTCGAGCGTGATGACGCTTCCTTTTTTTGCATCTTTTTGTCGCTTC
>NZ_NTFY01000007.1 GCF_002289565.1 Rhodopirellula sp. SM50 | reverse complement strand
ATCGGACTTTGTTAGCGGTAGGGCGCGAGCCCTCCGGTCTTTCACGGTATTTTTGAAGCGCAACCGGACGGCTCGCGCCGTTCCGCTAGCACCTTTGGAGCCACAGGACGTGACATCGGACTTTGTTAGCGGTAGGGCGCGAGCCCTCCGGTCTTTCACGGTGTTTTTGAAGCGCAACCGGACGGCTCGCGCCGTTCCGCTAACACCTTTGGAGCCACAGGACGTGGCATCGGACTTTGTTAGCGGTAGAGCGCGCGCCCTCCGGTCTTTCACGGTATTTTTGAAGCGCAACCGGACGGCTCGCGCCGTTCCGCTAACACCTTTGGAGCCACAATGCCAAAAAAATCGTTCACGGCGTAGGGCGGAGCCTGGGAACGCGTGAGTCGTTTAAACGTCCAGGTTCCGGACGTCCAAGGCGTGCTTCTCGATAAACTCGCGCCGCGGTTCGACTTTGTCGCCCATCAGCAGGCGGAACATTTCATCGGCCGCCCCGGCGTCTTTCATGTTCACCTTGATCAGCGTTCGGTTGGCCGGATCGAGCGTCGTTTCGCGAAGCTCTTCGGCGTTCATTTCGCCCAGTCCCTTAAAGCGAGTCACTTGCAGCCCCTTTTCACCGGCCGCCCGGACTTCGGGCAACAGGTCGCGCAGGTCGACCATCGGCCGGCGGGTGTCTTCGCCGCGGACCAATTCGAAGCGTGGGGTGGTCATGCCGGTTCGGTCGGCCGGAATCAGGTCTTCGAGTGAGAACCCGAGTTCGGAAAGCTCTTTCAATCCGCTGTTGATCGTTCGGACTTCGTGCAGTTCCGCCAGGTGGGCGATCGTCTTGGTCGGCTCGGGACTGGCTGCTTGCGAGGACGCGGCATCGGTCGTGCCCTCGGCGGCATCGGCAGCTTCGTCAATTTCTTCGGCCGCCGCCTCGTCATCCAGGACCAGATTGTGCTGATTGAGATGCGTTTCGACTTCGTCGGTGCTGTGGAACCAGTGTTCCTCGTTCCCGTAGGTCAGCAACCACGAGGGCAGTTTGTTGGTGACCGGATCGATCCGCACGGCGTGGACGCGCAAGCTGACGCCACGACGCTCCAGGGCCACGATCGCGTCTTCCATCGAGGCCAGCGAACCGCACAGCTTTCGCATGTCCTCGCCTTCGATCCGTCGCCCGTCTTCGGCTTCGAAAACGGTGTCGTTGAGACCGCGATCGAGCAACTGGCCCTTCATTTCTTCGTCGGTCTGGACGTAGTAGCGGCTGCGTCCGTGGGTGACGCGGAACAGCGGCGGCTGTGCGACATAGACGTGCCCGTCGGCAACCAGCTGGTACATTTGGCGATAGAAAAAGCACAGCAACAAGGTGCGGATATGGCTGCCGTCGACGTCGGCGTCAGTCATGATCACGATTTTGTTGTAGCGACGTTTGGAGATGTCTTGGTCGGCGCCGATGCCCGTTCCGATCGCCTGGATCATCGAACGGACTTCTTCGTTGGCCAGCACCTTGTCTTCGCGGCTCTTGTAGGCGTTGATGATCTTACCACGCAGCGGCAGAATCGCTTGGAAGTCGCGCATTCGCCCGCCTTCGGCCGAACCGCCTGCCGAATCACCTTCGACCAGGTACACTTCGCAGCGTTCCATCTGCTTGCTGATGCAGTCCCGCAGTTTGCCGGGCAATCCGCCACCGCCGAGCGCGTCTTTTCGTTTCCGCAGCAAGTCCTTGGCCTTGCGGGCCGCCTCGCGAGCTTCCGAGGCGAGCAGTCCCTTGCGGACGATCGACTTGGCGACGCGTGGGTTTTCTTCCAGGTACTTGGACAGCTGCTCGCCGACGCCGCCGTTGATGATGCCTTCGACTTCGCTGTTGCCGAGTTTGGTTTTCGTCTGGCCTTCGAACTGGGGATGCGGCACGCGAACGCTGATCACCGCCGTGATGCCTTCGCGAATGTCGTCCCCTCCCAGGGCGGCGTTCTTGAGCAAGTTTTCTTTCTTGCCGTAATTATTCAGTGTCCGCGTCAGTGCCGAGCGAAACCCGGAGACGTGCGTTCCGCCTTCGATCGTGTGGATGTTGTTGACGTAGGACTGAACGTTTTCGGTGTATTCGGTGCTGTATTGGAGTGCGATTTCGAATTGGCAGCCGTCTTTTTCACCGACGATCGAAATCACATCGCTGTGCAGCGGGTCGCTGGCGCGGTTGAGGTGTTCGACGAATTCGGTGATCCCGCGTTCGTACTTGAAATCACCGCCCTCGCCGTTGCGTTCGTCCAGGAACGTGATGCGAACACCGCTGTTGAGGAACGCGAGTTCTTGCAGGCGTTTGTAGAGCGTGTCGAAGTTAAATTTGGTGACCGAAAAGATCTGCGCATCGGCCTTGAAGGTGGTCCTGGTGCCCGTCTTGCTGGTCGTGCGTCCTTTTTTGACCGGTCCGGTTGCGACGCCCCGTTCGTATTCTTGGCTCCAGGTGAATCCGTCTCGGCTGACTTCGGCTTCGGCCCACTGGCTGAGGAAGTTGACGACGGTGACGCCGACGCCGTGCAGGCCGCCGGAGGTTTGGTAAGCGCCTTTTTCGAACTTGCCACCGAATTTGAGGACCGTCATCACCCCCTCGAGCGTGCTGACTTCGCGATCCAACTCGGCCGAAAGCTCTTGGTGTTTGGTCACCGGAATGCCGCGACCGTCGTCCTCGACCGTCACGCTGCCGTCGGTGTGGACGATCACGGAGACCTTGCTGGCAAAGCCCGCCATCGCTTCATCGATCGAATTGTCGACGACTTCGTAGACCAGGTGGTGCAAGCCCCGCGTCGCGGTGTCGCCGATGTACATCCCGGGCCGCTTTCGGACGTGATCCAAGTCCGAAAGGTGCTTGAGGTCTTCGTCGGTGTATTTCTGGTTCGCGGCGGGAATCGAGGAAACCGGCGCGTCGGGGCCAAGTTCCTGGGCGTCCATTTCTTCCTGGGAGCCCTTTTCCTGAGCGCCCTCGTCGGGCGAGTCTGGGGCGTCAGATTCCGGGAGATCCGAAGAGGGGGCGTCGCTCATTGAGACCTGAAACGGGGCGTAAAAGTAGGCCGCATTTCGAGGGATGGTTCCCAATCCTGGTCATCCCAGAACCGCCTGCGGCAGAATGCGGAATTCTACCATTTTCCGGCGACTTTCGCGAGGCCGCAAGGCGGCTGTCAGGCTCGCCCTGTGGGGCTTCGGCAGACCCGTCTGCAGCACCGAATGCCGGTCGGCTTGATGGCTGGATTCGCCCCGCGCGACAAGGTCACCCGCGCTGAACACACGGTCGGCGAGAACTCTTCCTGGACTGCCCAAATGCCCCAGCCAGGTCGTTGCCTTTCGGCGATCGCAATCCCGGCGGGGGACGCTGTGAAGCATTTTTCAGCGGCAGGGCGCGAGCGGGCTGTCGTTTTTGTGAGCCGCGACGCGTAAGCGGCCGGGCATTGCGACGCCTTAAGGCCAGCGGCTCACCATTGACTCAGCAGATCCCGACGAAATCGACAGCCCGCGAGCCCTCCGGTGTTTTGGCAGAGAGGAAGAGCCGGAGGGCTCGCGCCCTGCCGCTAAAACCTCAAGATGCAAATGGGAAAAATGCTTCACAGCGTGACCCGGCGGGGGCGCCGCTTTCACTGCAGGGGATGTTATTCCGCCGGGGCGCCGTCCAGCGAGTCCAGCAGCGGTAATTCGTTCGCCGCCCGCTCACACATCCCGTCTTTGAAGTGCCGTCGACAAACCGACACGTAGCGTTCATTCCCCCCGATCTGACCTTGCCGGCTTGGTCGCGGGTGTCGATTTCCGGCAACAGAATCAGCGTTTTCATGCCACGTTCGTGATAGTTGTAGCTGCACTGCAACAACGTCGTGGATTTTCCCGCGTTCATCGTCGAGTAGTAAAAATACAGTTTCGCCATGAATCTCGGCCTTGATGAGCGACCACTTAATTTCCAGCCAAGACTTACGTCAAATCTGTCAATCCTTAGAATTTCGCTCGGCCCGCGTCCGACTCGAGACCCGATTCGAATGATCACCATGGAGTTGACGTCGCACACCCCGTCTTGACGGCCTCCAAATTCCCCCTTTTTGCTCGACTCCTATGCCGCGATACAATCCCGCTGAAATCGAACCGCGTTGGCAAGCCTACTGGGAAGAACATAAAACGTTTGCCACGCCCGAGAAACCGGGTCCCAAAAAACGTTATGTCTTGGACATGTTCCCCTATCCCAGCGGTGACGGGCTGCACGTCGGCCACCCGGAGGGTTACACCGCGACGGACATCGTCTGCCGTTACGCCCGCCTGTGTGGCGAAAGCGTTTTGCACCCGATGGGATTCGATGCCTTCGGGCTGCCGGCCGAAGAGCACGCGATCAAGACCGGCGAACACCCGCGAATCCAAACCCAACGCAACATCGATAACTTCACGCGGCAGTTGAAGATGCTCGGTTTCAGCTACGACTGGGATCGCGTGTTGGCGACGACCGACGAGGATTACTTTCGCTGGACCCAGTTCATCTTTTTGGTCCTGTTTGATACCTGGTTTGACCACGACGCGCAGAAAGGTCGCCCGATCGCCGAACTGCCGATCCCCGACGCAATCCAGTCGCAAGGCGAATCGGCCGTCGCCGACTACATCGACGCGCACCGGCTGGCCTACCTGGACGACGCCCTGGTCAACTGGTGTCCCAAGCTGGGCACCGTGCTGGCCAACGAAGAGGTCATCGACGGCAAGAGCGAACGCGGTGGGCACCCCGTCAAACGGATCCCGCTCCGCCAATGGATGCTGCGGATCACCGATTACTCCGAGCGATTGCTGGACGGATTGGACGCCTTGGACTGGCCCGTCGGGATCAAGAAGTTGCAGTCGGATTGGATCGGGCGCAGCACCGGCGCCGAAGTCGACTTCTTCATCGGCGCCGCCGCGGAATTTGAGGCGTGGAAATCCCAGCGGGCCAAAGCTTCCTTGCCGGCCAGCCCCGGTGAGGACGCACTGCGTGTCTACACGACGCGCCCCGATACGCTGTTCGGTGCAACCTACATGGTGGTCTCGCCCGAGCACCCGATGTTGGATCGATTGACCACCGCGGAGCAATCCGAAGCGGTCAAAGCGTACTGCGAGAAAGCGTCGTTCAAATCCGATCGCGAGCGCACCGAGGGCGACCGCGAAAAGACCGGCGTGTTCACCGGTAGCCATGCCATCAATCCCGTCAACGGCACTCCGATCCCCGTCTGGGTCGCGGACTATGTCTTGGCCGGTTATGGAACCGGTGCGATCATGGCCGTCCCGGCGCACGACGAACGCGACTTTGAATTCGCGGTCAAGTACGAATTGCCGGTCATCGCCGTCGTCGAACCGCCTGCGGACGCCGAAAACCGAGACGACATCTTGGCCGGCAAAGCGTGTTTCGACGCGGTCGGCATCGCAATCAACAGCGGACCGATGAACGGCAAGTCGACCGAAGAGGTCAAACAGGAACTCACCGCCTCGCTGCAAGCGGACGGGTTGGGCAAAGCCGCCGTCAACTACAAACTGCGTGACTGGTTGTTCAGCCGGCAACGCTTCTGGGGCGAACCCTTTCCGATCCTGCACGAACTCGATGGCGACGGAAATCCGACCGGACGAATGCGTGGCGTCGACCCCGCTGAGTTGCCCGTGCGTCTGCCCGAGTTGGAAGATTTTAAACCCCACGGAAAACCCGAGCCCCCGCTGGGCAAGGCCGATGACGATTGGTTGTACGTTCAGATCGACGGCAAACGGTATCGCCGCGAAACCAACACCATGCCCCAGTGGGCCGGGTCCTGCTGGTATTACCTGCGTTACATCGACCCCAAAAACGATGCCGCATTGGTCGATCCGCAAAAGCAGGCCGAGTGGATGCCGGTCGACTTGTACGTCGGTGGTGCCGAACACGCCGTGTTGCACTTGTTGTACTCGCGGTTCTGGCACAAGGTGCTGTTCGATCGTGGCCACGTGTCGACGCCCGAACCCTTCGTCCGTTTGGTCAACCAGGGCATGATCTTGGGTGATGTCGAATACAGCGCGTTCTTTGACGACGCCGGCAATCCGGTCTCTGCCGCCGAGGTGCGAAAGAGTCCCGACGGAGGGCGTCAATCCAAAGACGGTCGAGTCGTGGTGTCAAAGACGGTCCCGGAAGAGGACGTCGAAAAGAAGGGCGAAGGCTTTGTGCTGAAATCGGATCCGTCGATCAAGGTCGACAGCCGCGCCCACAAGATGTCCAAGGCCCGCGGCAACGTGATCAATCCCGACGTCGTCGTCAGCCAATACGGTGCCGACTCGCTGCGGTTGTACGAGATGTTCATGGGGCCGCTGGAAGCGACCAAGCCTTGGTCCATGGCCGGCGTCGGAGGTGTTCGCAATTTCTTGGATCGCGTCTGGCGGATGATCGTCGACGATCAAGAAGACGATTACGTGCTGCAGTCGGCGCTCACCGAAGAGCCCTGCGACGAAGAACAGAACCGGATGCTCCACGCGACGATCAAAAAGGTCACCGAGGATACCGACGCGATGAGCTTTAACACCGCGATCGCGCGGATGATGGAGTTCACCAATTTCTTCACCCGCGCGGAAAAGCGCCCGATCAGCGCGATGAAGTCGTTCCTGATTCTGCTGTCGCCCTACGCACCCCACTTGTGCGAAGAGCTGTGGAAGATTCTCGGTCAAGACGGCGTGATCGCGCAGCAGAGCTGGCCGAAGTGGGACGAGTCGGCGCTGGTGCAAAGCTCGATCGAAGTGCCCGTGCAGTTCAACGGCAAAGTGAAAACCAAGATTCAAGTCGCACCCGATGCGAAACCCGACCAAATGATCGAAGCCGCCATGGCGGACGAACGGGTTCAATCGATGCTCGAGGGCAAGAACGTCGTCAAGAAGATCGCCGTACCCGGCCGGTTGGTGAACCTTGTGGTCAAAGGGTGACCGTCGGTCGCCCCGCGCATGACGTGTGGCAGGCACAGCATGCCCTGCGACATCACAGGTCCAGTTCGTCCAGCGAGTCGATCAGCCGATCAAGGTCGTCCTTGGGTTGGGCGGTTAGGTCTTGCTGACGACGCTGAAGTTGCTCGTCGATACCGACCGCGGTGCGACCGGCCAACAGCAGCTGTTCATCGCGTTCACGAGCCGCCGTCGCGATCGCATCGTCTCCGCCGTCGGGAGCACCGAACAGCTTGGACAGGTCGATCTTGAATCCTTCGCTTCCGCCCGTTTCGGCACCCGCGATCGCCGGTGCCTTGTGCTGGGGAAAGATGATGGCGTTCTCGGGACAGACGCGGCTGCACGCCGGGCATCCCTTGCGACAATTGTCGGGTTGTTCGACCAGGATCGTTTCGGCCGCATCGACTCCATAGACGCCGAACAAGCAAAAGTCGACGCACTCCATGCAGTTGGTGCAACGGCTGAAATCGATCACCGGGTACCAGCGCCGTGCCGTCGTTTCTTCGACTTGCACGATCCGGCCGCCGACGATCGGCAAGGAGGTTTCATCGGGGGACGTTGCGGTGCCGGATTCGGCTGTCCTTGTATCGGCGGCACCGTCGGTTTCCCCGAGCACCAACCGCCGGATTTCTTCGCTGAACCGATCCAGACTCTCTTCGGCCTTGAGATCGATGCAGTGGATTTGACGATCCGGCCGCGGGTACAGGTCGGCGACGCGATCGACGTCGTTTTCCGATTGCTCGGCGGAGGGCTCTTCCTGGTCCTCGTCTTCCGCGTCGCCGATCGCCACCGGAACGAACTGGCCCCGGATGCCATTTCGGTCCAGCACCCAGTGGGCGGCACGGGGGAAGATCCACGAGACGACGATCAGATTCCCTTCGATTTCCGAAAGTTTCTGAAGTGACTCCCCGCCCTTGGGCAAATCGTAAAGGTGCGGGACGACGACCACGTCGGCGCCTTCGAGCATCGAGGCCGCATCGGCGATCGATTGTTCCAAGGACCGTTTGGCGGGATTGCGGGATTGTCCGCGCGAGACCACCACCGTCCAGGTGGTGGTCTTGTTCGGATCGGCTTGAGAGCTGGGGGAAATCATCCGTTTACCAATCGAGTGGTCGTTGCCAAGCATCTTTCGCTGCCGCGATCTCGATGTCCAACACGTTGGCCCCGGATCGCGTGACGGTCAGTTTTCCGTCGTCGGTTATTGTACCTACTCGGGCCGCCTGAACGCCGTGGGCATAGAAGATTGGTGTGAACTGATCCACCAACTCCACCGGCAATTCGACCAGGAACCGCGAATTGGATTCGCTGAACAACAGCGAGACGTCGGAGAGTCCTGCGGCGGAAATGTCAGCGACGGCATCCAGGTCGAGCTGCATTCCCAGGCCGCCGGCCATCGCCATTTCGGTCGCCGCGACGGCCAGTCCGCCCTCGCTGAGGTCGTGACAGGCTCGCAGCAGGCGGGCGGAAATCGCTTCGTGCACCGCGGCAAACGTTGCCTTGGCGACCGGCACATCCACGGTCGGCACCTGACCGCCGGATCGGTCTTGGCTGAGACAATAATGCGAACCGCCCAGCTCGTCCTTGGTCGTCCCGATCAAGAAAACCGCGTTGCCCGACTCCTTGGCGTCCATCGTCACGGCCAGCGAAATGTCGGCGATTTGGCCCATCGCGCTGATCAACAGACTCGGCGGAATCGAGATCGTTTGCTTTTCACCGCTGTCGTCGAAATAGCTGAATTCGTTGTTCAAGCTGTCCTTGCCGCTGACGAACGGGGTGCCCAGCTGGACGGCGACGTCTTGGCAGGCGATCGCCGCACGCACCAAGGAACCGAGCGTCTCGGGGCGATCGGTGTAACCCCAGCAGAAATTATCCAGGATCGCGATCTTGCTGGGGTCGGCCCCCACTGCCACGGCGTTCCGCATCGCTTCATCGATCGCCGAAGCCGCCATGTGATAGGTGTCAAAATCGCCATAGTGTGGATTCATCCCGCATGAAATCACCAGCCCGCGGTTGCTGCCCAGCAGCGGGCGGATCACCGCGGCGTCACCGGGGCCGTCGCACTGTGGTCCGACCAGCGGTTTGACGACACTGCCGCCTTGGACTTCGTGGTCGTACTGACGGATCACCCAGTGTTTACTGGCGACGTTCAGACTGGACAGGATCTGCAGCAGCGTCTGCTGGTTCGCCTCGGCCGAAGCGGACGCGGGCAAATCCAGCGGCACCACGGCCGGCGGTTCGTACACGGCGTCGCGAATCACCGGCGGTCGTCCGTCGTGCAGCATCTGCATGCTGACGTTTCCGACCGTTTGGCCGTGATAGGTCAGATGCAACTGGCCGGTCGGTTTGAATTCACCCAGGATCGCCGCTTCGACGCCTTCGCTTTCGCACAGCTCTCGAAGTTCATCCCACTTTTCGCGTGGCACGGCCAACACCATGCGTTCTTGGGCTTCGGAAATCCAGATCTCGGTGTAAGACAAACCGTCATATTTCAGCGGCGCCTTTTCCAGCCAAACTTCCGCGCCGACGTCCTCGCCCATTTCGCCGACGGCACTGGAAAACCCGCCGGCACCACAGTCGGTTACGGCGTTGTACAGCCCCCGGTCACGGGCTTGCATCAAGACATCCAAGACCATTTTTTCCGTGATCGCGTTGCCGATTTGGACGGCGCCGCCGGACAATGATTCCGATTCACTGGTCAATTCCGCCGAACTGAACGTCGCGCCGTGGATGCCGTCGCGTCCGGTGCGCCCGCCGATCGAAACGATCAGATCGTTCGGATGAACCTGCTTGTCTTCCATGCCGACGGGGATCATGCCGACGTTGCCGGCATAGACGAGCGGGTTGCCCAAGTAGCGTTTGTCGAAATAGACCGCGCCGTTGACGGTCGGGATGCCCATTCGGTTGCCGTAGTCACGGACCCCAGCGACGACGCCTTTCATCACGCGGCGCGGATGCAGCACGCCCGGGGGCAACTGGTCGGCAGGCGTGTCTGGCGGTGCAAAACAAAACACGTCGGTGTTGCAGACCGGTTTGGCGCCCATGCCGGTGCCCATCGGATCGCGGATCACGCCGCCGATGCCCGTGTTCGCACCGCCGTAGGGTTCCAACGCCGAAGGGTGATTGTGGGTTTCGACTTTGAAACAGGCATGGAATTGGTCGTCAAAGGTCACCACGCCGGCGTTGTCTTTGAACACACTGACGCACCAATCGTCGTCGCCCAAGTTCTTGCGGATCGTTTGGGTCGCCGCAAAGATCGTTTCTTTGAGCATATTGTCATATTGCCGCTCGTCGCCGCCGGGCGTTCCGTCGGCGCCGACCCCGCGGTAATGAATGCGACCGGCCAGCGTCTTGTGGCTGCAGTGTTCCGACCAGGTCTGCGCGATCGTCTCCAGTTCGATGTCCGTCGGATCGCGATCGAGCGCGACGAAGTGGTCGCGAATCGTCTGCATTTCGACCAGCGTCAAGTACAGCTGGCCTTCGCGCGAAAGCGTTTCCAATTCGTCATCGCTCAAGCTGCGAATCGGGACGCGGACGAGCTCGAATTCGTAGGCCGTGCCGACATCGAGTTGCTCCATTTCCAGCGGCCCGGCGATCACCTGCTCGATCGAGTCGTTGGACAACGCGCGGCGGCAGATCGTTTGGAAAGTCGGCTCGTCGACACCGCTGATCCAATACTTTCGCATCGTGCGGACCGACTGGACGTCGAAACCACAATCGCGGGCGGCACCGATCGTGCTGGCGGCGACCGGGTCCATCACGCCGGGTTTGGGCAACACGTTGACCAGTCGAATGTCGCTCGAATTGACCGGCGGCTGGCTCAACACCGCATCGCCGGCGACCGCCACGACGGTCCGCTCGGTCACCGCGTCGGCCAACAGGGTCTGGGCGATCTGTTCCGCCTGTTCGCCGTCGATTTCACCCTGGACCAAAAAACCGCGTGCGAAGACGACCGGGACGTCGTCACCGATGCCCAACTCATGAATTTCCTCGCTGGTGCGGGCGCCCTCGCGGTCGATCTCGTTTTCGGCGGGATAAATGTCAATCTGCCACAGCGGCATCGTCGTGTCCTGGTGCGGGGATGAAAGCGGTGCGGGGAAGAAAACTCAGCCTGCCACGGAGTGTATCGAAATCACCGGCGATTGCCGAGAACACTGGCTCGCTTCGCCCCCGGCTTGGGAACTCGTGCCATTCTCGAAGTCACCCTCCCTCTGGGATGTCGATTGTATAATGGCAGCCTTTTGGCAACCCATTTAGATTCTCCCCCTCTGGACGTCGATTCTTTTACTGCAGGATTTGGCAACCGATTTAGATTCTCTCCCTCTGGGAGAGACGGCGTTTGCGCAGCAAGCAAACGCCAGAGAGGGCCCATGCTGCAAAAGTCTTGGCGCCTTGCGTCACGATCAAATCCCTCACTTAAATAATCGATGCCTCCTGGGAGGGTCGCGGAGGAGTGTGCGCTCGGTGCGGGGAGGGGCTATGTGGCTCGGAATCACTCAGCGACGACCGTTCGACCCTCCCCTCGCTGCGCTCGACCCTCCCTGCCAGGGAGGGTGACTTCTTAACTTGGTGCGTATGCCCCTCGCTCCGCTCGACCCTCCCGCACACGGGAGGGTGACTTTCTATTTCTTATTAGCGGCCGGGCACAGCGACGTTGCCTTACGGCCAGCGGCTCACCATTGACTCAGCAGATCCTGATTAAACCGACAGCCCGCTCGCGCCGTTCCGCTAAAAAATGCGTCACCGCGTTGCCTCCCCTTCAACCACCACCGCCCAAAAACCATCGTTTGATCGCATCGAATTGCTGCCCCAACACGGTTTCTGAGTCGGCCTGCTGCACATCCGAGTGACCATCTGGTTTCTCGGCCCCTGACAGAACCTTCTCGCGAATCCGCCGGGCGATTTCGCGATGCCGGTTGGTCGTGTAGCTGTCCGATTGGATCAAACGCTCCGTTCTCTCGAACAACTCCGCTGCCTTGGCCCGATGCTCCTCCGTGACGCCGTCGGTCGCCGCGATCAGGGGGGCCAGCGTGCGGACCATCAGATCAACGATGTCACTCTTCTGATACGATTCTTGTTGAATCTGGCCTGAAATCGTCGACAACTGTTCGGGCTCGGTTGCCGGCGCTTCGGCGCTCGGCAGGATCGCGTCGACGGACTCGGAAAAACGCTCCAACGCTTCGGTCAGTGCAGCTGCACCACTCTCGCCTTGGTCCACACTCGCCAATGCCGCATCGACCAGGACGGAGGCCGCCTCCTTCTTGTCGGCCGCGGACTCGAGCCGTGACGCAATCAAGTCCAGCAGCGTGTCCGAGGTGCCGGCGATCGCGGCGACGCGGGCCATCGCGATCGAGACCGAGTGGGGGCGGAGGTCGTCGTTGCTGGAATAATTGTCGTAGCTGGTGCGAGACGCGATTCGCTTGGCATACGGATAGACCATACCCGGCTGACCGCTCGGTAAGACGACCGCACGCAACGCTTGATCGAGCGCTTGCCACATCGCTTGATCCATTTCATCGGCGTCCAATGTCAGGTCGGCGTTCGGTTCACGCCGCCCCAATTTCTCTCCCGTCAGATCGGAATACAAATCAACCAATTCCAACAATCGCGGTGTCAGTTCATGGACGCCGTCATCGACGGCGGGGGAAGAAGCGTTTTGATTGGTATTGATCGCGAACGCGTCGGTTCCATTGCCAATGGAGTTGATCGGCGGCCCGTTTTGCAGCGCCAGTTTCAACGCCCTGGCCGAAATTCGGATGTCACCGCGTTTGGCGACCATCGTCGCAATTCTCAAACACGCATTGAGTTGAGGCTTCATCAGTGATGCCCCCGACTCCGATGACGTCTCGATCGAATCCAACAGCGCCGCAAGCGATGCGTCATCCCCACCCAGCGAGGCGACCGCGAGATCGAGGCCGGGTTTCTTTAGCGAGCTCGCCAAAACGCGAAGGTAGTTGCCGACGTTCTTGCTGATTCTTTCGGCCGCGGCGGAGTCACTTGTCGATGCGGCCGATGCAACGACGAACAATCCCGTCAGCGGTTCCAGCGTGGCGGCTTGGGGCGTGTCCATTGCTTCACGAATCGTTGCGACCTCGGGCAAGCGTTCGTTCAACGTGTCATGCAAGCCATCCACGTCGTCCGGGCGAATCTTCATCGCGACCAACAGCTGTGCCGCGGGAATCGACCAATCTTTCGATCGTTTCGCCGAAAGTGATTCCAACGACTGGTAAAACGCTTCGAGTGTCTCGCGGCCCGGGTCGGTTTGGGATGCCGAATCGATGGCGATTTGCAACCCCGGTTCGGCGTCGACGATGAGCACCATCTCCAGCGGCAGATCCAGCAATCGGATGGCCAAGTCATCGTGGGGGGCGTCGAGTGATTCACGGCGAACGTCCAGGTACTCGGCCGACGACTCGGGTGTGATTTTTTTCTGTACCTGCTCGGTTGCCTTTTTCGCATCCTCGATCGACAGGCCGCCGCCCCAGCGTTTGGCGTTGGCGAACCGTTCCGGGCTCGCGACCAATTGTTCAAAGATGATCCACGCGTCGATCGGAAACCCGATCTCATTCAATTTTTCGGCGATCGATTGATAGGCTTGGATCTCTTGGTAGTCGCCGTAGCCGGGGTTGTATTGGTCCTCGGCCGAATGGTCCGTTTTGGCGTAGGCATCGAGCAAGACGTTTCGGGCCCGGGCCTTTTGGCCATCCTTTGCCAGGGCGTTGACCAGTCGCGCGCCGACGGAAAACCGCATGTCCGTCCTGGAGACACCCGGATCGACCGCGGCGGCCTGATAGATCGAAACCAGCAACGATGTCTTGTCTTCGATCTCGGAAATCGACTCCAGCACTTGGCCGCCTTGCCACAACAATCCGCCGCTGATCGCCAACGTGTCGGCACCCTTTGCCGCGACGACCGCGTCGGAGTGGATCAATTCACGGATCGACTCGACGGCCGCGTCACGTTTGGCATCGTCGGCCACGTCCACCAGCGCCGACAAGAACTGCGACGAGGGGGCGAGCGTCTTGTCTTGCAGCGCCTGCTTGGCGGCTTCATCGAATCGCTCCCGCGCCTCGTCGTCGCTTCGGAGCAACGTCAAGATGTCTTTCAACGGACCGTTTGCCGTTCCGCCGGACGAGCGACTGGTCACCCGCCACGTCGTCGATCCCGTCTTAAACGCATCGTCGCCACAGATGACATCAATCATGGCCTGGCGGATTTCAGGAATCTTCTTCCGGTCCGGAACCGGGATCGCATCGATGTACCGATAGAAGTCTCGTTTGAACTGCGAGTTCTTCAAGGCATGGGCGACGAATTTCCGCTTGGCGTCGGTGAAGGGTTTGCGTCGCCCGACGTTCAGCAGCGTGTCGAGTCGGTAGCTTTGGATGGCTTCGGGATCGAACTTCAGCAATCGCTCGTACATCGGATCGAAATCGTTACTCCGTTCCACTGCGCGGGTCATCTCGTAGACATGCCGGTTCAGCAGTTGCGGCTCCTTTTCAAATGCGTCCAGGTACAACTCTGCCGACTTCGTGAATTGGTTGGCTTTGTAGAGTGCACCCGCCCGCGCGAGCAATTGGTTCGGATCGTTCGGTTTGGACTTCGCAATCTCACCCCACAACGCCTCGGCGTCCCGTTGCTTGCCCGCGGCGGTGTACAGTTCGGCCAATTCCATCCTGGCACGCACCGAGGCGGGGGCCGCAGCAACGCGTCGTTTTGCTTGTTCAATCAGCGGGTCAAGGCGTTTGGCGTTTTTCAGAATGGAAACGGCTTGTCGCCGGTAGTACGCCGAATTGCTGGAGGATCCGCGACCGCTGTTCAGCTTCCGTAGCACGGTGTAGGCGACCTCCGCAGCGGCCTCCTGGTCGTCATTGGCCAAAAACGCGTTCGCGATTTCCAATTCGGTTCGCTCATCGCGGGCACGCCCACCGCGTAGACGCCGCAACACCGCGGTGGCCTTGTCATTCATCCCCAGTCGACGGAGCTGATCGGCCAAGGCCAACTGAGTCCGGGTATCCATCCGCAACCCGAACAGCCGTTCGGCGGCCTGCTTGGCGCGTTCTACATCGCCGAGTTGCGACGCCAAGTTCAACGCCGCCATTTCTTTACGAACCAGCATCCCGCTGTCGAGCGGATCGAACGAGTCGAGCGTCTCCAAAGCGACGCGCGGTTGGGCAAGCTCACTGGCAAGCCGGGCCTGCTCGATTCGCAAGTCGACGTCATCGGGGAACTCGCGGCAAAGCTGGCTGAGTCGCGCATAGCATTCCTCCGGACGCTTCGTCCACCAGCAGGCGAACGCGGCCAAAACACGGCGTGCTTTTTGTTCTTGCACCGGGGCTCCCGCGAGCGGTCGATCCAAGTGGGCAATCACCTCGTCGCTCACGTGGATACCACGGGGCTGGCCGTTGCTTTCCGAGCTGGGCATCAGGCTGGAAAGCTCGTTGATGATTTGTTGGTTCAACAGTTGCAACGACAGGGGGGCTTTGACCTGGAACGAATAGTAGCTGTTCTGCGAACTTCGGACGTACGTGCTGAGGGTTCCGTTGGACAGGGTGGTGCTGCGCCGCGCGGAGACGCTATTGTGCTCGATCGCTTGGGCGAGCACCGCGTCGAGGATCGCCATGCGATGACGCTCGACAAAGTCGGAGCCGTGTGGTCCGGACATCACCAGATGGCCGGCCGTCCCCGTGACGGTACTCCACGTCACTGATTTCCCAGTCGTGTCGTCACGCACCGCGGGCATCAACCGTTCCACCAAGGCCTCAGCCTGGTCGACTTGATTGAGGTTTAAGTAGTACGACATCGCGCTCAAGAGCTCGTTCAGCGATGCGTCCGCTGGCGGCGCTTGCAAGGCGTATTGTTTCGCCCGCGGCGTGTCACCCACGGCGTTGAAGTGGCTTGATAGGATGACGCGATAATCCGCAAGCGTCGACCATGGGGTGGATCTGCCGGTGTTGCCGCTTGCCGCAGCGTCGACCTGTGCTTGTTCGTACAGATCCAGTACGAGCTGCAACTGCTTCTCAGTCAACGTGCTGTCCGTGTCGGCGGGCGCCGCGTTGTCGTCGCTGCTGGATTCGTTTTGCGCAGCCGAGCGGATCTTTCCAATCAACATGCTGCGCAGCGAGACCGCTCCCTCCTTAGGGTCCAGTTCCGCCAGTCGCCAATTCAGCTTTTCAGTGAGTGCTTTGTCATCACCACTTGCTGGTCTGGATGTTGTGGTCGAGGCCACCGAACCCGCAATCGACTGGAGTGCCCGGTGCTCCCAAATCAGGTTGGCGTCTTCGATTTGGTCGACCGCTGGAAGTGCAACGGTTTGTTCGATCAAGGCATCGATTTTCGCTTTCGCTTCATCGGTCGGAAAACGTTTGGCGATCGCGACCATTTCCACGGCGGCGGCTAGGACCCGTGCGTGCCCGAACGAGGATGGGTCGATGGTCGAGTAACTCGATGACATGCTGGAATAATTGCTGCTCGCATAGCGGCCGACGCGATAGTTTCGCGCCAACGTGTAGGAGCTGCCCGTCCAACGACTCGGACTGGTGGCGTAACCTGGTGGACGCGACGTGCTGGTTGATGTGCCGGTGGTCCGCGTTCTTGCCGCCGGCGGTAACGCGTCCAGTGGCAGATCCAACTGACGAATCTCGCCGGCCAGTTCGATCGCGCGGCGGTGCGGCGCAGGGTAAATTGCTTCGTCGCCGTCTAGTGTTTCATCGTCACCTCGTTCGTAAAGCAACAACTGGGCGAGCATCAGTTTGACGTCCCACAATCCGGGGTCCCGCCGGACAGCTTCTTCGCAGATCGCGATCGCCGTCGACCGATCACCCCGACGAACCGCCGAACGGATCATCGATCCCAACCGGGTTGGATCGGCGGCCAGCGAGATACGGTCGCTAAGCGCCGACTGGATGTCGATCATGCCGGCGTCAAGCTGCAGTTGAACCAGTTTGAAACGGTTTTCGGGTGTGTCGGCGATCGCGACGATGCGTTCTTGAAATTCGGCGGCCACCACGACCTCGTCGGCCGCGTCGCTCAAGCGGACCATCGTTTCGAGAAGCGAGACATCACGCGGCTGGCCGGCCAGCAGACGATCGATGGCTTGTCGCGCGGCTCCGTAATCCCGGACCGCTTCGTGCGCCGCGGCGATCATCAGTTGGACCGTACGCTCGTCGGCGTCGTCGCGTACCATTTGGTCGATCCGCTCGATCAACGCGTCCATCTCGTTCTGGCGGTCGTAGAGTGGCGCCAATCGTTTGACCAACGCGATGCGGGCGTCCGCTTCGGATTCGTACCGCATCGCTTGCCAATACAGCTCAACCGCTTCTTCGGTGCGGTAGCGGTCCGCGAAGGCCGACGCGAGCATGCGGCGTGGCCCGTTGTCACGTGGTGCGACGTTCATCGCACGCCGCAGCGCCGTGAAGGCCTGGTCGTCACGTCCGGCTCGCAAGGCCAGCCGCGCCAGAAACTGGTACGATTCCGGGCTTGCCGGATTGGCGTCGATCAACGCGTCACAGGTCTGCATCGCTTGCTCGACCTGGCCTAATCGCATCTGTAGATCCGCGACGCGTTGCAGATAGTTGGTCTGAAAGCGAACGTCGACGCGAGCCAGTTTCTGAAAGGTTGCCGCGGCATCGGCGAAACGATTCTGGCGTTCGGAGATTTCCGCGGCGACCAACAACACGTTCGGGTCATCGGGTTGTTGTTCGATCGCGCCGCGGATCGCCGCCTCGGCATCGGCCAATTGGCCCGCTGCGGCATGCATCATGGCCAGGGTTCGCAAGTTTTCGACGGACCGCTCGGCGGCTTGTCGCAGTGCGATTTGTTGGTCCAGTGTTCCGGCTTGCTGATACGTCGCGATCCGATCCTTCAGTAGCTGTTCCTGCTCGTCGGGCGTCTCGGCGATGTTCGCCGCCGCGTCGAGTCGAGAGATCGCTTCGTCGTATTGTTTGGCGTCGCGCAGTTTTTGCGCGAACCGCAACTCTTGGGGAAACGTCAGATCCCGTTCCGAAGCCTCTCGCCAAGCCGTCAGGGACCGTTCGTCTGCTTTGAAGGTGGCGAAGATTTCGGCGAGGCGGACCAGTGAGTCACGGCTGCGGCGATCACCCTCGGCGATCGAATTCCAGGTCTCAATCGCTTCGTCTTTTCGGTCCAATCGATAAAGGTATTCTCCCAGGTACTCTCGATACTGTGGTGAATCGGGTTCCACTTGGATGGCTTGCTGGTACAGCCCGATGGCGTCTTGTTTACGATCGATTCCACGCATCCGATCGGCGATCTGGGACAGCGTGACGGCGTCATCACCGCGGCGATCGGCCAACCGTTGCCACACCACGGCGGCGGCGTTTCGTCGCGCCGCCAGTGGCCGCGTGTCGTCTTCCAGCAGTATCTGTCCCCAGCGAAGCAAGTAGTCGGGGTTGTCGGGATCTTGTTCGGCAAGCTGTTCGAATTGATCGGCCGCGGCGGCCATGTCGGCCTTGTTGACCAAGACATCGATCAGCGCCAATCGCACGTCGGCGTCGTCGGGGGCGCGTTCGACTGCCTTGCTCAACGTCGCGGCCGCTTCATCGATGCGTTGCGCGGAAACCAGGATCCGTCCCAGTCGAACCTGCAGCGCGAGATCATCGGGCGAGTCGGCAAGCTTTTGTTTGTAGTAGTTTGCCAAAGCGTCGTAATCACCGGATTTCAGGAACCCTTGTTCGATCCGGTTGCGGACATCGCTGTACAGCCAGCTGCCCGGGCGGAGCCTTGCCAGGATGGCTTCCAGCGCCTCGGTGCACTGTTCGGTCTGCCCGAGTCGACGTCGCATTTCGGCGGCCTGGACCGCGAACGCGATCTTCTCGTCGTCTTTCCGCGCTGACTTGGACAGACGCTCGAATCGCTGCAGGGCTGCTTGGACGTTGCCTTCGTCGGCCAGCGTGCTGGCGATCTGGCTGCCGACCCGTGTGTCACCTGGAAACAATGCCTCCAGTTTTTGCCAAACCTCAAGCGCCTTTTCGTTTTGTCCGGCGCGGCTGTAGATCCGACCCAGTTCAGTGAAGATCGGTAGCGCTTCGTTGCGAGCGGGTTTTCGCTCGATCGCCCGCTCCAGTGCCGCGGCCGCTTTCTCCGTCTGGCCGACCGCGAGTAGCGATCGCCCCAGGAAGTAGCTGCTGGCGTAGTCATCGCCCAGCAGGGATTCGGCTTCGGCAAAGGCCTCCGCGGCGAGTGCCTGGCGGCCGCGCTGAGCCTGCAACAAACCCAGAATCATCCGCTGCCCGCCAGCGTTTGGGGCATCATCGGGGACATCGAGCGAGGCGATGAATTCGTCCAGCGTCCCGTTTTGGACGTGGAATCCGTAGACCCGGTCCAACGCCGTCCCCGGTCGTGGGCGGCGCAGCAGCACCTGCAGAAACTTTTCGGCGGTCGCGCGCTCTTGTTCGGACACCCTCGTCTGTTCTGTCGGATCTGGATCCTGCGCCCGGGCGGGAGGTTTCCCGGGGTGAATCAAGGCGAAAACCAGGGTGCAAACGAAGAAAACGCAACGACGCGGCGAACAAATTTCTGCAATCACGCTCTCTAATCTCCCGGCGAGGACTCGTTATCGCATCCACCACCAGTATGACGGACCCACGGGCGGAGGGGGGGCGCAAGGCAGGGCGGATTCCGCACAAAGAAAGGGCGCCAATTGCAGAGGCTGGTTTTCCTGGCATGATGGCCAAGGTAAAACGTGCAACACGACCAACACGCCCCCGTAGCTCAGGGGATAGAGCACAGCTTTCCTAAAGCTGGTGTCGCAGGTTCGAATCCTGCCGGGGGTGCTGGGGACGGCGGGTGTCGGCAGCAAGACAAGAAAATGGGTGACAGGAAAATGGCGTGCGCGTACCCCGCATCGCTTTCTATTGGTAGTCCCGTTCCGCCGTCGGTCGTCTCAGCAACACATTTTCTTGTCACGCATTTTCCTGTCTGTCGAATTCCTGTCTGTCGAAGTCCTTGACCCGATGTCTCATTTTTCTGCCCACCATTTTTCTGCCATCTCTGTCAGCGTTGCCGGCTGACCCTCTCGTCGATCCAGCTCGGGGCGAAGGGAGACGTGCAGCCCTTCGAAACGAGTGATCGTATTTGGTTCCACCCACCGATTGGTCCTGGGACCGAGGCACAATCCGCGACAGAATCGACAACGCGAAAGACCGCTTCGTGTGGTGGCTACTTGGAAAGTGGCTCGGCTTTCCGGGAGGCGGAGCGGCGATCGTGTTTCCATGGGGTTGCAGAGTTCTATCTGAGATCAGGATTGCTTTCTGTGCGGCCTGGCCGTGCATTTTGGGGGTGGATGGCGACGAACTTCTTTACTTCGTTTACCTCGACGAGTACCACATCGTTTTGATGATGATGGCCTACCCGAAGAATCGAAAAGACAATTTGTCCGCGAGCGACAAGACCGGAATCAAGAAGTATCTGGCGATCACGGAAAAGTGGCTGGAGGAAAACTCACGGCGAAAACCCCGAGACTGAATATGAACAAGAAAACTGAAAAGACAGTCGGCAGTGAACTAGTCGAACGACTCGAACGCTTCGCAAAGAAGCTCGAAACGGTCGATAGCGTCGAGGATCTATCGACGTTCTTAACCGTTCGTAAAGTGAAGTTGAGTTTGAGTCCAGCTCGTTTTAGTGGCGAGCAAGTCAAAGCAGTTCGAGAGTCGTTGCAAGTAAGCCAAGCCGTATTCGCTGATTTTCTTGGCGTGTCCGTGGGGGCGGTCCGCGACTGGGAACAGGGGATCAACGAGCCGATCGGTCCGGTTCGCCGAATCATGGAGGAAATAACGAACGACCTAGAAGGTTGGTCGCGTCGGATTCGCGAACTTGCAAACGTCACGTCTAGCTGTTGAATTCCTGACGTGACGCTCTCGCTCATTCGGTACGCGTGAACACAGCCGGATACACAAACTCTGGCTCTTTGGGCGGACAGAGGTACGTGAATCGTTCGCTCACCGGTTTCCCCTCCTCGACGAGCTGAACCAACAGTTCAGGCGGCGCGTCGCTGTCCAGTTGGAACGTCAATCCGACCAGCAGGTCGCCGGACTCGGTTCGCTCCATTGACTTGACGGCCGTAGTCACCGGCAAAAAAACTCACCGTGTAGTTCAGTTTGATCGGCTCGCCCACGGTCGGTCTGCAATCGGGGACCCAATAGGCGGCGATGTTGTCGACGCCTTCATGCGCACCCGGCAACTCCAGCAATTCAATCACGCCGTCGCTCCAAGGCAGGTCGGTCGTTACCCACACGCTGGGGCGAAGGTCATAACGCGCATTGTGATCGTCATAGTGGTAAAAGGATCGATTCCGTTGCATCAATCCGAAGCCGATCAACTGATCGACGGCGATCCGGCTGACCGAAGGGTAACTTTGCCTGGCAAAGGCTCGCCACGTCCACTCGCTCGTTTCTTCTGAGGAAGCACCGTCGCTACTTGGCGGACCGGAATCATCGGGGGTGACGGTTTCCTTGCGATGCTGCACGAGCAATCCATCGCTGTCGTGGACGGCCGGGCGCGCATCCTTGGGTGGACCGTCCAGCCCGTCGCCCCAGATCCACATGCTGGTCAGGGGGGCCAGTGCGACCTTGTCCGGGCTGCGACGAAAGTGAAGCACCGATTCAACTTGCAATTGAGATTCGTGCATTCCCGGTGTCAGTTCGAACTTGTACGCACCCGCCACGCTGGGACTGTCCAGCAGAGCAAGCACGGTCACACAACGTTCGTCTTGCTTGGGGCGGACGACCCAAAAGCCGCGGAAGAAAGGGAACTCTTCCTCGCGATGTCGATGGCTAACGCTCGTGAGGAGGTCCCATAACGAGTCGCACCGCTGCGGCCGCGAAAATAGCTGGCACCAAGAAAGGTCAACAGTTCCTGACCGCCGCTCATTTCTCCGTTGGCAAAGCTCGCGGCGAGTACAACGGTGGGTCGGGCACTGAACCGTGCCGGATTGCTGTTGACTGTTCAAGAGTCCGTCCCCTGCGACGTCATTCGGTATCACCGTCTCGCTCTGGACCGGATGGAGGGGAAGCTTGCGTCGACCGACGAGTTGTTCGAGCGATTTATCAGCGAACCCTCGCTGCATGCACTGCATCAACGGATCCAACTCGCAAGCGACGCCAGCGTGACCATGCATCCCGACGATGCGAGTGAGCTTCGCCATGTGATCGACGTCGGCGGCGTGCGGTCGATCCCCCAGTCGTTGCGGCGCGCGTTGCTGTTGGATTACGAGGCGTTTCGTGAATTGCATTTGGACGTCGTGCAACAATGGCAACTCCAGGCCGCTGACCACGAATGATCGCCGCCCCGGCAATCCTGTCTGAGCGGCACATTTTCGTGTCTGCCATTGTCCTGTCTGTCGATTTCCCAGACCCGACGTCCCATTTCGCCGTGAGCGTCGCATTTATCGTCCACTTCGACGAACGTGACCGACCGATCCATCTGATCCTCCAACATGCCGCCGGCGCGTCGTGTTGGTATATTCTTGTCGATCAAACTCGCACGGTTTTCGACTTCCGAAGCAACCCATGGAACACTACGACTTTACCGAACTCGATTCCAAAGGCCGTCAACCGAAGGTCGTCCATCGCTCGGACTGGGGTTCACATGCCGATTTGTGGATGGGCGTGTTGGAAGGCAAGGACATCGGGACAGGCGTCACGGTGCTGTTTTACGCAACCGATGAAATCGGCAAGGGGCCACTCTGGCACGTTCATCCCTACGACGAATTGTTCATCGTTCGCAAGGGAAGGGCTCTGTTCACCATCGGTGACAAGAAGATCGAGGCAGAGACCGGCGATGTGCTCCTCGGTCCTGCCGACATCCCCCACAAGTATCACAGCATCGGCCCGGGCCGGCTTGAAACAACCGACATCCATCTGTCGGATCGATGGATCCAAACGAACCTCGATGACCCGGAGCTGGCAGGATGATGGGGGCAAAACGATGGGGGCAGAACGATGGGGCAGAACGATGGGGGCAAAACGATGGGGGCAGAACGATGGGGGCAGAACGATGGGGGCAGAACGATGGGGGCAGAACGATGGGGGCAGAACGATGGGGGCAGAATGATGGCGGCAGAATGATGGCGGCAGAATGATGGGGGGTGGCAACTAGGCCAATACAGACTCGATTTCGCTGTGGGGGACGAAGTGGAACACAAGCGGCTGCGATCCGTCTTGTTGTGATTGCTGCCACGTGGCGTACATCCCTTCGGGGCGAGCCAAGACGTCGACATAGCGACTGCACCCCGTGCCGAACGGGCTGACAAATAATGGCTCGTACCGCGACAGTCGTTGCGGTTGTTGCCAACGTCGGTTGACCATGTACGCGGCTCCACCGAGTTCCTCGCACGAATGGCCGCGCGGCCGATCAACCGACTCGGCGTGTTGCGTATGATCGCGCACGCATTCACCGCCGTCGTAAAACATCAATTGCACGTTCTGCCCCCGAAACGCACCGAATGCAGGCACATCGATGACCGCGGTGCCGCGTGACATCGCGACGTCCCAGACATTGCCGCGAGGAAAAAAATCAAACGTCGCCGCTCCGCAGCGCGTCGTGGCGTCTGTGCCGGTCGTCTCGCGATCTTCCGCCGGTACAAACCCCGTGTTGGAGCAGGTCCAGCTGAACGGGTGCGAGCAAAACAAGAGCAACGAGCCCGTGGGAGACTCGTACAGAAATGGGTCTTTGACGTGAATCGTCTCCGGTTCCTTCGACACCAGCCAGGGAACGATCTCCGCGTCCTGCAAGCCTTCGATGCTGTCGGCCTGGATGCGATCGATCGACCAAACGCCGGTGCCGGGTTTGAGAAACCGTTGAAATTCTGCCGGATAGCCGACTCGGTCTTTTTCGGTTGAAACATACAGCTCGACCGTCCCGTCACCAAAGCGGATCGCACTGCCTTCGATCGACAGCACCGGTGTTTCGGGGCGCGACAGCTCTTGCTTGCTCAGGCTGACAGTTTTCTCAAACGATCGGCCTTGATCGCTTGATCGAAAGATTGCCAATTCCAGTCCACGGCTCCCCGACGCCAACCCGGTTCGTGAATCGCCGTGATTGCGGTAGCGTCCGACCAAGTAGAGATCGCCATCGGGACCGACCGCCATGTTACCGCCGCCGAACCAGTAGCCCGAACTTGGGTCATACGGCGGGACAATGACCCTGGCGCGACGTTGGTCGATGAGCAGGTGACAGAGATCGACGAGTTTGGATTGAAGTCGGTGGTCCAGCATGTCACCAGACCAACGGCAGAGTCTCGTCACCCGGTTCGAGCCTTCCGGCCGGCCGGATCTCGGTCCCTTTGGTTTGAGTCAGCTTGTCGCCCATCTGATTGCGATAGTTGGCCGCTGCGGCGTCCAACTCGGCGACAACGTCGGGGAATTCGGCCGACACATCGGTCGTTTCACCGATGTCGTTGTCCAAATCGTACAGCGCCCGCTTGGCCATCTTATTTTGATAGGCGATCGGTAGTCCGCCGGTGCCACCGGGGTGTCCGTTGAGAGTGCGGTACTTGTGTGGAAACACCAACTTGAAGCGTTCATTTCGCACCGCTTCCAATTCGCCCTTGTAAAAACATGCGAACGAATCGTGGGGCGTCTTGGCATCGCTGTGGCCGAACATCAGGGGGCGGATGTCGTGGCCGTCGATCTTGTGATCGGGTAATTCGGCGTCGGCCAATGCGGCGATTGTGGGCAACAAATCGATCGTGCTGGCGAAGGTGTCGCAAGTGGTACCCGCCGGGATCTTTCCCTTCCACCACATCAACGTCGGCTCGCGATAGCCGCCTTCAAACATCGTGCCCTTGCCCTCGCGCAGCGGCGTCGCTTTCCCGGCATGTGTCCCGTATGAAAGCCAGGGGCCGTTATCGCTGGTGAAGACAACCAGGGTGTTGCGCTGGACGCCGATGTCTTCGATCGCGTTCAAGATCTGGCCGACCGACCAGTCCACTTCCATGACCACATCGCCGAACAAACCGCGCCCACTCTTGCCGCGGAACTCGTCGGAGACAAATAAGGGGACGTGCACCATCGGGTGTGGCAGATAGAGGAAAAACGGTTTTTCGGAATCGCGTCGAATGAATTCGACGGCCCGCTCGGTGAACTGCTTCGTCATCTGCTCTTGGTCGGCCGGTTGAATGCTGTCGATGACGATTTGGGTGTCCTTGATCATCGGCAATTCGGCCCAATTGCTCGGCGCATCGGGATCGATGCGTCGTTTGGCGACGGTGGCCGGATGCAATGGCCACATGTCATTGCTGTACGGGATCCCGTAATACTCGTCGAAGCCGTGGTTGGTGGGCAGAAACTTTGGGTGGTGTCCCAGATGCCACTTTCCATAAATCGCGGTGCGATACCCTTTGCTGCGGCACAATTCCGCGATCGTCGTTTCGTCGGGGTTCAGCCCGATGTTTGCCTTCGGGCCCAGCGCCCCGGAAATACCGATGCGTTTGTGGTAACACCCCGTCATCAGGGCCGATCGGGAAGCGCTGCAAACGGCGGATGAGACGCAGAAATCGGTGAACTTTCGACCTTCGGCCGCCATGCGGTCCAGATTCGGCGTGGGATAGCCCGTGTCCCCGAATGGGCCGATGTCGGCATAGCCCATGTCGTCGATGAAAATGATCACGACGTTGGGCGGCGTTTCCTGGCCGGAGGTTTCTACGTGCCAGCAACAGGCCAGCACCATCACGGCCAGCGAGCAGAAAAATGAACGTAGCGGGATTGATTTCATGGCGGGGTTGGTAAACCTTAGCATCGGATGGGAAGCATGCTGAGTGGATGATTGAGCCGAAGGCACAGTATACAAGGAACGACCATGGCATTGGCTGAATCGGAGTTGGCCGGGGAAGCACGTCAGATTTTGCGCGAGCGATTCGGATTGGCGGAGTTCCGCAGCGGTCAGGCGGCGGTGATTGAGCGTCTGTTGGCGGGGAAAAATGTCGCGGCGGTGTTTCCGACCGGGGGCGGCAAGAGTCTGTGTTACCAATTGCCCAGCCAGATGCTCCGCGGCACGACGGTCGTCGTTTCGCCGCTGATCGCGTTGATGAAGGACCAGTGTGACGCCTTGGCCGCACGTGGGATCCGCGCCGCCCGTCTGGACAGTTCCTTGACCGAGCAGGAATTTCGTGACGCGATGCGGGGAATCCGCGACGGTTCGATCCGCCTGCTGTACGTCGCCCCGGAGCGGTTTTTCAACGAACGATTTCTCGCCTCGGTCGGCTCGTTGAACGTCTCGCTGTTTGCGATCGACGAGGCGCATTGCATCAGCCAGTGGGGGCACAATTTTCGTCCGGATTATTTGAAGCTCGCTGAACTGGCCGGCACGCTCAACGCCGATCGCATTCTGGCGCTGACCGCGACGGCGACGCCCGCGGTGTTGGAGGACATTCGCAAGGCCTTTGCCATCGAACGCGACGATGCGATCCGCACCCCGTTTCATCGCCCCAATTTGCAACTCAAAAGCACCGTCGTCACCGCGGCTGATCATTACGAAACACTCCGCCACCGCATCGAGTCGCGACCGCGTGGGGCCACGTTGGTGTATGTTTCGAAACAGAAAACGGCCGAGAGGATCGCCGAGCAACTCAGCGACGATGACATCCCCGCGACCGCCTACCACGCCGGGATGGACGCCGAGACGCGGGCGACGATCCAACAGGATTTTCTGGCATCGGACGACGGCATCATCGTCGCGACGATCGCCTTCGGGATGGGGATCGACAAAGCAAACATCCGCTACGTCTATCACTACAATCCGCCCAAGTCGCTGGAGGCCTACGCCCAAGAGATCGGACGCGCCGGACGTGACGGTGGGCAGTCGGTCTGCGAATTGTTGTTGTTGCCCGAAGACCGTGTCGTGCTGGAAAATTTTACCTATGGCGATACCCCCAGTCGTCACGGCGTCGGGCGGATGATCGATTTTTGTCACGGCCAACCCGACGAGTTTTTTATCTCCCACTACAAGTTGTCGTTTGAAACCGACATCCGAATCCTTGTCGTCCGCACCTTGCTGACGTACTTGGAATTAGACGGTTACTTGCAAGCGACGTCGCCACGCTACGATTCTTATAAGATTCATCCCTTGGTGACCTCGCGCGCGATCTTGGACAACTTTGACGGCGAGCGTCGTGAGTTTCTGGCCGGATTGCTGGGTCAACTGACCAAGGCGCGGAAGTGGTTCTCACTCAATACCGTCACGGCGGCCAAGGCACTCGGGCAAGATCGCCAGCGGATCGTCAAAGCCATCGACTTCATGGCGGCGCAAAACTGGATCGAAGTCAACGTCAGCGATTTGGTTCACGGGTACCGTTGGAAACGGCGGCTGGAGCATCCCAAGGTCATCGCCGACCAGTACTTCGAAAAAGTGGTCCGTCGTGAGCAGTCAGAGGTGTCCAGGCTGGAAGACGTGTTTGCGATCGCGAGCGCAGCGAGTTGCCAAGCACGTCGGCTGGCCGAACATTTTGGCGAAGTGATGGATGAAGCGTGTGGTGTTTGCAGTCATTGTCTCGGCGAAGGTCCCCACACGATCCCCGCGATCACCCATCGCGAGATCGGTGACGGCGTGCGAACCGCGCTGGCCGAAGTCTGTCGGCAGTATCCCGATCATTTCGCGACCGCGCGCCAAAGGGCGCGGTTTTTGTGTGGGCTGTCTTCACCGCAGATGATTCGCTCGCGGCTGTCACGGCACGCCAGTTTTGGGGTCTGTGAACAAATCCCCTTCGCCGATGTGCTTCGTCAGGTCGAACGGATCTCGCCAGGGATGGTATGACGGCAACCCAAACCCACCAAGTGAAGCGGCGGGCTCACCTAAGAAATGACGCAACCCTCCCCTCGCTGCGCTCGACCCTCCCTGCCAGGGAGGGTGACTTCAAAACCGCACGACCTCTCGAAGGGAGGGTTGTTGTGACGTCAAGGTTGTTTGCAGCGATGGAGTATCAAGGACGGTCGCTCTAAAACAGAAACTTTTGGGCGGCCAGCACCAGGGCGACCAATCCGATCCCGGAAATCACGACTGTACGGGCAATTCCATCAAATTTATCAGCGTCCATTCTTCATCTTTTCCTAGTTCATTGCAGGGTTGATCGCTTCAGCCACCGCTTGGCTGAGAGGATGCGGACGAGTTTGGTTCGGCCGCCGACCGACGCAACGTTAGCAGGCAGAGAATGATCAAAAAAGGTGGCCGATGGATCGGAAAGTAACGGCCGTTCGCAACATCGTTGCCCGCTCGCGGCACCAACGGGAACGCTGTGAAGCATCTATTTCTTGTGTTTGATGAGGTTTTAGCTGCGGGGCGCAAGCCCCATGCCATCGAATTTGACGTCAAGCGGGGTGTTTATTGTTAGCGGTAGGGCGCGAGCCCTCCGGTTCTTCATCTTTGCCAAAACACCGGAGAGCTCGCGCCCTTCCGCTAAAAGTGGATCATCCACTCCCTCACGCTCCGTTCGTGTCAGGATTGGGTCCGTCTTGCATGCCGTCCATCTCCAGGCGGCGGAGCTGCGACCGCGACCGCGATCGCGTGCCGGTTGCTAGACTGTTTGCAGCGAAACTGGACAGATCGATGCAATGCCCCTTGGGGGTTCGCCTTTCCATCCGTTCACGCCACTCCACCACCCCCGACGACAAGTACGCTGTTTCATGAGACGAATCTTTTCTCTGACGATCCTGGCCCTGGCATCTCTCGCGCCCGCTTTCGCCGCCGAGCGACCGAACATCCTGTTTATCTTTTCCGACGACCATGCCTTGAACGCGATCTCGGCCTACGGTGGTCGCCTTGCGGACGCTGCGCCGACGCCCAATATCGATCGTATCGCCAACGAAGGTGCCCTGTTCCGGAACTCCTTTTGCGCCAATTCCATCTGTGGCCCGTCACGCGCTTGCATCCTGACCGGCAAGCACAGCCACAAGAATGGTTTCTTGCGCAACACCGGCGCGGGGTTCGACCAGTCTCAATGGACCGTCGCCAAGTCCTTGCACGGCGGTGGTTACCAGACCGCGGTGATCGGCAAATGGCACTTGAAGACGGATCCCGTCGCCTTTGATTACTGGGACATCTTGCCCGGGCAAGGCAGCTATTACAATCCGGTTTTCATCTCGATGGATGGCAAGCAGAAACGGTTTGACGGATACGCCACCGACATCACGACCGACAAAGCGATCCAGTGGCTCGACGATCGTGATGCCGACAAACCGTTCTTTTTGATGTGCCAGCACAAGGCACCTCACCGAACGTTTGCCCCCGCCCTTCGCCATCTCGGAACGCTCGACGGAGTCACCATTGCCGAGCCGGACAACTTGTTCGACGACTATGCCACACGCAGCCGAACGTTGCCGAAGAATGAAATGGAAATCGATCGGCACATGACGTGGGCCTACGATTTGAAGCTGCGCAAGGAAGAGATGCAGGGCGTCACCTTGCCGGAGTTTCGGTCTTACGGCACCCCGGAATACAACCGCATGACGGAGGAACAAAGGGCAACGTGGGACGCGCACTTCGCGCCGAAAAACAAAGCCTTTATCGATGACTACAAAGCCGGAAGGATCGATCATCGAGAACTGGTGCGTTGGAAGTACCAACGTTACATGCAGAACTACTTGGAAACGGTCAAGGCAGTCGATGAGAGCGTGGGCCGACTATTGAAATACCTGGACGATCACCAATTGGCTGACAACACCGTCGTGATCTATTCGTCCGACCAAGGGTTTTATCTCGGCGAACATGGTTGGTTCGACAAGCGATGGATGTTCGAGGAATCGTTCACCATGCCGTTCGTGATCCGCTGGCCGGGCGTGGTTCAGCCGGGTTCGAAGCCGACGGCATTGATTCAAAACATCGATTACGCCCCCACGTTTCTGGACATGGCCGGCATGGACACTCCCGACGAAGTTCAAGGGACGTCGATCATGCCGGTGCTCAAGGACAGCGATCAACAGATTCGCGATGCGGTCTATTACGCTTACTACGAGCTGGGCGAGCATGCCGTGCCGCAACACTTCGGCGTTCGGACGCACACGCACAAGCTGTTCTACCTGCCGTGGACCGATGAGTGGCAGCTGTTCGATTTGGTCAAGGATCCCGCCGAGATGCGAAATGTTTACTCCGATGAGAGCTATGCCGAAGTCCGCATGCAGCTTCACGAAACCTACGACCAATTACGCAAACGATACGACGCCCCGAGTTACGAAGCCTACGCACCGCCGCAGTCTCGCGATAAAGCCTCGCGGTGACGCTGGCTTAACCGTCGATGCCGTTCCGCCATACCTTGGCCTTTGCTGCTTCTTCGCCAACCTCGTTCACCGTCAGTCTCGTACGTCGTTGCAGCAATTGAATCAACTCGACGTTGCCGCAAAACTGGACGAAGCGGTGGCGGCGGGACGGTGTCGACTGATGCTCGACAGGTTCAAACCAATTTCAATGGAGCGAGAAAAACAATGCAAGTCCACTATCTTGAGTTCGTCACGCCGGACGTTGACGTCATGTGCGAGACGCTTTCCCAACTCCATGGCGTGACGTTCGACGCCGGTGATCCGGTGCTTGGCAATGCACGCACGGCGACTCTCGTCGGCGGAGGAAAGATCGGTGTGCGTGCTCCGATGCACGAATCCGAGTCGCCCATCGTTCGGCCGTACATGCTGGTCGACGACATTGATGCCGCGCTGGCATCCGCCGAGAAAGCCGGGGGCGAGGTCGCGCTTCCGCCGATGGAACTCCCCGGTCACGGGAAGTGCGCGATCTTCTTCCAAGGTGGCATCCAACACGGACTCTGGCAGGTGTGAGTGCCGGATCGCCGCGGCAGTCAGGAGTGGTCGAGGCGGCGCAGGAATTGTAGTCCGAATCGGCCATAGTCTTGTCCGTCGACGTCTCCATCGCCATCGAAATCAAAATCCGGATTGTAGGTGCCCGGCGCTGATTGAAGGAACGTCAGTCCGAAGCGTCCGTAGTCTTGGCCGTCGACATCCCGATCGGCATCGCTGTCACCATAGAATCGGAAAAACTGGTCGGCTGCGTTTTCACCGTGCACCCAATCGCCGGCCAGACCCAATCCCGTCTGCAGCGATTCAATTGCCGCCGCCGGCACCGTCAGCTGGTAGTTCCCGTCAGCCAACGAATGGAGCAAACCGGTTGTGCCGGACGGGTCACGGGAGATCACCGATGGACCGGGACCGAACGTGAGTTCGACGATCGTCTGGCCGTTTTGAAAGGTGGAGTTGACGATCAGCGACGTGACCTTGGTGTTCGTGTTCCGGTTGGTCAATTCGATCGCCGTCTCAGAGACCAGGACTTCTTCGTCGAAGACCAAACTGATCGAGTCCACGATCGAGCGCTGTTGCTGGCCGACCGGAGGATAGATGCCCGGCGGCGCGGCGACTTCCACGTCGGGCGCAACCGGTGCATTGGCGGCGAATCGATAGAGTTCGTTTCCGATCAGACCGTCATCGGCGACGAACAGAAAATCGCCGCCGAAGGGATAAAACCCTTCCGGACGGCTGCCGAATCGCAGGTCCTGGTTCAGGTCTTCGATCAGCGAGGTGTTCGCCGCGGTGCCTCCGCTGCTGTAGGGCTCCCGCCCGACGGGCCCGTCATCGGTCACGCTCAGCAATAATCTCAATCCGGTCGAGGCTTTGGGTTCGGGGTTGCTGCTCGGCAGCCCCGGTTGGATGTCGGCAACCAGTTCCGTGCCGGCGGTCGTTCCGTCGGTGATCCAGAGTTCACGTCCGGTGCCCAGGTCCGTGGGCGCGACTCCGAAGCGGGTGAGGTACTGCTGGCCGATCACGGTCGGTCCGAGAATTCCCGGGCCGGACCAGGCGATCGATAAATTGTCGCCGCCGGTGCCTTCCTTCATCAACGCTTCGATGTAGTACACCTGTCCGGCGACCAAGGAAATCGGTGCCGACTGTTGGTCGGTGGGGTACTTGTCGTATTGTCGAGAGCTGGTCCAGACGGGGACCGAAGCGATCTGAGCTGCGTTGGCCGGGGTGTCGTCCGTACTCAGCAGCAGCGAACCTTGGTCGTCCGAAGCAATCCAAAACGTGTAGTCGCCTGTCGTGGGAACGGTCAAATACGCGCGCACGCGAGCCCCGTAGTTATTGGCGACATTGGTCGGGATCTCGAAGGAGTCCAGTAGTGCAATCGCGTCCGGGGCATCGGGGTAATTCGGCGCGGCGGTCAAATTGGCCAGTTGTGTCCCGGTGATGCCGGAGAAGACTTCCAGCAGTGCGCCGCGGTTGGACTGCTCGGCGGCAAAGTAGACTTGACCGTTGGACTCGGTGAACCCGCTGGGGTGGGAACTGCTGCTGAGCGGACCGATGTTGGCGATTTGCGTGGCGACGGTGCCGTTGGACAGAAAGGGTTCCGTCCCATCGACGCCGTTGTCCGCGGCAAAGTACAGCGTACCGCCGATGTCAGTCAGCGCGTTGGGGTTGGACGATCCGGTCGGGTGGATGTCCAACTGGGTCCCGGTCGAAGTGTGTAGCTCGCGCCCATTGCTCCCGTCATCGGCGGCGAAGAAGAGCGTGCCGCCACTGACCGTCAACTCCTGCGGGTCGGATCCGAGGACGCCCGGGTTGATGTCTCGGACCGTTTGGATTCCACCGCCAACGCTCGCCGCAAAGAGCTCTCGCCCGGAGTTTCCGTCGTCGGCAGCGAAGTAGATCTGTCCATTGAACGAGGTCAGTTCTGACGGCTCGCTGCCGGTGATTCCGCTGTTCAAATCCTGGACGATCGCGGTTCCCGCCATGGTCCCGTCGCTGCTCCAGAGTTCTTCGCCGCTGGTCGCGTCATTGGTGACAAAGTAGACCCGGTTGTCCGCTTGGTTTTCGACGAACATCGTGCCATCCAACGAGACGGCAACGGGAACTCCGTCCATGAACTGAATGGTTTGGGAACCGTCGTGGTAATACATCCCGCCGCCGGAGCCGGCGATGGAGTTGTAGAACACAACACCGCTGCCGAATTTGGCGAGCCCGGAAACCGAGTCGATGGACGAAGGAGTCACGTCGGCGACCATGGTGAGCGTTTGGCCGGTCGGGTCAGCCCTCCAAACCGCTTCGCCATTGATCCCATCGTCGGCGACGAAGTACAGCAGGTCGCCGACCGGAGTGAATTGTTGGACATCGGCCGACTGCGTGCCGGGATTGATGTTGGCGATCGGGCGAGTGGTCGGCGCGGTGCCGTTGCTGGTCCAAAGTTCGCGATCCACCGTACCGTCGAGTGTTGTGAAGAACAACGTTCCGCCGATGTCGGTGAGGTTTTGCGGATCACCATCCAGCGGTGCCCCGTACTCGTCACTGCCGGGCTGCGAGTCGATCAATCGCATCGTTCCGCTACGGGTGCCGTTGCTGACCCATAACTCTCGACCGGACCCCACCGGTTCATCGGCGGAAAAGTACAGCAAGCCTCCCGACTCGGTCAACTCACTCGGATTGGCACTGCCGTCGGCGACGAAATCGTCGATCAGTTCCGTGCCGGTGGTGGTTCCATCGGTCTTGTGCAATTCGCGGCCGACCGGTACCCGCGCCGTCGTCATCGGCGACAGATCGGCGGTCAGTTTTGCGTTGACGACAACCGCTTCGGAGCCGCCGTCGGCAAACGCCGGGGCACCGTCGCGTCCGATGGTCATGCGGATGGTGGCCTTCGTGATGGTGGGGCCGCCCGGATGGGAGATCGCAATGTTGCTGGCCGATCGTCCGGCAAACCAGTTGTCCAAGTCGTCGCCGGCCACCTCCAACAGCGCCGTTCGGGTCGTCGAATCATTGAGGAACAGTTCAAAGACCAAGCCTTCGTGCGATTGATCGAATTGATTCCCCGAGGCAAATCCGGTGAACGCGAGATTGGTCAGACCCGCGGCGTCTGAAACCGTCCATTCCCAGGAGTCGTTGGCCAAGTCACCCGGGTCGATGTCGGCGAGATAAAAATCGTTGAGCGCGAGAGTTTCAAGACCCACGCCCGCGTCGCCGATTTTTGCACCGCTGGCCACCCAGCCGGGACCGTCGTTGGTACTGGTTTGGGGCTTGGCGGTGAAGACGCCGTTGCCCCCGAACCTGGCGAGGTTGCCGCGATCGGGGCCGGTGGTCAGGCCTGTCACGATGCCGGCCCAGGCTGCTCCATTGAGGATGGAATTGTTGGCCAACAGCGTCGGGGCGTCGGCGCTGACGGTGCTCGCCGGCACCACTCCCTCGGCGGCGAAGAACAGTTCTTGCCCGACGACTTCCAGATCGGTCGGGTTGGAGGGATTGTTACCGCCGGCCGTGTTGGCGACCATCGTCGTTGTCCCCGTCGCGATCTGGCTCTTGAACAATTGCCGGCCCGTCACCCCGTCATCGGCAGAGAAGAAAACATGGCCGTCGAATCCCGTCAGGTCGTCGGGATACGAGGAACCGTTCGGATGGAGATCGGCAACCTGTACGGTGCCTGCGGTCGTACCGTCGCTGCGGTACAGTTCCACGCCGTCGTCGGGATCTTCCGCGACGAAGAACAGCACGCCGTCGACGTTGGTCAAATAGGTCGGGTAGGAACTGAGCGAGGGATCCGGATTCAACGGATCACTCCTGTCGATCGCCAAGTCCTTGACCATCATGGTCCCCGCTTCGCTCCCGTCGCTCTTCCACAACTCCCGATTGTAATAGCCGTTTTCGTAGGCGGTGAAGAACAGCGTGCCGCCGACGTCCGTTAATTCTCTCGGCCGGTCAATGATGCTTTGATCCGGATTGATGTCCTTGACCAGGATCGTCCCGCCGAGGGTCTGGTCGTGGACCCATAGCTCGTATCCCGATTCGTATTGATAGGCGGTGAAGAACAGTTTGCCGCCCGATGCCGTCAAGTCGCGAAGGTAAAAGGCTCCATTGGCGTCGGCATCGAACACCAAGCTTGTCCCGGCGGTCGTGCCGTCGGTTTTCCAAAGATCGGTTTCGCCGAGTTCGTCGAGCGCCGTGAAGAACAGTTCTGACCCCAGCACGGTCAAGTCGTCCGGCAGGGATCCCTCAACACCGGGCAACAAATCGGCGACCTGGCGGGTGCCATCGAGCGTGCCGTCACTCTTCCAAAGTTCGCTTCCGCTGCGTCCGTCATCGGCGACGAAGAAGGCCTCGCCGTTGAATTGCACCACGCTGTCGATGGCGGACGAAACACCTTGCTGGTTGATGTCCGCGAACAGACTGATGTCGAAGGCCAGCAAGTCTCGCCGTTCCAGTTGCTCGATCCGTGATGAAAGACGTTGACGTCGAATCGTGCGATCGTTGCGGCGGCGATTTCGAGACGCCGAGGCGTGGTGCAGAAGGGGCATCATGGAGGCGAATCGATGAGCGAAGCAGGAGAAGACAGAAGAGCTGAGGAGGGCCGGCAAGGCGTGACGGCGGATCCCTAGGTTATCCGATACGACGCCCCACGGCACTCAAAATCAACGAGGACAGAACGGGCACGACGCGAACTTCTCGGTGATCCACCCGATGCAGAGAGCCACCAACCACCTCGCAGGGGGTGGCAATTGGGTTGGCGGACGAAAGACCGGAGGGCTCTCGCCCTGCCGCTAACCACTGGGCCGATCGGGTCAATCGATCGGCGCGAGCAGGTTGATGAAGGACCGAGTCAGAAGGGGAGCAAACTCGGTGCGGAAGCCTTGGAATTCGAACGCCTGCAAGACCGATTCGACCTGGGGTGACGGGTGGGCGATCGGCCAAAGTCCGGCCACCAAGGCATGATGCTGAAAGGCAAACGCTTTCGCGTCATCGCCGGAAAAGTGAGGGATGACCGACTGGATCGTGGCGGCGAATGCTTCGGCCGGCCCCACCAGCGAGCGTTTGTATTCGATCAAAAAATCCTGAGACAGATTCCGTTCCAGGACGGATGCAAACAGCACCGTCAAACGACAGAACCGCTCGTGCAGCTGGAGCGCTGACGTGAGCACCTCGGCGACTCGTTTGGGGGTCGGTTTTCGCAGTCGCCCCAGATTCGTCGTCACACTTTCCAGCCACCGCCCAAGCTCTTCACGGTACAAAGTGAGAAAGACTTCCTCTTTGGTCTTAAAGTAGTGGTACAAGCTGGCTTTTCCGAGGCCCGCGTGATCGGCCACGCCGCGCATGGAGATCTCATCAAACTCGTTGTCGTCAAACAGTTCGGCTGCCGCATCGAGGATCGCTGAAATCCGTTCGACTTTTTGTTCAGGGCGTCTGGCCCGTTGCCAGGTCATGCTTCAAGGGCTCGCTGGGTTGAATGGTGGGGCTCCGGTGTCCGCGTTTGGCAACACCACCGGGCTGACGCCGAACGTTTCCACCAAGATCGCATAGAAGGCGGGAACGACAAAGAGCGTCAGGACGGTCGTCAGCAGCAAGCCGACGATCATGCACCACGCCAAGCCTTCCCAAAGTGGACCTCCGCTGAGCGCCAGGGGAATCAACCCGCCGACGGTCGTTGCCGTGGTGAGGAAGATCGGCAGCATGCGTTGTTTGCCGGCTTCGATCAGACAGTCGCGAAACTCATCGACCGATAGGCCCAGGATGGGGCCGTCGGCGGTGCCGGCGCTCTGCTTCTCTGTCGCCTTTTGTGTGATCAAGATGTCCGCGAACTCGACAAAGATGATGGCCGTGTTGAGCACGATTCCGAACAGCGCGAGGATCCCCAACTGGGGCATGAACCCCAAAGACTTGTCGGACAGGAACAAGCCCAGCCAGGCTCCCACCAACGCCAACGGCAGCGTGGAGAGAATGATCAACGGTTTCGACCAGCCGTTGTACTGGAAGATCAAACACAAGACGATCAACAAGAACGAGATCAAAAAGGACAGCATCATTTGCCCACCGGCTTCGATGCTTTCCTCATAGGCTCCGCCGGGTTCGATGGTGTAACCGGCCGGCAGACCGTCGCGAATCAGCTGCAACTCCTCGGACTTCAAGATGCGTGACACGACGTCGTTTCCGGTCACTCCCGGCTCCATCCTGGAACTGACCTCGATCGTGCGGTTCATCTTGCGACGTTCGATTCGGGCCAGTTCAAACGTGGGTTCCAAACTGGCGATCGATGCCAACGGAACCTTGCCGCGGTCTCCCTCGACGTAGGACTCTTGAAGTCCGGCGATCGATTCACGCTGGCCGGCGCGGAGGCGAAAGTAGACGGGAACTTGATGGTCACCTTCGCGAAACGTGGTCAATCGCAGTCCCGAATAATAGGACGTCAGGGTTTTGGCGATTTGCGAATTCGTGACGCCGGCGAGCACGGCTTGGTCCTGATGGACGTTGACCCGGATCTGGTAGCCGTCGACGCCCCAGGAATCATTCACGTCCCAGGTTTCGGGTTGCTCGGCGACGAGTCGCTTGAGGCGATCGGCGGTGTTGCGGAGGATGGTGGGATCGGCGAAACCGTTTCCGGCAATGCGTAGGACGAGCGGATCGGCCGGCGGTCCGAGTGCCAATTGAACGGGGACGACTCTGGCGCCCACGATGGGGGCGATTCCGAGCGCTGCGTCGCCGCGTTCGGCCACATCGCGGACACGCTGGGCATACGCTTTGGTCACCGAGTCGTCGGTCGTGCGGACCAAGATTTCGGCGAACGACCGTGATTGGGGTTCGGGGTCCCACCCCAGGTGCCATCGTGAGCCTCCGCCACCGACCAGGGTCCGGTAGGCTCTCAATCGCTCGGACTCTTGGCCGGGGCCGCGACTGAGTTTCTGCAGGATCGATTCGACTCGGCGAGCCGCCGCATCGGTTTGCTCGATCGTCGCGGTTTCCGGCAGGATGACTTTGACCGCAAACTGGGTTCCGGCGGCTTCGGGAAAGAACTCAGAACTGACGGGCAACATCAAGATCGCGACGACCAACGCCGCGGTGGCCACGGCGGTCAGCCATTTGGCGTCAACGGCGCGGCGACCGACGCGGGTGTAGAGATTGAAGGCGTGATTGCCGGCTCGTTCTGGTTCACCGTGTTGATCTCCGGAAGCGGCCGTGTGCCGGCGTCGCAAACGCGGAAACCCTGTCGAAAGGCGCCGTAACCACGACACGACCGGCGATCCGGTTTGATCGTCCTGGGGCGCACGGATAAACAGCCCGGCCAGGATCACGCAGAAGGTCATCGCCAGCAACCAGCTCAGGGCCAGGGTGGTCGAGACGGTCACGGGCAAGCTGTAAACATATTCTTTGCCGCCTCCTTCGAGCGAAAACAGCATCGGGATGAATGCCGCCATCGTCGTCAGCGTGCCGACCAGCATCGGGATAGCCAGCGTGTTGGCGCCGTCGATGGCCGCAGGAAACGGTGCCATGCCGGCGATCTGATTGGTCCGGGCCTGATCACAGACCTGGACGGCATTGTCGACGAGCAGCCCCAGCGAGATGACCAGGGCGGCAAGCGAGATCTGTTCCAGTTGAACGCCGAAGACCGCAACCAAGCCGATGGAAAGGATCACGACGATCGGGATGTTGGCGGCCATCACAAAAGCAGTTCGAAAACCGACCACGAGATAGACGATGGCGATCACGATCAAAACCGCTTCGACCACGTTGATGATGACATCACGGATCTTTTTCGTCACGCTTTCCGATTGATCGGAAATGGCCGTCACGGCTACATCCGGCGGCAATCGTTGTTGCAATTCGGTCAATTCGTCGATGCGTTGCTTGGCATCGCGGCACACGTCGATGATGTTCGCTCCCGATTTCATCGTGATTCCCAGCATCACGGCGCCGGTGGACCCCGACGCATCGCCGACGCGACAGATGTAACTGGCCGGGTCCTCGTAGCCGCGCTGGATCGTCAGCCCGAATTCCGTCAGCGGAACGCTGTTGTCCCCGTCATCGGTGCGGACGGTGCTCGCGATTTGCGCGATCTCTTCCACCGCATTGAACTCTCCGCCCGTCTTGACGGAATAATGACCCGCTCGGGTGTCGAGTTCGCCGCCGGCCTGGATGATGTTTCGTTCCTGAGCCAGCGTTTCGAGCTGGGCGGTGGTGAGTCCGATCTGCGCCCAATTCGCCATCTCCGTCTCGATGTAGATCGCTTCCTCGCGTTGACCAAACATGTCGACTTTGGCAACCCCCGGCAGCAACCGCAACGCGTCCTGCACGTCTTCGGCGAAGCGTTCGAGTTCGCGTGGCGAGTATCGATCCTGGGGACGTATGGTCTCTCGGCCGCCCGAAGGGGTTTGGTGAACGGCCAGCACCAGCACCGCGGTATCGCCGAATTCGTCGTTGACGATCGGACGCACGTCGGACGAGGGCATCGGGACCAAGTCGACGCGGGCGCGGACCTTGTCCCAGACGTTTTGAATCTTGTCCGGTGCGATGTTGTCTTCCAGTTCGACGAAGATCGTCGACCGGCCCGTCACCGTGGTCGATCGCGTCAGTTTGACTTCCTCGATACCGGTCAGGTCTTGCTCGATTTTGTCGGTGATCAGTTCTTCCACCGTGACGGCCGGGGCGCCGGGCCAGGAGGTCGAGACGACACAGACGCGAATCGTGAATTCGGGGTCTTCGCGGCGGGGGATCGTCACGAACGTGGCTGCCCCGATTGCCAGGCCGAGCAGGACGAGGGAGAAGACGATCGGGCGATAGCGGACCGCGAGCGACGCAAGAGACCATGATGGCAACGTTGGCGATGAAGCAGACATGGCCTAGTTCGCCTCCATCGCAACAGCTGACTGGCCCGATTCAGGCAGGGACTGGCCAATGACATTGACCGCTTGGCCGTCTCGCAACAGGTGCACGCCGTCGCGAACCACCTGCATGCCTTCGCTCAGCTCGGGTGATTGCACCTGCATCATGGACCCTTCGTCCAAATTGTCGCCGGGGACGAGCGTGACTGGAATCTCGTCGACGCGTCCGTTGCGGACGACAAACAGCGATGACTTGTCCGACGTTCGAAAGATCGCTTCGACCGGGACGTGAAACCCCAGTTCCGTGCCTTCTTCGGACAGGTCGATGTCGACCAGGTCACCGGGACGAAGCATCCACTGCGATCCGCCGTCCAGGACGACCGATTCTCCATCCCATTCCGGTCCGGGCGGTCGACCGTCGTCGAGCAATCCGACGTACAGCGAGTCCGTGTCGACACTCTCGGGCCGGCCCTGCGAATCGACGAACGTGATCGATTGAAACGACCAGTTGCCCAAGAACGGAATCAGCAATTCATTCTTGACGATGCCCTGACGCCGCACCTTCAGGATCGGCGGCAGGACTGCATCATGCTTTGCATTGGTCACCAGGTACACGTAGTCGCCCGCCTCGTCGTTCCGGATCGACTTTTCTTCGACCAGAATCACACCTTTTTCCGTGCCCATCATCTGGTTCAGTCGGATCGGCCAAAGGTCTTCCGAACGCGCGACACGCCGCTCGTCGATCGGGCCGGCCACCTTGTCGGCAAACTTCTCATTGAGCATCAGCAGTGTCATCGTGAACGTTCGAGTGGTCGGGTCCGCACTCGGGTCGATGTTGTACACGAACGCCGTTGCTTGACGGGCCGTGCCGTCCGGTAACGCAAACGATGCCGGCAAACTGCGCCGCTTCCGCATCTTGCGAGACTGTGACGCGGACAACTCGACTTCGACCTTGATCGGGTTGGTCATCTGCAGGGTCAACACGGGAGAACCGGCCGAGACCACGCTGCCGGGCACGACCGATACCTCCGAAATCTGACCCTGATAGGATCCGTACAGGACGGTGTTGTCCAGATCACGTTGGGCGTCCCGAAGCGCCTGTTTGGCCCGCTTGATTTGGGCGTCGGCCGACTTCAGCTGCGCCTGAGCTTGTTTCTTGCTCGCTGACAAGGAAAGCACCGTGGCGGATCGTGTCGCAACCAGGTTCTTGGCTTGCTCAAATTCGCTTTGAGACGCGGCGTTGCGTTCGGCCAGTTTTTCGATGCGATCGAATTCCGCTTTCGCTAACTCCAAATCCGCTTCAGCCGACTCGATCTGGGCGGGCAGCGATTCGTCCAGACGGATCTCGATCTCTTCTTTCCCCAGCAACGCGACGTCTAAATTCGCCTCCGCCGTCTGCAACGCGATTTCATAGCGGGCGGGCTCGATCTGCGCCAGCTTCGTGCCTTCCATGATGACTTTGGTTTTGTCCTTGGGGTCGACCAAGCGGCCGTCGATGTCTTCCCCCGGTTCAAGCACCCACTGGACGCGACCGGACACCTCGAACCCGAGGTCTTCGGTCTTCCACGATTTCACACTCCCCGAAGCGGAGTACGAGGATTGGGGGATCGATTTGGAAAGCGTCATCACCGTCACCGGCAACGGAGTTTTTTCTCGGGGCTCGATCGTCGGTTTGCCGCATCCGGTGGTCGACAGGGCGAACCAGGCGAACGCCAGCCCCAGCCCCAACGCCCCGACCCGAGCGCGGACGCCCTGTTTTTCAACGCTAGTCACGGCAAGCCTCTTGAACACTCTCGTCTCCTGAGTCGGTTGATGGCGCGCGGGCGCCTGCTGGCACGCTGGGAATCCTAGCGACCCAATCGCATTTAGTCGACCGGCGGTCCATTAAAAAGGCGCGGCAAAGTGGGCGGAGCGCGACGGCTTGGCGTCGTCGTTGGGGACGCGGTTTTCAAACGACCGTGTCACCGTGGTCACGCAATGCGGTGGACACCTACGTGAAATTGGATCTGAAAAGTGTGGTAAAGGTCCCACCCGCAGATCAGCAACCGTTTCGGCCTACGCTGTGAAGCGTTTTTTAGCGGTAGGGCGCGAGCCCTCCGGTGTTTTGGCATCGATGATGAACCGGAGGGCTCGCGCCCTGCCGCTAAAACCTAAAGAAACACAGGGGAACAATGCTTCACAGCGTTACCTTTCGGCAAGCAGGAAGCTTACCCCACCTGCTGCGCAGCTCTACTGCAGTCTGCGGAAGCGATTGGTTTGGGCGTCCACGTCGCTGGTCCCTCGTTGTTCAACCGGAGTGGCCATGTCCGTGATGCCGGTGAACAAGCAGCCGGAGATTAGGCCGAACGGGACGGAATCGACGAGGATGCCGGCGCGGGAGAGGCGTGCAAAGCTGCAACCATGGATGTTCACTCCGTCACAGCGGCGCAGCTGCAGGGCGGCGGGATGCTCGAGGACTTCACCGCCGTAGTGCTCGCCGTTGAGGGTCACGTCCCGGCAGTCTTCCAGGATCACGCCGAGCTTGGCCTTGCCTCCGTCGCCATAGTGATAACGCGGGTTGCGATCGTACAGGTTTCCGGTCATCACCACCTGTCGGCAATCTTTTGCGATCACGTTTGCGGTGTACCCTTTCCACATCGTGTTGCCGGTGATCGTGATGCCTCGCACACCGGTGATGTCGATGTTCGTTTGGACATCCGAGAGCACGTTGTCGGCGATGGTGATGTTTCCGGTGCGGCGTTCGTCGGTGAAGGGGCGCTCGTTGGACCAGCCGTAGACACGGATGTTCGCCGAATCGGGGGCGTCATGCGTGTGCTGGATGGTGCAGCCGACGATGGCGACTTCGCCGACGGAGGTGTCGGTGGAATCCAGCAAGACGTTTGCGGTGGGCGTGGACGACGCATCACCCATGTTGCCTTCGATGTCACAGGTTCCAATTTGCAAGTTTCGGATCTCGCTGCCCGTGGAAACGACACCACCCCCGGCGTTGTAGCTGATGTGGCAGTTGGCGATGTTGATTTGGTGCAGATTCAACCGGTCCAAGAACACTCCGATGCCAGCGTTCTCGTACAGGTGGCACTCGGACAGCGTGACGTTGCGGTTGCGTCCGGTCAGGTGAACGGCATGCTTGGCTTTACGGATGACCACCCGAGTGAGTGTCAATTGCATGGTTCCGTCGGCTTCGATTCCACAGGCGTCCGGATGACCGCCCAGGATCTCGATGCCGTCGACCATCGGCGTACGCTGTCGATCCCACACGTTCGGCTTGACCGTCGGCGGGCTGGCGGTTCCGCCATGGGTTCCGACGAACCGAAATGCGGGGCCCGCTGCTTCCATTTTGAATTGTGCGACGCCGTCTCCGGACAAGCTGGTCCAGCCGACGCGGTCCAAATCAATCGTGATCGTTTTGGTGAGCCGATAGATCCCGCGCCCGAATTCGATCGAACCGGTTTTGGCATCAACGGCGGCTTGGATCGCCGCGGTCTCATCGGCAATGCCATCGCCGACCAGACCCGCCGGGGTCGCCGCATGGAGGGTAAAACCCGTCAGTGCGAGGGTCAGAATGAACGAGCTAAACAAGGTCGTGGTGTGGGGCATCGAAGGATCCGGGGAACACTTGGGGCGATTATGAAGGTTGGCGTGGCAATCCGAACAACGACGCGGAGGGCCTGGGAGGGCAGCATTTGGGTGACAGGAAATCCCGTCCTATCTTTTTGAGCCGAATGGTCGGCCTGGAAACGGAAGGCGATTGTAAACCTGAGCGGTCGCCGCGTGGCGCAAGAGTGACTTGGACCCGTTGAGAAATTGGAACTCAAATGATTGACATGATTCAGATTGGTGCCACTGGTTGGTTTTTGGTCGCGACAGGACTGGCGTTCCTGGCCGCCGTGTTTGCCTGCTGGGTGTTTTCGTTGCAGTTGTGCATGGCCTACTTTGGCGAGGAGATCCCGAGCTATTGGGGCTGTGTCGGCGTGAAGTTGAAGATGATCGCCGCGATTGCAGCAACCGTGTTGGTTTGCTACGCGTTTCTGGGGCCGCTTTGCTTTCTCGCCGCTCCGGCTTCGTTTGTGGTCGTGCTATTGATGATTTCCAATGCGGCCCATTGTGATCGCTTCTTCGCGGCGATCATTACGCTTTCTCATTCCGCGATCTGTTCGGCTGCCACTGCGTTTTGCATGCTCGTGTTTTGGCTCGGACTTTCGTCGCTGGGGTATGACGCGGACGCGGTCGCGGGGGAGTTGCGTTCGTTGAGCGAGCATCCATCCGAATCCCGTTCCTTTACGTTCGAGAATGAAGAGCACCCCGAACATCGTCGACGGAACGTTGCGCATACCAATCCGTTCGTGGGATCGACGGACGGGGAAGCGGAGCGGTGATTGTGGACCGCAGGATCGATGTTCTTACCGGCGACGATGGACGCCCGTGCGAGTTCGACGACAGATCAATGCGGGAACCAAAAACAGGGACGCGACCGCGGTGGAAGGTTCGGGGATCGCGACCGGGTTGCCGTTTAGCACGCGAAAGTTGCTGAATACTGCATCCGCATTCCCACCGCCCCAGGTGCTCAGAGTCGCCGGGGCGTCGCTACGGATGAAGAAGCTGGGCATCAAACCGTCGCCGGACCATTGGTTCTGAATCCCGGCGTAGGTGTAGGACAGCGTTGGAGCGGCCGCGCCGGGGGCTGCCGTTGCTCCGACGATCACGTCGCCGCTGGACGCTTGGTAGGCGACGAATAGGGTGCCCGAAGCAGACGAGGGGTTCAGGAACGGATTTCCGCCGAGTGCCACGGCGGGTTGGTCGACGTCATTGATCCGCGCCGCGCCGCCGAAGGAGAGAAACGGCGAACCGTTGGAGGTTCCCATCGCGACGCCCGCCGAATTCATCCCGTCGCCGTCTTCTCCGATCCCGAAACCGAGGCCGAGGAATCCCGACGGACTGTTGGAGAAGGTCCAGGCGTAATCGATCGCCAGTGAAAAGTCGGCGTCGGGACTGAAGTAAAACCCGCTCGTCGAAGTTTGCGGTGTCGATCCGTTGACGCTTTGATAGCCGATGTCCGTTCCGGCGGGAATCGCGAGGTCTGCGGCCGAAAGCGTGGCGGAGGTGCCGAGGGCCGTCGCGCTGAATCCGGCATGGGCGGGGTCCTCCACCAGCGACCAGGTGCCAAAGTCCGTCACGTCGGCCTGGGCGATCACGCCCGACGCGAGATGCAGGGCCAGTATCAGTGCGATGCGAAAAACGTTCATCAGGAAGACGGTCCGTGGAGGCGGGCGGCAGATCGGATTCAATAGCGTAATCAGAACATCGACGTGCATCGAGTCCATCCTGCGACGACGCGGGGAGGGTTTTGGCGGCGGCAAGGTTGTCGGTATCGATGGGGCATCGACTGCGAAAACCCTCCCCTCGCTGCGCTCGACCCTCCCGCACACGGGAGGGTGACGTGAATGGGAATTCAATACATAGAAATGATTAGAGTCAGCAAATCTCAAATCTGGAACCTGAAAGATTCATCTGATCCAATTCGGCTCCATTCGGTATCTTGACACCAATGCCCCTTGCCTGGCGTCGATAATCACGTCATCTCAGTCCCAATTGCAGTGCCATGAACCATACGCTTGCCACAATTTTTGCCCTTTGTCTGGTCGCGTTGGTCGGCTGCCGGAAACAGACCGCAGTGGACGAAGTTTCGCTTAGCGAAAGCGGCGTCGTGGTCACCGACCGTGACCTGACAAGTCTTGCCGGCCAGTGGCCGCAGTGGCGTGGACCCGGCGGGGACGGCGTGGCCGACGACCAACCGCTGCCGACGACCTGGGACAATTCGACGAACGTGGCCTGGAAAAGCGACGTTCCGGGACGCGGTCACAGCAGCCCGATTGTCATCGGTGACCTGGTCGTTGTCGGTTCCGCGATCGATTCCCAATCGGAACAAGTCGTCGTCGCCTATGATCGCGACACCGGCGACCAACGCTGGCAAACGACGGTCCATAAGGGCGGGTTTCCCGGCCGCGGGGAGGTCCACCAAAAGGCCACCAACGCCAACGGCACGCTTGCGACCGACGGCAACCTGTTGGTGACCGCGCACCTGAACAGCGAACGTATTTTTGTCACGGCATTGGATCTGGAAGGCAACCAGGTTTGGCAGCGAGACATCGGCGCGTTCGCATCCAAGTTCGGTTACGCCCCGTCGCCCGTCCTGTACAAGTCGTTGGTCATCGTTGCGGCGGATAATTTTGGCGGCGGCTATTTGGTGGCCATGGACGTGCAAACCGGCGAGATCGCCTGGCGAAAAAAACGCGGCAATGCAAGTTCCTACTCCAGTCCCCGCGTCGCCACCGTTGGCGGTGTGGAACAAGTGCTGATCACCGGCGGCGATCGATTGGCCAGCTATGATCCGGCAACGGGCGAGACGTTGTGGGAAACCGAGTGCATCGCCGAAGCGACGTGCGGAACCGTGGTGACGACCCAGGATCGGATCGTCGCCTCCGGTGGATTCCCCGACAACGAAACGGTTTGCTTGTCCGGCAAAGGCGAGCGGATTTGGTCGGATCGCACGAGAGTCTATGAGCCATCGCTGATCACTGACGGACAGCATGTTTTTTCCGTCGACGACGATGGGATCGCGAGGTGCTGGTCGGTCGAGGACGGAGCGATCCGCTGGAAGAAACGGTTGGGCGGTAATTTCAGCGGTTCACCTGTGCTGTGCAACGGGAACGTTTACGTCGCCGATCTGTCGGGCAACTGCTACGTGTTCCAAGCATCGGGTGAGAAGTACGAACCGATCGCAAAGAATCGACTCGGCGACGATTGCTACGCCAGTCCGGCCATCGCCGACGGTTCACTCTACTTTCGTGTCGGCGTCGGCGAGGGCGACGGGCGCACGGAACAGCTCGTGCGGGTCGCGATGGCAGACTAAGACGGCAGGGTGATCCGATGGATGGCAGAATGATTCGGGGCAGAATGATGAAAAAGAAAGACCAGCCACCCCATCATTCTGCCCCTCATCATTCTGCCCCGTATCATTCTGCCTTTTCGCCTTCATCGTTCTGCCGGCCGTTCAAACGCCTCTGCCAGAGTGTGAATCGTGCCTTGGATCACCCGACCGAACGACCGGTCGGATTCGTCTCGCAGCTTGTACGCAATTTGAATCGTCCACGTGGGCTCGATGGAGGGAATGACCAACTGGACCGTCTTGCCGTCGTCGCTGACATCGACCGAGGTGACGTGTAACGTTCGCTCATTGAAGCGGTCGGACCCGTAGTTGGCGGTCCGCTTCAGGTCCCATGTTTCAACGAGATAGTTGTTCGGATCGGTGGCGGCGTTGCGGTCGACGGGATCGGAGAAGGTCAGCGTCAAGCCGTCCGCGTTGGCGTGGATTTGAGTCGGCAGGTGCATCGGTTTGCCGGTTGCCCGAATCCGGTACAGTCCGCCGGGGCTGGCCGTTTGGTTGCTGCCCCAGGCCGTCATGCCGCACACATACAGGTGCCCGTCGCTATGGAAGCGGCCGCGCATGACGCCGGTTTCAAATTCGGTAAGCGGCAACCGACACATTCCGCCTTGCCATTGGCCGTTGACCTGTTCATGCGGCAGGACGAAGACTTTGCCGTAGCCATAGGACAGGCTCAACAGTCGCCCATCGAGTTCACCCCATTGCGGACTTTCGACCCAGAGCAGTTCCGCGGGTGAGCGATCGAAGGGCTTGTTGGGCCAACAGAGTGGTTGTTGCATCGCCGAATCCCGTGTGTCATTGGGCGCACCGTAGCTGTACATGTTGCCGTAGAATCCGCCTTCGACGACACGATTGATACGGTTCATCGGCGTCCAGTGGCCCTCTTGGTCGGTGACAAAGAACGATCCGTCGGGGTTGAGGCAGACACCGTTGGCGGCCCGAAACCCGTTGGCCAGAATCGTCGTTTGGTTCCCGTCGGCGCTGACTTTCAACAGCGTCCCGTGTTGTGGAATCAGCGAGTCTTGCGCGTGCCGGGCGCTCTTGGCATAGTACAGGTTGCCCTCGTCGTCGGCTTGCAATCCCATCGCGAACTCATGAAAGTGCTCGGTGACTTGATGGTCCTGGTTGAAACATTCATAGAAATCGGTTTCCCCGTCGCCGTTGAGGTCATTGAGGACAACGATTTGATCACGGCAGCCGACAAAAATTCTGCCGTTGACGATCTTGATGCCCAGCGGCTGAAACAGCCCCGATGCGATTCGCCGCCACTGCAGCGATCCACCGGGCCGGCCGATCCCGTTGACGATCCAGACATCGCCGTCGCAGCAACAGGCGACCATTGAATTGCCATCGGGAAAGAAATCGAGTCCCGACATCCGCAGTCGGCTGTTCCATGGATTTTTCGTCGGGCGTGTCAGTTCGTCGACGGCGAAGGGGCCGTCGTCCGCGCCGGTCTCAGGCTCCGTCGTCAGCGTCTGCGGCCATTGGGCCGGGCCGCCACGGGTCAGCGGCCGCAAGTCTTCCGGCGTGCCCGAAAACTTGAAGGACGGCTTCATTCCACGATGCGCAACGTGCAGCTCCAAATCAATCGGCGTGCTTTTCGCGGGGATTCTCAGGATCGTCAGCCCGTCGACGTCTTCCGTTTTCAACGCCTTGGGACCATGGATGGCGACGGCGACGGTGTCTTGGGGAGCGATTCGGATCGCCAGATCGCGCGACGACTTTTCGATGTTCAAGACGCGGACCCAGGTGACGGGAACGTCGAACGGTCCCGGTCCCCGCTCGTCGGTCACGCGGTGCGACTCCAGCACCGCTGCGTCACCGACGGTGTAGGACAGCACGACGCGGTTGCCGTGCTTGTACAGGCCCTTGTAATCCATCCACGACTTTGGAAACGGGCCATACGCTTGCCCATCGCGCGCTCGCCGGCGTGTGTCGTCAAACGAACCGGTTAACGGATCGGCCCAGCCCGGGCCAGGCAGATTTTGGACATGCAACTCGCCCACCGTCCGTGGTGATCGCCAGTGTTTTCCGTCCAACAGGATGCCTTCCCAATCGATGAACCCGGTTCCCATCCAGGCACCCGCGACTCGCATCGTGTCATGTTCAAACGCGACGAAGTGTGAACCGCGGGCAATCCCGCCGGGTGTTGCATCAAGCTGTATCGCGATGCCCTTGTAGGCAAAATTGGTTTCCGGCGGCCACGTCCGTTCGGCGGGGCGATTCTCACGCCGACCCCGCTGACGGTCTTCGTCGGTGACTTCCGGTCGCGGCTCGGAATGCTCGCTCGTGATCTCATAGGTCCGCGTCAGGAACGGTCCATAGTCCATCTCGCTCCACGGTCGATGGCGGACCGGCGCGGGGCCACGAAGTCGGCCTGGAGGCAGCGAATCCAAATACGCTTGGTCGACCTTGGTGTATTGCGACGCGTTGAACGGTTTTAAGTACGCTTCGCGGATGTAGTGAATCACATCGTACTTTTCACGCGGCACCAATTGACGCTGCGGCAACATCATCTTGTAGCCGTGGGTCAGGGTCTTGTACATCGTCACCGGATCGCCGCCGCTTTTGAACGTTCCGGTGGCGAAACGCAAGGCATTGGGGAGCGAACCGGCTTGCTCTGGCGTGCCATGACAATTGATGCACAGTCCTTGATAGATCGCTTTGCCGCGTTGAAATGATTTCTCATTCCAACTGGTGATCATGCCGCGGTGATCGAGATCGTTTTCATAGTCCGGCAGCGGAGGCGGCTGAATCAGCGACGCATCGGGTTTCATCCGCGCCGCCTTTTCGGGACTTGCTTGACCCAGTTCGACCAGGTAGCAGACCAAGTCGTAAAAATCGCTTTCGTCATCGAGCTGGTTGATCAACCCGTTCGGCATGATGGATCCCGATGGCGCCCGTGCTTCGACGCTGTCCAAAGTAACCGTCAGCGGTTCTTCTTCGCCCGGGACCACGACCGTCAGTGCCGCATCGGTTTCCGCCGCGATCATCCCGCTGACCACGCGACCGTCGTCGAGCAACAGACGCTCGGCGCGGAAACCGGGCTGGACGACTTTGGACGGATCCAACAGCGACTCGATCACGTGCGTGTACGTGGCTCGCTCGTTCATTTGCGAAAGATCCGGCCCGAGCCGATTGGTGCCTTCGTCAGCCACGTGGCACTGAACGCAGCTCAGTCCGGTTTGGTAAAACCGAATCGCCCCGCGTGACGAATCGCCAAAGATGTGGGCGTGGCGAGCCAGTTCATCCGCATCACGCCGCTTCAACTCCGCTTCCAGCGTCTCTTGCGCCGCCGCGACGCCTGACAGGCAGGCGCCTGACAGGCAGGCAACGGCGAAGAGTAGACACGTGAACCGGACCAGGATGGACGCGATACGGGCGGGGTAAGTCGACGGAGTACTCAAGAGACCGGGCTCGGGTGCGAAAGTAGGCGGGCATCGATTGCTGCACCAATTTACTCGAAATCGCATGTGGTGCGGCGCATCGATGATGCGTCGATGGGATGCAATCCGGAATCGCCGCTCACGGTTTTTGCGGAGGTCGTGCGGTTTTTGAAGTCACCTTGCCTGCGGGACGTCAATTGTATCACTGAGCGTTTGCGTTTCTAGTGAAACGCCACACCGCAGAGCGGTGCCACAACACAGCCCGGGGTCGCGGAGCGCACCCCGGGTTGTGTCTTCTTGTTCAACCCCGCTGGGATTGGCGGCCTCATGGTGGCCGGAACTTGGGGTGCGCTAGCGCGACCCCAAGCTTTGCTGTGGCACGCCGCTGGTGTGAAACCGCTCCCGCGGTGGTACGAGAATTGCGTCAGTAAAACAATTGAGGTCCCCCAGGGAGGGTGACTTAAATTGTGGTGACATCGAAGCCCAGGGGGAGAGTTGACGAACCCCTTTAATCTTCAACGACGCAAAAACGACACGTTGACTACGGCAGCGCGACGGCGTCGTAGTCGTTGAGCGTCTGGCCGGTGCCGGCGTCGACCTCGATCAATCGAACGCGATAGCCCCACAGATTGGCCACGTGCCGTAGGACGCGATTGCAAGTACTGGAGCTGAGCGTTTTGCCGTCGCGAACGCGGTGGGTGAGCACCAAACGTCGATTGCCTTTTAAGTCAGCTTCGGTCACTTCGATCTCCGGGTCGCGTTTGGAGAGATCGTATTGCTGGGCCAGACGGTGTCGGATTTCACGATACCCCGATTCGTCGTGGATCGCTTCGACCGACAAGTGCGGAGAGTCGGACGCATCGCGAACGGCGAATAAACGCATCTTCCGAATCAGATGCGGGCTGAGGAACTGCAGCACAAAGCTCTCGTCCCGGAAATCCGCCCACGCATCTCGCAAGACGCCCATGAAGTCTCCCCGCCCGGCGATTTCGGGGAACCACGCCTCGTCTTCCGGTTCGGGGCTCTGGCAAATGCGCTGGATGTCTTTCATCATCGCGAAGCCCAACGCGTAGGGATTCAATCCCCGGAACCGCTTGTCGTCAAAATCAGGTTGCGTGACGACCGCCGTGTGCATGTGCAGGAATTCAAGCATCGCCGCTTCATTGACCTGACCGGTTTGGTGCAGACGATTCATGATTTGATAATGGACGAAGGTTGCACAGCCTTCGTTCATCAATTGCGTCTGCTGTTGGGGGTAAAAGTATTGCGCGGTCTTTCGCACGATGTCCAACACCTCGCGCTGCCAATCCTTCAACTTGGGTGCGTGGAGTGACAGGAACCGGAGCAGGTTTTCCTCGGGCAATCGCAGCGCGGCGGCGTCAAACTCACGTTCCGCGTTGTCTTCGGTGTCGGCATCCTGCTTCGGTTTCGGAAGTGTTCTCCACAAATCGTTGTACGTTGCTTCGTGATGCGATTTTCGCGATTCGGCCTTGAGCACCGCGTCTTGGGATCGAACCGGGCGCTGTGGGGCGTAACGACTGACGCCCTGTGACATCAGCGCGTGAGCGGCATCGAGGGTCCGTTCGACGGCCTGCATTCCGTACCGTTCTTCGCATTCGGCAATGAATCGTTTGGCATAGGCCAGATCATCGAGCACACGATCGGCATCGGTCCACTGGCGGAATAGATAGTTGTTCTTGAAAAAATGGTTGTGCCCGAAGCAGGCGTGGGCGATCACGAGCGTCTGCATCGTCATGCTGTTTTCTTCGATGACGTAGGCGACACACGGGTCTGAATTGATCACCAACTCATAGGCCAGTGACTGTGCCCCTTTGCGATACAGCAGTGCTTCCCGGGAATACCGTTTGCCGAACGACCAATGGGAATACATCAACGGCATGCCGAACGCCGCGTAGGCATCGAGCATCTGATCGCTGGTGATCACCTCGATCTGGTTGCGATAGACGTTCAAGCCCATCTCGTCGATTGCGATTTCCTCAATCGCATCATGGACACGTCGCAGGTGGTTAAAGTCCCACTCCGAGCCTTCGTACAGTAACGTCCGGTTGTCCATGGTCGCTCAAGACGCCTGTCGGTTGCTGGCGAACAGTTTGTGAAACACGGGGTAGATCTCGGTCGGATCCAAGACGGTGGCGCGTGCGAAGTGGGGGTGTGATTCCAGCTGAGCATACCCGCTCCAAAGTGCGCTGACGTACGACGATTCTTCTTCGCCGACCTCGATGTAGGCGTAGTACTGACAGAGGTCTAAAATCTCGCGCTGCAGCAACTCGATCGTGCGCGGCATGTCGTGATCGAAATTGTGTCCGTCGGAGGCCTGGGCGGCGTAGATGTTCCAGTCTTGCACCGGATAGCGTTCTCGAATGATTCGCAGCATGACTTCCAGCGCCGAGGAGACCACGGTTCCGCCCGTTTCGCGGCCATGGAAAAAGGTCTCTTCGTCGACCTCGGCCGCCGTGTAGGTGTGTCGGATGAAGACCAATTCGACCGAGCGGTAGTGACGGTTCAAAAACAGGTGCAGCAGGATAAAGAAACGCTTGGCGAGATCTTTGAGCGATTCGGTCATCGATGCCGAGGCGTCCATCAGGCAAAACATGACCGCTTGCGTGGCGGGTTTGGGTGTCTGCTCGAACCGGTTGTAGCGAAGATCGACGGGGTCCAAAAACGGGACCGCCCGCATGCGTTCGCGGGTTTCTTCGATCAGCCGAGCAAGACGCTTGGCTTCTTCACTCTGATTACCGTCGTCGCTGCCGGTTGGTGTCTGGGCTGCTTCGAATTCCGCTTCCAGCCGGTTCAGTTCGTGCAGCCTGGGACGCTTCAGTGCGATGCGTCGCGCCAGGCTTCGTCGCATCGTTTGGTATTTGTTCAGCCGCTGCGGCGAGCCGTCGTTGGCGTATCCGGCGCGACTCCATTTTTCGCTGGCCACGGATTTCAGCTTGCGTTTGGCGAGGTTGGGTAGTTGGAGGTCCTCGAAAAACAGGTTTAGGAATTCGTCGCGGCTGAGCATGAACACGAATGCATCTTCGCCGTCGCCGTCGGGGCTTCCGCCGGAACCGCTTCCCGATCCGCCGCTGGGCTTGCGAATTCGGTCGCCCCGCCGGTAATCGTGATTTCCCGGGATGACGTAGTTGCGACTGCCTTGGGCGGCATCAAATCCGAAGGTCGGCTCGCCGATCTCGTTGGCGGTGACCGACACTTTTTCACCGCTGTCGAGATCGGAAACGCTGCGATTTTCGATCGCGTCCTTGACCGTCTTGCGGATCTGGGACTTGATGCGACGAAGAAAGCGTTGGCGGTTTCCAAGACTTTTCGATTTCGGGTTCTGCCGGCGATCAATCACTTGCATGGGGACCGTGTTCCTATCCTGACTTGCTGACACGCATGTACCAATCGACCAGCCGACGAACCTGCCGTCGCGTGTAACCACGTTGGGTCATTCGCTCGACGAATTCGCTGTGCTTTTGTTCGGCTTCGCTATCCTTTTTGGCGCCAAAACTGATGACCGGGAGCAGCTCTTCGATCTGTGAAAACATTCGCTTTTCGATGACCTCGCGAATCTTTTCGTAGGAGGTCCATTCCGGGTTGCGGCCGTCGTGTTTGGCCCGTGAACGGAGCGCGAATTTGACGATCTCGTATCGAAAGTCTTTCGCGTTGGAGATCCCGGCGGGGTGCTCGATCTTTTCCAATTCTTCGTCCAGGACGTCGCGATCCATCAATTGTCCGGTATCGGGGTCCTTGTAGTCCTGGTCATCGATCCAGGCATCGGCGTAGGCGATGTAACGATCAAACAGGTTTTGGCCGTAGGCGTGATAGGATTCCAGGTAGGCCTTACGGATTTCGTTGCCGATGAATTCGGCGTATCGCGACGCCAAGTCTTCTTTGACGAACTCCAGGTAACGCTGCTCGGTTTCTTCGGGCAATTGTTCGCGCAGGATTGCTTTTTCGAGCACGTAAAGCAGGTGGACGGGATCCGCGGCGACTTCGTCGGTGTCAAAGTTGTAGGTTTCCGAGAGGATCTTGTAGGCGAACCGCGTCGACACGCCTTCCATGCCTTCGGCCACGCCGGCCGCGTCCCGATATTCCTGGACGGTCTTCGCGTTCGGGTCGGTGTCTTTGAGCGACTCGCCGTCATAAACCCGCATTTTGGAATACAGGTTGGAATTTTCGTGTTCCTTTAGACGCGTCAAGACGGAGAAGCGTGCCATCATTTCCAGCGTGTCGGGCGCGCACGGTGCTTCGCCCAGCTTGGAACTTTGGATCAGCTTGTCATAGATCTTTCGTTCTTCGGTGACGCGCAGGCAGTAAGGGACTTTGACCACGCAGATCCGATCGAGGAAGGCTTCGTTGTTGCGATTGGCCTTGAACGATTCCCATTCCGATTCGTTGCTGTGGGCGACGATGATGCCTTGGTAAGGCATCGCGCCGACGTTCTCGGTGCCCACGTAGGTGCCGTCTTGCGTCGCCGTCAACAGCGGGTGCAACATCTTGAGCGGCGCTTTGAACATCTCGACGAATTCCAGCAGACCTTGGGTCGTGCGATTGAGTCCACCGGTGTAGGCGTACGCGTCGGCGTCGTCTTGCGAAAAATGTTCCAGCTTGCGGATGTCGACTTTACCGACCAACGACGAAATGTCCTGGTTGTTTTCGTCTCCCGGTTCGGTCTTCGTCACACAGCATCGTCGCTGTTCCGAAGGCATCACGCGGACGACGGAGAACTTGGAGATGTCGCCTCCGAATTCGTCCAAACGTTTGACGGCCCATGGAGACATGTAACCGCTCAGACGTCGACGTGGAATGCCGTATTCCTCCTCCAGCAAGAAGCCCATCGAATTGGGGTCGAACAGCCCCAGTGGGCTTTCAAAAATCGGGCTCATCTCGTCGCCGGCACATAACACATAAACCGGTTGACGTTGAATCAAACGCTTCAGGGCGTCCGACAGGGAACTCTTTCCACCGCCGACCGGACCGAGCAGATACAGAATCTGTTTCCGTTCCTCGAGTCCTTGGGCGGCATGACGGAAGTAGCCCACGATCCGTTCGATGGTCTCTTCCAACCCATAGAACTGATCAAACGCGGGATAGACCTTGATGGTCCGGTTCATGAAGATTCGGCCGAGACGGGAATCGCTCGACGTATCAATCTGCTTCGGTTGGCCGATCGCTTGAATCATTCGTTCAGCGACGCTGCTATACAACGACGGATCATCGCGAGCCGCCTCCAGGTACTCTTTCAGCGTGTAACGAACTTGCTTTTCGCGTTCGTAAGTCTCGGAATAAAGCTGCAATAGATTGGGCGTGTTCGTCATTACAATGGGTCTGCCGACTCTGCCACGAAATAGCCGCACAAGATGCATCCCCTGGAATCGATCGGAGTCGCATGCGATCGGTTTTCTTCAGGTCCGGCTGTCCCGCCTGGGCGTCCCCGCGGCGACGGGGTGACACTGAGAAAAAAGAGGATTGGGCGTGTGTTCATTATTACATGAACCAGCCGTCAGAAAGAACGATTTTCCCTCGGCCCCCCCGTTCCAGCTAATGCATGCAACGCCTTGATCGGGCTCGTTTTACGCCCCCAGGACCGCCCAAACCGGGGATTGGGACCGCTCCAGGCCGTTCCGGGATGATTCCCAGGCGAATCACGGGATGCAGCAGCTCGCGGACCCTCGGCAGGCAGTTTTTTAAATTCGATCACCCCGGACGGTGGACAGCTAAGAAGACTGTTGATTTCTTCGGCAAACGAGTCGAACCTTGGAGACAAAAGAATTCCAACGGTGGGGCACTGCAATCGCCGCTGAACCATCCAATCACGGCCCAATCCATCCCCCAATCATTCGATGTCGGGGTCGGTTTTTCATGATAGCCTGTGTCGACCGGTCACAGATCAAATTCGCGACACAGTTCATCGATCACGTCGTCGGACATCGCTTGGACGCTGCCGATCGATCGGGCGTTGATCACCGCTTCGGCGGTGGACTCGAGCACTTCCAGGCGATCAAAGGCGTCCAGGACACTGCGTCCGGTGACGATCACGCCGTCGTTTTCCAGGATCGCTGCTGGGGTTTTTTCGTTGACATAGTCGGCGATCTGATCGCCGTCGCCGAATTGGACGCCGTAGGGGACGCGTTGGACGTCGCGCAGAAACACGTAACTTTCCGGAATCGTACGGACATCGAATTCGCTCTCAGTGACGCTGAACGCCGTCGCGTTGACCGGGTGTGCAAACACGATGGCATTGACGTGGGGATGGCGACGGTAGATCGCCTGATGCGCCTTGGCCGCGCGGCTGGCCAGTTTCCCGGATTCGCGCCGATCGCCGTCGATCAAAACAAAATCATCGACGCCGAGCAGCTCTCGGTCCTGTTGCGTGGGTGTGATCAGAAACGCATCGTCGCCGACCCGCGCCGAGAAACTGCCTTCGGTGCTGATCAACAGTCGTTGGCGACAACCGCGGCGTACGAAGTCACACAGTTGGCGTCGCAGTTCCAATTCGCTGGCACTGGCGGGCGCCGGATCAAGACTTTCGAAGTCGACGCTGCGGCGGGCTGCCTGGTCCAGTTGGTGGTCGTCCAGTAGTTTGACGTTGCCCAGTGCCGCCGCCTTGATCAGCGTCTTGCCGGCGAACTCGAACGCTTCGAAGCGCTTGAACGCGTCGGACAGTGAGTCTCCGGCGACGACGACCCCGTGGTTCTCCAAGATCACACTGTCGGCACCCTCGGCGAACGACGCGGCGATGTTTGCGCCCAACTGCTTGCTGCCCGGACAGGCGTACGGCGCAAATCCCAGTTTGCCACAGACCGAATGGGCTTGATGGAACAGTCGCGTGTTGGGCGTTTGGCGGCAGATGCTGAATGCCACCAGGGCGACCGGGTGCGCGTGCACGACGGACACCACGTCGGGGCGTGCGTCGTAGATCGCCTTGTGGAAGGGGAATTCCGAAGACGGCGGATGCGGACCCTCGACGGTGCCGTCGCGGCGCACGCAAATGATATCGCGGCGTGACAGGTTCCCCTTGTCCACTCTCGCCGGCGAAATCCAAATGTCGCCCGAGGCGTCGCGGATCGAAAGGTTGCCGCCGGACGTGGTCGTCATCCGGTAACGATAGATGCGATCCATCGTCTGCATGATCTCGTCACGCGGGTGGATCAAGTTTCGCGAAGTTGTCATAAAAATGCTTGAGCGTTGGATGCGCGGCCGAAAATAAAAACCACCAATGGCAAAGCGTTCTCACGGATGTGAAACGAAAGTTGTAGCCCTTACTATGACATCCGTGGGGGCGTTCCGCCATCGGTGGGGGCTCCGACGCGTCGGTGATGCAGCGCAGCGAGGCGGGCAGCGGATCACGCTTGCCATTCCGCGAGAAACTGATCGATGAATGTTCTCATGAATGCTTCGCGCTGTCGGGCCATTCGCCGTGCCGGTTCGGTGTTCAGCAGGCCGCGCAGTTTAAACAGTTTGTCGTCGAAGTGCCGCAGGCCGGTCTTGTGCGTTCCCTCCGCATTGCCCGAAACATGAAACGGTTGGCCGAACGCCGCGCCGTATTCAATCGTCCGCACGATCCCGATCGCACCCAACGCGTCCAAACGGTCCGCATCTTGAACGATCTGGCCTTCGAGTGAGAGCGGTTTCGCGTCGTCGCCTTTGCGGAACGAAAGGTTGTCGACGATTTGCGCGACGTGGTCGATCGTTGACACGTCGACGTCGAGTTCGCCGAGGATTTGTCGCGTGAATTCGGCGCTCTTCTCGACCCCGTCATGGAACTTCGCATCGCCGACGTCATGCAGCAAGGCGGCAAGTTCCACAATCGTCCGATCCCCGCCGATTTCCTCCTGGATCTGTCGCGCCGAGCGAAGCACGCGGCCGACATGGTCAAAACCATGACCGGCCTGCTGTCCAGCCATCCGCCGGCGGACAATCGTTTCGACGCGGGAGATCAGGTCTTTCGTCATGCAACAGTTCTCTTCAATGGATGCTAGCAAGTTTGGGACGGATCATGAAGCATTAAGAAACCCACGGATGGCAGCGCGAACCCACGGATGGCAGCGCGAACCCACGGATGGCAGCGCGAACCCACGGATGGCAGCGCGAACCCACGGATAGCAGCGCGAACCCACGGATAGCAGCGCGAACCCACGGATAGCAGCGCGAACCCACGGAAATTCTGATTCGTCTCGATCCGTGGGTTCGCGCTGCCATCCCTAAGTGGTAATAGTACCCGCCTTATCCGGGTGGGGGGCTCATGGCGATTCTTTACGAAGACCGTACGCACACGATTCGGCGTTGTTTTTTTGATGTCCAGAACGACGTGGGAGTCGGACGCGACGAAGAAGATTATCACCAAGCATTGGTGGTCTGTTTTCGAAACAATGGTGTACCCTTTGTCAGCAAGCCGATTCACCCACTATTACTGTACGGAGAACAGGTCTATCGATTGATCCCCGATTTCGTTGTTTGGGGCAAGATCACGATCGAGTTAAAGGCAGTTCCGCGTCGACTCGCTCCGACAGAATTTGTCCAGCTATTTGACTATCTAAAATGCCGAAGGGATTCGTTGGGGCTGTTGGTCAATATGGGGCTTGACCGTGTCGCGATCGAGCGAGTGGCGTACACTCCCGCGGCGTCGCGATTTGTCGAGAATTGGAAATACTGGAAACGGAATATTGCCGGTAAAACGCGAGACACTGGTCGAGCGGTTCGCAACGTAGTGAGAGACATCTATCAAGAGCATGGAACCGGGTATGGCGAAGAGGTGTTAGGAAAGCTTTTGTTGTTTGGGCTTCGGCACAACGGAATGAAAGTAGCCGAGAATCCAATTGCCGAATCACGTTACGCTGATACGAAGCTACGGCGGTCCGCGTTGCGTTGCTTGCTGATCGAAGACGAAATTGTTTTGTGTCAAACAGCGTTGTTCGAAGACAACACTTACAATATGAACCGCTGCCGGTCGTACATGAAGGCTCTGGGCGCGCGGTGGGGAATTGCAGTCAATTTTGGGAAATCGCTCGTGGATATTGCGGGTTTGAGACGCCAGTAGGACGGATACGGTCCGTGATCGACGTTCACAACTCCCACGCTCTCATCCGTGGGTTCGCGCTGCCATCCGTGGGCCTATCTCCCACGCTGTATCTGTCGATGATGCATTTCACCGACTGTGTTTCTTCACGAAGTGGAGCAGCAATGGATGGGCGGGGGTGGCCATTTGGCCGTGGTTGTAGCCGTCGAGTTCGTAGAGTTCCGTGTCGGGGTGTCCGACGACTTGCATCATCCGCCACAGGTAGGCGTTTTCTTCGTAGCGACCGAGCATTTCCAGTTCACGGTCTCCGGTGATCAACAGCAGCGGCGGGCAATCGTCACGGACGTGATACAGCGGTGCCATGTCATCGACGACCGGTTGCTTGCCGTCGATGCCTCGTTCGGCACGCACGGTGAAGTGGGTGATGGTATGGCCGCTGAAGGGGATCAGTCCGGCGATGTCATCGGCGTCGATGTCGTGCGCGGCCAACCAGCGTTTGTCCAAACCGAGCATGCTGGTCAGGTAGCCGCCGGCGGAGTGCCCGCTGATGAAGATCTTTTGGTTTGAACCGCCGTACTTCTCAATGTTCTTGAAGGTCCAAGCGACGGCCGCCGCGGCGTCTTCGATGTACGTCGGCGCGGTGACCTTGGAGTGCAGTCGGTAGTTGACGGCGACGACGGCAATGCCCTGGTCCTTGAGTTCTTTGGGCACGGATTTATTGCCCCCTTTTAACCCGCCGCCATGAAACCAGACGACCGTCGAGAACCCCTTTTTTGATTCGGGGGCGTAGACGTCCAGTCGGCAACGCTCACGCATGTAGTCGGTTAAGTTCTCGCCGCTGCGATACAGGATGTCCGCGTCGGTTTTGTAGGCCGATTGCTTGACGGGCTGGTCCTGCGAAACAGCCGAAGCAGCGAAGCAGAATGAGAGGACGCACAGCGAGAGGACGCATCGAGCCCCACGGAACGAGCAGGCGGAAGAAGATGTCGTCATGGTGTTGATTTCATTCGGAGGCGTCGACGGCTAACCAGATCACGTTGATCTTGGAGTCTCCATTCGATCAACAGACTGACAAGCATGTTGCGGTAGAGAAGTGGGCGAGTCAAGAGCGCCGGAACCGCGTTTCGCAGCTAGAGGCCGGCGGTGTTGTTCTGCATCCTCTCCTTCTTGGCATTCATGTCCGTCAATGCAGACAGTTTGACGAGTGGCGGCCGCTCGCACATCAACGTCACTTCACTGTTGACGACAAAGTTCGCGAATTGAGACGGTGCGATCCATGAGTTGTTGTTGACGGGAATGCTGACTGAAACGGTGATCAACGCGGTTTCGTCGGTGATGTCAGTGGGCGTGACTTGGATGTCGACAAGAGAGAATCCGGCGTCGTCGACGAGTTGCTGTGCAACCTGTTCTGCCTCGGCTGCCGTTGCTCCCGGCACCATCGCCGCGCGAGCCGCTTCGTATGCAGCGGTGTCGGCGGTGTGTTGCAGCATCAACACGCGGCTGACTTCGATCATAAACGCGAAGAACAACAGGATCAGGGGGAACACCAACGCAAATTCGATTGTCGCTGCGCCGCGTGGTTTTCGTTTGTGCGAGAACGACTGCGTAGGTCTCATGGTGCTGCCGCTTTAGAACGTGATCAAGGTGGGGAGGCCGCGGGCGATGTCTTCGAAGACTTGATTGAGCTGAGCACTGTCGCTTGCATGGTAGTGTTTTCCGGCGCCTGCTTCGGCGACTTCCTGCATGGTCGCTGTATCGGCCTCGTCAGAGAACGTCACGGTGTAAACCATCACATGATCTTCGGCAGCCATCCGTGCGGTCGACACGGGTTCGGTCCCGGTGGTCGACAGTCCGTCACTCATCACGACCATTACTTTGGCAGCCCATGGTCTGGCCAGGTTTTTCTTCTGAACCGCGGCGCTGCCCTTGGTGATTCCCTCGCCCGTATTCGTGCCACCGCCATCAAAGTGGTTGCTATGGTGATCAAGTGCCGAACGAATGCTGTTGTAGTCATGGGTGAGGTCAATGTCGACGGTCGCTTTGGAGGCATACGTCGTCAACGTCACCATTTCGTCATGGTGCGACTGTTCCATGACACCCAAGAAGGTGTCCACGGCGGTGACGGTGTCCAGCCAGCGCGAATGGGGCGGGACTGGATCTCCAAATTCCCAGTCGTCGTCCGCGGCATCCGGGCCACTCCCGTCGGCTTGTTCGGACGCGGAGTAGGCCATCGATCCAGAGCGATCGATGACCAACGCAATATCCAGCTCGACCTTGGTGGCAATCGCTGTCTTCATCGGGCGGATCTGGATCGGAACGCCCATCGATGGGAACAGGAGTGGAACGTGATGGGTGCCGTTTGTTTCAACTTTGACCGCGTTGGGATGATTCCCCGGTCCAAAGTTGTAGCGTTCCATTTCGGAGTGGCGAGTCGAGACACCGAAGATGATCTCGGTTTCACTCATGGCCAGTGTTTGGTTGGCATACGTGTTCGCGTTGAGCATTTGCTCGGCGGCGTTGACTGCTTGCTGCTGGTCTCCGGTCACAGCCAGCGTCCGTCCGGCGGCGCGCGTGGCGACATCCAATGAAATCTGCAGTTCCGTACGGGTCAGTTCCATGTAGACGATGTTGATCATGAAGGCGGCAACGGCGATCATCACGGGCATCAAGATCGCCAGCATGGCCATCGTCGCTCCACGCCGCATGTGTCTGCCACGGCGGGACGCGATGCGGCTCTGCGGAGGATTGGCTGAAGGAATCATGAACTAATACTCCATCATGATGGAAACAGATTCCGAGACCGTCGAACTGCCGTAGATCCAGGATCCGACCAGTGCGTTCTCCGATGCAGGGGCTTCGACCGTCGTGATGAAAATCTCCCCGTAGTTGAGAGTGGACGGGTCCGCCGGTGTGCAATTGAGCGTGTAGCTGGAGATGTTGCGCCCCAGCAGGAGGACGTCGCATTGATCCTGCAAGTCTGCCGGTGTCACTTCGGGAACGATCGCGAGCCGGGCACATTCGTATGCGGCCACTTTGAGCGATTGCCGCAAATAAATCATCCGACAGGTTTCAATCGTGCCCATCGCGATCAGCAGGAACACGGGCAGGCAAACCGCAAACTCGATCATCGCCGCCCCCTTGCGGCGGCGTCGGACAGCAGAGCGGATTCGAGAAAATCGTTTCACGTCTGGGTTCTGCGGTGAAGTCAAAAGAGGGGGCAGGTTTCAAGTTCGATGAAAGGCTAGGTCAGGTGTGGTGGTCCAAACCCCTAGGCGATGCTCGGATTGACGGAACTGCCACACGCTGCGAACCGGTTTATTCCGGTTGCGCGGATCGGACGCTTTCTGCGTCTTTGACGGGCGCGGGACGACAGGCTCACTCGCGTCGTCCGTCTGGGGTGGTATCATCTGCCGTTCCTTAGACGATTCCCCCTGTCCGTGCAGCGTTGGTGAAGATGAAAAAGTATGTCGCCGAAGTGATCGGCACGTTCGTGTTGGTGTTTGTCGGAACCGGTTCGGTCGTGGTCGACAACGTGACCGACGGCGGCGTGACGCTGGTCGGCATCGCCCTTGCCTGGGGGTTGGTCGTTTCGGCGATGATCCATTCGATCGGCGATATCTCTGGCGCCCACATCAATCCTGCCGTGACAATTGCGTTCTGGCTGGGGCGACGATTCGAAGGGAAACACGTGATCCCGTACATCGTCAGCCAATGCGTCGGCGCGCTGCTGGCCAGTGTGTTGTTGCGGATTTTATTTCCAGATCAAACCAGCTTGGGGCCGACGCTGCCGGCAGGAACGTGGTGGCAATCGTTCATTTTCGAAATCATGTTGACGTTGATTTTGCTGTTCGTCGTGCTCAACGTCAGCACCGGTGCAAAGGAAAAAGGGATCACGGCGGGACTCGCGATCGGCGGCGTGATCTCGTTTGAAGTGCTCTGCGGCGGACCGATCAGCGGGGCCTCGATGAATCCGGCGCGTTCGATCGCACCGGCGCTGGTCGGAAACCAATTGGAATCCCTGTGGATCTATTTGACCGCTCCGGTCATCGGCGCCGTCCTGGCCGTGCCGATCTCCGCGTACCTCCGCGCGGGCGGTTCAGAGCTGACGGAGTAGGTCACGCTGTGCGTGACGATCTGACCGAGTAGGTCACGCTGGGCGTGACGATCTGACTGAGTAGGTCACGCTGTGCGTGAGAATTGGCATGCACAGCATGCCCTACGGGCTGAGGCATGCACAGCATGCCCTACGGTGGCGATCCAATCAGTCCACGTACAAAAACTCATTCGAGTTCAACATCGCTCGGCAAAGGTCCCGCAGCGTTGCGCCGCTGGCCAAGAACTCCGTCGCGCCGGTCACTTCGTCGCCATCGGGGTGTCGCGAATAGAGTCGCATGTAGAGCGAATCGATCTGTGATCGCAGGTCCGGTTGGCCGGCGGACACGACAGTTGCCAATCGCTCCGACGTCTTCATCACAAACGCGGAATTGAGCAGCACCAGCGACTGGATGGCGGTGGTGGACTGGTTTCGTCGCGCGCACGGTTGATCGGCGGTGGGGCGATCGAAGGTCGCGAAGAACGGAAACCGCAAATTCCGTCTGGCGAAAATGTAGATACTGCGACGTTCATGGTCAGCCTTCGAGGGCGTCTCCTTCCATTGTCCCGACTTGAGTGTCTTGACCATTTCTACCGGCAGTGCGGGCCGCACGCCGGGACCGCCCATCTCATGATTCAGCGAGTCACTGACGGCCAGTAATCCGTCGCGGATCGCTTCGGCATCCAAGCGGCGGCGAGGGAAACGGCTGAGCAACTGGTTGTCGGGGTCGGCCGCCAACGCACGATCCCAAGACTCGCGATCGGAGTCTTGTTTCGGCCGCGTGCCGGACACTCGATAAACGCTGGACATCACGATCATGCGATGGATTCGCTTGGTGCTCCAGTTTTCCCGCATCAATTCATCGGACAGGTAATCGAGTAATTCGGGGTGCGTGGGACTGTCCCCCATCACGCCGAAGTCACTCGGTGTCGCCGTCAGCCCGGTGCCAAAGTGCTGTTGCCAGATGCGATTGACGATCACACGGGCCGTCAGGGGATTGGATCGATCGGTCATCCAATCAGCCAACTCGGTGCGTGGCGAGGCGTCAGGCGACGGCACCGCGCCCGCATCATTGATGACCCGGGGAAACGCCGGTTCCAGTGGGGCGCCTGGACGGCGCCAATCGCCGCGGAGCATCAGATGGGTTTGCGGGTAATCACGATGGGACGCCAAGACGCTGACCGACTTGTTCTGTTCCAGGTGGATCGCCGAATCGAAGAACGCCCGCAGCCGATAAAAGTCCGCTTGGCTGATCGCGTCGTACTTGTGGTCATGGCACTGGGCGCAGCCGAATTGCAATCCCAGCATCACGGCCCCGACAGTCGACGTGATCTCATTGAGCAAGACATGGCGTCGTTCGTCCATCGAGTTGATATCGGGCATGTCTGGGCCTGACAAGCAAAATGCCGTCGCCAGCGTCGCTTGCTCGCCGCCGGATTCCACTTGGTCGCCGGCAAGTTGCCAGCGGAGGAACGTGTCATAGGGCAGGTCGCGGTTGATCGCATCGATCACCCAATCACGATATTTCCACGCTTGGTCACGGATCTTGTCGTGTTCGTATCCGTCGGTGTCCGCATACCGCGCCAGGTCTAACCAGAATTGTCCCCAGCGTTTCCCGAACTCGGGTGACGCGAGCAGCGAATCGACCAGGCGCGAGTAGGCATCGGGCCGCTGGTCGTTCACGAAATCTTGGACTTGAGCGACCGTGGGCGGCAAACCGGTCAAGTCCCAACACAGCCTGCGGATCAAGCTTGGCCGGTCTGCGGGCGGAGCCGGTTGGAGCGAATCCGATTCCAGTCGTGCAAGGATAAAGCGGTCGATCGCCGTCCGCGGCCAATCGGTTTGCACCACCGCGGGCACGGCGGGCCGCACGATCGGATCATAGGCCCAATGGTCGCGGTCGAAGTCCGAGATTTCGTCTTCTTCGATTTCGGCGACTGCGTCATCAACGGGTTGATCTTCCGCGTCGGTCGCCCCGGCGATCGAGGTCCACGGCAGCAGCGGGAAGAGGGCAAACAAAGCCGTCAGCAGGATCAATCGCCTCATCAGAGCAGCCCCTCGACGATGTCGACTTCACTGGGGCCGGTCAAGCGCTCGTCCAGTCCGTTATGAAAGTAGGTGAGATCGCGGTGATCGAGTCCCATCAAATGAAGCAGCGTGGCGTGGAATTCGTTGACATGCACGCGATCTTCGGCCGCCCGCAGCCCGACTTCGTCGGTCGCGCCGTAAGCACGTCCGCCGCTGATGCCGGCTCCGGCGATCCACCCGCAGTAACCCCACGGATTGTGATCGCGTCCCTTGCCTTGTTCACTCATCGGCATCCGTCCGAATTCGCCGCACCAAACGACAAGGGTGTCATCGAGTAATCCCGTTCGTTTCAGGTCTTTGAGCAGCGCGGTGACCGGTTTATCCGTTTTGGCACAGTACTCGCTATGGTTCTTGTCGACGTCTTGATGCGCATCCCAGCCGTTGGTGTCGCCCGAATAGACTTGGACCATCCGGACACCGCGCTGGATCATGCGTCTGGCCAGCAAGCAGCGCTCGCCGAAGTCACGTGTTGTCTTGTCGTCGATCCCGTACATCGAAAGCGTTGCGGCCGACTCCTGTGAAAAATCAACGGCTTCGGGGGCGGCCGACTGCATCCGAAACGCAAGTTCATACGCATCGATTCTGGCGGCCAGGTCGTCGTCCTGTTCCCGTCCGATCAAATGGTTTTGATTGAGCTGCTGAATGAAGTCCAGTGTCGAACGTTGACGGAGATCCGAAACACCGCTCGGCGGCGCCAGGTTGAGGATCGGCGTTTTACCCGGACGCATCGTCGTCCCTTGATAGGTCGCCGGCAGATAGCCGTTGCCCCAGGCCGACGGTCCACCCTTGAGTCCGCCGCCCGGGTCGGGCAACACGACAAAGGCCGGCATGTCCTCGTTCTCGCTGCCTAATCCGTAAGCCAGCCAACTGCCGAAACTCGGATGCCCCATCAAGATGCTGCCGGTGTTCATTTGGTACACCGACTGTGGATGATTGACGCTGTCCCCATGCAGCGATCGGATCACACACAAATCGTCGGCGACGGTGGACAGATGAGGCAGGAAGTCAGAGATCGGCAACCCTGATTGGCCACGCGGCCGGAACGGACGGACCGGCCCCAGCAGTGGATTGTTGGCGACTTTGCGACGCGTCATCACGGAACCAAAACTGTCCGGCAGCGGCTGGCCGGCGTACTTGACCAGATCCGGCTTGGGGTCAAACAGATCGACTTGGCTGGGGCCTCCATGCATGAACAGCCAGATGATCCGTTTGGCCCGCGGTCGAAAGTGGGGCTGGCGAATCGAGCCGTCGGGGGTTCCCGCAACGCCGTCAGCGGATAGCAGTGAAGCCAGCGCGATCATCCCGGCTCCGCCACCGGCAGAACGCAAGAAGTCACGGCGAAGTGATCGATGGGTCGGATGTTGGTTCATGCGGCGTATCTTAGCCGATGTTTTGGGCGACTGCGAATATGAAGTCCGCAACGACGAGCGTCACCACTGTTGGTGTTCAGGCGTTGGCCCAATACCGGCGATTTAAGACAAGCGGAGGAGCCCGGACGCTGGCGCGAACCGGCTGATGTCAAACGATGATCTGCCGTTTGACGCAAGTCTACGGGCCCCAACGGTTCTTGCGTCGTTTGTTGTCCGCAACGACGATCGGCAAAAAAACTATCGACACATCCGCCGCCGGTTCGGTTAAACTAACCGTTCCCACCTCCAACCGATGCGTCTCCCCGTGCGTCCAAGTTCCCTCCCCCAAGTCATCGCGTTCCTCGTTTTGGCAGCCCCGTCGATGTCGGCTGCGATCGCGACCGACGATGTCGATTATCTGACCCAGATCAAACCGCTGCTCAGCGAGAAGTGTTTCTCCTGTCACGGCGTGTTGAAACAAGAGTCCGGCCTGCGTCTGGAAACGCGATCCCTGATGATCGACGGCGGTGCCCTGAATCCGGGGGATCCGGATGGCAGCGAACTGTTGGCGCGAATCACCGCCGACGAAGACGAACGCATGCCGCCGGCCGAAGACGGTGCCGCCTTGCAACCGGACCAGATCGAACTGCTTCGCCGTTGGATCCAGCAAGGGGCCCGAGCGCCCGAGGAAACGCCGCCGCCGGCGCCGACCGAGCATTGGGCGTTTCAGCCAATCACACGACCGACGTTGCCCGAGTCGCCCGGTCAGGCAGATCACCCGGTCGATGCCTGGTTGGCCGTCAAACGGGTCGCCGGCGACGTTCGTCCCGTCGTCCCGGCCGATCGATCGATGATCATTCGGCGGCTGTATTTGGACCTGATCGGATTGCCGCCCACGACCGAGCAACTGCGAGACGAGCGTCCCTGGGATCAAATCGTCGACGACCTGTTGGCCCGCACCGAACATGGTGAACGTTGGGCGCGCCACTGGATGGACGTTTGGCGGTACAGCGATTGGTACGGCTTGGGCCAGCAGATTCGATACAGCCAAAAACACATCTGGCGTTGGCGCGATTGGATCGTCCGTTCGCTCAATGATGACAAGGGCTATGACCGGATGGTCTCGGAGATGTTGGCCGGGGACGAATTGAAGCCCACCGATCCCGACGCGATCGCCGGGACGGGCTACCTGGCAAGAAACTACTACCTGTTCAACCGGACGACTTGGTTGGACAGCACCATCGAACACACCGGCAAAGCGTTTCTGGGTCTGACGTTGAATTGTGCCAAGTGCCACGATCACAAGTACGATCCGATTTCGCAGCTGGATTACTACCGTTTTCGGGCGCTGTTTGAACCGCATCAGGTCCGCTTGGATCCGATCCCCGGCGTGACGGATTTTGAGAAAGACGGACTGCCGCGGGTGTTTGACGATTCGGTCGATCGGCCCACGTTCGTGCACCTCCGCGGCGACCCGATGAACCCGGACAAGGAGAATCCCGTCAGCCCCGGCGTGCCCGCGATCCTGGCCGACTTTGCGGCGCCGGTCGAACCGGTGACGTTGCCTCCGGCCGCGTTTGCCCCCGGCACCCGATCGTACGTCCAACAAGCTGCGATCCAGAAGGCCGAATCAGCGGTGGAATCCGCCGAGCGGGAACTGGCGGTGGCCAAGAAGCGTCTTGCCGATCAGCCGGCGGCAGAGCCGGGCACGGGGCCGGTTGATGACCCGTCCTGGAGCGTCACGGACACCTTCGATGAGCCCGCACCGGAACTCTGGCGGCTGATCGGGGACCGATGGCAGTACCGCGACGGTGCGTTGCAGCAAACGAAATCGACACGTCAGCCGGACATGGCACGGCTGGTCCCGCCGCTGCCGCGTGATTTCGAAGTGGATTGCGTTTACACCACAACCGGTGGGTCGACTTACAAATCGGTGACGTTTCGATTCGACCAGTCCGAAGACGGCAAGTATTCGAATTACGTCTACACCAGCGCCCACGCCGCCGGACCCAAGGTCCAGGTTGCGTACACACGCGATGGCAAGAGCACGTATCCGGCCGAAGGTCGCAAGGCGATGCCGATCAAGGTCGGCCAGCGTTACCGCCTGCGGATCGCAGTCCGAGACACGTTGGTCAACGTTTGGTTGGATGATCAGTTGGTCGTCGCCTCTCAGCTTCCCGATCGCCGCGACGGTTTCTTTAGCTTGAGCGGTTTTGATGCGACCGTTGCCTTTGACGAGATCACGCTCAAAACACTGTCGTCGGATCGCGAACTGACCGCAGCGGGAAACCAAGACGTTCCATCGGTCGACCCGGAAAACGCGGTGATCGTTGCGGAATTGAAATTGGCATCGGCCAACGTGGCCTTGGAATCGGTGCACGCAACCATTGCCGCCGACAACGCTCGTTACGTCGCGTCGCCGTCGCCAGCTGAAGCCGACAGCCTGGCCCGGGACGCCGCGAGAAAACAGCTGCAGGCAAAAATTGCCGATGCGGCCTATCGGATGATTGCCGATGCCGCCGATGCGAAAAAATTAAAATCGGCGAAGGACCAGAAGTCGGCCGCAGAAAAGAAGCTGAAAGAATTGGAGAAGACGCAGCTCGACGCCCGGCCGGATTACGCATCGCTGCGTGGTTCCAGAAAAGCACTCGAGACCCCGGAACACAAGGAGCCCGATTATCCAGCGGTTTATGCATCGGTCAGCACCGGGCGGCGCCTCGCGTTGGCGAAATGGATCACGTCCAGGCAAAACCCGTTGACCGCCCGCGTTGCGGTCAACCATGTTTGGATGCGGCACTTTGGGACACCGCTGGTCGAGTCCGTGTTCGATTTCGGATTGCGTGCCGAAAAACCGCTGCACGCGGAACTGTTGGATTTCCTGGCCGCCGAATTCATGGAGTCGGGCTGGAGTTTCAAGTATCTGCATCGAATGATCGTGACGTCCCAAGCGTACCGATTGTCCTCCTCGACACTCACCGCCGACGAGCAAACGCGAACAGGCGATCCGACGAACCGTTATTATTGGCGGGCCAACTCCAAACGCATGGAATCGCAACTTGTCCGCGACAGCTTGTTGTCGCTGGGCGGAAAACTGGATCCGAAAATGGAGGGTCCGTCGATCGATCCCGGCCCGACCGCCATGCGTCGCAGCGTGTACTTGAAACATTCCCGCGACCAGCAAGACAAGTTTCTGGCGATGTTCGATGATGCGGACATCCTGCAGTGTTACCGACGCAGCGAGAGTATCGTTCCCCAGCAGGCACTCGCGCTTTCCAACAGCAAGCTTGCGATCGACATGGCGTCTCAAATCGCATCGCGAATCGCCGCCGATCTGAAAACCGATGCACCGTCGGACTTCATCGATCAACTGTTTTTTCAACTGCTCTGCCGCGAACCGACTGACGCAGAGCGATCCGAATGTGCCGCGTTTTGGGATGCCATGTCAACGCTTCCCGGACTCCAATCCCGCGACGCCCCCGACCGTGATGCCGTCATCCGCTCCCGATTAACCCAAGCCATCCTCAACCACAACGACTTCGTCACCATCCGCTAAAAGTGGCGTAAGCTTCCAGCTTGCGTTACAACAGCAGGTAAGCTTCCAGCTTGCGATACAACAGCGGGTAAGCTTCCAGCTTGCGATACAACAGCGGGTAAGCTTCCAGCTTGCGTTACAACAGCAGGTAAGCTTCCAGCTTGCGATACCGTGCCGATCGCAAGCTGGAAGCTTACGCCACTTTATTCCGCTCACACTCCACTGAATCATGCAACGCTTCCTTCTGTTTCTCACGCTCGGGCTGGCCTGCCCGGTGGTGACGTTTGCCGAGCTCTCGGTTCCCCAGTTCTTCAGTGACCACATGGTGCTTCAGCGTGAGCGATCGGCACCGATTTGGGGCACAGCCGCTCCAGACGCCGAAGTCGTGTTGGAATTTAAGGGACAGACCGCGACGGCCAAAGCGGATGCGGATGGGAAATGGCGGGTCGGCATCCAGACCGGCGAGGCGGACGGTTCGGGATCGACACTGACCATTCGCAGTGGCAGCGAGACGATCAAGATCGACGACGTGTTGATCGGCGAGGTCTGGTTTGCCTCGGGGCAATCCAACATGGCGTTCACGATGCGGGGGGCGGCAAGCTACGACGCTGCGTTGGCCGAATCTGACCTGCCGGCGATCCGGATGTTCAATGCCGCCACGACGACCGCGGTCGAGCCCCAAGACGACATTGCCGGACGGTGGAGCGTTTGTACGCCCGATACCCTGGCGGGCTACTCGGCGGTCGCGTTCTTCTTCGCCAGGAAACTGCACCAGGAACTCGGCGTGCCGGTCGGGGTGATCAAATCGGCGTGGGGTGGCAAACCCGTCGAGACGTTCACCAGTCGCGAGGCACTCGAGACGTTGCCCGGTACGAAGCGGTTGGTCGACGCGGCGATGAAGGCTGACAAAGCCTACGATCCCGAGAAAGCCATGGTCGCCTACCAGGCTCGGCTGGACCAATGGAAAGCCGACGCGGCGGAGCGACGCAATCGACCCAACGAGCAACGTGCTCGCGCGCCGCGAAAACCCACCCCGCCCAAGCGTCCCTTGAACACCGAAGGAAAACCCGGCGTGCTCTTCAACGCCATGATTCATCCCTTTGTCGGCTATGCGATGCGTGGAGCGATCTGGTACCAAGGCGAAGCCAACGCGAAACCGGGCGCGGTCCCTTACGATCAAACGCTGCCGCTAATGATCCGTGATTGGCGACAACGCTGGAACGATGAGTTCTCGTTTTACTTTGTCCAGCTGGCGAATTTCCGAGGCCCCTCGACCGAGCCCGGAACCCCGGATCCTTGGGCGTTGCTCCAGGATCGAATGCGGTTGATCTTGGACACCACGCCCAAGACAGGGATGGCGATCATCAATGACGTCGGCGCGGCGGGCGACATCCATCCGAAGAACAAGAAGGATCCCGGCGAGCGATTGGCCCGCTGGGCATTGGCCAAAGACTACGGCCGTGACATCGTCTTCTCGGGGCCGCTGTATCGCCACAGCAAAATCGAAGGCAACGCGATTCGTGTGACATTCGATCAAGCCGGCAAGGGGCTGAAATCGCGCGACGGCGAAGCGTTGAAACGGTTTGAAATCGCCGGCAAGGATCAGCAATGGCACTGGGCTGATGCCAAGACGGTCGGCAAAGACAGCGTGCTGGTCAGCAGCGCCGACGTTCCCGCACCGGTCGCCGTTCGCTATGCCTGGGCGTCCAATCCCGAAGGTGCGAACCTGGTCAACAGCGAAGGCTTGCCCGCGTCGGTGTTCCGCAGCGATGACTGGGACGATGTCACCGGCTCGACGCGACCGTCCGCGCGAAAAACGACCAGTGGTCGGTGACGCAGGACAGAGTAGGTCATGCTGTGCATGGCAATGCGTCGTCAAACGCGGCCTGACCGAGGCCGAAACACAGATCCCACAAGCTCGGAACGGAGCACGAGTGAGTGCCCCCAAACCCTTTGAAAGTAGAAGATCATGAATCGCACCGTCAATCGTCGAGCGATGCTTTGCGGCGGACTCGGGTTTGGCAGCCTGGCCCTGAATGCAATCCTCCGCCGCGACGGTTATGCCGCCGCGCCGGGTAGCTCGTCGGCCAGCCCGGCGTGGTCGCCACCGGACGGCTTGCCGCATTTCGCCCCCAAAGCGAAAAGCGTGATCTGGCTGTTCATGCGTGGCGGTGTCAGCCACATGGAAAGTTTCGATCCCAAGCCGGCGCTGACCAAGTACGCCGGGAAAACGATCAACGAGACTCCGTTTGCCGATGTTCAAGATCCGGAGAAACTGAAACGGGTTCGGGTCGTCGTCGTCAATGATGCCAATGGCCAGCAACGCAACAAGATTTATCCGTTGCAAGTCGGCTATCGAAAGTATGGGCAAAGCGGAATCGAAATCAGTGACTGGTTCCCGCATCTGGGGGCCTGCGTCGATGACCTGGCGGTGATCCGGTCGATGTGGACGACTGATGACAACCATGGCGCCCAAGTGCAGTTTCACTCGGGGCGACACATGCTCGATCCACGTGTGCCGACGATCGGCGCATGGGTCAATTATGGGCTGGGAACACTCAACGAAAATCTGCCCCAATTCATCGGCATGGGGCCGCGTTTTTTTGACAAACGCGACGGACACTACTTGGGGCCGGCGTACGACAGCGTCGCTTTAAAAGTGGACCCGAACAATCCTCTCGACTATGCGAGCCCCGAAGGAGACGTTTCGGCCGGCCAGCAGCGTCTCGGATTTGACTTAGTGCGTCGCTTGAATCACCTGACCGCCGAGCAGTATCCGCACGACCCGGAGCTGGAAGCGAGGATCAAGTCCTACGAATTGGCCTACCGGATGCAAACGGCCGTCCCGGAAGTGATTCGGTTTGATACCGAGACCGAGGCCACCAAGAAACTGTACGGGTTCGATCAGAAAGAAACACGTCCGTTCGGCGAGCAGTTGCTCGCGGCGCGTCGTTTCGCCGAACAGGGTGTGCGATTCATACAAATCATGCATGGCGATGGGGCCGCGGGGGCTTGGGATCAGCACTCGAAACTGAAAGCCAATCATTCCAAATTGGCGATGCAGGTCGATCGCCCGGTCGCGGGCTTGATCCAGGATCTCAAGCAGCGGGGCATGCTGGACGAGACGCTGGTCGTGTTCGCGACGGAATTCGGGCGCACACCGGGTTCACAGAACTCCGATGGCCGCGATCATCATCCGTACGGTTTCAGCGTCCTGATGGCCGGCGGTGGACTCAAGGGCGGCATCGTGCACGGCGCGACCGATGAAATCGGTTTCCATGCCGTGGAGCATCCGCACTATGTGACCGATGTCCATGCGACGTTGTTGCATCAGTTGGGCTTGCATTCTCACCGCTTGAATGTGCCGGGGCACAAGCGTCTGGAGCAAGATTACGGCCAGGTGATCCGGGAGATTCTGGTCTAGCGATCGAGCAGAAAAGAGGTGGGATAGGCTTCCAGCCTGTCGATGGCCTACCTCGCCCTCAGGCGGAATCCTACGCCGTGAACGATTCGTTAGCGGAAGGGCGCGAGCCCTCCGGTCGCGTTTCAAACACACCATGAAAGACCGGAGGGCTCGCGCCCTACCGCTAACAAAAACATACCGCTTGGCGTCAAAGCAAGTGATCCGTGCGATCGAACTATGGTTGGAGCGTTTGCGCGCGCGGCTGACCTTCGATTTTTCCGATCGCTCGTTGTCCCCTGCCCGGACGGTCTTTGTCACCAAGGTCTTCGCGCGCCTGTTCGGCGAGCTTCATCAATCTCTCGACCACGTCGGGATGCTCGGCAGCGACGTTGTGACGACACGACACGTCATCGTACAGATGAAACAGCAACGTTTGTGGCGGGTCATTTTTTCCGAGATGCGGATGACCGGCGGAGGGATCGATCGGCAGAAACAGTTTCCAGGGTCCCGAACGAACCGCTTGCAATTGATCCCGCTGATAATAGTAAAACGCTTCGTAGGGAGACGTTGCGTCCGGCTGGCTGTAGATCAAGGGGGCGATGTCGTGTCCGTCGATCGTGCGATCTTGCGGCAGTTCGCCGCCGGCCAGCTTGGTGAACGTCGGCAACAAATCCATCGTCGTGGCGAGTTCTTCGCAGACGGTTCCTGCCCGCACGTGGCCCGGTTGCCACATCAATGTCGGGACGCGAAAGGCGCCTTCGCTGGTCGTGTAGCCACGGCCGTGCAGGGGGCGATTGGAACCGCGCGAGAGATCGTTTAAGTCTCGATTGATCGGAGCACCATTGTCGCTGGTCCAGATCACAAGCGTCTTGCTGGCCAACCCCAGTTCGCGCAGTTGATCCATCATTTGACCGATCGACCAGTCCAGTTCTTCGATGGAGTCGCCCCAAGGTCCGTTCTTGCTTTGGCCCCGAAAGGCTTCACTGGAAAACGGCGTCTTCGTGCTGCCCGGCATCGCTTGGGGGAAATACAGAAAGAACGGTTCCTCCCGGTGCTCCCGAATCCACTGCATCGCCCGTTCGGTGTACCGCTTGGTCAATCCGTTTCGGTCACAGGGGGCTTCGACGACGACGTCGTTTTCCATCAATGGCAGTGGCGGCCAATGTTTTCCGTCCAGCCGATCGCCCAGACGCTGGCCGACCGCTTGCGTCATGTCATCGCTGTAGGGGACACCGAAAAAGAAGTCAAACCCCTGACGTGTCGGCAGGAATTCGGGTTGGTCGCCCAGGTGCCATTTGCCGATGATCGCTGTCGCATACCCCTGTTCTTTCAGTGTTTCGGCAATCGTGACTTCGTCGGGGTTCAGTCCATAAGGCGAGATCGGGCGTAACACATGTCCGTCGCGCGGGTTTTGGTGCATGCCGACGCGTTGGGAGTAGCAGCCGGTGATCAGACTGGCGCGCGAAGGAGTGCACACGCCGGCGGTCACGCAGAAGTGCGTGAACGTTCGCCCTTGCGTTGCCATCCGGTTCAAGTTTGGCGTCCGGTGCAGCCTGGACCCGAAGGGTTGGATGTCGCCGTAGCCCAGATTGTCACAGAAGACGACGATAAAGTTCGGCCGTTCGGGGAGTTCGGCGCTGATCGCGGGTCGCACAATACTGAACAGACTGGCCAGGGTGACGAAGAGGATGGTGTTGCGGCGGGGCAAGAGTTTTCTCCGAGGGAGCTGGGGCGGGTGGATGGGCGGGGCTCGCTTGCGAGCTGTTGATTTAATCAGCCGTTTGGCGCGAGCCTACGGGCCCGTACGCTCGCGCCAAACGGCTGACCTCACGTGTGATCGGATTCGATTAGCAGGCCGCTTGCGAGCGCATGATCACTCGGGTTGCAGCGACGCGGGTGGTCCGACGCCTGACGAGACTGTCCATTTCGACGAGACGTCCCAGCAACGATTTGTCGGATTCGTGAGCCATCGACGACGACATGATCTCAAGCAATCCTTGGTCGTAGGTCTGCCACGAGATCGATCGCAGCAGGACACGCTGTTCGCCCTGAGTGGTGGTGAGACTCATTTTCTGCTCCGTTGAGTTGACTTGCGCGTATTGTACTCTCCGCCACAGCAGATCCGCTAATGATCAAGCATCAAATACCAGTTCCTCGTCAAACCAATGCTGGCCGAGTTCTTGCTGATAACGAAACAGTCGCTCGCCGGCGATCCGCAGCCGACGACTGACTTCGCGTCCCAGATTCATCATCACCATCGCGTACTGTTCCATATCGACCTGACACAGTTTCATCAGTGCCGTGTAGGGAACTCGGATCACGCTGCAATCGGTCTCCGCTTTGACGCCGGCAAAGCGGCGTTGTAAATCGATCAGCGACATTTCGCCGAAACAATCGCCGGGCTGAATGCGTGCCAGGACAATCGCTTTGCCCTGCCAAATCCGTTGGACGATCGCCGTCCCCGATCGGATCACGTACAAGCAATCCCCCGCGTCTCCCTCGCGGAAAAAGAACTCGCCCGCGGGCACCTCTTGCTCTTCGGATTGACTCAAGATCAATCGCAGCGTTTCCTGCCGCAGGCCCCCGCACACCGGAGTTTGTTGGATGAGTTCCGTTTGATCGATTAACATGCCAAAGACCCTTGAATGCCGAAGTCAACGGACAGAAATCTGTCTCGGGCCGCTTCCGGTACCCCCCAACATGTCGCATCCGTGACGCAGTGTCAAAGATTTTGCTCCGGCGGTGTTCGGCGAGTTCAGCGGGATGCCGCGGTCATCTGGTCCCTGGTAATCTGCGTGTCCTGCAAACGCTCGGCCGTCGGGAACCCTCATGCCGAGATACTCGATCCGGGCCGACGAGTTACAATGTGGCCAAACCGGAATGGCCCGGAACAAGGGCGGCCCCTTCACGTGACGTTTCCTCCTTCAGAATTCACCACTCATGCTTTGCAGTTTTTGCCGGACCAGCGTGCTGGTCACCGCGATGACGTTGCTAACGTCCGCGGAGAGCGTTATTGCCGACAATTGGAGTCATTGGCGCGGTCCGACCGGCAACGGTGCGGCCGCCAGCGGCAACCCGCCGACCCGGTGGTCCGAAACGGAGAACGTGAAATGGAAGGTGCCGATTCCCGGCCGCGGTTCCGGGTCGCCGGTGATTTGGGAAGACCGCGTGTTTGTGGTCACCGCCGTTGACGTGGGTCCGGGGGCGGCGCCACCGCCGCGAGCCCCGCAGAATCGCAATCAATTTCAGCGTGGCGCGGCACCGGCGCTGCCGAAACTGGATTTCCAAGTGCTCTGCTTCGACCGGCAATCCGGTCAGCAACTTTGGAAACAAACCGCCGTCACCGCCGTCCCGCACCAGGAAACCCATTCGACCAACGGGTTTGCGTCGGCATCCCCCTGCACCGACGGCAAACATGTCTATACCCACTTCGGCTCGCGAGGTCTGTATTGCTACACGATGGACGGCCGGCTGAAATGGAAACGCGATGACTTTGGGAAAATGATCACACGCAGCGGATTCGGCGAAGGCAGTTCACCGACGCTGCACGGCAAGATGATCATTGTGCCCTGGGATCATGAGGGTGAATCGGCGCTCTACGCGTTGGACAAGTCGACCGGCGAGACGATTTGGAAGACCGATCGCGATGAGCCGTCTTGCTGGGCCACGCCCTTGGTGATCGACGTCGCCGGCAAAAAACAGATCATCATGAACGGTCAAAACTTTGCCCGCAGTTATGACCTTCAAACCGGTCAAGAACTTTGGCGTTGCGGCGGCCAAACGACCCGACCGGTCGCATCGGCGGTCGCCGCCGACGGATTGGTGTTTGTCGGAAGCGGCTATCAGGGATCATTCCTCGGCGCGTTCCGGCCCGACGGACAAGGCGACATCGAAGGCACCGACCGAGTGGTGTGGACGGTCAGCCGAGACACGCCCGACATCGCGTCCCCGCTGCTCAGCGACGGCCGGCTGTATTTCCACAAAGGCAAATCCGGCAACCTGAGTTGTCTGGATGCGGCGACGGGCAAGCCCCACTATGAAGCGGTTCGATTGCCCGGAATCAGCAAAACCTATGCGTCGCCGATGGCCGCCGGCGGGCACGTCTACTTGACCGGCCGAAGTGGCACCACGGTCGTGATCAAGGATTCGGCAACACTACAAATCGTCTCGTCCAATTCGGTCGGTGAAACGGTTGATGCGACCCCTGCTCCGTGCGGCGATGAGTTGTTCATCCGCGGAGCGAACCATCTGTTTTGCATTGCAAATTGAATGAATCGAACGGGTGAGCTTGAACGTGATGAATGATTGCGACGACGTTTGTATCCGAACATGAAACCAACCAATTACTGTACCAGCGAATCGCCGTCGTTCGTCATGGGCATCGACCTTGGTGGCACTTCGGTCAAATTAGGACTGTTGCGTGGGGAGGAGCTTGTCGCCCGCGACCAGATCTCCACGGCGCACTGCGACGAACCCTCGGATGTGTTTCGTCGGGCCCGCGAGTTTTCGGTCGCGGCGTTGCACCGGCACGGCGCCACGTTTGATGCGCTGGAATCGGTCGGATTGGCCATGGCCGGGGTGATCGACGAGGCGACGGCCACGTTGATGGAAACGGCAAACCTGCACGCCTGGCACGGTATCGGTTTTCATCAAGAATTGGCGCGCGTCTTTCAAAAGCCTGTCGCCGTGATCAATGATGCCAATGCCGCGGCACTGGGGGAATCCAGCTTCGGGGAGCATCGCACCGACTCGCTTTCTTTCTTGACCTTGGGGACCGGCATCGGCGGTGGGATCATTGTTGCCGGCCGCGCGATCAATGGCAGTCACGGCTGTGGAGGCGAAATCGGCCACGTCACCATCGAGCATGGTCCCGATGCCCGGCAGTGTGGTTGCGGCCGTTGGGGGCATTTGGAAGCCTACGCCGGTGCCGCGGGAATCGTCAAAACCGCACTGGAGCAACTCGATGCGACCGACCAATCATCGTCGCTGGGCGAGCTGGACGAACTGACGCCGGAAACCATTTCCGCCGCCGCCGAACGCGGCGACGCGATCGCGATGGAGACCGTCCGCAGGACCGGCGTGCATCTGGGGCGGGCGATCGCGATGCTCGCCCACATCGCGGATCCCGCCGTCGTGTTACTCGGCGGTGCCGTGAACTTCGGCGGCAATCAAACCCGCACCGGCAGAGCGTTCTTGCGGACGATCCGAAGTGAAATGGTGCGTTTGTCGTTGGTCCAGACCGGAGAAACCCTGAAAATCGATTTTGCCACGCTCGGTAATGACGCCGGAATGCTCGGTGCGGCTCAGCACGCACGACAACTGACACATCAAGCCGATCCATCATGCAGCAACGAATGACCCCATGAAAAAAGACAGACGCAGACTCAAACCCTTTCAACCCGCCACAACGCTGTCGTCGATTGCGTATCGAGTGTTCCCCGAAGCGAGCGATGCCAGCGAAGCCGCGGCGCTCGAAATCGCGACGCTCGTTCGCAGTCGTGCCGCAGAGGGACGCACCTGCGTGCTCGGGTTGGCGACCGGTTCCACCGTCGTCAATGTGTACTCCGCCATGGTGCGGATGCATCGCGAACAAGGTCTCTCGTTTTCTAACGTGGCTGTCTTTGTGCTCGATGAATTTCTGCCGATGGAGCCGGCGTCGCTGCAAAGTCACGTCCGGTTTATGAACGAACATCTGTTCGACCACATCGACCTGCCGCGCGATCAAATCCACATTCCCGACGGGACCACGCCGCAGGATGAACTGGCAGAATATTGCCTGATGTTCGAAAACGAGATCGCCGAATTGGGTGGCATCGACATGTTGATTCTGGGCATCGGTCGGACCGGACACATCGGTTTCAACGAACCCGGTTCGGGGACGGATTCACGGACGCGGCCGATCACGCTTGATGCGATGACGCGGATCGACGCGGCCAGCAATTTTTTCGGTGTCGAAAATGTGCCGCGGCGTGCGATCACGATGGGGGTCGGCACGATCCTGGACGCCCGACGGATTATCTTGCTCGCCTTTGGCGAAGGCAAATCATCGATCGTCGCCCGCGCGATCGAAGGCGAAGTTGCTCCGGCGGTCCCGGCGACGTTTCTGCAACAACACGATGACGTCGAATTCTTTCTTGATTCCGCTGCCGCAGCAAATCTGATCGAAATCCGATCGCCCTGGTTAGTCGCTGACGTCCGCTGGGATGACGTGATGGTCCGACGGGCCGTGATCGCACTTTCGCAATCGGTCCAAAAGCCGGTCCTGATGTTGACCGACGCCGATTACAACGCCAACGGGATGCAGGGCCTGCTTGCCGAATACGGAACCGCCTATGAGATCAATCTCAGCGTCTTTCGCCATCTGCAAAATACGATCACCGGTTGGCCCGCCGGCAAACCGGACCGCCCCGATACGGTGTTCCCCAAACGGATCATCCTGTTTTCGCCGCACCCCGACGACGATGTCATTTCGATGGGAGGCACGCTGACACGCTTGGCGACTCAGGGTCATGAAATCCACGTCGCCTACCAGACCTCCGGCAACCTGGCCGTCTTCGATGGCGATGCGTTAAGGTTTGCCGAATTCGCCGCCGATTTCTGTCGCGAGTTCGAGGTCTATAGCGATGACATCCAACGCCTGACCGAGATGATGATTCACGCCATCCGCGACAAGGCATCTGGAAGCGTCGATATCAATGAAGTCCAGCGACTCAAAGGGCTGATTCGACGCGGTGAAGCGACTGCCGGGGCACGTGTCTGCGGCGTCCGCGACGAGCGATTGCATTATTTGAACTTGCCGTTCTACGAAACCGGAGCGGTCCGCAAAAATCCGATCGGCGAACGAGACGTTCAAATCACCGTCGATCTGTTGCGTCACGTGCAGCCTCACCAGATCTATGCCGCCGGCGACCTGAGTGATCCGCACGGCACCCACCGCACCTGCCTGGACATCATCTTTGCCGCCTGCAATGAATGCCGACACGACGACTGGTTCGCGTCGACCGCTGTCTGGCTCTATCGTGGTGCCTGGCAAGAGTGGGCGCCCCACGAGATTGAGATGGCCGTGCCGCTGAGCCCCCAAGAAGTCGATCGCAAACGCGATGCGATCTTCAAACACGAATCACAAAAAGACCGCGCCCTGTTCCCCGGCTCCGACGCGAGAGAATTCTGGCAACGCGCCGAAGCACGCAACGCCCAAACGGCACAGATCTACGACCGGCTGGGGCTGGCCCAGTACCAAGCCATCGAAGGCTTCGTCCGTTGGAAAGGGTTTGATGCGGCAGAATGATGGAGTGGCAGAATGATGGGGCATCGAGGAGTTTAACCATCAGTTCAGCAAGTCACAGAGACTTTGACCGTTAAGTCGGCGTGGTGGCGAAGGCTGGGAAGCGGAGCCGTCCTCCAATCGTTTTGCCTTCGATCATTCTGCCCCGTATCGTTCTGCCTTCCTTCCCCGGCTGAGTCCCCCCAAGGCTCGTCAAACAAATAGTCTCGCTGGTTCTCAATGAACGGATTGAGGATTTGTCGCGACAGTTCAGCGACAACTCGCTTGTGCGGCCCGAATGACGATGGACTCATCGACACAGGCACGCCATCGATCAATTCCCAATCGCCTTCCCAGCGGCGGTAATCCTCGATCGTGTAGTGCGGGACGTAGCGGGGTGCGGAGCTCATCAACTCTGTTCCTCGTGGGTTCGTCAATTGTACCCCGAAACGAAACCATGATCACGGCGAACGGAGTAAACTCAAAACCGCCGTCATGCCGAATAGAGTACGGTATGCCTGGGCGAATCACTCCAGAGGGACGAATTGATGCTAGAAGAGAGCCGGGCTTATTTTCGCCATGCCGCCAACGTTCTGGGACTTTCCGATCGGGTGCGTGACATCCTGCTGACCCCGCTGCGGATCGTCAAGGTCGGTCTGATCACCGAGAGCGACGAAGGAAAACTGATCCAGCATACGGGATACCGGGTGCAACACAGTCGTGTCCGCGGACCGATGAAGGGCGGATTGCGGTACCACCCTTCGGTCGACGAAGACGAAGCGACGGCGCTGGCCAATTTGATGACCTGGAAAACCGCGGTCGTCGACGTTCCCTACGGCGGCGCCAAGGGTGGGATCAATTGTGACCCGAGCGATTTGAGCGAGCGCGAACTGAACGAGATCACACGCACCTTCGTCGGCCAAATCAAGGATGTCATCGGCCCGACCATCGACATCCCCGCCCCGGACGTCAACACGAACGCCAAAATCATGGGCTGGATCATGGACGAGTATTCCAAGTACGCGGGGTTCTCTCCCGGGGTCGTGACGGGCAAGCCGTTGCATTTGTTCGGATCCGAAGGCCGTGAAGAAGCAACCGGTCGCGGCGTCACGATCGTGCTGGAAGAAGTGCTGCGCTCACAGAAAAAATCCATCACGGACGTCACAGTTGCCTTTCAAGGCTTCGGCAACGTGGGCAGTTTTGCGGCTCGCACGATGGCGGAACTGGGCGCCAAGATCGTCGCCGTCGGCGATCATGCCGGCGGTGTTTCGAATCCCGAAGGACTCAACATCGATGAGTTGGTTGCCTGGACCGCCCGGCATGGCAGCGTCGCCAGATTCCCCGGTGGCGACGCGTTTGAAAGTTCCGAAGTGTTGACCTGGAACGCCGACGTTCTGGTCCCCGCCGCGCTGGGCGACGTGCTGACCAAAGACAATGCCGAAGACGTTCGAGCGAGTATCATCGTCGAAGCCGCTAATTCGCCGACAACCCCCGAAGCCGACGAGATCTTTCGGCGACGTGGCATTCTGGTCGTGCCCGATATTCTGGCCAACGCCGGCGGCGTGACGGTCAGCTATTTCGAGTGGGCGCAGAACATTCAACAATTCCGCTGGGAACTCGGACGCATCCGACACGAACTGACCGAACACATGCGAAAGGCCTATGCGTGCGTTGCCGATGTCGCCAAAAAGCGTGACGTCGATCTGCGTACCGCCGCGTTCATTCTGGCGATCCAGCGGGTCGGCGAGGCCGCGCTTTCGCGACGTCCCTATGCCGAAGCCAAAGACCTACCACGTTAAAACAGGTCGCTTGCGAGCGATCACAGTGTTCTGATCCGAACGTGGTGCAAGCTGAGCGTCGGCTCGCGCACTCCCGGGAAATCAAGCCCGACCACTCCGACACCGGCGTTCGAATCATCAACCACATCGCTGTGCAACCTGCCGTTGATCCAAACCTGGCAGCGTTCGTTGACCACGCGGATGCGATAACGATTCCATTGTCCCGGGTCAAAGGGAACAGCGATGCCGTCCAGGTTCGATGCCGCGGGCGAAACATTGGCGACGGTTCCGGCGACACGATTGTCTCTCACACGGCCGTGGTAGCTGATCCGCATCTGCCGCGCGTCGGGCGACTTCGCTTCGAATTCCCATTCGAAGTTTTTGTACGTTGCGATCGTCGCCAGGTACGAAGATGCATGACCGCTGAAGGTCAACGTTCCATCCTCGGATGCGACGCCGCCTTTCTGCGCCCCGTAGGTCCAATGATGCAGGTCATCCAACGACTTCCAATTCGGGCCATCACGCAGCGCGATCAGCTGGTCTTTCAGTGAAGCTTTGATGGCAGCGTAAGCCGGGTCATCCGCGAGGTTTTTCCACTCGCGGGGATCGGCGTCAAAATCGTAGAGTTCTTCTTCGCCGCTGGAGCAAAGCGTGTAGCGGTACTGTTTGCTGCGCACCGAAAAATGCGGGAACCAGGTGCCCCCGTGTCGTTCGTGTTGACTGTGGTCTTTCCCCGGCAATGCTGTGATCGCGACATCGGGACCGTCCCAGTCATCTTCGGGTGACATCACCAAGGGAACCAGGCTGTGCCCTTCCAGTTCGTAACCGCCCGATGCGGCATTCGGCTCTCGGGGCAACCCGCACAGTTCGTTCAACGTCGGGTACAGATCGATCCACGAGACCGGACGGTCGCAGGTCACGCCTTGGGGCATGCCGTCGACACCGGCGATGATCAGAGGAACTCGCGTCGCGCCGTCCCACAGACTTTGTTTGTACAGGAACTCTTTTTCGCCAATGTGAAATCCGTGATCGCTGGTGAAAACCACGATCGTGTTGTCACGTTGGGGACTGGCGTCCACGGCGTCCAGGATCTTTCCGACTTGATCATCGACAAAGGAAACGCAGGCCAAATAGGCTTGCAGCCATTGCTTGTAAAGCTGCCGGTCTTGATGACGTACGAGCATGTCGTAACGTCGGAACCCATAGAGTGATCTGTCTGCCAACGCGGTCGCGCAGTCAGCCAAGTCATCTTCGATCGTCTCGGGAAGTTCGATCGAATCGAGCGGGAAACGATCAAAGTATTTCTGTGGTGCGTAAAGTGGCGTGTGCGTCCGGACCAATCCCGTGAAGATCGCGAAGGGTCGGTCATGCTGCCTCGCGATCACTTCGGTTGACCACTCGGCACACAATTCGTCACTCAACTTGTCTCGATCATCATCGCCGTTGTAACGAAACGGTTTACCGCCCAACCGCCATCCCTTGTAACCGGGGATTCCCGCTGCGGGATCCGGTTTCCAATCCGGGATCATCGACAGTGGACCGAAGTGGTGTTCCCACTTGTAGTCCATGTCACCATCGGTGTCGTACAGATACATCATCGCCGGATGGGGAAGATGACTTTGATTGGATTTCCCATCCCATGGCCAAGGACCGACGTCGGGCTTGGGACCGCGCTGATCAAATGCCCCGTCGGACTGACCGCCGTGGTAAATTTTGCCGGTGCCGAACACGGAGTAGCCGTGGTTTTGCAGGTGCCGATTGAGTGAGACGCATTGATTCAGAACGCCGTTTTCTTTCCATTTTTCGAACCAGTACAGCCCGCTGGTTTGCGGATAGAGCCCGAACAGCATGCTGGCCCGCGACGGGGCGCAGATCGGATCGTTGCAATGGGCGTTGGTGAACGTGACGCCACGTCGAGCGATTCGATCGATGTTCGGCGTCTTGATCACCGGCTTTCCATCGGGAGAGAGCGGCAAGTCGTTGAGGTCGTCGACGATGATCATCACGACGTTGGGACGCGAGTCATCGGCCGCGGCAACCTCGATCATCACGGATGAAGCCAACCCAAACAAAGCAAGGCTAGAAGCAATCTGGACGAGAGATCGCCGACGTTTGAATCGCATAGTATTTCACGAGAAGGTGACAAATTCATGTGTTTCGGGTGCAAACTATTCTAGACCCCGCGGACACTAGAGAGTGACGCTTAACGAAAAACGTATCACAGCGTTGCCCGGCAGGGTTTGCCCAACGGGCATCAACAACATAGCCTGGGGTCAGGGAGCGAGCGTAGCGAAGTGACCGCCACCCCAGGAAAAGAACCCCATCTTCTCTTTCCCTCCATTCGATCGGCCGGCGGCGAAGCCGCCGGCCGATCGAATGGAGGGAGGTTTTTCGTTGGGCGTGGACCTGGGGTTGCGTCCGGATTCGCTCGGGCTCATCCGGACTTACCCCAGGCTATGTTGTGCATCGCCGTTGGCGAACCGGGCATGCCGCGTACAAGTCTCTCGGGGAAAGCGGCTTCACGTCTTTGCGTGAGACCTGCAGTTTCCCCGGCTGGAGTGCGCACGCTGATCATTCGACAAAAGACTGTGAGCGCAGGAAGTTGGCGGCTTGCGAGGGCCAGGTCGAAATGAGCGAGCCTTTGACCGGACGGATGCCGTAGCCGTGTCCGCCGTTGCCGAACACGTGAAGCTCGGCCGCGATGTTATGTTTCTTGAGCTGCATGTAATACAAGACCGTTCCGAGCGCTGTCGAATTGTCATCATGTGTGTGGACCAAGAAGGTCGGCGGCGCTGTCGTCGGTACGTCGATTCCATCAACGAAGCCATCTGTCGCCGCATCGTACATCCGCCAGGGATAAACGAGCATCGCGAAATCGGGGCGAGGATTGACGTCATCGATCGAATCCACTCGTTCGTAAGTGAGCGTCTTCGGGTCGCTCATGAACCTGGCGGCGACTTGACCGCCGGCGGAGAAGCCGAGCAGGCCGATGCGATCGGGTTTTAATTTCCAATGCTCGGCTTGGGATCGCAGCACGGCCATCGCGCGCTGGATGTCTTGCACCGGACGCTGCCATCCGACCTGTGCCGGATCGTTTTTCGTGCGGTAATTGAGTACGAACGCCGTCACGCCCAGAGAATTGAGCCACTCGGCCGCTTCGGATCCTTCCAAATCGGGAACGACGTACGAAAAGCCGCCGCCCGGCAAGATCACCACGCCTGTACCGTTCGGTTTTTCGGCACGATAGACCTGCAGTGTTGGCCGAGTGACCCCGGCGATTCGTGTGACGTTACCCTTGCCGCCCGGTCGCGGCGGAAGCGGCTGGCCGACCGATCGAGTCGTCTCCCCCGGTGCCAGATCAGGCCACACGTCGATGGGATCTGCTGCAAAAGAAATCGAGCCGACAAAAAACACTGCCAGGGACATGAGCCGGGTTGGAAGGTGTAGCATATCCTGGCCTTGAATGATGGAAGGGGGGCGCAAGCTGGAAGCTTACGCCACTGTGAAACCCGTATTTTATACCGCCCGGAGGGCAGCTGTTTTGATGTTGACTAAGAATCTTGCTGTCGGACTGCTCGCTGCCGCGATGACGCTTCTGAGTGCGCATGCGGCCGCCCAAGTGCCGGGTTACCCGGAGGGTGTCCGCGAAGCTCACTACCGATCCGACGGTGACGGCTCGATGCAGCCGACGTTGATCTGGATTCCGAAGTTGGAAGAGCCGGTGCCGCTGCTGGTCGCCTTGCACACCTGGTCGAGCGACTATCGTCAAACCGGCGGTGAGGTTCAGTATGCGGAGTGGTGTCAGCAAGCAGGCTGGGCCTTCATTCACCCCAATTTTCGCGGTATCAACAAGACTCCCGAAGCGATGGGGTCGGACCTCGTCGTTGCCGATATCCGCAGCGCCGTCGACTTTGCCAAGTCCGAAACATCCATCGACCCGAATCGAATCTACTGTATCGGTGTTTCCGGTGGCGGGCACGCATCGATGTTGATGGCGGCACGTGCGCCGAAGTTGTGGGCCGGGGTGTCGGCATGGTGTGGCATCTCGGACATCGCCGCTTGGCATCACCAGTGCAAGGGAACGTCGTTCGATCGCTATGCCACCATGATCGAGTCGGCGCTGGGTGGCGCGCCGGATGCCTCGACGGAACTTCGTGACGCCGCCTGGCATCGTTCCCCGCTGAACTGGATCGCCAAGGCGGATCGGCTTCCTCCATTGGATCTCAATCACGGCATCAACGACGGGCGCGCCGGAAGCGTCCCGTTTACGCATTCGATGCTGGCGTTTAATGCTGCCGTTCCGGCGTCGACGGCGTTGAACGTCGATGCGATCGACAAGCTGTACCAAACGCGTGCGGTGCCGGAGGAGTTGCAGCGAATCAACACAGCCAAATCGGATTCGTTGTACGGCAACCATGTTCCGATTTTTCGCCGAACCGTGGGGACGACTCGACTGACCCTTTTCGAAGGCGGTCACGAAATTGTGCACGAAGCGGCACTCAACTGGCTGGCTGCCCAAGCGAAGGGGCGACCGGTAAACTGGAATCCGAATCGGTTGATGCCGTTCACAGTCAAACCCGACGACGAGCAAAGCGGAAAGTAAAACCAATGCGTCCCTGGATCCTCTCGGAAATCAACTACGGCTTTGTCAAAGACTGTGACTATCAAGTCGCCGTGCTGCCGACCGGGGCGACCGAGCCCCACAATCTTCATTTGCCCTACGGGACCGATACGTTCCAAGCCGAAGCGATCGGCAGTCGCGCCTGCGAAGCCGCCTGGGATCGCGGCGCTCGCGTGGTGATGTTGCCGCCGATTCCGTACGGCACCGAAACCAATCAAGTGAAGTTTCCTCTGTCGATGAATCTGAACCCTAGCACGTTGGGCATCATCATCCGGGATCTCGCCGAGTCGCTGACCCATTGTGGCATCGAAAAACTGTTGATTCTGAACAGCCATGGAGGAAACGAATTCAAGCCGCTGCTGCGCGAGATGCACAACCAGACTCCGTGCCGATTGTTTTTGTGCGATTGGTTTCGAGAGATCTCGGCCGATGTGCAGCGAGAGATTTTCGAAGACGCGGGAGACCACGCCGGTGAAATGGAAACTTCACTCGGGCTGGCGTATTTTTCCGAGTTGGTTGATGTGGATGCGACAGGTAAGATCACTGCCGATGATGGGGCAGTCAACAAAACACGATTCGACGCCGTCAATCAGGGTTGGGTTTCCATCACGCGTCCTTGGCACTTGCTGACACGCCAATCCGGATCCGGAAATCCACATCCTGCCACGGCCGAAAAGGGACGCCAGCTGATGGATGTGCTTGTCGAGCGATTGTCGACGTTTCTCGTCGAACTTGCCGAGAGTGACGTGGACGAGCGATTTCCTTTTTGACAGCTGCTCGTTCTCACCATGCCGAAACTTGACGAACGCCTGAAAGCGGTGGCGGTGCAGATTCGCAGTCGCGTGCATGCCGACATCGGCTCCGACCACGGGCATCTACTCAAAGCGTTGTTGACGTCGGGACGGATCGAACGTGGGATCGCAATCGAAGTGAATCAACGCCCCTTCGAAAACTCGCGGTCGACGCTGAGTGGACTTGTCGCCGACGTCAGACTCGCCGATGGGTTGGAGGGGCTGTCACCGGGCGAAGCGGACAGTTTGAGCATCTGTGGCATGGGCGGTGAATTGATCACACGAATTCTCGAAACCTATCCCGAACGTGTTCCGCCGGACTTGGTGTTGCAACCCAACCGTCGTTCCGATGCCGTTCGGGGTTGGGCGTTGCAAAACGCGTTTCATTTGGTCGATGAACAGCTTGTGGTGGGGCGTCTGCGCTACGTGGTCATGAGATTCCGGCTGGATCGGTCGTCCGCCGATCCGGCATACGACGCGATGGATCGCGAAGCGGCATTACTGTTCGGCCCGCTGCTGGTCAAGCGTTGGGAACCCCAGCTGCAAGGCGTTCTACTGGACGAATACCAATACTTGAAGGAACTCCAACAGCGGACCGAGCAGTCACAGCATCGACTCGACGTGCTGGCGAAACTGCTGCGTTGCAACGGGATCCTTTGATTGCCGATCGTCCCGGCACCCAACGCGATCCATCGCGAGAACCCGTCACGTCGACTGGAAGTCCCGTGCAAACTCCACGACCTGACCACGCTGCAATGAGTGCTGCACGGTGCCGAAGGCAGGTTGCCCCTGGTGATCTTGACCGGTTGGGTCGGCGCGGCCCCCGTCAATCTGCTGGTGTTGCCGTTACGGAAAACGGGTAAGAAGATTTCGGAGGCAAGAAAATGATGAAATGCAGCAACCATTCGATTTAGCCAATTTTCCTACCTCCAAAATTTCCTTGCCTCTCCACCCACTCATCGTGCCCTCGTGATGAGGCTCCGCCTCGTCACGCGATTCCCCGGAAGCTCCGCCTCTCTGCCATCCTGCTTGACCCATGCGAGGCGGAGCCTCGGGACAGTGTGTTCCCAGGCTCCGCCCTACGCCGTGAAAGACTTTTTAGCGGTAGGGCGCGAGCCCTCCGGTGTGTTGGCAAAGATGCGCAAGCCGGAGGGCTTGCGCCCTGCCGCTAAAACCTCGTCAAACACAGGAAATAAATCGTTCACGGCGTAGGGCAGAGCCTGGGAACAAGACGCTGGGACCGCACTACGAAGACACCTCCGTGGCGCTGGCCGCGAATGCCTCCAATAAGAACGCCAGCGCGCGTTCCCCAATTCCCGGGAAACTGCTTTCGCGTGGGCCGGCGATGTTCAAGATTTGGGGCCGCACTTGGTCCAACCAAACGCGGACGGCGACCGGGGACGACACATCGATCGCCACCGAGAGAAACGGTTTGTTCCAACGGGTCGCGTAACGACGCGTCAGCAACGTGCCGCCCTTGAGACGCTGTTCATACAAAATCAGCGTGGCGTCGCTGTCGATCACGTTCTGTTCGGTCCGAGGCGGATATTCGGCGGTCTCCATTTCGACCAACTCATATCGGCTGGGAATCGAACCGTCTTCAGACAACCGTCCTTTGGGGCACCAGCCGCCGTGTTGGATCTGGTAGGCGATCGCCACCTCCAATCCGGCGCGATCGACGCCGGTTTGCCCACCGGAGACGATGCGGCTGGGAAGAAACGGTGGCTCACCACGGGGGCTCGATGAACGCTGCGTCAAATCTTGCTCTCCTCGTCATACCAATCCGCGTCGGCGATCAGCGTCGATTCGATCGATGATTCACTGGGAACCGAAAACGGGGGCTCCTGCCATGCGCGGGGAATTATCGCGTTGAACAGTCGTATTTCGGATTTCGTCGGGTGCTCTATTAAAAGACGCCAGCTGTGCAGGGCAACCCCGTGGGGAAAACGGCTGTGCGAGCCGTATTTCGTGTCGCCCAAAATGGGGTGCCCTCGATCGGCCAATTGCAGGCGAATTTGATGCTTGCGGCCGGTCAATAACCTCACTGCGACGAGTGTCCGCGCCGCCGATCGGTCAATCACACAGTAGTTCAAACGAGCTTCTTGCGCATCCGATCGCGGGTGCCGCGCGACCCGCATGCGATGCGCCGCGTCGTCTTTGAAGACCGAATCGGTCAATGTGCCTGATCGCGGCAACCCGGAATCTTTCTCCAAATCCCCGGCGATCATCGCCAGATACAATTTCCTCGCTCGGGTAGACACTTTCTTGCTTTTGCCGGGGCCGCCGAACTGAATCGCCAGCCGTGAGGCCGCTTTGCTGGTTCGCGCCAGGACGAGCACCCCGGTGGTCAGTTGATCGAGCCGGCTGACGACGCCGACAAATACGTTGCCCGGTTTTTGATAGCGACGTTTCAGGTAATCCGTCGCCCAGCCGTGGACGGTTTGAATGCCCGGTTCGGCTCCCATCGTCGGCATCCCGGCCGGCTTGTCGACGACCAACAGATGGTTGTCTTCATACAGAACCTTCATCGCGCCGCCGCCGTCGTCGTCGGGTTGTCGTGCCCGTCGTCCCGAGGTTCGGTGAGCACGTGTCGCAGCCACGCCAGGGCTGCTTTGCCGATCCGTTCGTAAATGATCGACGGATGACCGCCCAGTCGGCTGGTCGTCGCAAACACCGTCCCGGTCGGAGCGACAACGATCAAGGTCACTTCTGCGGCCGGCAGCGGTTGGTCGTCGCTGCATTGCAACGACGGATACTCGTCCACGGCGACCAGCCATTGCGATCCGCAGCGACGACGAAGCGTCTCCAGCGCCGAATCCGCATCGACATCCAGCACCGTTGCTAATTCACCCAGCTTGGCAAAACAGAATCCGCCGCGATACGTGGACGATTCGCCGAGTGATGCAAACCAATTGGCCAGCACCGCCGAGCGCCCAAATTCCACACTCACCAAACTTTCGCCCCGTTCGGCCAGCATCCGCTCGACCGCGTGGTACTGTTCGAACTCTTCGCCGTCACCGAAGTGCAGTTCCCCGACGCGTTCCATGATCTCGGCACGCGTCGATTCGATCTGACGGTGGCATTCCTGCGGCGACTCGCCGAGGGCGCTGATCCGCAGCGAGATCGTCGCCGAGCTGACCGTAATGCCGACGCGTGGCACGTGGTCGCGGGCGATCATCTCGCCCAAACGTTGTTCCATGTCGCTTTCGCCGACCCCGAAGAATTTCATCACATGATGTTCGATGTGCCGCCGCGTGTTGCCGCCGCTTTCTAAAATCCGCGGCGCGACGGTCTCGTCGAACATGCGTTTCATTTCCGCCGGAACTCCGGGCAACGCGAACAACCGACTGGTGGAACCATCGGGCCGCTGGAACGTCGCATCGACACCGGGCGCCGTACCCTGGGGGTTGACGATCTCCAGGCTGCCCGCGGGAAACATCGCTTGGACTTCATTGCGCTGGGGCATTTCGCGATTGCGGCGGGCGAACAATCGGTGGATGTGGTCCAACGCCGATTGTCGCAATTCCAGCGGTTGGTCGAGCACGGCCGCCAACGCTTGACGGGTCAGATCATCGCGTGTCGGTCCCAAGCCGCCCGTGCAGACCACCACATCGGCCCGCAGCGCGGCGGTTCGAAAGACATCGATGTTGTGCTGCAGTGTGTCGCCGACGGTGCTGTGGAACGTGACTTCTATCCCCAGTTCCGCCAATCGTCGACTCAGCCACTGGGCGTTGGTATCCAGCCGAGCGCCGCTGGTCATTTCGTCGCCGATCGAGACGACTTCGGCGGTGAGCGATTCATTTTGCATCGAGAAGGATGGGTCGCGTCGTAAGAGGTTCCAGGGACAGGTTGCAGCGGTCGGCCAGGACACGCCCTGGCTGACGATCAACGCAGCAACATCAATACCGCCGAAGGTTTTTGCTCGGTCAGCAGGATCGAGATTCGTTTGCCGTCGTCGGCGACCGGTTTTCCGAGCACGACGATGCGATGTTGGTAATCGCGATGCCGGTCAAACAAGAGCCGCGTTTGGATTGATGTCGGTGGCCTGCCGTCTTTGCAGACGACTTCGAAGAACCACCAAACGTGGCCGCCGTCTGGTTTGCGTCCGACCCAGCGTATCGGGCGACCGCTGAGTTGGACAGCCTCGGATTCAGCTGGTCCCGATTCGGTTCGTTCGCCTTGGTCGACTTGGGGATCAAAAAACAATTTGGAACGCAGGTACTCGGCCTGCCAATCCTCGTCGGCGTCGGTCTGGATCGAGCGGGCCATCCATTGTTCGTCCAGCACATCGATCCGCAGCGCGACTTCGACGCGTCGCGTTTGGGCGTTCCACTCGATTTCACAAACGGTCTCATGGACCGGGTGCATCAACAGCGTGGACCAGAGGGCCAAGAGAACGGAGGTCACGTTGATCATTTTCCTTTGGCCGGTTCTTGCTCGGCGGTCTCGTCCGATGACTCGTCCTCTGCGTTTTGCTTCGGATCGTCCTGTTGTTCATCGGCGGCTTTCTGCATCGGGTTCTTTTTCTTGTCGTCCTTGAACAACTTGAAACGACTGGGCACCATTTTTTCGGGCCAGTGGTTGTTGCCTTGATCGACGTCGGCGGTTTGGCGTTTCGGATCGAGTTCCAGGCGGACAATTTCTTTGTCGGTGACGATCAACTTGCTGACACGTTTGCTGTTGCTTCGCCAGATCTGGGCCGGGAACGTCATCATTTCGCTGGTGTTGTCGGCGTAGTGGACGCGGATCAGGATCGGCATCACCAAACCGCCCACGTTGCGAAAGTCGACGACGTAAAAATTGGTGGTTCGGCGAAGGATCGCGCGTTCTTGGCTGCTCAAGCCGTCCAAGAATTTTTGAAACGACTTGCGGTCCTCTTCTTCGACTTTCCACTCGTCGTACTCGGGGCTGTTGTAAAAATCCTTGAGCCCCGGTTGCCAATCGATCCGCCGCCGCAGGCCTTGATTGCGATCCTCGGTGATCGTGTCTTCTTCACGGTCCTTTTCCTGCCGCGTCCGTTCGGCTTGTTCATCCGGATCGCCCGAGTCGATCTTGTACAGCTGAACGTCGTCGATGGCGATGTCGACGTGGTCGGTTCCGTAGAACCAGCCCCGCCAAAACCAATCCAGATCGACGCCCGAGGCGTCTTCCATCGTGCGGAAAAAATCACTCGGCGTGGGGCGTTTGAATTTCCAACGCCGAGCGTACTCACGAAAGGCAAAGTCGAAGGATTCGCGGCCGAGAATGGTTTCGCGAAGAATGTTCAGCGCGGTGGCGGGTTTGCCATAGGCGTTGTTGCCGAACTGCAGAATCTCTTCGCTGCCCGTCATGATCGGACGTTGGTTGTTGCCCCGCATGTAGCCGGTGATCTTTTCGGGGTCACCGCGTCGCGACGGGTAATCTTCTTCCCATTCCTGTTCGGCCAAGTACTGCAGGAAGGTGTTCAGCCCTTCGTCCATCCAAGTCCATTGCCGTTCGTCGCTGTTGACGATCATCGGAAAGAAGTTGTGACCGACCTCGTGGATGACGACCGAGATCAAACCGTACTTGGTCGCTTTGCTGTACGTTCCATCGTCTTCCGGACGCGGACCGTTGAAGCAGATCATCGGGTATTCCATTCCATAGACCGGACCGTTGACGCTGATCGCGACCGGGTACGGATATTCAAAGGAGTAACGGCCGTAGACTTCCAACGTGTGCGCGATCGCCTCGGTCGAATACTGACTCCACAACGGTTCCGCTTCGTTGGGGTAATAGGACATCGCCATTACCGTTTGCGAGCCGACCTGGACCCCCAACGCATCCCAGATGAATTTCCGACTGGCGGCGAAGGCGAAGTCGCGCACGTTCGTTGCGTCAAACTCCCAGGTCTTTGTCGTTTCCGTTCTCACGCTTTCGTTCGCTTCGGCTTCCTCGGGCGTGATGATGAACACCGGCGTCTGGGCCTGTTCGGCCTTGGCCAACCGCTGTTTCCACTGATCGGTCAGCACCTGATCGGGGTTCTGTAAGGTTCCGGTGGACGCGACGACCATTTCCGACGGGACAGTGATCCGGACGCGATAATTGCCCAGTTCCAGCGTGAACTCGCCGCGGCCCAAGAACGACTTGTGTTGCCAGGCGCCGAAGTCCGTGTAGGCGGCGACTCGGGGGAACCACTGCGCGATTTCGTAGATGTAGTTTTTGTCGTCTTCGAAATACTCCTTGCCGCCTCGGGCGCGAATGACTTTCGCATCGACGATCTTGTACGAGTACTCGATCGCCACTTCGGTCTGTTCGCCCGGCGCGATCGGCGTCGACAGATCGATCCGCATCATCGTGCCGATGTCCGTGTGGCGGAGCGGTTTGTCGGCGCCGTCGGTGACCGATGCGATGCGGTACCCGCCGTCAAAGCGACGGCTGGCCAAAATGGACTTCATCGCGCCGAACGAGATCCGCGGCGACAGCGACGGCGCGGTCGTGGTTTCCAGGGCGTCCGATCCCTGGCGGAATCGGTTCTGGTCCAACTGGATCCAGAGATACGGCAGCGTGTGGGGCGATTGGTTGTGATAACGAATCTTTACCACGCCGTTGATCTGCTGCTGGTCGTCATCGAGCGTGACATCGATCTCATAGTCGGCACGCTGTTGCCAGTAGGCGGGGCCGGGAGCACCCGAGGCGATTCGCGTCGCACCCGGCGTCGGCCACCACGGGTCCAGTTGGGCGAAGGGGTCGTGGGGATCGGAGTGTTTTCGGTTGGCCGATTCCGGTGATTGGGCGGAAACCTCGTCGGTGCCGACGCCCGACACGGTCGTCAGCAAGGCGATGAAAAGGATTATCGCCAATCGAGGCGATACCGGGGGCGCGAACAAGCAGCTTTGACGGCAGTGCGAAATCACAGTACAGGGGCTCAGGATGCGAGACTCGGGCGGATGGGGCGATGTAGGATGACGCGACAATCTTAATTCGGCAGATTGCGGTCTGTCGACGTTATGTCTCCTGTGCGATGTCCTCCGCCCATAGATCAGGTTTTTCGCGAATAAATCGCTCCATCAGCGCGATGCAACCCGGGTCATTGGCGATCACCACTTCGACGCCGTGCTCGCGCAGGAAGGCTTCGTTGCCACCAAAGTTCTGGTTTTCACCGATCACGACGCGCGGAATGCCGAACTGGACGATCGTCCCGCTACACATCATGCAGGGGCTCAGCGAGGTGTAAAGTGTCGTGTCGCGATAGGTCGATTGACGCCCGGCCTTGCGCAACGCATCCATTTCGCCGTGCGCGATCGGGTCGCCCTGTTGGACCCGCTGGTTTCGCCCACTGGCCAGGACCTCGTCCCCCCGCGCGAGCAGGGATCCGATCGGGCAGCCGCCCTCGTTGAACCCCGCCACGGCTTCCTCGTAGGCGCGTCGCAGCAGGTAGTGATCCGTTTGGTTCAGCATCATAGGCTCGGGGGATGGCACCGTTCATTCCGCCGTTCATTCCGTGGCGTGTTGCCGTTATCCTGATGACGGTCGTCTTGGGTGGGGGCAAATCGTGCAGGCTGACGACCGCAGGCATCGGGCACGACAGCGATGACCTGTTTCCCGCACGACCGTTCATTTCCTCCGTCATGTTAGCACATTGAACATCAACGATTCAGATCCACTCCGCCATCGCGACCGCCAGATCGGCTATTGCACGAATGTTCATGCCGGCATCGATTTGACCTCGATCCGAGCGAATCTTCAGGAGTACGCGGTACCGGTCCAGCAACAGCTTTCCCAGACACACGGTTTGAACGCGTTGGGCGTCGGACTGTGGATCCCCGATCAGGCTTCGCGTGAACTGGCCGCCGGTCAACTGGACGCCTTTGCCGGATTTCTGAATTCCAATCGATTGCAGCCCTTCACCATCAATGGCTTTCCGTTCGCGAATTTCCATGGCGATCACGTCAAGCAACGCGTGTACTTGCCGACCTGGGCTGAGCCAGAGCGGTTGGAGTACACGCAGCGGCTGGCCACGATCTTGTCGCGATTGCTTCACCAGGATCAGCCGCTGGGATCGATCAGCACGCTGCCGATCGGTTGGCCTGACAACCCGTTTGCAGGCGATCGCTCCGGTCACGCGGACGTGGCAATCGCCGGTGCCAAGCTGCGGGAACTGGCGGCGTTCCTGGAGCGGTTGGAGGACCAGACCGGGAAACGGATCGTGGTCGCGATCGAGCCGGAGCCGGGTTGCGTGATCGACACGGTCGGTGATCTGATCGGTTTCTTCGACGAACACCTGCCCGATCCGACGCACCGACGCTATCTGACCGTCTGTCACGACATCTGTCACAGCGCCGTGATGAACGAACCGCAACGTTCGGTGGTGACGGCCTATGCCGATGCCGGGATCACGATCGGCAAGGTCCAGGTCAGCAGCGCGATCGTGGCCGACTGGGCATCGATCGCTGCCGCCGACGTTCCGGCGACACTGGAGCAGCTCGGCGCGTTCGCCGAAGATCGGTATTTGCACCAGACGGGCCAGGTCGGACGCGACGGCTCGTTCCAATTGGCCGACGACTTACCGGCACTGCTGGATCAAACCCGAGCGGGCGACCTCGCCAAGGTCCTCCGCTGGGTGATCCATTTTCACGTCCCGATTTTCTTGGAACGCGTCGGCCAATTGACCACCAGCCGCGACGCGGTGATCGAGTGTTTGCAGGCCCTGGACGATGACACGATCAACGTCGACTTCACAGGGCACTTGGAAGTCGAGACGTATGCCTGGACCGTCTTGCCCGAAGCGATGCGGCGCCGCGGCCTGGCCGAAGACATCGCCAGCGAAATGCAGTGGTTGCTGGACCAGCTGGGGTGACGGTGAGTGGGACAGGCTTCCAGCCTGTCGAACCGACTCGTTCCCGGGCTCCGCCCTATGCCGTGAACGATTTTTTGGCATTGGGCTTGCGTCCAATGTCACGTCCTTTTGCTCTAAAAGTGTTAGCGGAACGGCGCGAGCCGTCCGGTCACGCTTCAAACCTACCGTGAACGACTGGAGGGCTCGCGCCCTACCGCTAACAAAAGCACCCCGCTTAGCGTCAAGTGTTAGCGGAACGGCGCGAGCCGTCCGGTCGCGCTTCAAACCTACCGTGAACGACCGGAGGGCTCGCGCCCTACCGCTAACAAAAGCACCCCGCTTCGCGTCAAAGTGTTAGCGGAACGGCGCGAGCCGTCCGGTCGCGCTTCAGAAATACCGCGAACGACCGGAGGGCTCGCGCCCTACCGCTAACAAATCGTTCCCGGCGTAGGGCTCCGCCCGGGCTACGCAAAATTGGTTGTTGCTGCCGCTCCGAATTTTAGACGGAAACCGTTCCGCGGCGTTTGCCTAAAGGGCATCCACAACATAGCTGGGGCTCACCCCAGGCTCTGTTGTTGATCGCCTTTGGCGAACCGAACCGGGTGATCTTCTGCACCGCTCGTTCCAAGGCGGAGCCTTGGAACGAGGAGTGCAGAGGGGTGTTCGAGCGGTGTTCAGCTATCGGTGCAGGTTTCCAGGAACCGAGCCAGGCGGTGGAAGTCGCTGCCGGGTTCGATGAAGCGAACTTTCGTGACCAGCGTTTGGGGATCGACCAACTTGTTGAACGGCACGTAGTGCAGATCCAGTTGACCGGAGACCGAGACCATCACGCCGTTGAGTTTCTCTTCCACGAGGGCACGGTACGCACCGACGCCGAGTTGCGAGCCCAGCATCACGTCGTAAGCGTGGGGCGGCGCGCAACGCGCCTCATAGCCGAGTTGCAGACCGTTGACCTTGCGTGCTTTGCCGGTTCGAGCCGTGTAGGCTTTCGCGAGCAGTCCGCTCAGCAATGCGCCCAGGTTGATTGCGGAGATATTGATGTGTCCGTGGTCATCCCGGGAAACGCCTTCCAGGTATTTCGCGGGCAAGAATTCCGCCAGGCCTTCGGCGACGACGATGGTTCCGTACTCGCGGCCTTCGCGTTCACGGGCGACCATCATGTCGACCATCTTGTCGATCACTTTGTCCAGCACCATGATCTTGCGAGGTTTGCCGGTTTCCGGATCCACCTCTTCGGCTGCCAAGTCGCCGGCGATGTCTTCGACGCTCATCACCAAACTGCCTTCACCGGCGATCGCCGCGCCATAGGCCAACCAGCCGGCGCTGCGTCCCATCGCTTCGCATAAGAAGTACGCCTTTCCGGCTGCGGCGTCGTAATTCAAGTTGCGAATCTCTTCGGCCAAGGTTTCCACGGCGGTGAAGAACCCGAACGTGAAATCGATTCCGCTGTAGTCGTTGTCGATCGTCTTGGGCAGGTGGATGACCGGGAAACGGCGAGCGTCGCCGGGCAGGTTGTCCTGGAACATTTTTAATTTGTTGGCCGTCTTCAGCGTGTCGTCACCGCCGATCGAAATCAACGCGTCGATTTCGAGGGAGCAGAGGCCTTCGTAAACGCGTCGCAGCGGCGCGACCAGCTCGGGGTCTTTCAAGTGCTCGGGGCTGCTGACATGTTTGCCCGGGTTGGTGCGCGCGGTCCCGATCATGATGCCGCGACTGCTGCGGGCGTGGGTCAGCGATTCGTGGGTGAACCGCAAGTAGTCGACGCCTTCTTGCAGCGGGCCTGCGGCCGTGTAGTCGGCCAGACGACTGTAGCCGTGCTTGATCCCGAAAACCTGCGAGCCTTCTTCCAGGAATGAAAACGCAGCCGTCGAAATCACCGCGTTGGCAGCCGGCGCGGGGCCTCCGGCAAACAGAATGGCAACGCGTTTGATATCCAGGGTGTGATGGTCTGGCATGGTGTTCATTACTCGACAGGGAAGGGAGGATTGTTTCTATGCAAAAGAGGCCGACGCTGATTCCATCGATGGGGCGGTTCGGACCGTCGAAGCGGGATTGGGAAGGGAAGTCGTCAGGAGGAGATTTTAGAGATGCCGCGATCAACGCCAAGCCGTTAAGGCGATTCGGCGGTTTTCGGCACGACAAACCGGGGTTGAGGGACGGAAAAGTCACCCAGATTACCGCGTTTGAGCCATCCTGCCCCGCTTTCGAGCTGAATTCTCAACGATTGGCGGGTAAAACGCGAAGAATAGGCAAACAAAAAAATGGGTGCGCCAGCCGATTCGGCTTCTTCGTTGTCGCGTCACGCTAAAAGCTTGCAGTCCGGCGCTGGATCAATCAAGATCTCCCCTGCCTCGATCACGTCGACCTGCCGATCCGGCCGGGCCGATTGCGTGACGCGGCGTCCTTCTCTTTCGCACGGTTGGCACGATCCGGATACTCACGATGACTTGGCATACTCCCTTTGGCGACCGGTATCTGGTTGGTGAGGAGGCGGAGTTGGTGCGTGACTCGCTGGCAACCATGGTTCAGGAACTGGCCAGTTGTCGCGAAACCGAGGAAGAGCCGTGGGAGTATGGCGTCACGTTGTTCGATGAATTGACCTGGCAACAGCAACTCGCGGTGCTCGATTTGTTGGCCACCAATCTGTTGCAGGAAACTGACCAGACGCTCGAGTTAAGCGGCATCAACGAAGCGGCCGTCGCGGCGGTCTATCAAAACATCATCCAGCAAATCGAACTCGAGATCGAATTGCATCCGGTTTCGCCAGAGGAGTTCCGCTGCCGCTGGCGACAAGCCGCACTGGACGCCTTTCTGGAAAACGAAGACGACGACGTGCTGCTTCGGGAAGAGCGTTTGCAAGAGGCCGACCAAAAATCGGTGTTTGACCTCGAGGTGGATTCGTTGGAGGTCGATCGTTGGAGCTGGCTGGTCGAAGTGCTGGCCGACCGCGTCCTCTGGGACCGCGATTTCGAAATGGTCAACGTGATGATCGACGCCCCGCCAGAACGCGCCGCCGCCATGCGCGCCGCCCTCGGAATCCACTCCGGCTATTACACCGCCATCGCCCCCGACCCGACCGACCGTCAAGTCGACTCGCTGTTTGAGTCGCTCGAACAACTAACCCGGGCCAAACCGAGGTAGTGGGGGAAGCTTGCAGCTTGGCGTCCGGTTTCGGCTTGAAAGACCGGAGGGCTTGCGCCCTGCCGCTAACAAAACGGCGTCTCGATTTAATCAGCCGTTTGGCGCGAGCCTACGGGCTCTGGTGTATTTTCTTCGTGCTGCAGGCCCGTACGCTCGCGCGAAACGGCTGATCCCACGTGTGATCCGATTAAATCAACAGGCCGGAAAGCATCCCGCTTGGTTTAGGGTGGGAGGGATGGGGCGACTGCCGTCTGGCGACGGCAGGGGACGCAAGCTGGAAGCTTACGCCACTATTTGATGGCGACGATGTAGCAGATCCAGCTGGGGTCGCTGTCGGCTGCCCCGCAGCGATACCATCCGCCATCGAGTTCCGGGTCTTCTTCGTTCTCGCGTTCCCAGTAAACGTGGCTCTCGCGGAATCCGGCTTCGGCCAGCATCTCGCGGACTTCGGGGATCGTCCAGAACCGCCAATGGTATTCAAAGGCCCGCTTCAGTTTGCTGCCGTCGGGGAACTTGAATGAAATTGAAAAACTCGCGTCGGCGGTGATCGGGTTGAAAGATTCCTGTTTCCAGTGATAGTCGAACCCTTTCTTTCCTTTTTTGATCGTCCGCTTGTCGGTGTGGTCTTCGTTGAAGCATTCACCGCCGCCCATCATGTCCATGACCATGATGCCCTGATCGTTCAGATGGGAGCGGGCGATCTTGAAGTACTCGACGACTTCGGGGCGGGTTTTGAAGATCCAGAACGAAAAATTCTGGGCGGCCAAGACGTCGGCCGGTTGGGTGTTGCCGTCGCGCACGTCCTGTTCGAGCAGCGTGACGCGTTTCCGCTGAGCCGGTTTTAATTTGGCCAGATTGTGGTCACGTCCCCATTGCAGCGTTTCGCTGCAGAAGTCGACGCCAACCGCGGTGCGGCGGGGGTTCGACGCGACCCACTTGCAACACACCGCGAAGGTGCCGCAAAAGTCTTCTCGAAGCGTCAGCGGTTTGCGTTTATAGGCCTCGCGATAGGCTTGTTCAAAGAATTCGACCTCATGTTCGGGGGTCTGTACCGATTGTTGATAGAGGTCAAACTTGTCCGCCGTCGCCGCCATCGTGGGCGACGACTTGGATTTTGATTTTGCCATGTTGTCAATTCAAAGGTGGGATTATCGCCGCGCCAGCCGACGCGAGATCGCCTTGGTCGGCAGCGGCATGATCTCGGCCGGGCCGCTGGGATTGAACAGCGCGTCGTCTCGGGTCTGTTCGTCTTCGGGTTGCTCGTAGGTGACCAGGTAGGCGCCGATGATGTCGCCGCCTTTCTCGTAGACCGGCGGCCAGAACTCTTCGCCCCGAATCGCCAACGTCCTGGCCAACAGCCGCGTCGCGCGTCCGGAGAATCCGCTGAGCACCATATCGAGTCGACCGAGCGCTTCACGGTAAATGTAGAACACCATTGCGGTGTCCTTGTTCGTGCCGCCGGCAAATTCCCAGGTTCCGTCGTCTTTTTCGTAGTAAAAACCCGGTTCGGGCGCGTCTTCGTTCTTACTCAACCGCGTGCCCGCCGAAGCGCTATCGGGTTTGGGGTCGGAATCTCGGTAGCGCAGAAAGAACGGACAGGAACGTGCCGACACATCATCGACGTCGTCTTCGGTTACAAACGGCGTGCAACCGAACACGTCGGAGAACAGCAGTTCGACGACCGGGTTGCTCTTGATGCTGCCGATGCAGATCATGCCGCGGTCGCCCGTCGCATCGACAAACCCGTCAAAGACTTCGTCCGCCCGCTCTCGCACGTCGGCCGGATCGACCTGTCCCGGGCTCCAGACCAGTGTCTGTTGGAATCGGTCGGGCATGGGGACTTCGCGTCCGGTCCCTTCGTCGCCGTCCTGCTCCTTGTGCTTGGCGACGCCGCCGAGCGTCGACACGCCACTGAGGACTTCGCCGACCAGAACCGAGTCGCTGGCGACCACCGAAGCTCCTTCGGGAGTCGCGTTGGCATCGGTCGCCCGAACCCCCACGATGATCTCAATCTCTTTACGCCGCGCGATCAGCTCCCAAAAGTTCTCCGGATTGACTGCAAACAGTGCCCCCGGCAATTGGTCCGCGGTCGCATGCCCCTGGTCGATCAAGTAATCGCACAGACGCGACAGGGCATCCAGCGGGATGTACTTGGCCTCATTCTTCAAAAGCGACGCGACTTGGTGACGGTCTAAACCCGTGTGTTCCACAATCGACTTAATCGTCCCCGGACGTTTGCGACGGTCCGGGGTGTGGCCCAACAGTTCAGCCAAGCGAAATGCGTATCTCATAGTCGCGTCTATTTCGAGAGGTTTCAGTGAAAAGGTGGTCGGGCAAGTCGCTCGACCGGTGAATTCATTGCGGGGGGCATTCTCACTTTCCGTGGCTATCCCCCCCACCCCGCTTGCAGGGACTCGTGGCTCGTGTCACTGCGGACGGGTGCATTAGTTTCGTCGATCAACGAAGGCCCGACTACCCCACAGAAATCGGGACACCAAGTATGCCGCGATCCCGATCCCAAGGGTGCCCAATCCCACCGTGGCTTGCAACGGAACCCGAATCGCCGTCAATGTCGCGATCCCCAGGGTGCCCACGACGTAGATGATCGGCACCCACGGGTATCCCCAGACCTGAACCGGGTGCACGCCGTGGTTGCGAAACAGGAAAACCAACGATCCACACAGGGCCGCGCAAATCGACAAGGTAAAGCCCAGATAGTCGAGTTGTTCGCGAAGCGTGCTGATGCAAATCACCACGATCGCCAAGCCGGCTTGGATCCAGATCGTGGGCAGCGATTCGAGCGGTCCGGCACTCGTCCCTGCGCCAATGTCGCCGCCGCGGCGACCGCTCAACCAACGCGGTAACAGGCGATCGGCCGCCATTTTTTGATAGACGCGGGGCCCTGTCTGCATCAGGGCCAACACCGATGTCCCCAACCCCGCCAGAATCGCAATCCTGACCAAGGGGCTGACCCACGATCCCCAATTCGATCCGCGGGCCTGGATTTGGCGGCCGACCGATTCGGCCGCCAACGTCGCCACGTTGGGTTGCCCGGCGACCTCGGCCGCCGGCGGGGCGTAGACGAAAATAATGTTCAACAGCAGGTACAGCACCGTCACCGCCACCGTGCCAAACAGCATCGCACGCGGCACATTTCGCGTCGGTTGGTCGATCTCGTCGGTCAGATAAACCGCCGCGTTGAATCCGCTGTAGCTGAGCGAAATCCACGTCAACGCGTTGGCGAACACCAACGCAAATGCCCAGCCGTCGCCTGTCGTCGCCTCGCCCCCAGCGTCTACCCCCGGATCGGACATAGCGGCGACGGCGGTCCCCTGCCACGTCGAAAGCGTGCTGTAGGCGATCAGCACGAACAGCCCGATCAAAACCAGTTTGGCAATCACCACGCCGTTTTGAATGTGCGTCCCACGTTGGAGCCCCAGGCTGTGGACGATCGCCGCCAGCAAGACCAACACGATCGCGATCGATCGATCGGGCAACGGGTCCAGCAATCCAAACCCCGCACCGCGGGCAAACGATTCAAACGTCGTCGCGGCAAACGCCATCGCGCCGGTGAATCCGGCCAACAGCGAAACCCATCCGGCCATCATGCCGGCAGCGGGATGGACCGCGCGGGCCAGAAACAAATATTCACCACCCGATTCGGTGAACTGCTGGGCGAGTGCCCCGTAACACAACGCGCCGCAAATTGCGATCACTCCGCCGATCGCCCAGGCCGCGATCACGTAACGGGGCTCACCCAAATCACCGAGCGTGAACCCGCTGGTCGTGTAAACCCCGGCGCCGATCATGCTGGCCGCCACGACAGCGGCCGCCGAAGACGCGTTCATTTTGGGATGCGACAAAGATCTATTCCTATGACGGTCTACGCCAGCACCTGGCGGACGACGTCGCCACCTTCAACCCCGGTCAGACGTTGATCGAGTCCCTTGAACGCATAGGTGAATCGGTCCGAATCGATTCCCATCAGATGCAAGATCGTGGCATTGAGATCACGGATGTGGACGGGGTTTTCGGTCACGTTGTAACTGAATTCATCGGTCGCGCCGTGGACCACGCCGCCCCGGATCCCCGCCCCGGCCAGCCACACCGAAAAACACTTGGGGTGATGGTCCCGGCCGTAGTTGGTTTTGGTCAAGCTTCCCTGACAGTACATCGTTCGTCCAAACTCGCCGCCCCAAACCACCAGCGTGTCATCGATCATGCCACGTTGACGAAGGTCTTTGAGTAGTGCCGAACAGGGGCGGTCAATGTCTTTGCACTGATTCGGCAAGTCCTTGGGCAGGTTGCCGTGTTGGTCCCAGCCGCGATGAAAGATCTGGGTGAAACGCACGCCGCGTTCAGCCATTCGGCGAGCCATCAAACAGCAATTGGCAAACGTTCCCGGTGTGGTCACGTCATCGCCGTACATGTCCAAGATGTACTTTGGCTCGTCGCTGATGTTGGCCAGATCCGGCACACTGGTCTGCATCCGAAATGCCATCTCGTACTGTGCGATGCGGGCATCGGTTTCGGGGTCGCCGATCGATTCGGCGGTGACGCGATTCAAACGCGCCAATGAGTCCAGCATCTCGCGACGCAGTTTCGAATCGACGCCCTTGGGGTTGGACAGATACAAGACCGGATCCCCTGCGCTGCGCAGCGCCACGCCTTGATACTTGCTGGGCAGAAAGCCGCTTCCCCAAAGCCGGTTGTAGAGCGCTTGGGCCTCCTTCCGCCCGGTCCAGGATGCGGTCATCACCAGGAAGTCGGGCAGATTTTCATTTTCGGTCCCCAGGCCGTAGCTGAGCCAAGAACCCAAACTGGCTTTGCCCGGCAACTGGTCGCCGGTGCAAATGTAGGTGATCGCGGGGTCATGATTGATCGCTTCGGTGTGCATCGATTTGATCAACGCGATTTCGTCGACGTGTTTCGCCGTGTGTGGCAACAACTCGCTGACCATCGTTCCGTTTTCACCGTGCGGCGAAAAGTTGTAGATGCTCGGCGCGATCGGAAATCGAGCTTGCCCGCTGGTCATCGTCGTCAACCGCTGACCCTGGCGAATGGAATCCGGCAGGTCCTTGTCGAACCAGTCGGTCATGGTCGGTTTGTGGTCCCACAGATCCATCTGGCTGGGTGCACCGGACATGAACAGATAGATCGCCCGTTTGGCTTTGGGTTCGTGGTGTGGCAATTCGGGCAGTCCGCCCTTGGCCGTCTCGGACCGGTAATCCGATACCCTGGGCGCCGCGTCGGCGCGGGTGTCCAGCGACGCCAACGCTGCGGCGCCCAATCCCGCCGCGGATTGCGAGAACAGCGAACGTCGATTCAAGCGGATCAATCGTTGCTTAGCATTCATCGTTCACTTCTCCTACTTGCTGACCACTTCGTCCAAGTTCAACAGCGTGCTGGCGATCATCATCCAGGCGGCATGCTCACTCGGTTCGATCTTGTCGAATTTAATTTCGTCGACCGACAACAGATCCGCCGCAGCGGCCGTGTCGTCGCCGTAGTGTTTTCGCACCTTGTCCAACAACGAAACCAACTCGTGGACTTCCGCGGCGACAGGTTTTCGGGCGGTCACCGTTTCGAACAACCAAGCCAACTTGTCCGACGGATCCTCCAACTCACACTCGACGTGGGCGCGGACCGCCAAGTGCTTCGCCGCCTGCAGATATTGATGCTCGTTCATCAGCAACAGTGCTTGCAGTGGCGTGTTGGTTCGTTCGCGTCGCGCCGTGCACGACTCGCGACTGGGCGCGTCGAAGGTGGACATCTGCGGCGGGGCACTGGTGCGTTTCCAGAAAATGTAGACACTGCGGCGAAGCTGTTTCTCCAGCTCCGCGTCGGCTTTGAAATTCGCGGTGTTGCTCCGCGTGTAACCGACGGCGTACCACAAGCCGGACGGTTGCGGCGGCTTGACGCTCGGACCGCCCAGTCGCGGGTTCAACAATCCCGCCAACGCCAAGGCCTGATCACGAAGCACTTCGGCGTCCAAGCGGTGGCGAGGACCGCGTGCCAGGAATCGGTTTTCCGGATCGATCGCAAGATTGTCCGGGCTGACCGCGGCGTCACGTCGATAGGCGCGACTGGTTACCATCAATTTGATCAGTCGCTTGATGTCCCAACCGCTTTCGATGAACTCGACCGCCAGCCAATCGAGTAGTTGGGGATGACTGGGCGGCTGACCCTGGCTGCCAAAATCTTCACTGGACTTGACCAATCCGCTGCCAAAGATCGATTGCCAGAAACGATTCACGGCGACACGCGACGTCAACGGATGCTCCGGCGTGACCAGCCACTTGGCCAAACCCAATCGGTCGCGTGGCAGGTCGTCGGCCATCGGTGGCAGAAACTCGGGGACACGTCGTGAGACGGTATCGCCCGGTTGATCATACTGGCCTCGCACCAGCACCTTGGCTTCACGCGGTTGGTCCAGTTCCTTCCAAACCAGTGTCGTCGCGATTTGGCCTTCCAGCTTTTCTTTCGCTGCTTCGGCGCCCTTGACCATGTCTTGCAACACCAACCAATCCGGGTGCGTGCATTGGACTTCTCGATAATAGGCACGAAGCGATGCCGCTTGCTCCGGTGTCCGTTCACTCGGTTTCTGAGAGGCAAGTTCCACGATTCCCTTCGGCAGCGGAATCGCAGCGGATCGATAGGCATAGGCGAACTGCGCGGTGCGACCGAGCGAGACGGTTTTAATGTACAAGTCGTTGTGCCCTTTCTTCAACTCCAACGTGTACGTCTTCGCCAGCGGGTTGATCGGGCCGGTGCGTTCGGACTGCGCGATCCGTTTCTTGTTCAGGAACACGACGTGATTGTCGCTGGTCCCCAGCAGCAGATCGATCGACTGTTTCTTAGGCGATTGCAACGTTTGATGGATCAGGTTGACCGCGACGCTCTCGCCGGCAACGGGCAAGGTATGAATCGCAACCGGCGTCCAATCGTTCCGCAATTGCCAGCCGTACGTTTTGTCTTCGTATTTAAATGTTTCGTCGGCGTTGAAATCCCCTTGTTGGGAACCGAAACTACGGTAGATGCCCGGGTTGGAACTTTCCACGGGGAACGGGCCGACGCTGTGCAGATCACCGACGGTGATTTGGTCTTTGATCGGAACCGAGGCCGCCGCTTCGGACAACTGGAAGCGGACGGCATAGAACTGATGCTTGGCAAACTGTGACAGGTACTCTAGCCGAATTCGAATCTGGTCGTGACCGCGCTCGATTCGCTCGGCCAGGTCGGCAATGGCGAACGACGCGTTGCGGCCACCGGTTTGTTGGTGACCGGCGATCGCCCAACCCTCCGTCGCCATGCGTTTTCCATCGATTGCCAAACCGACTTCAAAACGACCGTCCTGCTGCTCGATGTCGGCCAGCGCCGAACGAATCGGAAGCCGCTCCCACCCCTTCTCTTTGACCGGCGAACTGGCACGTGTTTCAATCTCGATCTCCGTCAGCACAGCGTTGCCGTTGGGCGAGACGCCCGCGCGATCGGTTTTGGGATCGGGGGAGACTTCCAATTGCAGCGATTGCCAATGACCGCCGGCCAAGGAAGGTGCCAGCGGGGCGGTGATGGTCTGCACGTCGCGGTCGGCAACCTTCTCCCCGACGCGAACGCTTCCGTCGGCTTCAATCACCAGGTCGGTCCCGTGCTTGGAATCCACTTCACTCGGGGACAGTAATTCCACTCGCGGAGAACGTTTGTCGTCGTTCGTCCCGCTCAAGCCGGCTTCCCAGATCCGCTGGGCGGCATCGACCGATTCGATCGGCTCACGCATTTCGCGACGCAGTTCCGCGATCTGCTGGTCCAGCGCGGCAAGTTCCGCGGACTGTTCTTGATTCGGCACGCGGATGACGGGCGCCGGATCCTTTTTGTTTTCGTCCAGCGCTCGGCCGTCCAGGCTGTTGAAGAACGCAAACAGCGAGTAGTACTCTTTCTGGGAAATCGGATCGAACTTGTGATCGTGGCAGACCGCGCACTGTGTGGTCATTCCCAGGAAGACGGTTCCGAACGCATCGGTGCGGTCGATCACGTTGCGGGCGAACACCTCATCATAAATCGATCCGCCTTCGTTGGTGGTGACGTTCAACCGATTGAATCCGCTGGCGATTTTCTGGGACAGCGTCGCATCAGGCAGCAAGTCACCGGCCAATTGCTCGGTCACGAACTGATCAAACGGCATGTTTTGATTGAACGCATCGATGACCCAATCGCGATACGGCCACATTTCGCGATAGTTATCCAGGTGCAAGCCGTGGGTGTCGGCGTACCGGACCAGATCCAACCAATAACGCCCGAAATGTTGGCCGAAGGCGGGTGAGGCGAGCAGTTCGTCGACCAATCGATCGATGTCCAGTTTGCCTGCGGCGAGTCGATCGATCTGTTCACGCGTCGGCGGCAAACCCGTCAAATCCAAACATAGGCGTCGCATCAACGTCGCATCATCGGCGAGGCCGCCCAGGGTGAGTCCCTTGGCAACGGCTTTGGCGTCGATGAAATGATCGATCGGGTGCGACGCGGTTGGGGGGACATCGACTTTGACGGGGGGCTCGTACGCCCAATGGCCACGATACTCCGCTCCGCCGGCCACCCAGGCTTCGAGTGTTTTTTTCTGTGCTTCGGTGAGGGGTTTGTTGAAGGCCGGGGGAGGCATCAACACGTCGTCGTCATCGCTCCGCAACCGCAAAACGAGTTCGCTTTCGTCGACCGCGCCGGCTTGGACCACCGACAAAATTCCGTCGGCGGTGTCCAGCCTCAGATCTGCCTGACGCTCATGTTCATCGGGTCCGTGACAGGCGAAACAATGGTCCGACAGGATCGGCCGGACATCGCGAGAAAAATCGGGAGCAGAATCGGCTGGAGCATCGCCCCGCACAACCGACGATCCGCAAAGGGCCAGGACCGCCGCGGCGAAAAAGAATCGAATCGGCATCGGAGGGACACAAGGCGGGAAAGAAACGAAGGAATCACCAGTATACTCGATCAACCGAGAATGGACCGCCACCGTTTCATCGATCTCTCAATGCCGTCGTCAGCTCGATCAGATTCCTGGGGTTTTGCCCCAGATCACCTTTGCCCACCCGCGATTGACTGGTGGCGTTGACGATCACATTTTGGCTGGTGGGATTTTGCTCGGCGGGATTGGCGGTGAGTTCGACGGTGATGTCGTCGACGAATTTCAGCAGCGGCGTCGTGCGGGTCAATTGAATCCGCCGGCGGTCGCCACCCGCTGGATCACTGCCGGCTTGTTCCTCGGACACCCAATCCCACTTGGAATTCGTCTCGGTCCATTGTCGAATGCGATCCGCGGCGTCTTGGACACTGCCGTCGAATTCTACCGGCCGAAGTTCCGGGCGTGGGGCAGCGGGATCCAGGGCCGCTCGGTTTTGAGTCCAGTCACGTCCCCAATCGTCGATGCGAATCACCACCGAACCGATGATCGCGACCGTGATGGCAAGCGCGACGCCTAGAGTGATCCATCCCATCATTTTGCTTTTCCACATCTCGGTTTAGGGGTTCCCTTGTCGCCTGATCGTTCGGACAATTCGCCACACGCTCCCGCACTCGCACCCATTCCATTGCGTTATGGCTCATACGCCTTCGATGTTCCAATCCCAAGAAGACGACTTCTTGGAAGACGCCAAACCACTAGCGGCGCGGATGCGTCCGACGTCGCTGAAAGAATACGTCGGTCAGCAGCACATTCTAGGGCCTGGGAAACTGCTGCGACGGATGGTCGATGCCGGGCGTTTGGGGTCGGTCATCTTGTCCGGACCACCCGGAACGGGCAAGACGACGCTGGCCCATCTGCTGGCCAAGGAAACCGGTAGCCGCTGTCGCCGGCTGAGTGCGGTCACCGGAGGGGTCAAGGAAGTGCGTGAAGCGTTGGCGTGGGCCACCGACTTGGTCGCCAGCGGTGAGCCCCGGCCGGTGTTGTTTATCGACGAGATTCATCGTTTCAGCAAGAGTCAACAGGACGCTTTGCTGCCGGACGTCGAAGCCGGCATCGTGTCGCTGATCGGCGCGACGACCAGCAACCCGTATTTCGCCGTCAACGGGGCGCTGATCAGCCGCAGCCAGGTGTTCCAATTGGAAACGCTCTCCCCGTCAGAGATCACCGAGTTGCTCCATCGGGCGCTGGCCGACGGTGAACGCGGGCTGGCGGCGACGGGGGCTCACGCCGAAGACGAAGCGATCGCGTTCTTGGCGGATGTTTGCGAAGGCGACGCGCGACGGGCGCTGACGGCACTCGAAATCGCCGTCTCCAGCTCGCCGCAGCTTCCTCCCCTGGTCACCCGCGACGCGGCAGCCGAATCGATCGGCACCCGGATCGCAGGCTACGACGGCACCGGCGATGATCACTATGACCTGATCAGCGCCATGATCAAAAGCATCCGTGGCAGCGACGCCGACGCTGCAATCTATTGGCTCGCGCGGATGCTCGAAGGCGGCGAAGATCTGCGTTTCCTCTGTCGACGTCTGGTCATCCTGGCCAGCGAAGATGTCGGCAATGCCGACCCGGCCGCGCTGCCGATGGCGGTCGCCTGCATGCAGGCGTGTGAATGGGTCGGTTTGCCGGAAAGCGAATACATGCTGTCCCAAACGGTGTCATATCTGGCGCTGGCTCCCAAAAGCAATGCCGCCACGGTGGCCATCGGCTCGGCCCGCAAAGACGTTCGCGATCAAAAAATTGTCCCCGTCCCCCGGCACCTGCGCGATTCGCATTCCGCCTCGGCCGAGCGTGAAGGTCGCGGCGAAGGTTATCTCTACAGCCACGACAGCCCTCACGGAATCGCGGCCCAAGAGTACTTGGGCGTCGATCGTTGTTACTACGAACCGGTCGACCGAGGGTTTGAACGCGAACTGCGCGAGCGGAAGTCGTGGATCAGCAAGCGGTTGAAACCGTAGTGTGTCGCCTTGAGGCGATTCAGCCACCGTTGGTGTTTAGCCTTTAGGCGATTCTGTTTCGCTGCGGAGCAGCGAAACGGGCGGCTGAAGCCTGCACACCAACACTCATGACGCGTTCGATTCAGCCACCGTTGGTGTTTAGCGTTTAGGCGATTCCGTTTCGCTGCGGAGCAGCGAAATGGGCGGCTGAAGCCTGCACACCAACACTCATGGCGCGTTCGATTTGGCCACCGTTGGTGTTTAGCCTTTAGGCGATTCTGTTTCGCTGCGGAGCAGCGAAATGGGCGGCTGAAGCCCAATACCGCTAAGTTAAGCTCGACGGGGAGGCCCGGACGCTGGCGCGAACCGGCTGATGTCAAACGAATATCAGCCGTTTGGCGCGAGCCTACGGGCACCGAGTTGAGGAAACCACGCTTAACTTAGCGGTATTGGGCTTTAGCCGCCTGGGGTCGCTGCTCCGCAGCGAGCGAGGGACCGTCGCCGGAAGGCCGGGCACGAGCGCCCGTTGGTGTGGAGGTTCGTTGGGCCGCAGGCATTCGCGTTTGCCACCTTTCTGAAAGGGCGCATTGCGAATCTGGTCGAGGGGCTACAATGGACGCCGTTTCAATTTGATTTTTCACCCCGCTTTTCGGTCCCAGATGAGTTCTCCGATCAAACTTGCCGATCACTACAACGGCGAGCAATGCGCGATTTCGTTCGAGTTGTTCCCGCCGAAAACCGATGCGGGCATGGACCTGCTGGAAAAGAACGTCGAGCGATTGAAGGCATTTCAGCCGAGTTTCTTCACCTGCACCTACGGCGCCGGCGGTTCGACCCAGTCGCGCACCCTGGATGTGGTCCAACGGGTCCGTGAGCTGACGGGGCTTCCCGTCGCGTCGCACCTGACCTGTGTCGGAGCGACCGTCGAGCAACTCGGTGAGTACTTGGCCGAAGCCAAACGTCGCGGGGCGGATTACATCGTCGCATTACGCGGCGACCCGCCCAAGGGCAGCGAATCGTTCCAGGCGGTCGAGGGCGGATTAAGGTATGCCAACGAATTGGTCGAACTGATTCAAGCACGTTTTCCCGATCAGTTCGGCATCGCGGTCGCCGGTTATCCGGAAGTCCACCAGGAAGCGTCCGACGCACAAACCGACCTCGACAACCTGAAGCGAAAGGTCGATGCCGGGGCCGACGTGATCGTGACACAGTTGTTTTACGACAACGGCGATTTCTATCGTTTTCGCGATGCCTGCCAAGCCGCCGGGATCGACGTTCCGATCGTGCCCGGGATTTTGCCGGTCACCAACTACAAGCAGGCACTCCGCATCGCCGGCATGTGCAAAGCACGCATCCCGGACCAGATGGCCGCGGCGATGAACGAAAACGACGATGCCGACTATCAATTCAAAGTCGGCGTGGATCACGCGCGGGTGCAGACGATCGATTTGATCGAAAACGGCGTCCCCGGGATTCACTACTACGTGCTCAACAAGAGCGACGCCGCCGGTCAAATGCTCGACGGCCTGTCGTTAGGCGTTCAGTCGTAAGCCACGACTCAGGGTGCGCTACGCGACCCCGGGTTGTGTTGTGGCACGGCTCTGCGGTGGGAAGCCGAGGGGCGCGACGGGTGTCGAAAACAGTCAGGTTTCGACACTTCTCGCTGATCGCCACCGCATTTGATTGATTGCGCCCGTAGGAAGGCGTGGAATGGGTCAAAAAATTTGGTGGTCAAAAAATGAGGAGTTCCGCCGGAGAAAGGCAGACGTACTCGTGTGCTGTTTCTCTTTTCTTATTTTTTGACCAACCAATTTTTTGACCAACCTTCTTGGCCATCGCATCGCATCGCGACGCACAACGCCGATCTGTTGCAGGGACGTCTCCGGATCTGTCGAGCGGAACTGAATTTCCGCAATCGGTGTGAGTGGCGTTCAGCGAGACGTGTCCAAATTTCCCGTTTCTTACAGGTCACATCACAGGGCGACGTCGATATTCAAATCCAAGATAGCTGGAAACCAAACCCGCTTTCGATGGACCTAGCGCGGAAACGCCGCCAGCGGCACGTCGCGGTAGAGCGTCAGCATGCCGGCGACTTCGTCGAGGCGTTGTTGGCTTTCCTTGCTCAGCCCCGGTTTGAACTTGTAGGACGAGACGAACGTCCGGGAGTGGGTCTGGGATTTCAGTGTCAATGTGACGGTTTGAGGAACCAAGCCCTCGGCCGCGATGGCATTCCCCAGATTGATTCGGGCAAACGGCGGGGTGCCGAGTTTGCGAACCAAATTCACTCGGGCGACCCAGTCGGTGAACTCGGCGAATCGATGCGGTTGTGCCGCCATCGACGGTTCGGCGGTCGCGACGCTGTAGTGATAGTCGCCGAACTCGATGTTGTAGCGATTGTCTTGGTTCGGATCCTTGGTCGTCTTGGCGTCGATTCCCAACCGTGTCTCCAGGCCTTCGTTGGTGGCAAAGAGTCGAAATCGGGCTGCCGCGGTCACGATTTCTTGGTGGGTGATCGTCGATTTGACGTGGTCGACGCGTGAGAGCAAGACGACTTGGGAATTGACCGGGTCGATCAGCGTCACGTCGCGCGGTTCGGTCAATCCAAAGTCGTAGGCTTTGCCGCCTTTGAATAGCACCAGGTGGCGATCCTGGAGCTGTAGTTTCTCGTTGCCGAGCACTTCAAACACTTCGACGGTGACTTGGAATGCGTCACCGGGGGCGACCGGGACGTTGGCCGCGGCCAGTCGGACCTGGGGCGGTTCGGCAGCGTCGGCGCGGGCCGAGGCGAGCAGGCTGCACCAGGCAATCAAAATGATGGCCGCGAACCGATTCGGAACGGTAAAGTGGGAAGGCCGCATCATGCTGGCGATCTCGTAGGGGTGGTTCGTGATCGGGTGGTTGTCTTCGAGGGGGCGTCCTCGAGTGGTCGTCCTTGGGGGGATGCCACGAGGCGACCTGGACTTTTTCACTCTCTGGAGCGTAGAAAAGGGAGACGCCGGTGGTCTAGGCCAATGTCACCGGGTTTTCGCAACTTCAACCCTTCACCGTCATCGATGCAACGCACGCTTTTCTTCATTCCCCACGAAATCGGGCCGTTTCCCGTGTTTGGGTTCGGTTGGGCGCTGGGGATCCTCGTGCTGGCACTCGTCGTTCGGCTGGTTTGGGCCCAGTTTCAACTCAGCCGGCACGCGGGAGAAAAGGACCCGTCCGGGCCACCGACGCTGGGCCAGATCATCGCCGGTGAAGGCTTGTTTTGGGCGATCGCGGCGGGTTTGGTCGTGTTGATCCTGCCAACGGTCGAACTGAAAAACGTCGCCGGTGATCCGGTCGGGATGGCGATCCGCGGCTACGGTGTGTTCTTGGTGTTGGGCGTGTCGAGCGCGATTGCGCTGGCAGCCTACCGGACTGAGCGTGCCGGAATGAACCCCGAGTGGGTTTTTGGGTTGGCCCCTTGGGTTTTCATCGGCGGCATCGTCGGCGCACGGCTGTTTTATGTGATCCAGTACCGCGACCAATACATCGGCGAGACGACGCTGGACACGATCAAGAACATGCTGGCGTTCACCGAAGGCGGGTTGGTGGTCTACGGTTCGTTCATCGGCGGATTCCTGGCCTTCCTGGTTTTCACCTCTCGAAACAAAATCCCCTTGCTGCGTTTCGGTGATGCGATTGTCCCCTGCATTTTCCTAGGCGTCTTTTTTGGCCGGATCGGCTGCCTGCTCAACGGTTGTTGTTACGGCGGGCGATGCGAACCCGGTTGGGCGTCGCTACGGTTTCCGCCGGTCACCAAGGTTTATCAAGAGCAACTGGCCAGCGGCGAATTGCTGGGCATGAACATCGATCTAAAAACAGGCAAGATTCGTTCGGTGGTCCCGGACAGTGTCGCGGATGACTTGGGCATCCAGGCCAACGACGTCTACGAAGCCGGTGACTTTGATCGACGTCCGTTCAAGCAAGCCGACCCGGCGACTGCCGAAGAAGAGATCGTGCCCGGATGGATGATGCGTGTTTCCGGTAAGACACACGTGTTGTCCCCCGACGAACTTCCCGAGCGGGCCTTGCCGGTGCGTGCGGCGCAACCGATCAGCAGCATCAGTGCTCTAGTCCTTTGCATTGCACTGTGCGTCCTGTCGTTGATGATCACTCGCACCGGCGCGTTGATGTTCATCGGGTTTGCCTCCTACGCGGTGTTGCGGTTCGTGCTGGAGATCGTTCGGGTCGACGAGGCCGGGCAATTCAACACGTCGCTGTCGATTTCACAGTGGGTCAGTGTCGTCGTGTTCAGTCTGTCGATCGCCGGACTGATTTGGCTGTATTTCGTCCGTCCCGATACGGTCGATGGCGCCGACGCTGCGAGGTCAGGAGAGGCCACGTGAAGATCCTGATCACCGGTGGGAGCGGGTTTATCGGCAGCAATCTGATCCGCCATTTGCTCACGTCGTCATCGCACTCGGTCATCAACGTGGACAAGTTGACGTACGCGGGCAATCCCAACTCGTTGGCCGACGTTGCCGACGATCCCCGTTACACGTTCTGTCATGTCGACATCGCGGACTTGGAGGCGATGCGTGGGGTCTTTGCACAGCATGGTCCCGACGCCGTGATGCATCTGGCCGCCGAATCACACGTCGACCGTTCCATCGATGGGCCTGCCGCGTTCATCCAGACCAACGTGGTCGGCACGTTCCATCTGTTGACCGCGGCGGTGGATTATTACCGAGGCCTGGCGAGGGAACGCGCCGCGTCGTTTCGCTTTCTGCATGTCTCCACCGATGAAGTCTACGGGGCGCTTGGTGCGAACGGCGAGTTTAGCGAGTCGACGCCGTACGACCCGCATTCACCGTACTCGGCCACCAAAGCCGCTTCGGACCACCTGGCTCGGGCTTGGCAGACGACGTACGACTTGCCCGTGATCGTGACCAATTGCAGCAACAATTTTGGGCCGTACCAGTTCCCCGAAAAACTGCTGCCGTTGATGATCATCAAGGCGCTCGGGGAGCAAGAGTTGCCGGTCTATGGCAAGGGTGAAAACATTCGTGATTGGTTGTATGTGCTCGATCACGCCCGAGCACTGTGCCGTGTGTTAGAGGACGGCCGTGTCGGCCAAACGTACAACATCGGTGGGGACGGCCAGCGGCGCAACATCGATTTGGTCCGTTCGCTTTGCAGCATCTTGGACGAACTGAATCCACGACGCGACGGGCGATACGAACAGCTGGTCTCGTTCGTGCCCGATCGGCCGGGCCATGATTTCAGGTACGCGATCGATTCGACCAAGATTCGCAGCGAACTCGGTTGGCGGCCGCAATTTGACCTGGAAACCAGTCTTCGCCAGACCGTCCATTGGTATCTCACCCATCGCGACTGGTGGCAAACGATCCTGGACGGGAATTACCAACTCCAGCGACTCGGCCAGATTTCAAGGACGGATCCATCATGAAGGGCATCATCTTGGCCGGCGGCAGTGGCAGTCGACTGGCGCCGCTGACGACGGCGATCAGCAAACAACTGTTGCCGGTCTACGACAAACCGATGATCTACTATCCGCTGTCGACGTTGATGTTGGCCGGAATCCAAGACATCTTGCTGATCAGCACCCCCAGTCACACGCCGCTGTTTCAGTCATTGTTGGGTGACGGTTCGGCATGGGGCCTTCAGATTTCTTACGCGGTCCAACAACGTCCCGGCGGGTTAGCCGAAGCGTTGATCTTGGGAGAAGATTTCTTGCAGGGCCGACCGAGTTGTCTTGTATTGGGCGACAACGTGTTTTACGGCGAGGGCTTGATTCAATTGCTGCGCGGTTCGGCGGCGCTGGTCCGCGGCGCGAAAATCTTTGCCTACGAAGTGCGAAACCCATCAGCCTATGGCGTCGTGTCATTCGATTCCGCCGGCCGCGTGATCACGTTGGAAGAAAAGCCCGCCGAGCCGCGATCCAACTTTGCCGTACCCGGTTTGTACTTTTTCGATTCCCAAGCCAGTGACATTGCAAAGCAGTTGTCACCTTCGCCGCGCGGCGAACTGGAGATCACCGATCTGAATCGTGTTTACTTGGAACAGGGGGCGTTGGAGGTGAAGGTGCTGGGCCGTGGGATCGCCTGGCTGGATACCGGAACGCATGAGAGTTTGCATGACGCCAGCAGTTTTGTCGGTGCGATCGAAAAGCGGACGGGGCTGAAGGTTTGTTGTCCCGAAGAGATCGCGTTTCGAAACGGCTGGATCGATTGCCAAGGTCTCGCCCGCTGTGCCGAATCGATTCGGTACAGCGACTACGGACGTTATCTTCGCAAGTTACTCGAGCACCCGATCACGCATCGCGGCGAAGCGTAGGGCATGCTGTGCATGCCGGTTGTCTACGCGACTTTCTTGAAATCCAAGCCGGCGTTGTTGGTACCGTCCAGTTGGAACGTGAAACCGTTCGGTCCCAGGGTCAGCTTGCCGGCCATCTTCTGCAGGTCATTGCTGCGGACGAGCGTCAAACGTCCGTCGGTCACGCGGTATTGGCCCGAGAACTGGCTGGTCTTGCCGTTGTTGCTGACGACCCACGAAAACGTGCCGCTGCCGTTTAAGCTCAATTCAATCGTGACGTTGTTCGGCAGCGTTGCCCGAAAGCTGCCGATGTGCTCGGGCGTGGCTGCGGAGGCTGCGACCGGTTGCGCGGAGGCTGCGACCGGTTGCGCGGAGGGTTGCGGCGTGGTTGATGGAGTCGTCGCCGCTGTCGGCTGGGAAGCGGCGAGGGACGCCAGGGCGGCCAGCGCGGACGTTTCGGCATCCACCGCTGATGTCGTTGCGGTCGTTTGCGAGGACGGCTGCGATGGGGCGGTGGACGCCGTGCCGGTGGGTTGCGGTGCCGCCGAGGTTTGCAACGCGACTTGTGCCCGTGGTCGCGGGCGAACGGCCGCGACGGTCGATGCGGTGGAAACCGGCGGTGCAACCGCGGCCGGTTGCGACGTTTGATGCAACGGCGGGTTGAAGGACGGCCGAGCGTTATGAATCGGTGGTGTCACGGGCAACGTCGTGCGATAGTTGGATGCGGCTCGGGAGTAGCCGCCATAAACCGGGGCATAAGAAACTCGCCCCCCGCGTCCGCCACACGCCGATGCAGTCGGAACGGATTGAATCGAGACGGCGGCGATGGCAGCGGCGACGAAGAGTTTTTTGGCAGTGCGTTTCATGGGTCCAGATCCGGAAGAAAGAATGTTGGGTTGTGGCGTTGAGTTGCCGTTCAAACAACCAAGCGGATCTCGTGGGAGAATGTTTCAAGTTTTGAGTTTCAAGTTTCAAGTTTTCTGAAACCTGAAACCTGAAACCTGAAACCTGAAACCTGAAACCTGAAACCTGAAACCTGAAACCTGAAACCTGAAACCTGAAACCTGAAACCTGTCCCTACTCGGCCAACCAGGCTTGCAGGGTGGCTTGGGCGGTTTTTTGGTCGGGTTTCGGCTTCAGGTCTTGTTCCATCGCGGCGGCCAGGCGGGCGACGTAGTCGATGGTGCTTTCGATCGCTTCGTCGCTGGCGGTCGCGTCCAGTTTGGCGACGTAGAACACGACGTAGCCGGAGTCGGTTTTTTCGATGGCCCAGGCGCCGAGTTTGGTCGCCGTGTTCTGACGCATCAGTCGCATCAGCAGCGTTTCGCTGGGAGCCTGGTCGGTCGTCTGGACCGTCGACCAGATGCGGCGAATGTCGGCCCGGCCGTGGTATTCGGTGTTTTTGGCGACGAAGACGGCTTGGGTTTTTGATCCGACGGTGCGGTCGATTTGGTAGTGGCCGCTGGAATGTCGGGTGTATTCGATCCCGGCTTCGTCGAGCAGCACCTTGGCCGGCAGCGGGGCGCTTTTCCAGGGGCTGGCCAGCATTTGGCGGATTTCGGTGATGTCGACACAGAAGCTGACCAAGGGGCTTTGCGGGGAGAACGATTGGGCCAATCCGACCAGCTTGCCCGCTTCGTCGACGATCGGACCGCCGCTGTCACCCGGCTTGATCGGGCTCTGCGTTTCCAGCGCCATGAAGTCATGTTCGCCGTGGCTGGATTTGAATTTCTTCTGGTACACCGAGCGAACGGTCCCGGCGGTGTAGATCCACAGGATTTCGCTATCACCGGGGTTGCCGACCAGGGCGACTTTGGCGCCCGGCGTCGTGCTGTCATCGGCCATCGCGATCGCTTCGATCCCGGCCGGCACGCGGGGCAATTGGATCAGGGCCAAGTCGCGTTTGCGGTCGACCGCGACGACATCGCCTTGAATGCCCAGTTTGAGGATGTTGTCGAGGTAAAATTTTCGGCGGACGGCCAGTTTACCGCCCGATTGGGTCGGGAAAAACACGACGGCCTTGCGGCTTTCACCGATCACGTGGGCGTTGGTCAACAGCAGCTTTTTCTCGGCATCGACGTAGACGCCGGTTCCGGCCGAGGTTTCATTTTCGGCGTTGCTGGTGATCACCCACGCGGTGCTTTTGAGCGTTTGCTGGTAGCCGGCGGAATCGGCGTGCAGCGGGGCAGTTGGCAGGGCGATCATGCCCAGGGCGATCAAAAACGGATAGAGCAGCGTGTTTCGGGTCCAAACGGGCATGGCGGCACCTGGCGACAGAGAGTGCGCGGCGAGTTCATTCGCCGCGGGCGGACGGGTCTGTCTCACCAAGCGGAGATCGCCGGAGAGTGTTACGCGTCAGATTCGCAGCGTCATGTTGTCGCGATGGACGACCGAATCGTACGGGCGATGGCCGAGGATTCCGGTGATCATGTCGCTGATTTTTCCCTTGATCCGATCGACTTCCTTGGAGGGATAATTGCACAGACCGCGGGCGATTTCGTTGCCCTCCTGGTCTTTGATCGTGACCACGGCGCCGGCATTGAATTTGCCACGCACCTCTTGGATACCGATCGCCAGCAGGCTGCGGCCGTTTTCGCGTAGTGCCCGTGCGGCCCCGGCATCGACGATCAATTGGCCTTCGATTTCGGCCGAACCACTGATCCAACGGCGTCGCCCGCGGAGGGTTCGTTGGCTGGGCAGAAACAGCGTTCCGATCGAATCGCCGCGGAGGATCTGTTCCAGCACTCCGTCGGTGCGGCCGGGGCCGATGATGACGGCGTGTCCGTGTGCGGTGGCCAGTTTGGCCGCCGACAGCTTGCTGGCCATGCCGCCCTTGCTGAGGGTGCTGCGGTGATCTTGGGCCAGGCCCAAGATTTCGTCGTCGAGCGATTGGACCAAGTCGATGCGTCGGCTGCCGGGGGCCTCTGGCGGGCCGTCATAGAGTCCATCGACGTCCGACAGGATGATCAGCAAGGTTTGGTCCAGCAGCCCGGCGACTTGTGCGGCCAGGCGGTCATTGTCGCCGAACGTCGTCATCAACTCCGCGACGGCGACCGAATCGTTTTCGTTGACGATCGCGACGGCGCCCAATTCATGAATACTCGCCAACGCGTTTCGGACGTGCAGGTATCCGTCGCGGCGGCGCAGGTCGTTGCGTGTCAGCAGGACTTGCGCGGCGTGCCGGCCACACCCGGCCAACGCTTTCTCATAGGCTTGGATCAGATCGGCTTGTCCGACCGCGGCGACGGCTTGCAACTTTGCCAAATCGGTCGGTCGTCGGTCCAGGTTCAGTTTTCCCATGCCGGCGCCGACCGCCCCGCTGCTGACCATAACCGTCTGGCGGCCGGTGTCGGCGATCTGGCACAGGCCATTGGCCAGCGATTCGATGCGGCGGCGATCCAATTTGCCTTGGGGATCGGTCAACACCCGTGTGCCGACTTTAACAACCACGCAGCGTGCTCCCTCGATCGCGGCGTGACGCAGCTGGCTGGAATCCGAATCAGTCACAAATGCAACAAACGGCGAGGAAGTTTGGGCGGAACGCGAAAAAACAGGTCCGGCGGACGTTCTCAAGTAAACTGTCTAAGCGACAGAATCCCGAACACGATAACTTCAGATCCAAACATCGCCTATCCGGCAAAAGGCGGGTGATTGGCCAAACCGCGTCAAATTTTCGAAAATCGAATCCTCCCCGCGACTGGGCGGTTCGACAAATCGGTCTGCATTTGGACAATAGGCACGTAGACATCCGCGACGAGTCACTTGCTCGCTGCGATCCCATGATCTCCCCCCTCTCAACGTTTGACGAGCAAACCCCGGCATGAGCGAGTTGCACCACGAATGCGGTGTCGCGGCGATTTACCATCTTTCCGGCCGCGGGCGCAGCCCGATGTGCACCGACGAGGGGCCGCGTCAGATCTCTCGGTTGCTGCCGCGGATGTTGCTGGATATCCAGAACCGCGGTCAATTGGCCGCCGGGATGTCCACGTATGATCCCGATCGAGCCAAATTGCTGCACACGCGGAAAGACGTCGGCACCGTCACCGAGGTGTTTCGGCTCAACCACCGCGCCAAATGCGAGTCCTTGATGCGGGGGCTGGCCGGACGTGCGGCGATCGGTCACGTCCGCTACGCCACCTGTGGCCAAGACGACCGCAGCTACGCCCAGCCGTTTCAGCGGGATCACATCCACAAACGGAAATGGTTCAGTTTCTGTTTCAACGGCCAACTGGCAAATTATGGCGTCCTGAAAGAACGCTTGTTGGCCGACGGCGACCATCACCTGACGCTCGATACCGACACCGAAATCATTCTGCACGAAATCGGCCGGGTGCTCAGCCATTCGACCGAACGGATCGAATGGATCGATGTGCTGCGACAGGTCGCCGCCGACTTTGACGGCGCGTACTCGTTGGCGTTGTTGACCGCCGAGGGCGAGATGATCGTCGCCCGCGATCCGCTGGGCATCAAACCGATGTGTTATGTCCAAGAGGGCCCCCTGTTTGCCGCAGCCAGCGAAAGTGTCGCGCTGCTGAACTTGGGCTTTGAAACCGATCAAATTAAATCGCTGCCGCCGGGGCACGCGATCATTGTCAGCCCCGAGTCGGGGTTTCGGATGGAGCAATTCGCGCCGGTCGAAAAGCCCGCCCATTGTTTCTTTGAATGGATTTACTTCGCCAACGTCGCCAGCACGCTGGATGACCGCAGCGTTTATTTGAGCCGAACGCGACTGGGCGAAGAACTCGCTCGCTGTGAACGCGAACTCGGTCGCGTCCCGTTGGACGATCCCGACACGATCATCGTCCCCGTGCCGGACACCAGCAAAGCCGCCGCCGACGCGATGGCCTATCAACTCTCGATCCCCTGCCGCGAAGGCTTGATCCGAAACCGATACGCCGGTCGAACGTTTATCGAAGGCGGCCGGGCGCGCAAAGTCAAGGCGGCGACGAAGTACACTCCGCTGCGCGAGGTGATGGAAGGCAAACGCATCATCCTGGTGGAAGATTCGATCGTCCGCAGCACCACCATGAACGTGTTGTTGGATCGGATTCGCGAAGTCGGCGGCGCCAAAGAAATTCACGTTCGCGTGGCCTGTCCGCCCATCGTCGCGCCGTGTTTTTACGGCATCGACATGAGCACGATCGATCAGTTGATCGGGCCCAAGTATTTCGGCACCGAAGGCGAATTGACCGATGAAGCCCAGCAACGGCTCGCCGATGACTTGGGCGCCGACTCGCTCAGGTATCTGCCGGTCGAAGCGCTCGCACGCGCCATCGATTTGCCAGCCGACAATCTGTGCCGAGCCTGCGTCACCGGGAACTATCCGACCACCTGTGGCCAACACTTGTACCAGATCGCGCTGGACAACCGCGGCAACAAGATCGATTCCGGTCGAACCTACGAACAGCTCGCCGCCGCACTGAGCGAGCAGTGATCTGGGGGCGCGCTAGCACACCCCAAGCTCCGGCCACCATCAGGTCACCAAGGCTTTCACAGCGCCGGCCCTCTCTGGCGTTCGCTTGCTGCGCAAACGCCGTCTCTCCCAGCGGGAGAGAATCTAGATCGGTTGCCAAATCCTGCGGTAAAAGAATCGACGTCCCTTGCGGTGTCGCGCGATGCTACTCCGCCGCCACCGCCGCGGGTGTCTGTTCTCCACTGCGATAGCGTTCCCAGCGTGTCCGCAACCAGTTCGTGATCGGGCCTTCGATCCGCGTGGTCACCAGTGTCGCCAGACAGAACGCGAACACGACGGCCAAACCGAAGCACACCACCGGCGGATAGCCGCTGTGGTCCAGCCGGTGAATCAACACGCACCCCAGGTTGTTGTGGCACAGGTAGAGCGCGTAGGAGATCGTGCTGACGAACAGCAGCGGACGGAACCGCAGCACGGGCATCTTGCCGTACGCACAGGCGGTCACCAGCCCCAGGATCAACGCCGTCGCCGCCGGGTTGTGCTTGCCGTGATCAATGCTGTGAAAGACGAACGCGGCGACCAGGATGCCCAGCAGGTTCTGCCACAACCGCCCGGTTTTGGTTTTGACCATGTACAGCAGGAATCCCATTGCGAACAACGGCACGAAATCCAACAGCATCAATCGCCGGGCGGCCGTTGCCAGCGAGAACCACCACGCACCGGCCGCCGTGGATTCCACCGCATCGAGTGCCGGGCAAACAAAATACGACAGGACCAGCAACGCTCCCCAGCCGACAAAGTAGCGCCGCAGACCGCCGGATCGATACAACGCCACCAGCGTGAAGTAGAACATCATCTCGACTTGCAACGTCCACATCACCGGGTCGACGCACTCGTGTCCAAAGATGCGTGGCAACAACGTCAAATTGGCGGCGAATTGTGCCGTCGTGATGCCGATCTCATTGAGCGGCGCGAAGCTCATGATCCATAAATTGGCGACGATCACCATCAAGAAAATCGGCAGGATGCGGATCAACCGCGCGGCGACGAAGTCGACGGGTTTTCCGCGCCGCATCAGCGACATGCTGTTGACGAACCCCGACAGGATGAAAAACATCTCGACGCCGTACGCGCCGTAAGGCCATTCGAAACCCAGCGGCGAGGTGTATCCGAATTTGACGCTGTAGACGTGCGTGAAATGGAACAGCAGCAGGTTGATCGCCGCGAGCGCCCGCAGTGAATCCAACTCCAGGATGCGTCGATGCGGCTGGAGAACGTGTTCAGTGGCTGGCGAGTTCTGGGCCATGGGAGAACCGAGAGGACCGTCGTGGGGCGTGCGGAAGTGATCCTGAAATGTGCTTTGCCCGTTCGCCGCCATCGGCGGGTTTCCGCCCGACCTGAGGTGGTCGAGGCGGAAAGCAGGCAAGAAATTCCGGATGTGCCGGATGCGCCGCCCGTTTCACCATTGCCATCCCCGGCATGGCCCCGCAGGCCCGAGTCACCCGCACAGAGGTCGTGCAGTTTTTAAGTCGTGGAAATTAAAGGGTTTTCGTCACTCTCCCCTTGGGAGAGTCGAGCGTAGCGAGGAGAGGGGCTCTTTGCTGCTTGGGAGGCGAATCTGGCAGCTGAAGTAAAACTCGCGATCTACCGTTTCCACCTCCCCTTATAGCATCTCCCCTGTGCTCGGCGTTGAGCGTCTTTGCCACGGCGCAGCCCTCCCCCCAGCGCAGCTGTGGCAATGCGGAAT
>NZ_NTFY01000069.1 GCF_002289565.1 Rhodopirellula sp. SM50 | reverse complement strand
CCCATCGTTCTGCCCCCATCGTTCTGCCCCCATCGTTCTGCCCCCATCGTTCTGCCCCCATCGTTCTGCCCCCATCGTTTTGCCCCCATCGCTTTGCCCCCATCGTTCTGCCTTCCCTACGTTCTGTCCCCATTTTTCTGCCCCACATTTTCCTGTCACTTCGCCCCCCCATCCCGCCTGAAACTGGTCAAACCTTGCCGATCGTGACGATTGGCTTCAACGGGACAAATTCCTGACTGGCATCCGTCGATAAATCCACGACGCTTCCATCCGCTCGCCCTCTCAACAGTCACGGGATCGTCCATGCCATTCCTTCGCGGTAGCCTCGCGTTTCAAAGATTCAGTGTCACCGGTTTCGAAGCGGAACGCTTCGGCGACGAACACATCGAGATCCTTTCCAAGCACGCTGCCGGCAAGTTCCAAACCGCCTCGGAAGAAAACGTCTCGGTCGGTTTTTTGGGCGGCGAGCACTTATTCGACCAGGACTTTGATCACAGCAAAAACTTGATCAACGAAGCCATCCACTTCTCCGCCCGATTTGACACCAACCAGATCCCCTCTGCCTATCGAGCCGCTTGGCTGCAGATGGAACTGGCGGGAATCGCCAAGGACAGCGAAACGGGCGTGATCACCAAAGCCCAGCGCAAAGAGGCCAAGGAGGCGGTGGAACAACGCTGTGAAACGGAGGCGGCGACCGGCAAGTATCGCAAGATGCAATCCTTTCCAATGCTCTGGGATTACGCCAACGAACTGCTGTACTTCGGCGGTTCGGTGGGCACGGCCGGCCGACACTGCCTGGATCTGGTCGAGCGCGCCTTCGGCGTGGAACTTCGGCATTGGAGCGCGGGATCGCTGGCCGAACAATGGGGAATCGACAACGAGCTCTACGGCGAAGTCGACGATCTACAGCCGGTGAGTTTCGTCAGCGGACAAACGATGGGCAGCCACAAATGGTCCAACGAGCATTCACAGTCGCCAGATTTTCTGGGCAATGAATTCTTGATGTGGCTGTGGTGGACACTGGAAAACCAATCCGACACGATCACGCTGGCCGACGATTCGAAAGTCACCGTGATGCTGGCCAAGACACTCAGCCTGGAATGCCCGCTGGGCGAATCGGGCAAGGAGAGCATCTCGGCAGAGAGTCCGGTCAAGCTGCCCGAGGCAATGCAGGCGATCCGCAGCGGCAAATTGCCTCGCAAAGCCGGCATGACGATCATTCGCGACGATCGCCAATTCGACCTCACGCTCCAAGCAGAATCGTTCGGAATCAGCGGCGCGAAAATCCATCTCGAAGAGGACGAAGAATTTGACGACGATGACCGCATCGATGCGATCCGTCAATTGAGCGAAACGATGGACTTGATGTTCGAAACCTTCCTGGGACGCCGCACGGGCAAGGACTGGAAAAAGGACCTCAAGGCGATCAGCGGCTGGCTGGGCGAAACGAAGCAGAACACGCGGAAAGCGGCCTGATCCGATGTCGAAAGACCAAGTGGCGTAAGCTTCCAGCTTGCGTTGCCGGAATAGTAAACGGGAAGCTTACGCCACTCTTCAAAACCGCCATCCATTTTCCCGAGGGTCCGGTCGCGCCTGCGAGCTAGGGTTGTGCAAAACCCGTACAGCCGCTCCAACAAATGGTCGCCTCGATGGAAACGTTTATTCTGGAAAATCAACTCTTTGTCGGCATTGCATCGATCAAGAACCTCGCTTCCATCACGGTCACCGCTTGCCCCGACAACTGCACACGGTCACCGACAACTTCGGTCTGCACGACACCGCCACGTGGCGACGCTTGGTAGCCGGTCAGCGACGAACGGCCAAGACGCTGGGACCAGCAGGGTGCCAAGCAGCAATGGGCCGACCCCGTCACCGGGTCTTCGTTGATCCCGCACCGTGGCGCAAAGAAGCGGGACACGAAGTCGACTCCCACCGCGGAGGATGCTGCGGTAATGATGACGCCGCGGGTTTCAATCTTTGCGAGTCTGCCGAAATCCGGGCACACCGTGCGCAGCGTCTGCTCGGAATCGACAACGGCGAACACGTCTTCGTTGGATTTCGCGGCGTGATTGACGGCAACCCCCAACGCAACTTGAAGGTCGTCAATCGTGGCCGGATCAACCGCGTTGGACGGTGGCGTTGCCGGGAAATCCATCGTGATCGACGGCCCCTCGCACTGGCAACTCAGACATCCACTTCTGGTTTGAAACCGAATCGGTCGCGAGGGATCCACACGTTTCTGTTCGATCAACGTGTGCGCCGCTCCGAGCGTCGCGTGGCCACATAAATCCACCTCGACCGCCGGCGTGAACCAGCGCAAGTGGAACTCATTGGGCCGACCGGCGGGCAGGACAAACGCCGTTTCGGATAGATTCAATTCCGCCGCAACGTCCTGCATCCACTGCGTCTCACCAGGAGCGTCCAGCAGACATATTGCCGCCGGATTCCCCGAGAATGGACGATCGGCGAAAGCGTCGACTTGCCAAATGGGAATTCCATTGAGGGTGCTCATGAATCGATCCGTCCCACCGGGGACTGTGAAGGGCCAGGAGATGGTGGCGGGCATTGTTGTAAAATATTGGACGGTTACGCCAAGAGGTTGCGTCCGAAATCGAATCACGAAATCTCGCGACCAGCGCAGACGGCGCCTCTGCCGCGACGGAGAGACGCATCCGGTGGCATGTGGGTGATCAAGATTTTCCGCGTCCATTTATTTTTCAGAAAGTTTTTGCCAGAGGTTTGAGAGCGATGTCACTCATCAAGACACTGCGACAGGTTGGGCCGCAGACGCGCCCCTTCATTGCGACCGGCCTGATGGTGGTCGTCCCTCTGGCCTGCTTGGCATTGCCATCTTACCTGAGGGCGCAGTCGCCCTCGGGCATCAAGCAGATTGATTTTGAACCGCGTGATCCGAAACGAGATCGCAAGGTACCCGTGCGTGTGTATTTGCCCGAAGAGGCAACGGCCCAACCCGTCGTCTTGTTCTCTCACGGGCTCGGCGGTTCTCGCGAAGGCAACCCGTACCTGGGACAGCATTGGGCGGGCGCGGGTTTCGTTTCTGTGTTCATCCAGCACGCCGGCAGCGACCGCGACGTGATGAAAAACGTTCCGCTCCGCGAACGATTCAATGCACTCAAAAACGCGGCCAGCTACAAAAGTGCACGCGACCGATTAGACGACGTGTCCTTTGTGATCGATCAACTGGATCAATGGAATCAAAGCCAAGACCACCCGCTCTTTGGCAAGCTGGACCTGGACAACATTGGCATGAGCGGCCACAGCTTCGGTGCGGTCACCACGCTGGGCGTTGCCGGCCAACAGTCCTATTTCGGCCGGAAATTCGAGGAACCACGCATCGACGCGTTCTTGGCGATGAGCCCCCAGCCAGGGAAAGGGCCGCCACCGGAAAAAGCGTTCGCCCAACTGGATCGTCCGCTGCTGTGCATGACGGGAACCCGAGACGACAGCCCGATCGATCCCGCCTTCACACCGGAGTCACGTCAACTGGTTTACAAAGCCTTGCCCGACGGAGACAAGTATCATCTGGTCTTCCAAGACGGGCATCATTACACGTTCTCCGACGCCCGCGGTTTACGTCGCCGCGATCGCAATCCGAAACATCACCCCGCGATTCAAAAGATCAGCGTCAAGTTTTGGCAGGCCTATCTGCGTGACGATGCAGATGCCAAAAGCTGGCTTCAATCCGATGCCGCCCATACCGACGGCACGCTCGACCCGGCAGATGTGTGGCAATGGAAGTAGGCAATGAGCGGGAAACAAGTGGGAGAGGCTTCCAGGCTGTCGCTGCCGAAATGACAGGCTGGAAGCCTATCCCACTAAACCTTTGCTCCACGCTACGCGGCGGCAAAGTGGTCTCGCAACGCTTCCAGTAAGGCTGCATAGATGGGGTTGCAGAAATCCGCGACCAATTGTGGATCGTCCGCCGTGTACTCGGACATCCATTGGGCAAACGTGGTGTTGTCGGACGTGACGGGCAACAATTGGATTCGGCCACGGTAGTCGGACAGCGACGACTGCGACACCGGTTCGGGACCATCGTCGATCGAATACAGCATGCTGTAGTTGACATCGTCCAAATCCAACAGCGTTTCTTCGAAAGCGCCGTTGAGCACCCGTTTGGCTCCCACGCAATCGCCCGGCAGTCCGCCGACCGCTTTCACGCTGGTAATAAACGGGCGCCCCCAGTCCAAACGGTGGAAATTGCGGATCTCGTTCCAAACGTCATCGATCGCCGCGGGAACAATCACCGAGTTGTAGCAGGACATCGTTGATCCCAATCTGATAATGTGTTTCTCGTGTTCGCGACGCGAACGCCAACTCAATCATATAGAATGCGGGGCGTCTGATGTGCCTGTCACAGAACGAACTGGGTGAACCACGGTATTTCCAATGCAATCCCTGACACGTCGCAAACTGATCGTACGTGGATCTGCCGTCGGTTTGTCCGCACTGTCTTACACCAATGTCGCGCGAGCCGCGTCGGACAGGGGCCTCCCCCGAATCGGCTTCATTGGATGTGGCGGCCGTTCGAAAAGTTTGTTGCAAGGCTTTGCCGGTGAGGCCACGGTGACATGGGCGTGCGACCCCGATCAGCAGCATGCTGCAGCCTTCCAAAAGTTGTCCGGTGCGAAACACGTCACCGACGACCTGCGACGGATTCTGGACGATCGCTCGGTCGATGCGGTCGTCGTCGCCACCCCGGATCACTGGCATGCGCCGGCATCGATCATGGCTTGCGATGCCGGAAAACACGTGTACGTCGAAAAACCTTGCAGCCACAACTTCCGGGAAGGACAGTTGTTGGTCCGAGCCGCACGGCGAAACAACGTGATCGTTCAACACGGAACACAAAGCCGTACGAACCCGTTGGTGACTAGCGCGATCAACCTGCTGCGAGACGGAGTGATCGGTGAGGTACTGGTCTGCAAGGCATGGAACATCCAGCGGCGAAGGAACATCGGACACGCCAAACCCTCCACGCCGCCCAAACACGTCAATTACGACACCTGGGTCGGCCCCGCGGAGTTTCTGCCATTTCAATCCAATCGATTCCATTACGATTGGCACTGGTGGCACAACTTTGGAACCGGGGACATCGGGAACGATGGAACCCACGAAATAGATATCGCAAGATGGGGTTTGGGGACCCAAGGGTTACCCACCACCGCATCAGCGATCGGCGGGAAATTCTACTTTGACGATGACCAACAGTTTCCCGACACCGCCACCTGTGTGTTTCAGTGGTCAGGCGATGAAAAGCCGAACGTCAACAAACAACTGATCTTCGAGATGCGGATCTGGTCCAAAAACCTGCCCCACAACTGCGACACGGGAATCGAGTTCTATGGAACCAAGGGAATGCTGTTCGTCAGCAAACGGGGCAAACTCGCAATCTGGGATGACACCAATCAACCGATCGCGGCACCCACACCGCAAGACAGTCCGACGCAATCGAAGAATCACCAACTCGATTTCCTGCAGGCCATCACCGAAAACCGCAAGCCGGCTGCCGACATCGCGATCGGCCATGATTCCTGCAGCTTGGTTCACCTGGCCAACATCAGCGTCACGGTCGGAAGATCGTTGAGCATCGCCCCCAAAGAGCAAACGATCCAGGGTGACCCCGAAGCCAATGCCATGCTTGGACGCACGTATCGGGCAGAAGGTCATTGGTCTGTCCCGAACGCCTAATCTTCGCACACAGACTTGCAACTTGAGATTTGAGATGCGCTGCCCCCCACATTTCCGATGAATTCGATTCGCCCTCCCTGGCAATCAGGGCGATCGCAATCATCGATTGATTCCGCCCCTTCCGGAAAAGCCCCATGAATCCACGTATCGAGTTGACGTTCACCGCATGGCTTTGCTTCTCTGCGGCAGTCCTGGCGCAGCGACCGGAACTGACGTTCGATCAAGGCGACGGACGCGTCATCATTCAAACCGACGGTGAAGCGATCGCACATTATATCTATCGCGATGATTCCATCCCGCGGCCCTACTGTGCCCACGTCAAAGCTCCCGGTGGGATTCAGGTCACGCGGCATCATCCGCCCCAAGCCGGCGACCGCGGGGACCACGCCACGATGCACCCGGGAATTTGGCTGGCATTCGGTGATCTCGGTGGCGAGGATTTCTGGCGCAACAAGGCGGCGGTTCGCCACGTTGACTTCATCCAGAAACCCGCCTCCGAACGCAACATGGGTTCCTTCATCGAAAAGAAACAATACATCGGTTCCGACGGCAGAATCGTTTGCGACGAAGAGTTCCGCTTTGCCGTTCTCGCAAAACCCGAGGCATCGCTGTTGGTTTTCGAATCCATCTTCAGTGGCGCCACGGAGTTCTCGTTCGGCGACCAGGAGGAAATGGGGCTGGGCGTTCGCGTCGCGACGCCGATCAGTGAAGTCGCGGGGGGAACATTGAGGGACGCCGAAGACCGCTCGGGTGCGAACGCGATTTGGGGCAACGCCGCCGCCTGGTGTGATTACAGTGGTGTCATTGATGGCCGGCGTGTGGGGATCACGGTGATGAGTCATCCGACGAACGTTCGCCCGAGCTGGTGGCACGCCCGAGATTATGGGTTGATCGCCGCCAACCCCTTCGGCCGCGCGGCGATGAAACAAGGGGCAGCCAGCCGGATCGTGGTTCAGCCCGGCGAAACGTTTCGGCTGCGGTTCGCCGTGTACCTCCACTCCGACACGGAGGACGACGCGATTGGCAAAGCTTATGAGAACTACGCTAAACTGGGACAATGATCACAATGAAACACGTGCTTGCGTCCGTCTTCACCGTGGTGCTGCTCGCACCGTTGATGTTGCCCTCCAGCACCAGGGCATCGAAACCAAACATTTTGTTGATCATGGCGGACGACGTCGGCTGCGACGCGATCGGTTGCTATGGCGGCCAAAGCCATCCGACACCGCACATTGATGCGTTGGCTCGCGGCGGGATGCAATTCAGCCACGCCTACGCGATGCCGGTCTGCCACCCCTCGCGGGTCTGCCTGATGACCGGACGTTACCCGTTTCGTTTCGGAGCCGAGGGGATGAAGTGGGGTAATTTCCCCGACGCCGCCGAAGGGATCTCGATCGGTGACCGCATGAAACAGGCCGGCTACGCAACCGCCGTTGCAGGCAAATGGCAGCTGTGCATGATGAAAAACGATCTGCAACATCCGCGTCGCGTCGGTTTCGATTCCTGGTGTCTGTTCGGTTGGCACGAAGGCGGTCGCTATCACGACCCGCTGATCTATCAGAACGGCCAACTCCGTGAGGACACGCTCGGAAAATACGGCCCCGATCTGTATGTCGACTTCCTGATCGACTTCATGCGACAGAGCCGACAAGATGGCAAACCGTTTTTCGCGTACTATCCGATGGCGCTGTGCCACGATGTCACTGATGACTTAAAAGGTCGACACGTCGCGCCGTATAAAGACGGCCGCTGGATGACGTACGCGGAAATGATCTCGTCGATGGATGACATGGTCGGGCGGTTGGTCGCGGCGCTGGAACAGATGGGACTTCGCGACGAAACACTGATCCTGTTCACGACCGACAACGGGACTCCAGCGGCAAGTTATCTGTCGGTCGACTCCGACGGCAAGATGGCCCGCCCCAAAGTGTTTTCGATTCGAAACGGTGAGGTGGTTCCCGGAGGAAAGGGGAAACACGACGACACGGGAACTCGAGTTCCGTTGATCGCCAACTGGCCGGGCCACGTCCGTGCCGGCACCCAAATGGAACAGATGGTCGACCTGACCGACTACCTGCCCACGGTCGCCGAAGTGTCGGGCTTGGCGGACGAAGACGTGTTTCGCGACGGAATCAGCTTCGCGCCACTGCTGTTCGGCGACGCAAGGAGACGCCATCGCAGCTGGATTTACAGCGAACACCGCGGAAAACGCTCCATCCGGTCGCCGCAGTTTCGCCTCCACGACGACGGACGCTTCTTCGATCTCGCCAAGGACCCCAAAGAACAGCAACCACTTGCGATCGGCGAACTGCCCCACAAAGCCAAACAAGAACACGCCCGACTGCAGCGTCGATTGAACGAACTGAAAACACCTGCTGACCGCTAGACGTTTCAAATCTCAAATCTCAGATCCTGAACCCTCCCCCGCGCTCCTCCCTCCCTCCCAACCTGCCATGCAACCTCCACGCTTGCGCCGATCCCTCCCTTGTGTCTGCGCGTTCCTTTGGCTCTCCGCCGCGTTTGCCACCGGCGCCGAAATTCGTGTCATCTACCCGGAGTTCGAACCCGACATCGATGGCAAAGAGGTGGACTGGATCTATGGCGACTATCTGATGAAAAACGATCAGATCTCCGTCACGATTGCTGCCCCGATTGCGACGCGGGATGCCAACTTGACGATTCGCGGGATCGGCGCGTCGATACTCGATCTGACCTTGAATCATCCTTCCAACGATCAGCTCAGCGCCTTCATCCCCACGGCAGGCAGGTATCAATTCCATGATCCGAGCCAGGTGCAAATCGGTCGCGACGGCGATGCGGTGTTCTGGCAATGCCGTTCGTCGAAATCGCTCGCCGGTGATGGGACCACCGCAATCGTTCGTTATCGCCTGGTCGACGGCAACGCGTTCGTCGAGACAACGGTATGGATCGAAGGGGATACCGCAGAAACGGTCAAAGCGTTTGACGGAGTCCGCGCCGATCGCAGTTTTGAGATGGAGCAATCCGGCAGCGTCGCGTACTGCAGTGACGCGTTCTTTCGACAAACGATCGGATTCAAGAGTCCGATCGGTACCGAACCGCCCCAGTGGAAAAACGGCCGCCCGGCGGAGTTGCACTACAGCGACCAGCACGTGCAGCGTGGCGACGCAATGACAACCTGGACGGTCCTGTTGTATCCCGCGACCAGCCCGATCGACTTGCTGGCCGTCGCGGAAGGGTCACATCGCTCGCCGGCAATGCACACCTTTGAAGTGCCGTTGCAGATCCCCGGTGGCGACCAACAAGCCGCCGTCAGGCGTGCCAAAATCTCGCTGCGAACAAAGACGGAATCCGAAAACACAGCCTCAACACCGTTTACGCTACAAACCGACGATCAGGGAGTCGCCCACGCCAGGTTGGTTCCCGGTAAGTACATCGTCTGGTACACCGCGGTCGGAAACACGCCTTTCGTTCAGATCATCAAATCGAGTGACCAACCCCAAACGATTCGGCTAGGAACGTCTGCAACGAGCGGATTTAGTGCAACGGTCACCGACGGCGACGGAACTCCCATCCCGGCCAAAGCGACGGTCTACGCGGCCAACGGAGACCCACCGGACTTCGGACCCGACAGCACCCGAACCTTTGTCAAGAATTGCGTCTATGCCGTGCATGGGCAAATGCACTGCCCGCTCGATCCAGGCACCTACGAAATCCATTTCAGCCGCGGACCGGAATACAACAGCGTGACCCGGCAAATCCAGGTCGGCAAAGAAACGATAACCGAGCTTTCGGTCCAACTCGACCGCGTCGTCGATACCCGCGGTTGGGTCAGCACGGAGCTGCACAGCCACAGCAGCCCTTCGGGTGATAACACGTCCGATCAATACGGACGCGTCGAAAACCTGCTCTGCGAACACCTGGAATTCGCCCCATGCACCGAACACAATCGCATCAGCAGCTACGCGCCGCATCTGCAACAGATGCAACTGTCACACTTGATGGCGACGTGCACGGGAATGGAACTGACCGGCAATCCGTTGCCGGCGAACCACCAAAACTCGTTCCCGCTACACCACCATCCACACACGCAAAACGGAGGTGGGCCGCGCGTCGATCCGAACCCGGTCGTCCAGATCGAACGGTTGGCGATGTGGGACGGCGGATCGGACAAGCTGGTCCAGATGAATCACCCCAATCTGCATCAAATCTATGGTGACTTGGATGTCGACGGAACGCCCGACAAGGGTTTCCGCGGAATGCTCAAGTGGATGGATGTGATCGAAGTCCACCCGCTGGAAACGATTTTCCAGGACGTCGCCAGCAAGCCTCCGAATGTCCGCGAAATGCGAATCCCGCTGTTCCAATGGATGCAACTGCTCAACCAAGGCTACCGCATTCCGGGTGTCGTCAACACCGACGCGCACTACAACCACCATGGCAGCGGCTGGCTGCGAAATTGGTTCGCCAGCAGCACCGATGATCCGGCAGCGATCTCCACCGACGAGATGATTCGTCAAGCCGAAGCGGGACACATCGTCATGTCGACCGGACCATTCCTGTCGGTGGTCGGCACGTCGAAGACCGGCGAGACGCAGGCGATTCCCGGTGATGACCTCGCGGCCGAGGATGGCCAGGTGAACGTCCAGGTGACTGTCCAATGCCCGAACTGGTTGGACGTCAATCGTGTTGCCATTTTCATCAACGGACGCCGCAGCGAAAAACACGACTACACGCGAAAGAACTCACCCGAGCTGTTCGCCGATTCCGACAGCGTTGTCAAATTTGATTCGACGATCACGGTCCAACTGGATGCTGACGCGCACCTGATCGTGGCAACGATCGGCGAAGGGATGACGATGGACAAAGTCATGGGCGAGCAATATGGCAAGCGTCCGCCGATCGCCGTCAGCAACCCGATCTTCGTCGACGTCGACGGGAACGGCTTCCAGGCGAACGGCGACGAACTCGGTTTGCCGCTGCCGAAGTCACCGCATGAAGCATCAAGCGGAAAATAACTGTCGGATCTCTTGAGGTGGGAGACGCTTCCAGCCTGTCATTTCAGCATCGACAGGCTGGAAGCCTATCCCACTCATCTGCCGCTCGTCGCTAATTCATGCCGCCGAAGCCGCCACTCCCGATCCGTTTCGTCGCTCGGATCAGCGTGTCGAGATCAAAGTCATAGCCGTCTTGATGAAGTGCGGTGATGTCGCCAAACTCGCCGCCATTGTTCGTTCGATTCGGGCCGGTGCTGTAGACGACAAATCCGGTGTCCGTCTGCCGATAGATCAGCGCGTTCCCGCTGAACGGATCGAGCGGAACAGATGGCAAGAATTCCGGCACAAGTTCATTGATGCCGGTGGGCAACCGTTGGTGTTTTGCGTCAAACAATCGGGCGGCAAATTCCAACATCAGCATTCGCAGCGTCGCATCGCGTCGGTGGATCGCATCCTCGGTCGCGTCAATCGACGGCGATACCAAAGTCGTCGTCTCGGACGGACTTTGCCCAGACAAGTGAGCCGGCGCGTACATCGCCAATCGGTATTGCCAATTCATTTCGCGGTCCATCACCAAATCGCTTCGTCGTTTGATCGATTCGAGTGACTCCCGCTGGCCAGCGATCGCAATCAATACGGGCAACAATTCCGCGAGCTTTTCGACACTCAGATCGTTGCGGATCCACACCAAGCCTTCTTGACCGACGCCTTCGGTCGCGATGCCGGTCAACGCGTAGGAAACATCGCTTCCGCGCCCGAGTCCATGTCCGACATGGATGCAGTCGATCCACCATTCACTGGCGTCAGAAAACTGTCCCGCCTTGACCTTCGCCTTGGCTTCTTTATCCATGCAGCGTGCCCAGGACCGAATAACATTCAGCTTCTGTCCGAGACCCGTGAAATCGGCATCGACGGCAAATGGATCGGGCGCACGAAATGTCTGACGAGCCGTCCGCCGAATCGATGCGTACGCCTCGGCAATCTTGTTCGCACGTTCTGTCCGACCGGCGTTGGCAAATTCTTGCAGCGTCTGTTCCTTCGGATTCAGCATCGCCAACTCAGCCATCTTCGTCTCCAGCCGTTCATAGACTGTTGCGTCACCGGCGATCGGGTCGGGCTGAGCCAGTGGCCGGGCCATTTGGACGGCGATCGGAAACAGACAAACGGCATACAACGTCAACAAAGTCCATGACGCGATGGTCGCCAACCGCCGTGTCGAACACTCCGCCGGCGAGTCATGTTGTCGATACCGCAACCAGCCGGCCGTCGCGACGCACAACGTCGTCATCAGAAGTGCGGCCGCGTAAGTCCAAATCATCACATGATAGGGCGACCCAGGAAGAAAACTCAGGGCACTGGCTTGCATCAACCACTTTCCACCGACCGCTCCGAACTGGAACGCGAGCCCCAGGACGATCGAAAAGACAACCATCGCGACAAATCGCCAGCGTAAGCGAACGGCCGTAAACAGGGCTGCGATCGAGACGGTGGCCAAGGTCATCATGCCGGCGGCAGAAAGCATTGATGACCATTGTGAAACGGGATCGCGTTGCTGAGCCAACATGTTGATCAGGAACAAAATCGCGAGCAACACGATCGCCGACATCGCGTCAGAAAGACGAAACGATTGACCGACCGAATCGCACCGGGTCACGACGATTGGTCCCAGCCGGAACGAATCGCCAAACAGCATCGCTACAATTTGAATCGTGAAATAGACCGGCAAAAAGACCAGCAACGTCTCCAGAGAGCCCATGTTCCAATAGACGCGGACCGCCCATCCGACAACGGCCGCAGCCACGACCAAACCGGCCAGCGCCCCGGACCAAAATGTCAGCCGTCGCCAGATCGGAGGTGCGGTGCGCGAATGACGTCGCCCCACTTGATCGCGCCGGCCAAGGAAACGTAGCAGACCGAGCAACACAACCGAGCTGAATCCGGCCAAGCTAAAGAACACGATCGGCTGGTAGGCATGCAGCGGCAGCAGCAGCCCCAGCGCGGCGACGCCGATGGCCGACCGAATCAACCAGCGGCCCCGTCCCAACGCCACCCACATCGAGAGCAGACTGAACAGGATTCCGGCCAGCCCCATCGCCTCAGCAGAACATCGGAAATCGGGAAACGTGTGCATGGAATGGCGGCGCGGTGGTGGGAGTCACCCTACCAGGATAACAAATCCTGGATTTCACGGACCAAGCACACTCCCTCCACTCGAAACGATTAGAATCTTACCTCCCCCATGTCCCCACCGTGCCCGCCTTATGGGAGCATTCGCCATGACGCGACATCTCGCAATATTTATTTCTCTCGTTCTCTTGCCATTGCTGGGCGGAATCGCACCCGCGGTGGCTCAGGACAAAACGTTTCAAACGCTTTTCGACGGCAGCAGCCTGGACGGCTGGAAACACAGCGGGAACTGGGTCATCGAAGACGGGGTGGTCACGCGAACCGGCAAGGGCGGATCGCTGGTCTACAACGCCGCCAAAGTCCCCGACGATTTTGAACTTCGATTTGAATGGAAAGTCGCCGCGGGCAGCAACAGCGGCGTCTACTATCGTCCCGGTCAGTATGAATACCAGATTCTGGATAATTCGAAACATAGGGATGGCAAGAACCCGCGCACCAGCGCCGCCTCGTTGTACTTCTGCATGCAACCGTCGGCCGACAAAACACGTCCGGTCGGCCAGTGGAATGAAGCCCGCATCGTCTGCAAGGGCTCCGTCATCCAACACTGGCTAAACGGCAGCAAGGTCATCGACTTTGATTACCAGGATCCCAAGTGGGCCTTCAACGTCGACATGCTGAAACAGCGCGGCGGTGACGTGGCCAGCCGTGGCGGACAACTGAGTCTGCAAGACCACGGTGATCCGGTCTGGTACCGCAACATCCGCATCCGTACCATCCCCGCGGGTGAAGACATCGGACACGGCGATGTCACGCCCGAAACAATTGCCCCGGACGTCCTCAAAGCCGAAGCCGAGAAACTGGCCGGCATCGTCGCGCGGCGAACTGCCGCTCAAAAGAAAGCGGCAGCGAACAAAGCGGCTCAATCAAAGACCAAGAAACGCCCCAACATTCTGTTCATCTTGGCCGACGATCAATCGCCTTTTGATTTGCAGCTCTACAACACGCGATCCAAACTGGAAACACCCCACTTGGATCGACTGGCCGCCGAAGGCATCGTGTTGGATGCGGCGCACCACATGGGGTCCTGGTCCGGTGCCGTGTGCACGCCGTCGCGTCACATGATCATGAGCGGACGCAGCGTCTGGCATCTGCCCAACCGCGGACGAAACAAACAGAATCCGAACGCCGACAATCCCTCGCTGGTGCCGACGGATCTGCCCAACCAGACGATGGCAGCCGTGTTCAATCGCGCCGGCTACGACACGATGCGAACCTGCAAAAGAGGGAACAGCTACGACGCGGCCAACCAACTGTTCACGATCGTTCACGAAGCGAGCAAACGTGGCGGCACTCATGAAACCGGCAGCGCCTGGCACGCCGATCGCGTCCTGGATTACCTGGGTCAACGCGAAGCGTCCAAGGACACCGATCCATTCTTGATCTACTTCGGTTTTTCACACCCCCACGACACGCGTGACGGAACCTCGGAACTGAACGCGAAATACGGCGCGGTCAATCACACCGACAAGAATTCATTGCCGCCGGCCAACCCCAAACAACCACAACTGCCGGTCAACTACTTGCCTGAGCACCCGTTCCATCACGGTCATCCCGGCTTGCGTGACGAAGAAAAAGTCAGCGGCGTCTGGACACGGCGCGACGAACGAACGATTCGAAACGAGCTGGGACGCGAATTCGCCTGCAGCGAGAATATCGATGATCAGATCGGTCGCGTGCTCGACAAACTCGAAAAACTCGGCGAGCTCGACAACACCTATATCTTTTATACGGCCGATCACGGCATGGCGATCGGTCGCCACGGTTTGCAAGGAAAACAAAACCTGTACGAACACACCTGGCGCGTTCCGTTCATCGCCAAGGGACCGGGGATTCCGCAAGGCGTTCGAGCGCCCGGGAACATCTACTTGATGGATGTCCTGGCAACGATCTGCGACCTGACCGGCATCGATGCCCCCGACACAAACGAAGGGATCAGTTTCGCTCCCGTCCTGTTCGGCAAACAACAAGTCGTCCGCGACACGCTGTTCGGCGTTTATTGTGGCGGGACGAAACCAGGCATGCGATGCGTCAAACAGGGTGATTGGAAGCTGATCAAGTATGACGTGTTGGACGGAAAAGTACGGCAGACGCAGCTGTTCAATCTGGCCGAGAATCCGCATGAGTTTCTGACGCAACACCACGACGCATCGCTCAATGCCCTGGTCGGTTATACGCCCACGCCCAGCCAAGTCAACTTGGCCGGCGACCCGAAACACAAGGAACAGTTGATCAAAATGGAAAAGCTGCTGCTTGACGAGATGCGTCGCCTGGACGATCCCTACCGTCTTTGGGATCAGCCGGAATAAGTTGCCCGGCTGCACGCTACAGACGTTACCGTCCCACGATGGAGGGTCGTGCAGTGATTGAAGTTACCCTCCTGGCAGGAGGGTCGAGCGCAGCGAGGGGAGGTCGAGCGGTGAACCGCCGATCCAAGACTCGTTCCCAAACTCCGCCCTTCGCCGTGAACGATTTATTCCCTGTGTTTGACGAGGTGTTAGCGGCAGGGCGTAAGCCCAACGCCACTTACTTTGACGCCAAGCGGGGTGTTTTTGTTAGCGGTAGGGCGCGAGCCCTCCGGTCATTCACGGCGTTTTTGAAGCGCAACCGGACGGCTCGCGGGCTGTCGATTTTGTGAGCCGCGACGCGTAAGCGGCCGGGCACAGCGACGCCCGCCCGAGGCCTTACGGCCAGCGGCTCACCATTGACTCAGCAGATCCAGACCAAAACGACAGCCCGCTCGCGCCGTTCCGCTAACACCTTTAGAGCTAAAATAAGTGGCATTGGGCTTGCGCCCTGCCCCTAACCTAAAGAAACGACATCAATTCCCCAAACACCAACACGACCGAACGAATTCAACCATCCAACATGAACAACCACATCGATCCCAAACCCTACTTCTTTGCACTGCTGCTGATCGCGAGCAGCATGGGCATGAACCCAACGTCCGCAGAGCAGCCCACGTCGACCGACAACGGTTTTCCGGTCGCCAGTGTGTTTGTCAGCGGTCAAGATGGATATCGGATCTTCCGCATCCCGGCAATCCTTCGTGCCGCCAACGAGGACTTGCTGGCGTTTTGCGAAGCGCGGCAGGGCGGCGACGCCAGCGAGATCGATCTGGTCATGAAACGTTCGACCGATGGCGGCAAGACATGGGGTGCGCTGCAGGTGGTGCAAAAAAACAGTGACTTTCGCGATCTGGTCGCCGATGGCGTGAACGAGATCACGATCGGCAATCCCGCTCCCGTCGTCGACCTGCTCGATCCGAACCATCCGGGACGGATTTGGATGCCGTTTACACTTGAAAACGACCGCGTGTTCGTGATTTTCAGTGACGATCACGGCGCAAGTTGGTCGCCGCGGCGCGAGATCACCCCAGACGTCAAGAAAGAAGCCTGGGGCTGGTACGCGACCGGTCCGGTCCATTCGATTCAAATCCAGCGTGGACCCCATCGCGGACGATTGGTGATTCCGACGGACCATCGGCTCGGGGAAGACGGCAGGGACGGCGGCGACCTGGGGGCGCACGTGGTGCTCAGCGACGACCATGGGCAAACGTGGCGTCTGGGGGCGGTCGATGAAACCTACAAAGACGGGATCGGCGCCAACGAAACCACCGTGGTCGAACTGGCCGACGGGACGCTGTACTTCAACACCCGCAACCAACTCGGTGGCGCAGTGGGAACCCGTGGCGAAGCCTGGAGCAGCGACGGCGGTGAATCCTTCGACTCCCGCGACCGGCAATGGAACGCGTTTCGTCCGGCGCCCGCGGTGCTCGATCCGCCCGTCGTGCAGTGTTCGCTGTTGGCCGTCGCAGAGGACCTGATCGTGTTTTCCGGGCCCGATCAAAACGGCCCCAGTGGCAAGGGACGCAGCGACTTGCGATTGCGGTATTCCACCGATCAAACCAATTCCTGGCAGGACGGCCCGCTGATTCATACCGGACCGGCCGCCTACAGCGATCTGGTGTTGATCGACGACGACTTACTGGGCGTCTTGTTTGAAAACGGTGACGCCTCCGGAAAGAATTCCTACCAGCGAATCAGTTTCGCACGCGTCAGCGTTTCGGAACTCAAGTCGAAAGCCGAATGATTCATCTCAACCGACGATGCTTCCTGACCGCCGCGGCGATCCAGCTCACCGCCGCCACCGATCTCGCGCGTGCGAACGATGCCGACGCGGCCGCCACGATCGGATTCGGTTTCGGCACCTACGGGATGAAATCTTTGAAGACGGCCGACGCGATCAACGCCTGCGCCGAGATCGGATACGACGGCATCGAATTTGCGCTGATCAGCGGATGGCCCACCGAACCGACGACGCTAGGTCGACGAGACCGTGCGGAGATTCGTGGACAGCTTCGTGATCTGAATTTGACGGTCCCGTCATTGCTAGACAGCCTACCTTGTCTGCGATCGGATCAGCAGCACGCCGCGAACCTCCAGCGGTTGAAGCGGGCGACCGAGTTGGCGCATGACCTCGCCCCGGAAACCCCGCCGGTCATTCAGTCGATCGTCGCCGGCAAGACGGATCAGTGGGACGAAACGAAGGGTCGACTGGTGGACCAGTTATCCGACTGGGCAGAAGTCGGACGCGAAAGCGAAACCGTCATCTGTTTCAAACCCCATGCCGCACACGCCGTCCACACGCCCGAGCGGGCGCTGTGGGTCCACCAACAAATCAACAGCCCCTGGCTGAAGGTCGTGTACGACTACAGCCATTTTTTCCTGGAAGGACTCTCGCTGGCTGCAAGCTTGAATCAACTGCTGCCGATCACGGCCTACGTTCAAGTCAAAGACAGTCGAGGCACACCCGCAAAGCACGAGTACTTGCTGCCCGGCGATGGCGAGACCGACTACAGCGAATTATTGACGGTACTGAAAAACTTCGGCTATTCCGGTTTCGTCAACGTCGAGGTCAGCTCACACGTCCATCGAAAGCCGGCCTATCAACCCATTGCGACAGCTCGCCAATGCTACCAACGCCTCGCACCGCTCTTCGAGTCCCTCAAAATCCGCCGCCCCAACGTGGCGTAAGCTTCCAGCTTGCGATCAATGGTCTAAGCTTCCAGCTTGCGTTTGCAGCTGAATCCACTCAGCGGATTCGCAAGCTGGAAGCTTACGCCAGTTGGTTACTCCTGCTCTTGGCCTGCGTCCCGGCCGGGGCTCAGGAATTCACGCCTCGCAATACGCAAGCGGTCGGCCAGCATCCGCTTCCTCCCGTCGACGCGGTTTTGCGGTTGCATGTGCCGACTGGATTTCAGATTACGTTGGCGGCGGCCGAACCTGCGGTCCGTCAACCCATCGCGATCACATTCGATGATCGCGGGCGACTCTGGGTCGCCGAGAGTTATTCCTATGCCGGCAGCACCTTCACCGATCAGCCCCACGACCGGATTTTGATCTTCGAAGACACCAACGGCGACGGCGTGCTGGACCGTCGCAAAGTGTTTTGCGGGGGACTGACCCATTTGACGGGACTGGAACTCGGGTTCGGTGGAGTTTGGATCACTGCGCCGCCGAACCTGGCGTTCCTGCCCGATGCGAACCACGACGACGTTCCCGATGGTGAAGCGGTCGTGCACCTCGACGGCTGGTCACTGAAAGCGGAACACAACAGCGTAAACGGGTTGACGTGGGGGCCGGATGGCTGGCTGTACGGCCGCCACGGGATCAAGCAACCGTCACACGTCGGTCGCCCCGGTGACGCATCGCAGGATCGCATCAAATTGAGTTGTTCGATCTGGCGTTACCATCCCACCGCACACCAGTTCGAAATCGTGGCCGACGGGACGATCAATCCATGGGGGCTGGATTTTGACGACCACGGTCAAGGTTTTTTGACGACCAGCGTCGTGGAACACCTTTGGCATCTTGTCCCGGGAGCCCACTATCAGCGGTGGAAAGATCGCGGCGTGCATCCCAATCCCCACGTTTATGAAGCGATGTCGGCGACCAGTGATCATCTCCATTGGTCGTCGGGGAAATCCATGGATCACCCCGCATCCTCGATGTTGGATTTCGGCGGCGGGCACTCACATTGCGACGCGATGATCTATCTCGGTGACCGTTGGCCACCAGAGTATCGCGGATCGTTGTTGACCAGCAACATTCACGGTAGGCGAATCAACCGCGACCGGCTCGACCGACGCGACGGCCCGTATCGTGGCGGACACGCCGATGATTTTCTGGTCGCGGAGGATCCGTGGTTTCGAGCCGTCTCGATGGAGTATGGCCCTGACGGAGACGTTTACGTGACGGATTGGTCGGACAACGGAGAATGCCATGATCGCGACGGCGTGCACCGAACAAGCGGACGGATCTACAAGATCACGTGGGGAAACCCCCGTCGCGTCGACGTCGACTTGGGTCAAGCCACCGACAAGCAGCTCGTCGATTGCCAACTGCATGCCAACGAATGGTTCGTCCGTCACGCACGTCGGATCCTGCAAGAGCGCGCCGCCGACGGAGACGACTTGTCCGAAGCACACGCCGCGCTGCGAAAGATTTTCAGCACTCATCCCGACATCACGCGCAAGCTCCGCGCCCTCTGGGCGTTGCAATGCAGCGGCGGGGTCAACGATCGTTGGTTGACGGAACGGCTTTCCCATCCGAGTGAACATGTCCGCGGTTGGGCGGTGCGACTGCTGGTCGATGGTGCCGTGTCATCCGGCGCAACCGCCAATCGTCTTGCGCAGTTGGCAATGACGGAGTCATCTTGGCTGGTCCGGATGGCGTTGGCTTCGGCGCTACAGCGTCTTGAAGTCGGTCAACGCTGGACGACCGCCGTTGCCTTGGCGATCAAGAAAGACAGCACACCGGATCCGAACTTGGAACGCATGATTTGGTACGCGATCGAACCCGAAGTCGCCGCGCACCCCGAACGTGCCCTCCAAGCTGTCGAATCGTTTTCACCACGGATCCGTCGCTGGACGGCGCGGCGAATTTGCGGTGATTCGTCCCGCTCCGCCAGTTTGCTGTTGGATCATCTGGCGCACACCAGGCGAGCAGACGTCATCGCCGATCTTCTCGAGGGATTCAATGACAGTGTCTCGCTGCAAACACGCACTGAGTTTCCCGGCAGCGTCGCGGGTGTGATCGAAACCTTGACCGAGCACGACGATCAGCGGGTGCGTGTCGCGGCGGTGCGCGCGGCGGCGGTCACGTCAGACGATTCAGGTTTGCAACGCGTTCGGCAACGACTGCATGCCGCCGACACCGACCACGCGACCCGCCGAGCCGCCCTCGACGGGTTGGCCCGACGCAATCCAGCCGGGTTTGCTCGTGACCTGGAACGATTGATTCGGGCCTCGCGTCTGACCACCGAGGCACTGCGTGCGGCGACGATCACCGACGATCAGAAACTGGCCGAGACCGTTCTCAACCGCTACGGCCAGTGGGGTCAACAGGAACGGGTTGCCGCGATCGATTATCTCGTCGCGCGCCGCCGGAGTGCAGCGTTGCTACTTGGCGCGATTGAAAACAACACCATCGCAGCGGGCGAACTATCAGCCGGCCAATCCCGGCAAATCGATGCTTTGGGTGATCAGGCGTTGCGAGAGCGACTTCACCGAGTCTGGGGAACGCTGCGACGTTCGCCGGCCGAACGCGTGCGTCAGATCAAAGACTTGGAGAAACGTTTGGATCCGTCGCGGATTGCGACGGCCAATCTTTCCCGCGGCCGCGAGCTGTTTCAAAAGACCTGTGCGTCGTGCCACAAGCTGTTCGGCGATGGCAAATCGGTCGGCCCCGAATTGACCGGCGCAAACCGACGCGACCTGCACTATCTGGTCTCCAACATCATCGATCCCAGCGCCGCCGTCCCGGCCGATTTCCGGTTGTCCAACCTGTTGACCACCGACGGACGCGTGATCAGTGGAACCGTCGCCCGTCAAACCGAATCATCCGTCACGATCCAAACCGCGACCGAGACCGTCGAAGTCCTTTCGGACGACATCGAGACCATCAAGTTGACCACCAACTCCCTCATGCCCGACGGCCTGCTGGACAACCTGAGCCAACAACAAATCCAAGACCTGTTCGCCTGGCTGATGAGCGACGGACCCTAACCATGGCCTCCTCTTCCAGCTTGCGAAAGTGGCGTAAGCTTCCAGCTTGCGTCCCGGAAAGCTGAAAGCTTTCCCCCCAACCGCTGCGACACGCCAAGCTGAAGCTTGCCTTGCGGCAAGCTGGAAGCTTACCCCACTTTGATCAACTCCTCGATCACTCCGGTGGAGTCCTGAAAGGAGTCACCGGGGTCGACGCCGGCCCGGTCCAGCATGGTGTGCCAAACACGTGACAGGGGAGTCTGTTCGGGTAGCCGAAGGTGACCTTGGTGTGCAACACCGGCGGCCTTGCCGCCGAACAGGCAGGTCGGCAAGCGGTCTTTGGAATGCCCGATCCCCATCCCGCTCGAAAATCCCAACAGCGTGTGATCCAACAAACTCGAACCGTCGGGTTGCCCAAACGACTTCAGCCGATCGATGAAGTAATTCCAATGCGAAAGGTAGATCCGATCCACCTTGGCCAACTCCGCCAAGTTCTTCGGATCGTTGCCATGGTGCGTCAATTCGTGGAACCCTTTCGACACACCAAATTCGGGAAACGTCCCGCCTGAACTTTCTTGACGGACCACGTAGCTGATCACGCGTGAAGAATCGGTCTCGTAGGCCAGCGCGATCAAGTCGTACATCATCCGCGCGTACTTCCCGTACACAAACTGCCCGGCGGGCATGTTGACGGTAAAGCTTTCCGAAAAATCACTCAGACCGCTGGTGTCGACGTTCGGCTTGGGTTTCACATTCCAGTCGATGTCGCGTTCCAGTTGTTTTTCCACTTCGCGGACGCTGCTGAAGTATTCGTCCAGCTTGACGCGATCGCGCCCGCCGACGGTGCGTTCCATCTGTTTCGCATCTTCCATGACCAGGTCCAGGATGCTACGCCGTTGACGGAATCCCTTTTTCCGCAGCTCGGTTTCTTCGGGGCCATCGACTTTGAACAGTCGATTGAACAAGACGTGAGGATCATTTTCTGACGCCAGCGGGACGCCGTCATGATTCCAAGAAAGCGTGCGCAGGTTGCCCCCGAATCCGGTGCCGCGTTGGACACAGAGCTGCAGCGATGGGAACCGGGTCTGGCGTCCGAGTTGCTGCGCCGCGATTTGATCCATCGAGACAGAATTATTGATCGAGCTTCCGTCTTTGGCTTTCACACCGGTCGAAAACGTGTAATCACCTTGGTGACCGCCGCCGTGTTCCAAATAGGTTCCCGAGAGGACGGTGAAGTCGTCTTTGTGATTGGCCAGCACCCTCAGCGTCGGCGATAACGTGTAGTCGCGTCCCTCATCCACCGGCTCCAACTGGCGCATGTTCATGCCGGTGCCGAAGTAAAAAATGCCGATCCGTTTAGGCAAGGCAGATTCGACGCTTTCGCCGCCGGCGGCCGCCGGTTTCGGCAGCATCGCTTCCAACAGCGGCAACGCCATCGCGCCGCCGGTGCCCCGCAGTAACGTGCGTCGACCGAGTTGGGGTGCGTGGATTTTGCTCATGGTTCTATTTCTTTAAAAAGGCATCCGAAAGGACGATCCCTTCGACCAGACTCTGCAAACTGTGCCCGTTGGATTTCATGCGATCGACCAAGCCATCGATTGTAACGTGATCGCTCGGTTCGATGATGCGGCCGAGTGCATAGGTCAACATCTTCTCGGCAAACCCACGCAAAAACCGATCGCTTTGGCGACGCAGCGCCGTCCGGTACTCATTGATCGTCGTAAACCGAGTTCCATCGGGCAAGGTACCGCTGGCGTCGATCACCGCGTGGTCAGGCCACCAGGGACGTTCGCCATCTTGCTTGGTCCGCCACGTGCCGGTAACACTGAAGTTTTCGAGTCCCAGACCGTAGGGGTCGATCGTGCGATGGCAATGGGCACAGGCGGCGATGGTGCGATGCTTATCCAGACGCTGCCGGACCGTCAGCAGTTCACCGCTGACGTTCGGTTCGACTTCTCCGACGTTGGGCGGCGGCGGCTTGGGCGGGTCGTTGAACAAGACATCCAAAACGTACTTGCCGCGCTCGACGGGTTTCGTCCGATTGCCATCGCTGCCCCATTTGTGCAGCGCGGCCATGGTGGAAAGCCCGCCGCGCACCGACGGCTGCGGGAACGCAACGCGAACCATGGCGTTGCCCGTCACACCGGGAATCCCGTAGTAGCGGGCCAGCGTCTCGTTGGCCATCGTCCAATCGCTGTCCAGAAAATCGAGCAAACTGCCGCCACTGCGCATGACCTCGCGAAAGAATTCGATCGGTTCCGCATTGATCGCTTCGTTCAAACCGGCGTTCTCGGCGCGATAGAAATCGCGATACAGGTTTTGATCGATCGCGAAACGGTCAAACTCATCCGCCTTCAACCATTGCCGCGCAAACCCCTCGACCAGCGCGTCAGCTTTTTCGTGTGCCAACATTCGGCGCACCTGTCGTACCAGCACGTCCGTGTCGGTCAAACGCCGCGACGCCGCGGCTTGACGGAGCGCGTCGTCCGGGATCGTGCTCCACAAAAATCGGCTCAACCGAAACGCGAGCTCATCGTCGTTGAGTTCGTCGACACCGGCAGGGTCGTCGGTACTGGTAAAGCCACTGTTGCTCGCCGCGGCGTCGCCCGCGATTGCTCCCTCCGCTTCGCGGATCAACAGAAACGAAGGACTACACAGCATCGCGACAATCCCGGATTCAATCGCGTCGGGGAATGATTCCCCGTACGCCAATTCGCTGCGGACCACGCCAACGATTCGTTCGATTTCCGCCGCGCTGACGTTGCGTCGAAACGCGCGCGGCAGCAGTCGGGCAAAAATCTCGCGGGCGTAGGGTTCGCCGAACTCCGAAGCGTCCAAACCGCGATGAAAGATCAGTTCCGTGCTTTGGGGTGGCCACTGTTCATACAGCGGCCCTTCCAGCTCAATCCAGTCAAACAGGATCCGGGGCAAATGGCCGGTCGTTCGCGTGTCAGGCTCAATCCGTCCCTGATTGGGAAACCCCTGTGCGCCCAACTGCGCCTGCAACCGGCCCGCCAGGGTTGCGTTCCCATTCTTGGTCGCCTCTTCCGCTGATCGCCGCAGGTCCGAGAAGTGATAATTGACGCGTCCAAAACTCGGCGCGTCGACAAACTCGATGCCGATTTCATTTCCGCCCGGGACGTCGAAGGCGCGTTCGATTTCGATCACTTCCGGACGGTCCAGCGTTCCGGGCACCGTGCCGAAATACAAATCACCATCCCCACTGCGTTTGATTCGAATGTAAAGTGCCTCGCGATCGCGCGGGTCGGCGCCTAACCGGACCCGCAAGCGGTATCTGCCGCGGATCGGAATCAATCGATCGTTCCAAGGGTGCCGTAAGGCTTCGTCGCTACGCATCCCCTGATTCATCGTGATGATGCCCTCTTCGGTCAGGATCGTCTCGCGTGAATGTTTGATGTACTCGATGCCGCCGGTACTGTCCTCGTATTGCATCCGATTGCGACGAGTCGGAACCGGCGGCGGCCCGGTGATCACCGCCTTGTTTGCGACCATGGCGGCGACGTCAAAATACTTTTCCATTAGTGACGGGTCCAACAACAACGCCTTGCTGACCGTATCGAACCCATTCATCGTTCCGTCGGGCGGCAACAAGTCTTGCGGCCCTTCGCCGGGCAGGAATTCGATCGCCAGCAAGTCGCCGACGATGTTGGCGTACTCCCTGCGGTTGAGTCGTCGCATCAACTCACGGCCGCCGGTGCTTTTGGAAAGCGTCGCCGCGTGCTTCAATTCGTTTCCGATCCAGTCGACAACTTGTGCAACCAACGCGTCGGGCGGTTGGCGTTCGTCCTGCGGAGGCATTTCTCCCAGGTTCAAGTTGTCCATCACCTCGATCCATTTCGCCGCCGTCTGCGAATCGGTGAAGTCTGGGGTCAGCGTGTCCAGCCGCAGCTCGCCCTCTTGGGTGTCGGGGCCGTGACAGTCGACGCAGAATTGCTGGATCAGCTTCGTGACCGAATCGTCGTCCAGCGCCACGTCCTGAGGTTCGGCAGCGTGCGCGATGCCACACGCCAGCAGGACAAGGCTGCAAAGCAGGATGGCGAATCGGTGGGGCGGAGGTTGGTGCATGGAGGGGTACGGTTGAGGCGTGGGAGAGGCTTCTAGCCTATCCCACCTATTTTTCGTGCGATGCTTACGCCACGGATCGCAAGCTGGAAGCTTACGCCACTTTAGTCGGGCGAGACGGTGTAGGGGATGACGTTGGTTTTGGGCATCAGTTCGTTGAGCTCGTTGATCTTCTGTTCGGTGAGTCCGGTGTCATTGCGAGGCAACCACAATTCTTTCAGCCATGTGGCGGCCTGCATCTTCATCATGCCGTCGTTGGTCAGCGCCGACGGAGGCCGAACGCCACGATGGGCGAGCCGTAGCTTTTCAACGCTTTTTGCACTCGCCAAGTACTCAAACGCCACGTCCTCCAGCCCCGGTGTCCGAAGCGAAAGATCGCGCAAGTCAGGCAACTGCGTCAACGGTCCCAAGCCCGATCCGGTGACTTGATGCGAGGTGATCGTCAAACGCGTCAATCGATTGATGCGTCCGAGAGACTTGAGCCCGTGATCGGTCAACGCGTTTGACGTCAGGTCCAATTCCCGGATCGAAAACGCCTTGGACAACTCGGCGGCTCCGGCGTCGGTCAGCCGCTCACGGCCGCCAGAATCATCGTTGCCAAGACGCACCGATTCCAAACGCGGAATCCTACCCAGGGCTTTGGCAGCGACATCACCCGCCGGGCTGTCCGTCAAGTTAACGTCACGCAACTGCTGCAGTTTCGCCAGCGGAAACATTTCGGCGTCGCCGATGCCGCGGCAACGTTGCAGGCTCAACTGTCGCAGTTCGTCCAAGGCTGCGATCCGCTCGATCGACGCACCGCTAAGCTGTGACTGGCCATCGAGCGTGAGCGAGCGAAGGTGCGGAAACCCTGTCAAGTTGGCGGCGTGCTCATCCGTCATTGCGCCGGTACTGCGAAACGCTGCGGTACTGGCCAGCGTACTCAGCGGACAGCCTTGCAAATGCTTCAAGTACGCCCCGGTCGCTTCGTTCTCCCAGGCCAGCAAGGTTTCTAGGTTGCGATTCCGGCTCAACCGGCTGAGCCCCACGTCGGTCAACCCACCGGCGGTGCCGAAGCATTGAAACTCCCGCAGCGATGTGAACCCGGCAAGTGCCGCCAGGTGCTGATCGTTCAACGACGCGTCGCGGGGAAAACGCAGCACCTGCAACGCGCTGATCCGCGTCAACACGGACAGATCAAGGGTTTCGATTCCCAGCCCGCTTTTGAACTCCAGAACCTGCAAGTGTTTCAGATTCGCAATCGCATCGAGTCCCTCCTGAGAGAGTTTGGCGTCGCGATCCCGCCATCCGATGCGAAGCCGCTGCAGATCGGGCAGCTTCGCCAAGCTGTCAAACACGGATTCGTCAACGTTTGCCCCTTCAAACCGAACTTCGATGTCCAGCCCCCGCGACGCAAAACGTTTTCCGCCGGCCGCTTCGATCGCAGCGATCGCTGCCTGTTCCGCCTCGTATGCATCCCGGGCCGCCGTCGACTGCTCCGGGCCGGCATCACGGACGATTCGGAATCCCACGTAACAAGCCGCGTCATCGGCATCCCAAGGAATTCGTGCGGACGATCGACACGACAGATCACCGTTGTACCAGCAGCCCCCGCGAAGCACGTGGAAATCATTTGTGGTCGTTTGCGGTCGATCTCGATTGACAGGATCCACCGCAACGCCATTGGGCTGATCAAATCGCGGCCGATCGTAATCTTTGTAAATCGTGTCAAGCCAAAGGTCTTCACACCACTCCCAGACGTTGCCGTGCATGTCGGCGATGCCCCAGGGATTGCGAGCGTAGCTGCCCACCGGCGCCGTAAAGACATAGCCGTCCGTCGGATCGTTGTCCCAGTCGAGCAACCATTGTCGCTCCGCGGCGTGCTTGCGATGTTGTTCCAGTTCGACGTGACCGAGATTGGCGTGCCGGTGCGAGACCCCGTGGGCGGAATCTCCGAATGAGAACCAAGTCGTTGTGCCGGCACGGCAGGCGAATTCCCATTCCGCTTCGGTCGGCAATCGATAGCGGACGCCGTCACGTTGACTGAGCCACTGACAATACGCCTTGGCGTCGGTCAGACTGACCCCGACGACCGGATGCTCATCGGTCTGCTCAAATCCCGGATTCTCCCAGCTGAACATTGTGTCTCGCACAAAATCACGGGACTGATACAGCGGCTTGTCTTCCGGCGTCGGTTGCCATCCGACCATTTCGGCCAAACCGCGTTGGGCAGTGGTCTGATAACCGGTGGCCTCGACGAATCGTCGAAATTGCCCGACCGTGACTTCCGTCTCGGCGATCTGGTAGGGCTTGGTCAGCCACGTCACGTGCGCGGGGCCTTCGGCGTTGCCGTAGCCTTGCCCAGTCGTCGACAGCGGGAACGCCTGCTGCAACGTGCGTTCGCCGCCGTCCATGCCCTGAACGAAACGCCCTCCCTCGATCAAGCGAAACGTCATGCCGTCCGCGCCGGCGGGTTCCTGCCCGACAACCAACGGCGACACAAACCAACAGCAACAAACGAGAATCGGCAAGACCCGCATGGATCAGTCTCAAACTGGAAACATGAATCAAAACGTTTTAAGTCACCCTGCCTGGCAGGCTACGCGGTGAAACATCTATTTCCTGCGTTTTGCGAGGCGTTACCGGCAGGGCGCAAGCCCAATGCCATCTACTTTAGCTCTCAAGGTGTTAGCGGAACGGCGCGAGCCGTCCGGTTGCGTTTCAAAAACACCGTGAAAGACCGGAGGGCTCGCGCCCTACCGCTAACAACTGCTTCAAAGCATTATCTGACAGCGAGGGATGACGTCATCTCACCTTCTCTACAGTCCGACCGACGACCGCTTGGTGAGCCACATGACGAAGGAAAACGGCGTCGTCTTCCGACACACCCTGGGGCCGATAGGTTGTCTCGGTCGCATCGTTTCCGGTCAGCACCTCGTACCAAACCAAACCGGCCAACAAACACCCCTTGGTGTTGCCATGCTTGAAATCCAGTCGAAGCTCCTGCTTGTCGCCGCTGGTCCGCCAATGCCAACCGGTGACCAAGGAGTTCGTCTGCTGCGGCAAGTCCGGATACACCGGGTGATCATAATTGTAATCAGGATCGCGCACCAAGACTTCGCGACCCACAGTGTTTCGCGCTAATTGGAACGCGGCACCGACGGGAAGGATTCGGCAGCCGAATTGAACCGCGACATCGTCATAGGCCGATGCCAACCGCTCGTACATTTGCTGCTGCGTCAATCCATCGGATTTCAACAACGGCGAATCGGGCCGATACGCCCACGTCTGGTGAATCAAGATCTCCGCTTGGGGCGCGTGCTCCCTGACGACCGCCACCAATTGTTCGATGTAGGGATGGTACGTCTCGGGCTTGTAGCTCAGCGCACTCATCTGCTGCAGTGTCACGAAATCCCACTGATCGGCTGCCAGGTAGTCTTGCAAGCTGTATCGTTTTCCGCCTTCGCCCCTGTAAGGCTTCTGGCCCGGATCCGTTGCCGATTTGGCGGCCAGATCCGCATGTTTTTGCAACGTGCAGCCGCCGATGTTTGCCGTCCCGATCACGATGCGGCACGTGCCGTCCGATTCGGCGATCTCTTCAAGATAGCGGCAAGCGTTCTGAGCAAAACTGTTTCCGATCGTCAGCACACGAACCGTCCGAACCTCCGCATCTTGGGCACCGACGCGGGCGGCAACACCGAACACACTCACCGCGAGGCAGCAGACAACGCCCCAACACATTTTTTGATGTTTCACCATCCGTTCCAGACTCCGACTATAAATTGAAATTTCTCGACGCTCATGTTTTAGCGGCAGGGCGCGAGCGGCCTGTCGATTTTGTGAGCCGCGACGCGTAAGCGGCCGGGCACAGCGGCGCCCGCCCGAGGCCTTACGGCCAGCGGCTCACCATTGACTTAGCAGATCCCGACTAAATCGACAGCCCGCAGGTTGTCGGTTTTGTGAGCCGTGACACGTAAGCGGCCGGGCACAGCGGCGCCCGCCCGAGGCCTTACGCGCGGCGGCTCACCATTGACTCAGCAGATCCCGATTTAATCGACAGGCCGCAAGCCCTCCGGTATGTTGATAAAGAGGAAGAACCGGAGGGCTTGCGCCCTGCCGCTAAAACCTCAAGAACACAGAAAAAGAATATTTCATAGCGTAACCCGATGCGGCTGAAGGTGGGCGAACGGTTGGCGGTGGGAGCGATTGCCGCGGCAAACGAAACGCGGGGTCTCGGCGGGGGGCGACCATCATACCGTGCCGAGCGCGTTCCGCCAAATTTCCCCCACAAAGAGCCGTCGGCTGGTCAGACTAGGACCGACGACGCGTTCGGCTTACGATGTTGGGCGCTTTGCTAACCCCACTCGACGCCAAAACAACAGGGACTTCGTGATGAAGACACAATCGATCGCCGCTTGCACGCTCCTTCTTTCAGCATGCTTGGTCGCACCGGCTCTCCACGCCGACGATCGCGGCACCCTGATCTTTGCCGACGACTTTCAACGCAACGAGTCCCAAGAATTGAAAGACGAAGTCGGCAACGGCTGGGGGACCAACAGCGAACGACGCGCCGGCGGAAACAAGCAGGTCGATCTCAGAAACGGCGCAATGTACATCTACCGGCACAAGGATGCCGACCACGGCGTCTCCGTCACTCATCCGGCCGAATTCCGCAACGGTTCGGTCGAAGTGAAGTTCATGTTGGAGCACGAGAAAGACACCCTCGGCCTAAACTTTGCCGACTTGCAGTGCAAAGAGGTCTGGGCGGGGCATCTGTTTAAAGTGGTCATCGGCACCAAACAAACCGAGCTGGCTGATTTGAAGACCGGTGTCATGGACCTGAAAACTCGCGAGGCCCGCCAAGCCGACACGCTCACCCCTGCCCAGAAAGCCGAGTTGAAGACGAAATCGAAAAAGTTCGCCCACCCGCTGGAAACAGGAACCTGGTACACCGCCGTCGCGACCGTCAACGGCGACACCTTGAGCGTGTCGATCGATGGCAAGGAAGTCGGCTCGTTCTCCTCGCCAGGCATCGCCCACCCCACCAAGCGAATGCTGCGGCTGGCCGTCCACCGAAACGTCGTGGTGGACGATTTGAAGATTTATGCGCGGCATTGACGTGAAACTTGAATCTTGACTCGCGATCGGCTCGGCCCGTATCTACAGACTTGGCAAACTTCGCAATCCCCTTGGATTCACAATGTCCCGTCTGTGTCTCCCCCGTCGTCCGCTTTACTGTTCCACGTGCCTGATCGCGTTGACACTCTGGGCGACGTCCGCTGCAGCCCGAAACGACGCCCGGTGGCCGCCGTCACCCCGGCCACTGCTGCAGGTCCCGGTCAATGCTGGCAAAACGAATGCCGGCAGCATTGCGATCGAGAAGGGGTCCGCCGAAGATCACCCAGGTGAAGGTTTTTCGCCCGAAGTCGCCTCGCAAATCGCACAGTGGAATCGCGACCTGGCCGAGCGTTCCACACCGGTCCTGGCCAAGATTGCCAACCAAAATGCCAACCTTGCCGAGCAGCTTTCCAAACTCGGATTTTCGCTTCACACTCTGCAGCAGCGACTCGACGCGGCCGAGCAAAAACTCGATGACATCCAATCCGACTATCAATCCGTCAGCGGCAAATTGGCCGAGTATGGACTGACACCCACCATCGGGCTACTGTTGCGACACCGCAAGGAACAATTGGATTCCTGGCAAACGCAAGACAACGAGAACCACTTCGCACGGGCGGAGCTGCAGCGTACCCAGCAGGAAGCCTTGGAGCTGGAATTGATCCTCGGCGGCGAAGGACAACTGCAGCAGCAAGCCGATCAGTTGCTTTCTAAAACCGGCGATGCCAGCGGCCAGCCACCGACGCCGCTGTTGCGGCAGCAAGTGCTCGATTTGCTGACCCATCGATCGCAATTGGTCGCCCAACTGAAGCAATCGTATCGCAAGTATCATCGCAACCTGGACCGGCTCGATTCGACCGCGTCGGCCACCAGTGCCACGACCGCAGCGTTTCGCAAGCTGATCAATCGCCACGCGACATGGATCCGCAGCGGCGATCCGATCGGGATTCGAGACTTCGCCGACGCCAAGGCGGGGATCGCCGCGTTGCTGGAATTTCGCCACACCCGACAACTGGGACGCGACCTGAAACGCAAACTTTCCGACGACCAGATTTCGGGAATCCTGTTGTTGGCGTTCATCGGGCTGATGTTTGCCCTGCGGTGGCGGCTAAAAAGCTGGTTGGTGGCGATCGGTCTGAAATCCAAACTGCGAACAGCCGGAAAGACCCGCGTGGTCGCCGCCGGCGCATTGACACTCGGCATCGCCGTGGTGGTACCGCTGCAAGGTTACGCGACCGCCTGGTGGCTGAATCAGGGGATCGTTTCTGAATTGATCATCCAGGTCGCCAGTGGCTTGTTCGCCGCCAGCCTGATCGGGTTGTTGGTCGAATTGCCGCGTCAGTTGTTACGCCCGTTCGGTCTGGTCGACAAACACCTGTCCAAAACGTTTTCCACCCGCGCCGAAGCCTTCAAGGATTGGTCGATCGCCGGGTTGATGTTGGTCCCTGGCACCTTTGCGATCACGATGCTGGGACAAATCGATCATGGCATCTGGCGCGATTCACTGGGGCGATTCGGCTTCCTCACCATGATGCTGGTCGTGGCCGGTTTGGCGCACTTCGCGTTGCGACCCGGCAAAGGGTTTCTTTGTCCGGCGATCGAAGCATTTGGAGGCCGATTGGCGACCGGTTTTGGACACCTTTGGTACGCGATCGCCTTGGGATTCCCGGTCCTCATGGGAATTCTGTCCTCGCTCGGCTACGGCTACACCGCCAGCGAATTGATCAAGCGTGCGACCTGGTCGGCGATCTTGGTGATGACCGCGGGCGTGGTCTGGAAGATCGGCCAACTCGGGTTCCAACAGATTTGGCGCAACCTGACCGGGCCCAAAGTCGAACCCAGGTACGACGAGTACGGGTTGATCGAAGAGCCCGACGTCACGGAGGAGATCAATGAAACACACGTGGTGTTAAAGCACCAAATCGGGTTTCTCGGCCAATGCATTGCGGGCGTTGCGTTGACCTCTTGCTTCGTCGCATTATGGGTGGACGTGATTCCCAACATGAGCCTGGCGAATCCCGTGTTGTGGACGGTCCAAGATACCGTCACCGAGTACGCCAACGACGGTCAGGGAACCACGGTTGCAAGCTCCGTGTTGCAGGCCACTCCGGTCACGCTACTGAACGTGGTTTGGGCCGCCGCGATCTTGTTTGTTGCGATCCATGTTTCGCGATTGCTGCCGAATCTGTTCGACGCGTTGGTGCTGCAACGCGTTGACTATGACGAAGGCATGGAGCATCTGATTTTGGTCCTGGGGCGATGCATCCTGTTCGCGATCGGTTGCTTCGTCGCCTGTCGATTGATCGGCGTCCGCTGGGTGACGATTCAATGGTTGATGGTCGGGATCACGATCGGCATCGGCTTTGGGCTGCAAGATATGGTGCGAAATGTCTTGGGCGGCTTGGTCGTATTGTTCGCCCGACCGGTCAACGTCGGCGATCGTGTGACCGTCGGACGACTGACCGGACGGATCGCCAGTCAAACGCTGCGAACAACCATCCTTGCCGACGATGAAGGCCGCGAGTTGCAGATCCCCAACCGAAAATTCCTCAGCGACGAAGTCACCAATTGGCGTGGTGCCGGGAAACTGACCACCGTCGCGATCGAAGTCACCGTGCGACGCGAAGAACGCCCGATCGATATCGGACGCATGCTCGGCGAATGGGCCTCGGCGGAGCGGTTTGTGTTGCAGTCTCCCGGCCCCCAAGTCACGTTGGTCTGCATCGCAAAAAAAACTCAACGTTATGAGTTGCACGTCTGGACAGAAGGCCAACACGACGCCAAGCAAGTGCAACGGGCATTGCTGGATACGGTCCGCAGCAACCTGCGCGAGCGCAACCTGCTGGCGAAAACCCAGCCGAACCAACCGGCCATCCGACACGCCGATGTCGACTCGATCACCGATACTCCACGCTCTAAACGACGCACGGCATAACGATCGACTGGACGAGCGGTGTCACCCGTGTCGTGGCCGATCATCCAGAATGTGGACTGTCGAAAGCGATTGCCGAATGGTCGGCCGGATCGCGGCGAAGCGACGGCTCCCCCGTTGGTTCAGGTTTCGACGCGGTCCTCGATGCCCAGTTGCCGCAGTTGCTGGGACGATGCGGCACCGTCGGCAATGACCGAGAGTGTGCCTTCAGTTTCGATGATCACTGCATCCACCCCGGTCGGATCAGTCGTTCCAGTTTGTCGCATTGCAGCGAGAATCTCTTCCTCGGTCACTCGCTGCTTTCTCATCGCATCATGCAGATAGCGACCGCGAAAGAATAGCAAGGTCGGCTCGGCTTTGATCAGTCGCGAGTACCAACTGTATCGCGCCGCAAGCCAGGTGGAGACAAGCTGCAGCAACACCAACAATCCTAAAGCCGCGACCCCTTGCAGCAGCGAAACGTCCTTCGAAATCAACGCCGAGGCGAGGGTCGACCCGAGAGCAATCGTCACGATGAAATCAAACGCGTTCATCTTGGAGAGCGTGCGTTTTCCGCTGGCCCTTAGCAGAACGATCAGAGCAACATAGGCGAGGGTGCCGATCACGAGCGTACGGACAACCGGCATCCATCCATCGAAAAACATTTTGGTGGTGAACGATTCAGCAAAAAACATCGAACAAACGGGAGCTTGAGGTGCATCGTGAAAACGGGCAAAACGACCTGAACTGGCAACGCAATTTGCGTTCCAGGTGAGCGAAGGTTTCGCGAGACGGTCCCCCCCAGCAACCGAAGTCTTCCATTGCAACACGACCGTCTGTCGCGGCAGATCGATAACGACCGCCCCATGCCGGACAACACCATGCCAATCACAGCAATGCGAGGCAACGAAAAGACGCCCACCGACCGAATTGGTCGTTCATCAACCATTTTCGACCGCTGAAGTCGATGTCACTTTTTGCCGCGTTTTGATTTGTTCCGATACGTGGCACCGCTATCGGCGGGCATCGACTCGTGCCACCGGATCAGTTTTTCAGTCAACGTTGCCACGATCTCCGTGTGCTGTGACGCGACGTTGTGGCTCTCCGACGGATCGGTGTCCAGGTTGTACAGTTGTGGATCCGAGCCGTCGTACTCACAGAGCAATTTCCACTTGCCCGATCGAACAGCGAGATCCGGAAGATCGTCTTCGCCATAAAACGCGTCGCGATCGGGTGGCCGTCGAAAGAAGATCGGCGCGGCCCGCGAACCGCCCTCGCCGAGCAGCGTGCCGACGAGTGCCTCGCCGTCATACGTTACACCCTCCGGTCGGGGCGTCTCGGTCAAGGCCAACAGCGTCGGCGCAAGATCGATCGCTGAGAACACCGAGGTGCTGTCCACGTGGTTTTGCTTCTTGAGGATCTTGGGCCCCCAAGCAACCAGCGGCGATCGCACTCCGCCCTCGTACAGATGGGTCTTGTAACCTCGAAACGGTCCCGCTTCTCCGGCACCCGGTTGTGGCCCGTTGTCCGAACAAATCAGGATCAACGTGTTGTCTCGCAATGACTCGTCATCTCGAATGCGATCGAACAACACACCGAACTGCTTGTCCATGGACTCAAGCACCGATAGATACAACCGCCGCATGGAACCGTCCCCCCACGTCTCGACCGGTGGCCAATACGGCGAGTGGACGTCGTCGGGCCACAGATTGATGTAGAACGGTTTGTCTGCGTCCGCGGCCTGATCGACAAACGAAACCGCCGCATCGACGAAGCCCGACGTGATCTCCGACCGGAGCATCCACCGATACCCGTCACCAAGGCTTTCGGCACGATCCCAGATTCGCCCCGGCTCCTTGTCGCCCGGCTTGAGCGTCAACGGAAGCAGTTTCGGCCCCATGCCTTCAAAATTGGTCAGCGACGCATCAAATCCATAGTCGGTAATCGGCGGCGCATCGTTGACGTCTCGCTGGCCGCCCATGTGCCACTTGCCAAAGTGACCGGTCGCGTAACCCGCTTGGCTCAGTGATCGAGCCAGCATCGGAGCTTTGGGATCCAGCCACTGCGCCATGCCGCGCTCTTGGTTGCTTTTGCGGTTGTTCAGGTACGACGTGATCCGCCAACGCTGCGGATACTGCCCGGTCGAAATCGCCACTCGCGACGGAGAACAAATCGGCGAGTTGACATAGAACTGTTCAAATCGAATTCCCTCTTCCGCAAGCCGGTCGATGTTCGGAGTCGCCGCATCATCATTGCCAAAGCTCGAAAAGTCTCCCCAGCCCATGTCGTCGATGAAGACCAGGACGATGTTCGGGGGTGTCTCCGCGGCGTCGCATGATCTGCCCATTCCGATCGAACCGGCAACGACAACCAGCAGCACGACGACCCTTGCAAACCAATCGAACCGCGGACGCGCACCGTTTGCACGCGACTGAGGAAGGGGAATCTCAATTCGCATCATGGTTGATCCTATTGGTGGGGAATCCGCTTGCGGGCTTCAACCGACAGCACGCTTACCGAGGTCTTGCATTCTACCTCGGTTTGTCGGGCGTCTGAATGAGATCACCCGTCGTGGCACTGAGAGATGTTGTCATCGGTGCGGGTTTAAATTGACAGCCCGTAAGCGCCGCATGCCCTGAACCTCCTCGGCTGCGGTCGTGGGTTCGATGGCAGAAAAATCGGGGGCAGAAAAATGGGGGCAACAATATCTCACCGATTCCATCCCGACGTTGCAGGTCGCCCTTCCGCTATTTTCCTGTCATCCATTTTCCTGTCTTCGATCACCCCTGATTTGTTTTGCCCACCATTTTCCTGCCATCTCAGCCGCGTCCCCCGGATCGATTTTCAGTGGCTCTTGACCAGGACGATCAAGCTTTGGATCACTGCAAATCCGATAACGAGCCCGATGATCCACATCACGGGTTTCATGGAGCTCGGGATCCCCGGTTTCCGCTGCCGCTTCTGTTTGTCCTGCCGTTTTCGTTTCTTCTTGCCGGGGTGGGTTTTTGAGGCCGAGGAATTCATGACGCATCACCCTGCGATTAATGCCACGAAGTAAGCGGAAAAGATCGCGATCGTGAGTGCCATCCCCGTCCATGCGATCCAAGATGGATCGGACGAAGGCTGCTCTCGGTGATCGGTTTCGGTCGGTGGTGTGTAGGGGTTCATTGCACCTGTCAGTTTAGCACAACGCCGACCCAACATCTCCAGTCCCGACCCGAATGCTTCGCGCGAAATGCGGGTCATTGTCGTGCCATTTCTTGCTGGTCCTCAGGTTCCTGCGTCGCCTGGGTGACCAATCCGAAATCGGCGAGGACGACATAGGCGGCGGGGATTGCGATCAGCACGAGCACCGTCGAACTGAGCAGGCCGAAGCAAACGCTGACGGCCAGCGGAATGAGCACCTGTGCCTGGCGGCTGGTTTCGAACAGCAACGGCGTTAAGCCGGCGATGGTGGTGGCCGAGGTGAGTAAGATGGCGCGAAAGCGGAGCCGACTGGCGCGACGTGCGGAGTCTTCCACGTCAGCTCCGGTGCTACGTTCCTGTTTTAAAAACAGCACCAACAGGATCGAATCGTTCACGACCACTCCGGCCAACGAGACAAATCCGAGGACGCTGGGAATCGAAAGCGCGTTGCCGGTGATCAGGTGCCCCCAGATGACGCCGATCAAAGCCAGCGGAATCGCCGCCATCACGATCAGCGGCTCGGTCCAACTTTCAAACTGGTAACTGAGGATGACGAATACACCGAGCAGCCCCAACACAAAAGCCTGCATCATGGAGTTCCCGGTCTCGGCGGACTCCTGTGACTCACCTTCGATCTGAATGTCAACGCCGGGATGTTGTTTTCCAATCTCCGCGACAGCGTCTCGTCGAAACAGGCCCATCAGACTGGCCGTGTTCGCCACGCGCGTATCGACTTCGCCGATCAAGGTCACCGTGCGGCGGCCGTCCAGTCGGGCAATCCGCGACCAGCCCGTGGCGACTTCGATTTTGGCAACCGCCGAGAGCGGCACACGACTGCCGTCAGCCAACACGACGTGAAAATCACTGAAGTCGGCCAGACTGTCGCGATCCGATGAGTTCAGACGAGCGACGATTTCGTACGCTTCCGAACCGACTTGAATCTCGTCGGCGGTGGTCCCCTGAAACGCGGCCCGCACCTGATCGGCAATCGTCGTCGCGTCCAAACCAAGCCCGACCGCGCCGCCATCCAACCGAATCCGGTACTCTTGCTTGCCAGGCCGCAGATCATCCGTCAGGTTGTACACGCCCTTGTACTGATCGAAAAACGCAAGCGCCTGCTGCGCTGCCTGCTTGGCATCGCCCAGATCTGCACTCTGAAACCGAATTTCAATCGGCCGTCCGGCCGGACCGAAGCTTGCTTCGCCGTAGGTGACGCTGATCACGTCAGGGAGTCGCCCGACAGCTTCCCGCCATGCATGAATCACCGCATCGATTCGGGTGGCGCGATTCTCGGGACTCAACAGGTCGGCCGTCACCGTCGCCACATGCGGACCGGATTCAAACGCATCGGCGTTGGTCCCAAACTGCACTTGAACGGTTTCGACCAAGTCTCTGCCGCCTGACTGGTCGGGCGTGAAGCGTTGGTTGACTTCGTCCAGCCCCGCCGAGATTCGTTGCACAATCTCTTCGGTGCGATCCACCGGCGTGCCTTGCGGCAACAGAATGCGTGCCTCCACGATCTCGCCTTCGGTGGTGGGAAAGCCTTGGAACGGCACCATACCGCTGACGACCAGTGCCAGCGAAACCACAAACAAGGCCGCCAGGCTGCCCAGAAACAGATACCGCCAGCGGATCGCCACATCGACGCACCTGCCGGTCACGGATTCACGGAGCCACTCGAGCACCTGATCGATTCCGCGACGGAGACGGCCGGGCCGATCCAGTCCCGTGTGTCCGAGCGAGTGACCAAGGTGGGCCGGCAGGATAATGAACGCTTCAATCAGACTGACGGCCAGGACCAGAATCAACACCATCGGGATGACTTCCAGTACCTTGCCGATGAACCCGGACAGTGACGCCAGCGGTCCGAGCACACAGATCGTGGTCAGGAACGAGGAAAGCACACCGCCGGAGACTTCTTTGACGCCGTCAATCGCGGCCCGCATGGCCGGCTTGCCGAGACTCAGATGCCGAGCGATGTTCTCCGAGATGACGATCCCGTCGTCCATCAGGATGCCTGTTGCCAGCAGCATCGCCACCAGCGTGATCATGTTGATGGTCAAGCCCAGCATCGGCATTAAAAACAGCGCGCCGAGAAAGGACACCGGCAGACTCATCACCACCCAGAATGACATCCGCAGGTTGAAGAACATCCACAGCGTGCAGAACACCAGGATAATTCCTTGCACGGCATTCTTGAGGACCAGTTGCAGTCGATCGCGGATCAACGTCGACATGTCGTTGACCACGACCAGGTCCAAGAGCGGCTGACGCTGGCGCTCGAGCTCAAGAAACTCACGCACCGCTGTGGTCACTCGGATGGCGTCTTGAGTTTTCGTCTTTTCGATCCGCAGCACACCGGCCCGCTCGCTTCCGAGTAAGCTCTTGACCTCTTCGTCCTCGAACACATCGACGACCTGGCCGAGATCGCGCAGACGGATTTCCGCTCCGCCGCGGGTGCCCTTGATGACCAACTCCTCCAACTCCTCCGGCGTGCGGCGTTGTTCGACAAACCGCAGCAGCACCTCGTTCTCCCGCGTTTCCAGCGATCCGGCCGGCAGATCGATCCCTTGCCGTGCAATGACGCGGGCGATCTCCGCCGCCGTCAGCCCGTAACGTCGTAATGCTTCATCGGACAGTTCAACCCGGAGCTGACGGTCGGAAAACCCCTCCAGCTCGACCAGCGACACTTGAGGCACTTGTTGCAAACGATCTTTCAAGTCCTCGCAGTAAATCTTCAAATCTCCCGTCGATAACGGACCGGAAACCAGCAGAACCATGACGGCTTCTGTCCGTCCGATCTGCGTGATCACCGGATCTTCGACATCGGCGGGAAACTCGGTGATCGCTTCGACCTCCGATTCGATGTCGTCCTGAAACACCGCGATGTCGGCGCCGTCACGCATTTCGACCGTGACAACGGCAACGCCCTCCTGGGCATCTGAGCGGACTTCTTTGACATTTTCCACACCGTCGATCGCGTCTTCCACTCGCTGACAAACCGCCTCCTCGACCTCCTCTGCGGTCGCCCCGCGATAGAGGATGCGGATCTGGATTTGCGTGGCGGAAAACTCCGGAAAGGTCTCGCGTTCCAGCTTCGGCAAAGCGAACAAGCCCGCGATGATGAACATCAGCATCAGCAGGTTGGCTAACGTCGGATGCTGCGCGAATCGATCAATCATCGCTGCCTCCGACTCCACTGGGGCGTTGCTCCGGCAATGGCGGCGGCGAACCCGCATCGGTGCCGCGGGCGCCGGCGATCAGTCGCTCACGCAGTGGATGGTCCGTTACCGGTTCGACCAGCATGCCCGCGATGGCCGGCCTGGGATCGGAGACAACCAGCGTCTCTCCGCCGACCAGCCCGCTACTGATGACGGCGAATTCTCCCTGCTGAAACTCGACCTCCACCACCTGCCGCCGCAGACGCTGCTCGCCGTCGAGCACATAGACATGGCCGCCATGAAGGGCATGTCGGGGAACGATCACTTGGTCAGGCCAAGCTCGTCCCGTGAAGGTCACTCGGCAGTACGTGCCCTGCAGCAACGGCGGCCTGACCCCGGGAACCACTTGCTCATAGGGATCGTCGACACCCACCACCATGCTCAAGCTGCGAGTTTGTGGATCGAGCGACTCCCGCACACGCATGAATCTCGCCGACCAGCGAGCAGGTATCTCCGCGGAAGCCATCTCGACGATCGCCTGCACATTAAAAATGTCGCGCACCCGCTGCATCGTGATTTCCTCCAACGCAGCACGAGCGGTCGGATTGCGAATCAGCCGCCGCACCTCGCGCATCGGCGTCTGCGCTTCCACTTCGACCAGGTCGTTGCTGTACGCTTCGAACAGCGACTGTCCCGTTCCGACGTACTGGTCGACGTCCAGCGTCACCGTGCCCAACCGGCAATCGAACGGCGCGCGAATCTCTGTGTGCTTCAGGTCCAATTGCGCCTGAGCCAACTGAGCCTGCTTGAGATCGAGATTGGCTTGCTGGCTTAGCTTCCGAGCCGGCAAAAGGTTCAACGCGCTGGTTTGTTCCTGAAGCCGCTGCTGTTGCGTCAGGACGGATCGCTGTTGCGCGTCGACGTCGGTTTGCGAGATCGCGTCGCGTGCGAGAAGTTGTTCACTGCGTTCCATCTCGCGCTGCGTCACGCTCAGCGCCTCTCGCTCGATCTTCAATGACGCTTGCAGGTTTTCTTCGGTCCGCGTTAGCTCTTCGATCAGCGCCGTCGCCTGCAGGATTTCCGCCTCCAACTGAGCGACCGCATATTGATATTCCGTCGGATCGATCTTCAGCAGCAACTGGTCCTTGCTGACGAACGAACCGGATTCAAGCTCCGGATGAACCTCGACAATCTGACCGTCCACCTGCGCGACGGCCTGCCACGTTTTTCCCGGTGTGGCCGTTCCGTAACCGACCACTTGCGGCAGCACGTCCACCACAGGAACTTCGATGACCCGCAGCATCCGCGATGCTTCGTCGGCGACCTCCCGCTCCGGCTGCGGGCGGTTTCCCACGATCCAGACGGCGATCGCCACGCCCGCCAGTAGCGGAGGAACGAATAGCAACCGTCGTCCAGCTCGCTTCACGAGTTGAAACAATCTGTCACGGGTGTTGTTAGCCAACGCGAATCTCCATCAAAGGATTTAAAACCACAGATCGCTCAACTGCCCCGATTCAAGCTCATTAGCATAGCTGAAGTAGTAGTTTCGGTTCGGAGCGTTGTACTCGCGTGCCCCCAGGCCTCGCAGCGCCTTGATCTTCACTTTGTGGGCGAGTTCCCTGTCGGCATCCTCCAGCCATTTCACGTGATCGGAAAGTTCCAACGCCCATTGAAAGTCGTCGTTCGCCAAAGCGGCTTGCATCTGTGCTGTCAGTTTTTGCGTCCCACCGGCCAATTCGGCGATTTTTTTCGCTTTCAGCCTGGGCTCAAGCGGATTCAACGTTGTCGGATTGCCGTCATACCAGCCCAAAAGCCCTGCATAGATCGCTCGTACCGCATGGTGCACCGAGCCATAGAATTCGATCAAATACGGTTTATCTTTCAGATGCCCGGGAAGTTCAACTTCGTGTGCGAGCTGGTCGGGCCCCTTTCCAGCGTTGATGCCTCGAACCGTTTGCTCATACACACTGCGAATCGCTTCGCTGTAATCCACCAACGCATCCGTGGCCGTTTCTTCTCCGATGATCGGCATCGTATGACCGGGAACCACAGCGTGTGGCTTCAGCTCTGCCATCTTCGCAACGCTTTCGGACCAACTGAGCACATCGCGATAGGCCGTGCCCCGAATCGCGTACAGGTTGGGAAAGGAGCTGTAGAAATTGTCACCCGCCAGCAACACCTTTTCCTTCGGCAGCCAAACGAACAGTGCATCGTCGGTTTCGCCCGGTCCGAGATGGAATTCGATCTCGATGCCCGCGATCGTCGTTTTCAGACCACCGCTGGGAACGGTGACGGTCGGGGGAAGGAACCCTTTTCCGCGGTCGTGATCGATGGTTCCGGAGGGAGCAACACCGCGATTGGTGCTCTCACTCGGTGAGAGATTGCGTCCAAACTGTCGTGCACCTCGCATTTGCTTGGCTGCACCGACGGCTTGGGTCACGCCTTCAGCCGAACCGAAGGTCGTCGTGGCATAGATGTCGGGCGTTTCATCGCCGACAAAGGCACTGGCTCCACCTATGTGATCACCGTGGCTGTGGGTGTAAATGATCGCCTTGACCGGCTTGTCGCTATACGTCCGGAATAACTTCCACGCGTTCGCGGCGCTGGTCGGTCCCATCAACGTGTCAACGATGATCACTCCATCGTCTCCGACGATCATCGACGTGTTCGCCCCGTGAAACCCGACGGCGGTGAAAACATTCTCCGAGACTTTGACAATGCCTTTCTCGAATTGCTGCTGCTGCGCATTGAGCATTCGCAGTGCCGTCTCGGGTGCGACCTGTGTCTGTCCGCTGGCACGTGCGGTAACCAGTACGGTGCTCAGCAACAGAACGCCTGTTTTTAAACCTGTGTGCATCTCGCTATTCTCCTGTCGATATCAAGTGTTCCAACGCAGCTCAGTCTTCGGGCAGTGGATCTTGTTAAAGATCCTTCCGCTCTGAAAGTTGGTTCGCTAAGTTCCTCTGCATCTTCCGCAAAACGTTTTGCGTCGCACTCAATTCCGACTTTGCAATGCCCTTGAGCGCAGTTTTGCGAAGGTCGTCCAACAAGGGGAGCACCGTTTGAAGTTTCTGTTTGCCGCGGCGAGTCAAACCGACCATCACAACGCGTGCGTCGTCGCTCGAGACGCTCCGCTCGACAAACTTCTGTTCAACGAGTCGATCCAATTGGCGTTTCACCGTCGTCGGATCGCGAATCATCCGAGCTGCCAACTCGTTCATGCTCAGCGGCCGACCGGCGTCTGACAAAGTAATCAGCGTTTGCGTTTCCTCGGGCGAGAACGGCCAACCGGCACTCTTCAGCACCGCTGCCATTCCGGAGCGAATCAGGTGGGCGACACGGCCGATCGCGAACCCGGGCGAAGATTCGGAATCAAAGTGCATGTTCACCTCCAGGCAGATCCTGAACCTCAGCGGACGAATGCTGGGCCGAACTTGAGGGTCCGGCAAAGATCGGGCGATACCAATCAAAGTAGCAGTAAATCAGCAGAGCGCAGGCCGCGAAATCGGGGATCCCGATGACGAGGAACTGATGAGCGAAAAAGGTCACGTACAGCAGGATGTTGAAGGCGTAGGGCAGCGACATCAGGACCGCGAGGGGCGCCGTCCGCGGGAAAAACATCAGTCCGCCGGCAATCGTCTTGAACAGGCCGACCCAGAAGATCAGATAACCCGTCTCTTGCAGCGCAATCATGAATTGCCCAACGTCATCCGGCGATTCACCGACCGGATAGCCGTTGACCGCAAATCTCATCGTCATGATCCCCGTCCCAAACAGAAACAGTGCAAAGAGCAGTCGCACCACCAACGCCAGACGTGGCAACCGAACGCTGCGTTTTTCTCTTGAAGCCATTTCACTTAGACCGTGTGACTTGAAATAAGGGGTTTGTTCATCTGGCCTGCGAGATGAGAGCAGGCTCCACATGACTGTATCTTACAGCTACCAGCCGGGTTGTCAATACTTGCCGTGAAATTCGGGAATCCGGCCAGCCGCCCAGCGGCTCACAATGCCACCCACTTGTGAGCCGCGACGCGTAAGCGGCCGGGCACGCAGGCGAGTCCCGCAACAGTGGCGTTTACCTGCGCGGCATGTACGAAGCGCAAGTCGTCGACCGAGACAGTCGGATGCAGGGCAAGCAAGGCGTGGGAGCGATCCTTGGAAGCATCGCGCCGTCTAAGAACGCGGGCAAGAAGGGAGGCGAGTGGCAGACTTATGATTTGACATTGGTTGATCGGCACGTCACGGTCGTGCTCAACGGAGAAAAGGTGATCGACAACCAACCCGTCGCCGGCCCCACCGGCGGCGCGGTCTTCACCGATCCGACTCAGCCGGACCCGATTCACCTGCAAGCTGACCATACAAGCGTGAAGTACCGTGATATTTACCTAGCGCCGGTCGTCGAGGACTAAGCAACGCACGATCAATGAGTGCCGGTTTTCGTAGTGGACGAGGTTACGAGTCCCTCGCGTTAGGACTCGTCACCTCGTCCACTACGCCAGCAATTGACCGAGCGTTGCTAAGCAATGCCCGGAAGGCAAGTGGGATAGACTTCCGCTTACGGCGAGAGCGTGAACCTGCCTTGCGTTCGCACGTAAAGGATGCACTCGTCGTCGCAAGAGAGGCGGTGCGAGGCGGGGCCGTGCGATCCGAAGTAGCTGCCGGCCGGCAACGGTTTGGCTTCTCCGCCTTCGTCCGGATGCAGTCTCGTCTGGCCCTTGATGACCACGACTCGTAGTGAAGGGCTATCGGTTTGAAGTTGTCCGTCGAAACCGGCTGGCAGTTTGAGCATCGTGCCGACGACTTGCTCGCCGTCCGGGTTGCCCCATAAAAAGGTGAGCTGGGCGGATTGGGCGGCGTCGGTTTCCGCTTGCGTTTCCGTCTGGCCGTCAATCCATGTCGTGTTGGAAGCACCCAGCCAAACGATGTTGGACGCGTCAACATTGATCGGTCGTTCACCGTTGTCGAAGGCTTCTTGGGGGGCTTTGACCAGATACGGTCCGCTCTGGATTTCGACATAACCCACGCTTTGCGTTTTCGCAGCGGTGATGTGGACTTCACCGGCCGGCTGAATCCACCACGAACCGGCAGGCATCCAAAGCGGCGCGGCGTCGGGGTCGTCATTGTGCAGTCCGCCAGCGAGGACGATTCCGCGATAGGTGATGTTGTGAATGTGGGGCGGTGACGAAAAGCCGTCGTTGAACTTGACCAGAAAACCCGATTCACCGTCTTTGGTTTGATCGCCCCACAACGTCCCCGCCGCCGGACTGGCGTCGCCGCGTGCCGGGTTCAGGTGCCGCCAGTTGATTTCCGACGCAAGGACGACTTCGGTGGTCGCTTGCGGGGGGGCTGGTCGCGCCGCACCCTGAGCCCGAACGGCTCCGGGAGCGACCAGCAAGAGTATGGAGGCCAGGAGTGCCCGCAGGCCGTGGGCGCAAGTTGTGGTCATCGTTTTTTTCTAAGGAGAATTAGGACTCGTGGTCGGTTCGCACCTCAGTGTGTGGACCGACCCGCGGTTCCATCATCGTTGTCGCCTATTGATAGTCAACAACGACCTTGCCCATGCCTTTTCCGCTTTCCAGTCGGGCGTAGGCGTCTCCGACCTGATCGAGCGAAAAACGCTCTTCGTCCAACACCGGGTTCAGGCCGCCCGACTCGGAAATCTGAGCGAGGTCTCGCAAAATCTCTGCGTGTTGTTCGCGCTGAAAATTGTGCAGCATCGGAATCAACATGAACACGACGTGCAGCGACAGCCCTTTGAAGTGGGCCGGCGTCAAATCTAATTCGCACATGGAAACCGTCGTGGCGATCTGACCATTGAGCGCCGCCGCCTCAAACGAATTCGTCAGATTGGCACCACCAACTGAATCGAACACCAAATCAAACCCGGCCCCGCCGGTGTGTTTGGCGACGTACTGCTCAACCGATTCGGTTTTGTAGTTGATCCCGGTCGCTCCCAATCGTTCGATCAATGCCAGTTGCTTCTCACCGCCGCCGGTCGAGTAAACTTCGGCACCCCAATGCTTGGCAAGTTGAATGGCAACGTGACCGACGCCGCCTGAGCCGCCGTGGACGAGAACTTTTTGGCCCGGCTGGATCCCTGCGCGAGTCAAGCCTTCGTAAGCCGTGATCGCGACCAGGGGCAAGGCGGCGGCCTCTCGCATCGACAGGTTGGTCGGCTTCTTGGCAATCAGCTTGCTGTCCGCCACGATGAACTCCGCCAGCGTGCCCGGCAGGTCCGCCAGTCCGCCCGCGCAGCCGTAGACTTTATCACCGACCGAATACTCGGTCACGCCATCACCGACGGCCTCAACCGTTCCCGCGAAGTCCATTCCCAGGATGGCCGGAGTGTCCGGGGACAACGGCAACTCTTTGCCCATCTTTCGAATCATCGTGTCAACGGTGTTCACGCTCGACGCCGCGATCTTGACGAGAACATGACCGGGTTTGACGTCGGGCTTGTCGACTTCGGCGGCTTTGAAAGGGGCGTCTGCGCCATAGGCGGTGATCAACATGGCTTTCATTTTCGGTCCTCGTGCATGTGGTTTTTCGATTGCAAATTCCAGCGTTCCGGCAACCAGCGGTTTGCAAAAACGTTCTGGTGTGCCAACAATAGCACTACCAGGCACACCGACAAGTACGCACATTTCAGGCAGGTAGGCACAGAATGGATACTATTGGGGATCCCGATGCAAAACCCGTGGCGAAGCAATCTCGGCACAGCGATTACGAGCCGCCGGCGTGTCCGGTGGAGGCGACGCTGGAGCTGATCGGGGGCAAGTGGAAGGGGATCGTCCTGTTCTACCTGCTCGATGGCCGGCTCCGGTTCAGCGAGCTGAAACGCAAAATCGGTTGTGTCACGCAACGGATGCTGACGAAGCAACTGCGCGAGTTGGAGACCAGCGGACTGGTCAATCGAATCGTCTACGCGGAAGTGCCTCCACGGGTCGAATACGAGTTGACGACCGAAGGAAAGTCGCTCGAACCGATTCTGATTGCGCTCAAGCAATGGGGAGAAACCCACGCCGTCGCCCTGCTGAAAAAGCGTTCACAGCAAGAAGATCATGTCGCCTAGTGCTACGAAATCCTCACAACTCCTCAACCAATGATGTTTCGTTCCCTTCTTCCCCTCATCGCCGCCACCATCTTCTGCGCATCTCCGATACCCTCGATTGCTCAAACGTTGAGCAAGGAAGGCCGGGACCAAAAGGCGATCCACGACTACCTGTTCGACTCGTTCCTTCAAGGACGCGCGACCAAATTTGTCGGCGGCGGGCGTGACCGCGGTCTGAAAGAGGTCACGATCCTGAAAGAGACGATAGAACTCGGTCACGGAGACGATGTCTTGCTGCCCGAGGGCGCCGAGCGGGTCGCGGGGCTGTTCCGTCACTTTGCATTTCATGGAGCGAACCTTGATCGGGTCAAAGAGGTTTACGTCTTTCCGTTCTCGCCGGACAAATCTCCGCCTCGCAGCCAACAGGTCAAAGATTTTTACCGAGTCCAGATGCCATCAATTCCGTTGTCCGATCAGCCGCCGGAACGGATGAAAGTACGGTTTCTGATGAAGGACGAGGATGCGACCTGTCGGATCGATGATTTGGTGTTCATCGCTCAGAAGCAAATCCCGCCAGAATTCGACACAATCCCCTATCGGGACTTGGGCTCGGAATATCCCCGAGAGCGAGTGGAAATCGACATCGACACCGACCACGAATTGTCGATCGGGGGAACGTCACAGTTGCAACGAGACCGTTGGTTCCGCATGCACGAAACGCCCGGTGTGGTCGATCCGTCGTTCGAGCGATGGGCGGCGGAGCGAAACTTCTTGCCCGGGCGTGGGGCCTTCAAATTCAATCCCGCCATCACGCGTGCCTGGGGCAATTGGGAACCGCTAAAGGAACGAGAGGACCAACCGGGATCCGCGGACTTGTCGTTCTTCGATCAGTATGACGCCGGGGTGAGACACCGAAAGACGATACCGGAATTCAAGAACATCCCGTTTGCCCTCTGCTTCAACGATTGGCCCGAATTCATGTCGGTGCCGCTGGTCGGGCGTGGGACTCCGAAAATCGAACATTTCGACGACGCGGCCGAACTTGCCGCCGCCTATGTCGAAGACCAAATCAAAGACGGCGGTTTCACGGCCGAGTGGTGGGAGGTGAAAAACGAGAGCAGCGTGCAATCGGAGTGGGCCCATCACTGGAAAGAGAGCCAGGGCATCGACGGATGGGGGCTGCTCGCCGAGTTTCACAACCGCGTCGCCGATGCGGTCCACCAGCGTGCTCCCGAGGTGAAAGTCGGAGGTCCGTCGTCGGCGTACATGCAGCTTCAAGTCAAAGACTTTGACCTCTATCGCAATCAGGCTCGTTTCATCGAAGAGACTCGCGGGCACATCGATTTCTATTCCCACCACTTTTATGAAAACGCGCTGATGCTCGGCGCGCACGAGCGTCGCGGACAGGGTTACTCCAATTACCTGCTCGGACGCTACGAAGCGATCCTCGACATGCTGCGCGCCCACATGCACAAAGCGGACAACGTGCTGCCAATCCTGATCACCGAGTGCGGATCACTGCAAAACGGCCGCCAGCCTTCGGACAATTGGCTGCGGTTGCTCGCTTGGAACGCGTATCTGACCAAGTCGATGCAGCGCCCCGACCAGATCGATCTGTTCGTGCCCTTCGTCTTTCTGCACATGTCATGGAATCCCTACAGCGGTGATGCGGCCTTCACACCCAAGGAAGATCGCAAGCGGCATCGGACGATCGATGATTTCGAACCGACAGCCATTGCGAATTACTTTGAACTCTGGCGAGACTTCGACGGTCGACGATTGCCGGTTGCGTTCGACCGCGATTGGCTGGACGTCGTCGCCGTTCACGACGGAAAGCGGATCTCGCTGGCGGTGACCAACATGGGCGGCCGTCAGATCGCGGTGGATCTGTCGAACGTCGCGAACAGGATTGGTTCAGAACGTGCGACGCAAACGCGTTTGAATTACCACCAGGGGCAGATTGTATTTCAGCCGGAGCACGATGTTGACACGGCGGCCATTCCTGTCGACGTGAATGAAACCACCGTCATTCGGCTCATGCCCGGCAAACCGATCGCTCCAGAGAAAACCCTTGTTCTCGATCGCTGGTACGCGACCGAGACGGCGGTCAAAAGCGATGGCAGTCTGCTTTCGTTTGACGTTCATATCGACAATCCCAGCCAAACACACTCTGCAAAACTGATCATCGGCGCCCACCGTCGCGGTGGATTGACGGAGCCGGTCCGGGTCAAGATCAACGGCAATCCGATCGACATCGACACCGGCGACGCGGACGAGTTTTCGGAATACTTCGCGCCGTTGAATGCATCGATCCCCGCCTCGCTTCTACAGCATCACAACAAGGTGGAAATTCAGCCGCAACAAGACACCACCATCACTTCGGTACAGATCCAAACCCATCAAGCAAGCAATGATGCAGCGAGTGATCCGCAGCCAACGGTGCTGTTTGACTTCGAGAACGATCAGCAACTCGAATCGATCGAAACGCGAGACATACAGATCTCGCGTGTGAAGAGCGATTCAGGATCGGCTCTGCTGCTTGAGTCGGGGCACGCGATTGATTGGCCTGGAATCACGTTGAAACCCACGCAAGGGACGTGGGACTTGGGGATGTTCCAGCATTTGTCGTTCGACGTGGTCAACCAGGGTGACCAACCCTTCGAGATCGGGCTGAAGATTGAAAGTCGTGACGCGAACGGAATTGAAAAGAATTTCACGGTGATGAACAACATCGCCGCAAAAGAATCTCGCAAGATCTCAGGGACGCTTTACACGACGCCATGGAAATTCACGTCGTCGTTCGTTGTTCAAGGGATGCATGCGGCACCGGGCCAGAAGACGGTCGATCCATCCTCGGTCACGCAGGTCGTGATATTCTTACGGCAACCTAAGCGGGACTATCGTTTCACGATTGACAATGTCAAAGTTGAAACGCCGATGACGTCAATGGACGTGGACGAGTTTTTGCCGTTCATCGACGAGTTCGGTCAATTCATTCACAAGCAGTGGCCTGGCAAAACGCTTTCGCAACAGGATCTGGTCGCCAGTCGAGAGGCGGAGAAGAAAGAGCTGGTCGGCAACCCGGGACCGGCGTCCTTCAATCGCTTTGGCGGCTGGAAAGATTCGTCCCAACACGGACCCGCCAAGTTTTTCCGAGTTGAAAAGCACGATGGTCGTTGGTGGCTGATCGATCCGGACGGGTGTCGGTTTTGGTCCCACGGGATGGATGCGGTGTCGACCCGATTCGGGGGAACAGGCATCGAACACCGTGAGAACTACTTTCGTGGTCTCCCGAAGGAAAACAGCAAGCTCGGCAAGTACTATGTCTCGAGCACATGGGCGTTCGGATTCTATGCCGATAAGACACCCTTCAAGATGTACAACCACCTGCTGGCCAATCTGCATCGCAAGTACGGTGACGACCATCGAGCCGAGTTCGAGGACATCTCGCACAAGCGGCTCCGAAGCTGGGGATTCAATACCTTGGCCAGTTGGTGCGATCAGTCGGTCAATCGGCAAAAACGTACTCCTTACGTCGAGTTCGTCTATGTCGAAGATGGCCCGGTGCTTGAGGGGGCTCAGAAAATGTGGACGCAGTTCCACGATGTGTTCGATCCGAGATTCCGACAGTCCATCGCGCATGGCATCGAAAAGGTGAAGTACTCGATAGGCGACCCCTGGTGCATGGGTTACTACGTTGACAACGAGTTGTACTGGGGCAGCGATATCGATCTGGCCTTGTGGACACTTCGTTGCAGTTCCAAGCAGGCGGCCAAGCAAGAGTTCTTGAAGGACCTGAATGCCAAATACGAAACCATCGACGCACTCAATCAGGCATGGGGAACCGAGCATGCCTCGTGGAGCGATCTTGCCGAATCCACACAAACTCCGGATGTGAACAAGGCGAACGAAGATCTACGCCAGTTCGCGAAAAAAACCTCCGAGACCTACTTCCGCAGCGTCAAAGAAGAATTGGCCGCCGCCGCCCCAGGGCAACTGTATCTCGGCTGTCGGTTTATCTGGGACAACGAAACGGCCATCCGAGCAGCCTGTCGGTACGCCGATGTTGTCAGTTTCAACAGGTACTTGTATTCGGTTGATCAGATGAGTCTGCCCAAGGGAGAAGACAAGCCGATCCTTATCGGCGAGTTCCATTTTGGTGCCTTAGACCGAGGCCTGTTCCATCCGACCAGGGCGCCCGCCAAGAACCAGACGAATCGTGCAGAATGCTACAAGAATTATGTATTGAGCGCGCTGCGAAACCCGTTACTGGTGGGGACGCATTGGTTCCAGTACTACGACGAGCCGACCGCGGGTCGCGGTGATGGAGAGAACTACAACACCGGATTTCTTGATATCTGTGATACGCCCTACCCGGAAATGGTTTCCGCCGCGCGGGAAGTCGCGGAGCGGATGTACGAATATCGCGACGGACGTTGACCGTAGTGGACGAGGTCACGAGTCCATCGCGTGACGTTGACCGTAGTGGACGAGGTCACGAGTCCATCGCGAAACCTGGATTGGAAGGGACTCGTAACCTCGTCCACTACCGAAAAACACTCCGACAACCAGACGGACATCAAAATCTAACAATGCTCATCAGACACACACCTATTGGAATAGCCGCTCTACTGGCAACGCTGTTTGCCCCGTGGATCGCTTCCGCTCAAGCCGAGTCGAAACCCAACATACTGTGGATCATCACCGATGATCAGCGCCCCGATTCGGTCAGCGCCTACAACCGGTTGGTTTACGGCAAAGACGAAAGTCCGCTGGGTTACGTCGAATCGCCCAACATCGACAAGCTGGCCGCCGAAGGCATCATGTTCACTCGGGCGATGTGTAATTCACCCGCGTGCGGTCCGTCGCGGGGCTCGATGCATTCGGGACGTTATCCGTTCCGCAACGGCCACTACGCCTTCGAGTTGACGCATCAGAATCCGGACTTCATACGCCCGGTCGTTCCCCAGATTCTCCGCGAACAGGGCTATGCCACCGCCACGTTCGGCAAGGACGATCCGTACATCTACCGCTGGGGTCCCGGTCAGGGCTTTCATGACCCTGGGTTCTATGACGTGCGGGTTCACAACAAGCATACCCTGCAGCGAAATGGCGTCGGCGATTTCGCCACGCTGGAGTCCTTCGGCAAAGGCGGCTACTTGGGCAAGACCGAGATTGTTTATTATCCCGATGGCAGCCAACGGACTTATTTTCTCAAACGCAAGGATGGAAAACCGACGGAGGACGATCTCGCCGCCGTGGCGCAAACCGACAAGGAGCTCGAAATCCTTCGCTCGTACACCTGCGGTGGGCTTAAGTCGCTGGTCTTCGGCGGAGTGAACCCGAAGCCGGCGGCGGATACCGCCGACGCGCACATCGCGACGGCGATGAAGAACTACCTGGCCAATGCCGGACGGACCTACAAGACGCTGTGGGGCGAGGAAGCGCGGGGAGCCGATACGACGAAACCCCAGTTCATTCATCTTGGGTTCCACTTCCCGCACACCCCGGTGCTGCCGCCGAAGTCGTTCCGAGACCGTTTCAAAACGAAGAACTATCGTGTGCCCGAGTTTGATCGGCAGGAACTCGACAAACTTCCGCCGCAGCTGGTGCGACTCTACGATAGCTGCAAGGTCGACGGTATGACCGAAGCCGAAAAACAGCAAGCGATCCAGGACTACTACGCGTTCTGCGCACACGGCGACGCGCAAATCGGCGTGGCTGTCGAGGCGTTCAAGGCTTACTGCAAGACGGCGAGCCAGGAGTATCTGATCGTTTTCACCGTCGGCGACCATAGTTGGCACCTCGGCGAACAAGGCATCGAGGCCAAGTTCGGTCCCTGGGGTCAGTCGGTTGCCAATGCGGCGATTCTGGTTTCCTCGGACGAAAGCTTGGTCCCGGCCGGCGGGCATGACGACAAGATGATCGAGTTCGTGGACTTCGCTCCCACGATGCTCCAGGCGGGCGGCGTGGATTTGCAGGACCCGAAGTACGACTTCCTCGACGGCGTCAGTCTGTTCGATGTGCTCGGCGGCACCGCGCCAAAGCGTGAGTATATTCTGGGCGAGATCCATCTCGTCGCAGGACCCCGGGCTTACATGTATACCGATCGGTTCCGGTTCTCGATGCGCAGCCGTCCGTTCCCCGGACAAGTGAACGAGCAGAATTTCGGCAAGAACATCAAATGGGCGCTCGAAGCGCCGATCGAAAAGGTTGATTTGGCTCTCTACGACCTGAAACATGATCCTTTGGAACGCAATAACGTGGCCAACGATCCCGACTATCGGGAACTCGCCGCGTGGTTCCGCAGCAAGCTGGGCAACATCATTCTCGGTGACGGACGCGTCGAGTGCGACTGGTCCAAAGCGAACAGCTACGTGATCAGCGACTTCGCCAAGGGAGCCGACGACAAGCAGGCGAATATTCCCGAGCACCTTATCCCCTGAGCACAGATCGGTCCACTCAAATGATCAAACTACTATCGACACCATTTTTCTTGATCACCCTGGCGCTTCCATGCATGGCCCAAAACCAACCGTTCTTTGCCGAGGGACAGGATCCGAATCCGACCGATCGGGTATGGCAGAAGATCGACGAACTTTCGGATGAGTTTGAGGGATCGACGCTGGATACCAACAAATGGTCGGCGGATCCTGGCGCCAAAGGCTGGGGCTGGATCGGTCGACCGCCAGGGCTTTTCCAACCTGAAAACGTGCGTCTTCAAGATGGAAAAATGCAGGTGACGGTCCGCAAGTTCGATGCACCCAAAGTCATCAACGGCCACGAATTCCTGTACGGCGGTGCCATCGTGCGATCGATCCATCCCGGCCAAGTCGGTTGGTACTACGAGTGCAGGATGAAGGCGAACAAGACTGAAATGTCGTCAACATTCTGGCTCATGACGGACGACACTGTGAAAGAACGGCAAGAACTGGATATCCAGGAATGTGTCGGACGCCTCTCGAAGGAAGCCGCATCCTGGGCTCGCGGGTGGGACCAGGTCTTTCATTCCAATCTCATCAAGACGACCAAGGGGCAGCCTGGAAAGGTGCAGGTCCAAGGTTCGATCGAGACCGAGACCAAGAACTGGGAACGATTCTACGTGTACGGAGCGTGGTGGAAATCGCCGCACGAAATTCGATATTACCTCGATGGCAAATACGCCTATTCGCTGAAACCACCCGCACCCTGGGATCAGCCGAAGTATTACCAGATGGCAATCGAGACCTATGACTGGAACCCCGTTCCCGAAGACGGAGGGCTCGTCGCCAGCGGCACGCGGGAAGAAAGAACCACACAGTATGACTGGGTCAGAACATGGAAGCTCCAATAGCACCCCATACCGCACATTTCCGTTTGACCCCAGTCGATGAAACCGGAGCTGTGATCTCTGAAGATTACCCACCGATGGCAAGGCGTACCCACGGATACCAAGGTGGTCGATTCCGTGCTGGATGACATCCGTGGGTACGCGCTGCCATCCGTGGGTTCGACTCCATCATCCTGCCCCGAATCATTCTGCCATCCCTCCCCTGATTCCCACCGGCTTGACAGGCCTCGATGGTCATGCCGTCCCGTCGTTGGGATCGTGCGGTCGGCAGACACGCGGGTAGGCAAGGTTCCATCCGGCTGCCGTGTATCGCGTCAGGTGCATCGGTGCGACTCCGATCGGATCGGCATCGAAACGTACGACGTAGGTACCCAGGTAACAATCTCGAAGCGATTGACGTTCGCTATCTGCCCCAATCCAAATCAAATCAAGAAACAGATTGAATGGCCCCAGAATCCACATCAGCATTCTGGCCGTCATCCGAATCAGAGAGGGGCGTTCACCCTTCGTCGTTACAATCTTCAGCCCGCAAATGCGATAGCCGATCGTTCGAAATCGCGAGCGTTTCACCAGGGTCAAGTACATCCAATAAAAACCGATCCAGGCGATGAAAAAGAGTCCGCTTGGGTCAAACGCGGGGTCAAATTGAAAGGACACGAACCCAATGGTGATCCAAAGACAAACTCCGCCGACGAACAGGATCAAGGCATCGACAGCGATTGCAGCAAATCGTCGAACCAGCCCCGCATAGTCGTCCATCGCAAAGTAGACGCCGTCACCGAGTGAGTTGTCGTGGTTCATTGGCGTTGCTCGAATGCAAGTGGTGGTGTTGCTTAGAATCTAACGATTACAGGATAATGTACGGAGGCCGCATCCGCCTCGGCGGCAAGACCAGCCCGCAACCATGCTCCATGAGGGATCGTCACACCCAGGGACACGGCTCGTTTACCGGCTGCATGTTTCTCGTCGATTTCGATCAAGAGTTTATCATTGCACGGAAATCAAGTGGGATAGGCTTCCAGCCTGTCGACGCTGGAATAGCGTCGAACCAGGCCGCGAGTCGGCGCGGAGACGCGGAGGAGGTGTGGATGACCGGAGCGTCGAACAACCCCGTCTAGGTCGCCTCGGCCGATGCAACCTCCGCGACCTCAGTTGTCAGTCTTTGTTGCTCGACTGGACAACGAACGATGGGCAAGTCGATGGGGGCAAAACGATCAGAGCCGAAAATTGTTTTGCCCCCATTGTTTTGCCGTTGCTCCGAGGATGGGGTAACAATCGTGCAATGGGACCAATTGGAATAAAGGTCGCATCTGTCCTATTGGCCCTATCGATCGCGGGACCCTCCAACCCTTCGGTTGGACCATTCGTCAAAGAAGACAAGTTCATTGCAAGCTCGGACTATCTGCTATGTGCGGTCCGCTTGACCGAAGGGCAGCTGCCGTCCATCTACTTGGCTCGTGGGTCCGAATGGAACGAGACCAACGATCACTTGCACTACAATCCGAACGGAGGCGCAAGCGGGGCGTACTACGAGATGCGATTTGCCGCCAAGTACGCAGTTGCGTTGCGAAGCAACTTGCTCGAGAACTATGTCGAGACACTGAGATAGCACCGGACGATCTTGTTATGCCTTCATTCAACGCGTTGTGCGATCTGCCATGCACCACCAAGCCTGGTCACCGACGCAGAGCCCAAGCTATCTCGGAGGGATTGCAGCGAGTTGCCGGAGGTCAGCGCAGCGACACCTCCGGACCACGCCCCCAATCCACCCCTGCGCCCCGGAGGGCAATGCTGTGAAGCATTTTTCCCATGTGTTTCTTGAGGTCTTAGCGGCAGGGCGCGAGCCCTCCGGTTCTTCATTTCTGCAACAACACCGGAGGGCTCGCGCCCTACCGCTAAAAAATGCTTCACAGCGTCGCCCGGACGGGGCCGCAGCAAATGCCGGCACCCCGCCGAGCGCAGGCGTCGAGGTCGTGCAGTTCTTAAGTCGTTGATTTTAATGGGCTGTCGTCACTCTCCCTCTGGGAGAGTCGAGCGTAGCGAGGAGAGCGTTCTCTTTGCTGTTTGGGACGCGACTCTGGCAGGTGAAGTAAAACTCTCGATTCACCTTTCGACCTCCCCTCGCTTCGCTCGACCCTCCTGCCAGGAGGGTTGCTTTAAAAACTGCACGACCTCCGTCGTGGGAGGAGGTGGAGGCGATATTGTGTGGACTGATGGGAGACTGGACCCGCGCCCTGCGGGACGCCCAGCGAAACGGAGTCGGACCTCGACACGTTCTCGATCTGGTCGACCACTACCACCGTCTCGGCAGCCGCGTCAGCGCCGGAGCCCTCTACTGGCGACTCCGCCGCGCCCATCCATCGCTGCCCCCATCAGACGGCTGGCCGGTCGAGACACCCAAAGCCCCGCCGCCGCGGGCGCAGACACCCAACGACGTCTTCATGCGGGTCGTCCGCACACACCGCCGCGCCGGCCTAAGCGACGACCAAATCCGACCCGAACTCGAGCGAGCCCTCGTCGCCGCCGGCTTCGCCCCCGACGCGGAGAGAATCTGAGATGAGCCAAGCAACAACTCACAAGCGACAAGCCCCAAGCAAATCCAAACGCCATCAGACGCCCCGCCAGAAGCTGTCACTGGCGATGCACGATCCCGATCGCTGGGTATGCCACATTACTTACCAAGACCGCACCGGCAAGCGAACCACGCGTTTGATCAGCCCCATCCGTTGGGCCGCAAAACAGCGAAACCTGCTGGCACTCTGCATCAGCCGTGGAGGACCACGGCAATTCACCATCACCGGCATCGAGTCTGTCGAACTCGTTAAAGCGTCCGACGTCCTTATGGGTGATTCATCAGTCGAAGAAATGGGGGTGACCCGGCATGCTTGAAACCCATCGCATCGATCCGCAAATCATCGAAGCGATCGAATCACTCCGTGACGGCGGCACGGTCGTCGAGATCCATCGGCGAATCAACGAAAGCGGAAACGATCCGCTCTCAATCGACGCCGTCAAGCGGCATCTGCCAGGCTTGGTAAGGCTTGGCAGAGTGCGCGGAATGAAAGCGTTCTCTGATGAACGAATGGTGACAGTTTGGCATACTGAGAATAGATCGTAGATATCGTGCTTCCAACTACGATCAGTCGTTGCGGACCAGACTATCGCCGTTGAAGGTATCGTTGCTGTAGCTCGATTCCCCTGGGGCTGAGCACATTGGTATTGGCCGGCGCGAGAGGTGGCAGTGTCAATCCAGACTTCATACCCATTGGCACTTCGTAGATGTTCATGCCATCACCAGCTCCGCCAACGACTCGACTTTGGGCTACGACCTCGGTTCTAACTTCGTGCGCAGCCTCCTTTGTTGTTGGTTGTCCGTCTGCCGAAAAGTACTTCGTGACATTGACAGTTGATTCAGGAGGATCGACCGGAGTCGGAGGAGCTGCCGCCGCATCGTTGAATGCAAAGTCAAGAATGACGAGCGTCAGCTTGGTGAGTTCTCGTTGACCGCCAGGAAGTAGCCATACGTAGGTGCCGCAGTGGCCTCCGACCTTGCAGCAAGTGCTGTTTTTGTGCTTCGGTGGTTTGGGGCCACAACCAAACCATTTGCATTGCTGGAAACATGCAGGAGTCGTCCTTCCAGTTCGTTGAGTGAATTCACCAATCGACTCACCCGCTACCGTGCCTGTATAAAACTGCCTAAGTAGCAGGTCATTGTCGGGACAGCCGTCTTCTATTGTTGCACACCCAGCGTTCAGCATTACCTGCTGGTATGCAGCACGCATCAGTTCCAGCCTACGTGCATCGTAAACTGGCGTCAGTGTCCACGACTCCGACATTCCTCTACCGCCAGCACCCGCAAGACCAGCCCCTGTAAAAGTATCCGACGAAAAACTGAGATTGCCATCCGCGCCAAAGCTATCAGTAACGTCGGTTCCGCCCTGATTGGGAAATGCAAAGAATGGAAGCGCGCCTGGATCGCTAGCGAACATTGCTAAATTGTCCAGCACCTGTTGTTCGTAAATGTCCGTCAATGTCTCTGATTGGCGGATGGTATTCTTGCGAAGTTGGACGTGGGTACACCCACATGTGAGAACCACCATTAAGACAGCAACTAGGCGAATCGGCATTTCATACTCCTTATGACGGACCCGTCGGTTTCTTGATTTCCACCGGTCTTATCGTCAAGACCCGCCTCCCGACTTGCGGGAAGCAACCCCCCTTGGGAAGGGTCCCTTAATCATCAAGGTTTCACTGGACTTCGCCGCTACTACAAGCGGTGGCTTTTGCCACAACTAGGTCGATGCATCAGATCTACGTGCGTTGTTCGCTCCCCTTCAAAGCAATATCGTTATGCATCGTAAAGCACTAATCCCACGACCTACTCCTTATGGTGCACAAGAGCAAGCAACAAGAACCATCCTGATTTATTCGCCAAATCCCCCATGCTAGAATCTGGGGCTCTTTGTTTCTCAACGGGGTTAGGCATTGAACCGATTCAACTTTCACGACCATCTTCTTCGGCGGGATCACACGCTACACGGCGGAATCTTATTTGGCATCGAAGGCCATCGCATTGAGCTGCAGGGTCGAGCGACAAAGGTCTTACGATCACCTCGGCCGGTCGCAGAATGTGTCCAGGTAACCGGGATGACGCGTGGTCCTGTCATCGAGGCCGTGACACGGATTAGCGGTGCATTCAGCAAGTTGGGAATCCCGAACTCGCCGGTCGAAATCCTGGTGAACTTGGCACCCGCCGCGCTGGAAAAAGGCGGTGCCTGGCTTGATTTGCCCTTAGCAGTGCTAATGCTTCAGGTCGCCGGTTTGCTGCCCGATCTGCCGGAAGAACAGGAAGACAAATTCGTGTTGTTCGGGGAGATTGGAATTCATGGTGGGCTTCGTCGCGTGCCGGGCGCTCTCTCACTTGCATTCAAAGCCCAAGAAGGCCAATCGTTGATCGTTCCTGGAGGCAACGAAAAGGAGTGTGCACTGATCCTCGCCAAGCCAGGACATGAGGGCTGTGGGGTCTACCCAGCGGACACGCTTGAAGAAGTCCTCGAATTCTTCCGCGGCAAGAGCAAGTTGCGAAATGCATTGCGTGAGCCGATTCGGTTTCAACCGGTCATTGATAAGCCCGTTGACTTCGGAAAGATCCGTGGCCAAGAGGAAGCTAAACGTGCAGCCGTCATCTCAGCGGCCGGCGGGCACAATTTGCTTCTGATTGGACCGCCGGGTGAAGGGAAATCACTGCTTGCGTCAGCGATTCCGGGAATCCTGCCCCGTTTGCAGGAATCCGAAATGGTGGAACTGACACGGATCTATTCAGCGGTCGGATTGCTGGGTGACGACGGCAACGCAGTAACGCGACGTCCAATACGAAACGTGCATCACAGCGTCTCCATGCCCGCACTTGTCGGTGGAGGTTCCGGCGTCCCGCGTCCTGGCGAAATCACGCTCGCTCATCACGGCGTTCTATTCCTGGACGAACTTCCAGAATTCTCGCGACGCACCCTGGAAGCGTTACGGCAACCGCTTGAGTCGGGAGTCGTACAGATCACTCGAGTTCAAGCAAGCCTCGAATTCCCAGCGCAATTCACGCTCGTCGCCGCAATGAACCCTTGCCCGTGCGGATACGCCGGCAGCGAACGATGCACGTGTGCGGCCAAAGAAGTCGACAAGTACCAACAAAAGATCAGTGGTCCGCTACTCGACCGAATTGACTTGCAGGTTGCGATGCGGCCGCTGACAACTGACGAACGCTTTGCCAAAACGAAAGACGGTGAATCCAAGCGATTACGGGCAATCGTGCAAGCGGCTCGCGACAAACAGACAAAGCGATTCGCGAAGACTCCAATCAGCTGCAATGCCGCCATCCCTGGTGGTGCAGTCGCCGATTATTGTGAGTTCTCCGAAGACGGATTCGCCGAATACAAACGAGTGCTGGAAGAAACATCCGTGACGACAAGGACATCGGACCGGCTCGCGCGGGTCTCAAGGACCATTGCGGACCTTGAGGATCACCCCCAGATTGAATCGTCGGATGTCTTGGAGGCAGAAAAGCTAATGATCAAGCTTGGTCAGGAATAACGAGGTTGTGTCCGTCGATGTCAGAGGAAATGCTGGTCTTTATCTGCTCGTATTGCGAAAAGCCGATTCGGTATCAGGCGGCCCAACAAGGGCGTCGTGGCAAGTGCCCGAAGTGCGAAAAGCCTGTCGTGCTGGTAGATAACAAATGCAAAGTCGTTGACGACGTTTTGTCGAGCTCGTGGTTCTATCAAAGAATGCGGCTTCTTCGCGGTCGCGAGGATGTCGGGCCGATCTTGGACATTGAGTTTCTCGAGATGGTGAAAAAGGGGCACATTGCTGCGGGCGACGAAGTGAAGAGCCCCGAGTTGACCAAGGGTAAATGGGTCGATGTCTCCAAATTAAAACTCGCGATCATCAGCGAGAGAATCAGCCAGCGTGACGCCGAAAGAAAGCGAAGAGCGAATGCGCAGATCCGTCGGCAGAAAGCTGATCAAGAAAACCGTGCGAAGCTGAAACGCGGGATTCGGTCCGCAATTGAATCCGGTCGCATTTCATCGCAACATCGACAGGCGATCGAAAACTTTGCTTTGGCAGCGGGCATTCCCGAAGACGAAGTGCAGGAGACGATCGCGTCTCAAAGCAAACAGCTTGTCAGAGAGGTGTTCGAGGAAGCCCTGGAAGACGGAATTCTGGAACCGAGGGAAGAACAACAGTTAAGCCAATTGGCGATCTCGCTGGGCGTTGAACTGGAGTTCGCAAAAGAGGATGAACTGCGAATCTCGGTCTGCCGTCTGGCCTATGAATTGGATTCTGGGAACTTCGTGCCGCAAGATGCTGGCTCCGCCCCTTTCAAGATGGGAGCGAAAGAGGAACTCTTGGCTCACTCCAAGGTGCACTGGCACGAGATTGTGACGCTCAAGCGGCCGGCTGGTATTCCGCTTGGCGGCGACAACTACCTGAAGGAAATCGGTTCTGGTGTAGCCTACCTGACCACGAAACAAGTCTCGATGGTGGGTGCGCTCCAGTCGAAGAAGTTCACGTTGTCATCGGTGCAGCGCGTGACCCGATACACCGATGGCGTCTTATTCAATCGTTCCTCCGGCAAAAGCGTCTTTGTCAAAATGCCAATGGATTCTGAAGCACCAGCGAGATTCGCGTTGATTGCCGAACACGCATGCAGCGGGGAGCCGGTGCTCGGGTTCATGCCCTCGGCGGCATTCATTCCTAAGACCGCCGCGTTCGATGCCAGCGCGACCGTTCCAAATCAGTCACAAAGGATCCAGCAGTCGGATGCAGATCCCAGATACACGTTCCGAGTCGTAGGCGATTTCGTCGGCAATCGCGAATCCCACATCCGTAAGCTCCGCACAGGAGATCCGATTGTGCTCGTTCGGGAGCCAACAAACGAGCACGATCCGCACGCCGTTGCAGTCTACGATTCAGCAAGGCACCAACTTGGCTACCTCAAACGTGATGTCGCCTATTGGTTTTCACCGATTTTGGCTCGAAAACCGGATGCAAGAGCTCAGATGCACTGTTTTTCGTCGGAAGGATCGTTGATTGTGGGCGTTTATTTATGATCAAAGACGGATACTTGATTACGGAAGGTGCCCGGCGAAACACATCGCGTCTTAGCACGCACGATCTTGCAGAAACGATTTCAGTCGATGAACCCGGAGCAATGCGACAAGTATCCGGTGTCGGCCGCCGGAGTATGAAGAACAGAATCCCGAATCCCGCGTCTTATCTTGCTAAGGCATCCTGCAATGACGATCAGAAGAATCGAGACGATGAAGACTTGTGATGATGGCTAATTCGGTCTTGAAGAATACAGTGTCAGATTATTTGTCATGTCTCCAGTTCGTCGATTTCAACCTTTGATGCTTCAATCTCACTCGCCAATAGATCGACCTCCGCTTCCATGTCGTTGTACAGCTCGATTTCTTGGCCCAGCGATTCGACGGCAACGGTCAGGTGATACTTGGCTTCGTCCAACGGGCTGACGCTGTGTCCTTGATGGCCGACGACGGCGATGCAGAAAGACGCGGGCAGTTGGTCGGCCGGCATCTTGCACCAGTCTTTTTGAAGTGTTCCCGCGGTGCGATTGCTGGCGGTAAGTTTGCCGGTTCCTGCGTGTTCCCCAACGACCCAATCGAATCGCTCACGGTCAGTGGACACGCTTCCGCTTGCTTCCTTGACCAACCTTGCGGCAAATTCATCGGCGGACTCGCCCGCGTAGTTGGTCCGCCAATCCAGCCAAACGGACAGATAGCCGCGGCGATCACGCCGGGTTCGCCGTGAAGCGGCCGAATAGGAAAGGCATACTTCAATCATAACTTCACCAGCGTTGCCCGGCTTGCGAAGTCGATCGGGAATGTTGACTTGGTAAACGTCAACTTGCTTCGCTTTGATTTTTTGCAGTTCCGGCGTGATCATCGTGACGCGGAAGTCGGTGTTCTGCGTTGCACGATCGTGGTCTGGCAAGCCGTATCCCAAGTGACGAACTGCTTCGATTTGTTCTTGTCGCGATCCGAAGAATGCCCAGTCTGGCCAACGAGCCGACAGAGCAATCAACGCTCGATAGAGCAGCGTGGATTCTTTGGGGAAGGCCGCCTGCAATTGAGCAGCTAATCGAGTCACTTTCGGGGCGGCGAATGATGTTCCCACTTGATCACGATCGGTCGACGGTCCCGCCGTGTGCAGATTGCATCGCACGAGGTCAGGGTAGACCGACTTGGCGATCGGATTATTCGAGATATCGTTGCTGAGGTTGCGAACAAAGTCGCCACCGAATTCCACGACATCAGGCTTCACCACACCAAATATCCCTCGCCCTGTTCGAGAAAACGCCGAGGGACGCTGAGGAGCATCGGCGAAACTGTTCCAGGTGGATGATCGATACACGTCGCGTGATATTGAACCGACTGTCAGAGCTTGCAAGCTCTGGCCGGGGTTCGCAACGCGGCACGAATCCATCAGCAGATAGCTTGGATAGTCGCGTCCGGCCGCCAAATGCTGTTTGATCCCCAAACGCATTCGCCCCGTTGCATCGGGATGGATGTTGCCGACGCTTTGAATGAACAGCACATCATGCCGATGTGACAACGCATCAATCTTGGCTGCCCATGCCGACATGTGACGCAACCGGCAAACACTCGGGCTGCAAATCGACTGGTTGTAGATCCGCGTGCCACGATGCCCGTAGCGAAAGTGATCGACGATCTCGCTGAGCATGTCGTAAATGGCTCGGTCGTCGGGTAGCTCATTTTGCTTGTTCAGCACTCGGGCGTTTTGAATCCAAAACTCGGCTTGATGGGTTCCAGTGCTAGGGATGTTATCGCCAAACAGGACGACGCCGGCGATGCGTGTTCCGTGCCCCGATGGTGTCACGTAGTCGGCGACGTCAGCGGAAGAATTCCCGAAAAAGCAACGGGATTCGGATGAGTCGACGGCCGCCTTGAGGAGCCGATGGTTTTCTTGTATTCCGCTGTCAACTACGCATATCGCGACCGCGTCTGATGGCGGCGGAGATATGACAACCGGGCTGGTCGATCCAGTTGATGTCGACGACGGTGACACGGGAAGCTCAGCTACTTCCGCTTCTTCGACATCAAATAGATAGGGATAGTTGAAAACGAAGTCACGCAGCCCGACACCGGGAAGTCGAATGCGTGCGGTGAATTCATCCGGTATGTCTGTATCCGGTTCTTTGGTGCTGGGGTCGATGTAGCCGTCATAGGCTTCAACAAATCTCTCGATCTGCCCAATGCGTTCTGTTCGCACCTCGTCCCATCGGTCATACGCTTTCATTCGTTCCGAACGATGACGTGCTTGGTAGGTCTCTTCGGTTTCCTTCTTTCCCATCGGCGTCAAACGCGGTTCGTACCCGCCATTGCAGGCGATCCCGGCATTGATCCAAATCGGTTCATCGTCGTCGATCTCGCCCCATCGGTCGTACAACTCAGATGACAGGATCTGCCTAAGTCGCTCGTCACCCGAACTGGCAGACACGTCATAGATGCGTGCCGCGACACCGCCGCCACGTTCCAATCGACTGAATAAGTCGACTACTTCGTTAAATGTTGTCACGTCAACATCATGCGAAGCAACGATGACAAATCCGTCTTCTTCCTGGCAAACGATCTCGAAATCCAACCGACGTCGGATCTCGTCCAGATCCAGGTTGTCGGGATCAAGTTGCAGCAGGATTGGCTTTCCGGCTGGCAATGCTGGTGCTGTTTCGGGGCGTTCTTCTTCGCCCTTTGCCCAGATCGCACGCATTTCGTCAACAGAGCGAGCTAACGCTACGGCATGCGTTTTGTGGTTTGCCCGGAGTTCTTTTTCACGTTCGGGCGTGTAATCACGCTGGTGATGATCGGGAGTTTGATACGAACCTCTGGTTCGCTTGACCAGCTGAATATGCGGAAAATCCGTCTCGAGCATAACTTTGAAAGCTAAAGAGAGTCGATTGCGTTGTCCGCCAACGCTTGTTCGAGGTCACTCTTTTCGATCCTTGATCGCTCATCGAGGATCGCAAGCTTTGCGGCGTCACGGGATAGCTTCACAACCTTTGCGGCAGAAGCTCCCACCATGGTTGATGCCAAGTCTACCCAATTGATCTTGGGATCGACATCCATCGAGCTGAGAGTTTGACGGAGCAGTCGCTCAATTTCGTCTTCGCTCGGCGGTGGAACTTCGAATGCTTCGTCAAACCGCCGGAAGATGGCGGCGTCCAATTTGTCAGCCACGTTCGTCGTCGCAACAAACAACCCAGGAGATTCGTATTCATCCAAGAGCAGAAGCATTGTGTTAACAATCCGCGATGCCTCGCCGATGTCGTTGGTTTGATGTCGAGAACGGGCGACGAAATCACATTCGTCCAACAGAAGCACGCACGGGTTTGCGGCACTGGCATCGAATACGCTTCTTAGGTTTGACGACGATTCCCCAAAATAGGATGACACAAGCGAATCAAACCGCACCTTCATCAGCGGCAACCCAAGGTTCCAGGCCAGCCGTTTCGCCCCGAGCGTTTTTCCGCATCCGGGCGGGCCGTACAGTAAAACCTTCTTCCGCGGCACCATTCCGTGCTTCGCCAAACGATGTCGAGCAGCATATTCCTTTTCGATTCGAGCGAACCGCGATTCGACTTCCGGGGGCAACACCATATGGTGCTCGAGTTGATCCCTCGGAATGATGGTTGCAAGCGGATCGCGGTAGCGTCTGCTACGTGGCAGTTCGGTTAGGCTTCCGATGTCTTGTGAGGTTTCATCGGGATCGCCGCTGCCTTCACGACGAACGGCCGTCTCTGATTTCAGAAGTCCGTCCAATTCCTCCGCAAGACGTGTATGTCCGACACGCTTCTCGTCACGCACGATTTGGAACGCGATGCGGTCCAGATCGTCGTTGCTTCGCGCGGCGATGGCTCGAATTAGCTTGCGAAGGGTTTGGGATTTCATGGTGAACGGCTTTCAGCTCAGCTCCATCTGCGATTGAAATGACCACGGCATCTCTTGGAGATACCGGAATTGCGCCAGCCACCGCAATGAAAGCTGGGCAAGTTGGGCAGACGTCCTGCAAGGAATGAACCGCACGCAGCCGAAAATATCGGCCGGTCGCGGAAGTTTGCCGCCACTGTCAGTTTAATCGTTGGACAAACCGGTTGGGGAGTCGGCGGAAGTGTGTCGTCGCTACGATTGCGATCCGATAAGTGTTTTCCCAGCCTTTCGCTGTCTCGCCCAATTGGGGGCGATGGCGATTTGACGAGTGCTTTGTATGTGGTAGGCGAGGACGGGGACGCTCGCGGGCAGGAGGTCGAAGTGGGATTGGGGAGTCTTTGCTGGGGTCAGACGCGAGCTTTGGGCTTTCGTTCCACGCTGCTCCGGCGGCCGACACCAGTGCACTACGAGGTCTCCCTCCTTCTGTAGGATTTGATCCAAACGACTGCTGTTCAATGATGTCGCTGCTAGGACCCTATTTCCAACAAAATCCCGCTCCGCTTGCTGACGCGGAGGGGGCGTGGTGGGGTTTGTAGGATTCGGGAGATGTGGACTTTGGTAAGCCTCTCTCTTTGAACCTTCAGGCCAACATTATGCGTCGGGCTCTCTGCGGTGTCCTGCTTGTCGTTGTCGTCCTCTCTGCCGTCGGCTTCTCCGATGGGCCCACCAGGCGACTGCTGTTTCGTAACGCGTCTGTTTCTCGGCAGACCGAACGGAATGTCTGTACCGGACCGAATTGTGCGAACACCACGGCGGCGCAATTGACGGAATCGTCGCCGTGGGTTGTCGGCGAATCGGTGCCTGCTGCCGCGGCTCCGGTGGTGTTTGCTCCGCCATCGCCGCCAGTGGTTTCGCGGAATCGAACGGTGGCGTATGCAGCGTCACCGGCTGTGCCGATGCCGTTTGATGCGGCGGAGAATCTGATTGAGACCGAGGCGTCGGACGGGTTTCGGCGGGCGGTGATTAAGGCGTCTCGGGAAGCACGGCGGAATGGGATGATCACGGTGCGCGACGCCGCACTGCTTCGCGTCGCTTTGATTTCGCCGTCGTTCCGACGAGCCGCCGAAGATCTTGCGGTGACGCAGATGGCGTTCTCCGGGGATCCCGCGGTGGACGAGCTGCCTCGCAAGACGAGCGGTGAGATCGATCGGACTGCCATCGACTGGGAAGGCTTTGGGGCGTTCATGAAAGTGTTCATCCCGCTGCTGGTCGAGTTGCTGATCGCCGTCGGCGTCGGAGCGTGAACATGATGGAAACGCTCACTCTACCCGCGGACGTCGATCAGGCGTCGTATTCCAACGAACCGCTTGGGCCGTCCAGTCAAGGCTGCTGCAAGGTCAGCAACGGGAACGTTTGCGGCTCTGGCTCCCTGGTCGGTGTTCGCAATGGCCGATCACTGATTCTGACCAATGCCCACGTCGCCGGCACCAAACTGGGCAAGTCGATGCGGTGCACGTTTCCGCACGCCAACAACAAGACGGTGACCGCCACCGTGATCATGGCGGCCTATTCCGACCGGATCATGATGGACTGGGCCGTGCTGGAAGCGGATCGCAAGCTGGATCTGCCGCACGTCAAGCTGAAGAACCAGGTCCCCGAAGGCGAACATTACACCGGCGGGTATCCGCGCTGTCGCGGGCCGTATTACCAACGGCTCGAAACGACTCGCATCACCCACAACGGAACCGTGTGGCGCTGGCAACCGATCAGCATCGGCGGTCAGTCTGGCAGCGGTGTCCACAGCACCCGCGACAACCTGCAGTACGGACTTTTGACCTGGTCGTGGGGCGGCGACGGTGCGGGACAGACGATGCGTTCGGTCTGGTTGCAGTACGCCAACCGCGCGGCGGTCGGGTTTCCGCGGCCGCATGATCTGGTCGAGTTGAGTGATCGCGTTGAGGACCTTGAGGAAGGGTTCTTTCAGCAGACCAACATCACGACGCTGCCGATTTGGGATCACCTGGATGATGGCGGTGATGATGATCAGCCGGAGGATCCCGAACCGAATCCGGAATTGGCGGAGTTCATGATCCGGCAACTCGGTGAGTGGCAAGCGGAGGTTTCCAGCGCGATGGAACGGGTTCGGAAGTTCTTGCCGGAGGGTGAAGGGAAAGACGGTGACGGGAACGATACCGGTCCGTTGTTTGGGTTGCAAATGCCAGCGGGACGCGTGAGCGAGCGGCGCGTGGCATGTGGGATAGGCTTCCAGCCTGCCGTTCGGATTTGACAGGCTGGAAGCCTATCCCACGGGTTGCAGACACTCGCCACTGGCTGACGCCACGTGCTGGGATGAGTGTGAACGAGTGCCGCGGGAAGGGATCGATACTGGATCGGAGATTCACTATTCGACCTCCCCTCGCTTCGCTCGACCCTCCTGCCAGGAGGGTGGCTTTCTTATTACGACGCATGCTGCAGGGGGCAGAAAAATGATCATCGAAAATGAACCCCCCACCGGCTGGCATTGGGTTGCGGTCACGCTGGCCGGGGCGGTCGCCGTGCTGTGGCGTGTCATCGTGTCGTTCGTCAAATCCGATATGCAGAAGACTCAACGCGAGCATTCATCTGCAATCGCTGAACTGAAGTCCAGCAACGCCGAATTGAGAACTCGATCCGATGCCTGCGAAGAAGATCGTGCCAACATTCGCGTCGAACTGGCGACGGTGAAAACGGAGTTGGACATCATCAAGTCGCGAGAGTGAAAGGATGAGCAAATCACTGAAAACCGCGATCCAATCGGTTCCCGATTGGCGGTCCATGACGCCGGCGGATTTGCTGGCGGCGCTGAACGCCGTGAAGCAGGAAAAGAAACCCGAGAGCGATCGCCGTTGGTCGATCGCCGGGATCTCGCGGGTGTTTGGGGCGGAGGTCGGTGAAGCGGTCTATCAGGCAATCCTGACGGCGGGACTGACCGGCAACGCGGCCCGGTTCGCTGCGTTGGGATTGGATGCGACCGATCCGCAGTGGCTGGCGATGGCGGATCGATTGATGGCCGCGCCGGAACTGGCAAAGCTCCCGGACACGACGAAACAGCAATTGAAATGGATCGGCCACACGGAAAGCCGATTGTGGAGCGATCTGATCACGCGCGACGAGGTGCAAACCGCAAAAGCCGATCTGATTGCCGCCGAGGCCCGTTACGCGGCCTACGCATCCATCGTGGCCAGGGGCAACGCGGCAGTCGGCATTGCCGAGCTGGCGCTGAAGGCGAACGCGACGCCGGCCAAGCTTAGGTCCGACGCGGAGGCCGCTTGGAATGCCGTTTGAGGCAAAGATCAACTTTCGAGAAACGGCGGGCCACGTGACCGATGACACCGGTGAAGCGTTTTGCCTGGGTTCCGATTACTTGTCGATCGATGCCTATCCCGTTTCGCGCGCCGGGTTGACGTTCGGTCACGAGGACAGCGGCGGGATCTACACCACGACGCGACAGGGTTCCGACCTGGCAAGCCCGTACAACGCCGATCCGAACACAGCCGGCAGCGTGCGCTACAACTCGGGAAATTTCTTTGATTCGTTTCGGCTGGAACTGCCCCACGCGGGTGTGTTCGCGATTCGCATCATTGCTGCCCGCCCCGACCTCGCGTTCACCGACGGCTATTTCCGGCTGTACGACGGCGAGACGCTGGTGTACTCCGTGCCGACGACACTGGCGAACCACACGGTCGGCTATGTCACCGACCTGATGGGCCGGGAAGTGCATCATGCGACTGCGTCGGCAGCCGGCGGATTCAACGGATCGGTCTATGTTCACGACTTTGCCTCGACCACGATGCGATTGGTGGCCACCACGGACGACTACCTGTCCTACGTCGAGGTGATCGAGCAGGCGTATCGCCCGTTCATCAAGGTGGGGCCTCCCGATGCCAACCGCAACGACTTTGGCGGCGACGTCGGTTACCGGTTCACTCCGGCGCGTGACATCACCGTGACACATCTGGGACGGCCGACCGATGCGGCCGCCGGGATGTCACAGAATCACAACATCATGGTCTGGCGCGACAGTGACTTGTCACAGGTCGCCTCTTGCACCGTGACACCCGCCAGCACCCTGCTGAACGGGCACTACATCGAGCCCTGCACGCCGGTGAAGTTGACGGCCGGCACCGCGTACCGGGTGTCCAGCTCTGAATTCGTGGGCGGCGACAAATGGATCAACGACTACGCCGTGGCCGACTATGACACGTCGATGCTGTCGATCACCGGCCGGTGCTACACGATCACCCAAGGGAGTTTCCCGAGCGTCGGCGGAGGCGTGCCCGGCGGAGGCTACGTTCACCAGAACTTGTATGAAACGATCGGCGGCAGCAGTGACCCCTCGCCTTTACTGAACATGGTGAGGCAGCACGGATGAGGCAAGTCACCCACGGAAGTGCCGACCAATCGGTCTACCTGCAGTTCCTGGACACGGAAGGCCTGGCGTTGAATCCGGTACCCACGTCCGCCTCGCCGGGAATTGAGATTTGGTACCGGCGTCAGGGCGGACTGAAGGTCACGCTAGCGCTGTCGGACCTGTCAGCGGTCGATGACGCCCACAGCGACGGCGGGATGCTGCACATTTCGGACGGGATCCTGCGTGTGGATGTGCCCGACGCGGCGTTCGCCGCGGGCGCGTCCGAAGTCCTGTTCGGGGGATCGATCGACGGCGGGGTGGTCGTCAAGGAGACGATCGGGCTGATCGGTCACGACAACCAATCCGTTTACGTGCCATCCATCGCATCAAACATGCGGGGCACCGACGGCGCGGCGCTGGCGTCCGTGTGGACGGCAACGCGTGCCGCGTACATCGACCACCTGTCGGCCGGTCCGATCGCGACGCAAGCCAGCGTGGCCAGCATCCAAAACTCGGTCCGGTCTTCATTGGTCGTCCCGAAAGAGTATCCATTGCCCGAGAGCGGAACGCAGCGGTTCCGAATCGATTTGTGGATCTACTCGCCCGATGACGTGGGCATGGAGGATCCCGACGGGAACCTTGTGACGATCACCGTAAAGAACGCGGCCGGCGTCGATCGCTCGGGAAATCTTTACACGGCCGCCTCGGGCGGCTTTCCCACGTCCTTCATGGCCCGCGACGGTGTCGGCCAATTCCACGCCTATTACGAGATCGACAGCGCCGATCCGTTGGAGCAGCTGAATTTCAAGGTCGACTACAGCGAAGCCGGCAATCCGATGGTCGATGGAAATTCGACCGTGGTTGTCGCAGTGCCCAGTAACGACGGCACGACGGTCAGCGGATTCGACATCGCGGCTCTGAAACAGTTGTTCAACGTCAACGTCGATGAAACGGCGATTGCTGGATCCGTCGTGCTTGCATCACAGGGGTCCGCCGGCGGGGATGTCAGCGTCGATTCCTTCACGGCCAATGCGCTGCAGCAGCTGGCGGCTGTCAAAGTCGCATTGATGTCGCTGCTGGATCCGAAATCCAAGACGCTGGTCCTGGTGCAAAACAAGGACTACACGTCGACGTCCGCGATCGGTCCAGTACGGATCCAGATCACGCAAGCCAGCGTGTCAGAAAGTGACACGGTTCGATTGGGATGGACGCTATCTAGCGGCGAAACCGGAGCAGCAACGGGGACCGTCGTTGATGATGCAGGCACACTCTATGGCGAAGTCGAACTGACGAAGGAGTCGCACACGAACCTGCCGGCGGACAACTACGGCAAATACGAATTCGAGCACATCAACGGTTCGGGTGAAGTGTCGCCGCTGTTGGCGGATCAGCGACTGATCATCCTTGCATCCCACCCGAATTGATCCCAGGCAGCGAATGATGGATGTCAGACCACGATCATCAACCCGTCCTTGCGGAGACGATTTCGGATGCTGCCAAGGCGATCGGCGTTCATGAACGAACGCTCAAGAGCTGGCTGGCCGAGAACGCACCGCCGAAAACCGACGCCGGTTACGACGTCGATGCGATCAAGGCATGGAGGAAACTGAACCGCAAGTCATCGCAATTCGAGTTTGACGATCCGGAAGAGTTCAAGCTTCGCATGGCGAAGGCGAAGCTGAAGGAGCAAGAGGGCAAGGCCGACAAGGTCAGCTCCGAAGCGGTCATCACGGAATTCAAACGGCAGTTGATGTCCGAAGGACTCGTGCACAAATCTGCCGTGAACAACTACTTGTCGAGGGTATTGTCGACGTGTCGCAATCAGATCCAAAAAATCCCCGCTCAATTGGCCGCCGGCTATGCCCCTGAAATCCAACGCGAATTGGAACGCGATTGTTCTCAGCGCATTGATATTGTTCTGCGTGCTCTGCGGACCCAGCTCGCCGACCTTCGCGAGATCGAACATGACGATTGAATTCGAACCATTCGTGCCCGATGACCGGACACTCGACTGCATCCTGCCCGTCGAGCCGATCAACACCTGGGAGTGGATGAAGGAAAACAGTTACACCAAAAAAGGCATTCCGTTCAACTACTTTGATTATCCCTGGGTGCAGGGGATTGCGGAGGCCTGGGACAATCCGAACGTCAAACGGATCTTTTTCATGGCCGGCAGTCGGCTGGGGAAGACCGAAGACGGGTTGTCGTTCATGCACGCGGCGCAGGACCACAATCCCGACGTCGGAATGATCATCGGCCCCGACCAAAAAATCGTGGAAGAAACGATCGGGGACCGATTTTGGCCGATGCTGGAGAAATCGCCCAAAACCCGCGGGTTGTGTCCGCACGTGGCGCGGCGTGCCAAGCAGAAGGTCAAGACGTCGACCTTCACGATCTACGGCGCGTGGTCGGGATCCGCGTCGACGCTCGGCGACAAGGACCCGCGTTACATCGCGATGTTCGAAGTCGATAAGTACACGAAGGACAAATCGGAAGAGGCCGATCCGTTCTTATTGGCGATGGCCCGCGGCGAAGAGATTCCGGACCGGAAATTATATGCCGAGTCGACACCGACGATCGAGGGTCAATCAAGGATCGGCAAGCACGTTGCGATGGCGACCAATCGCCGGTTCCATGTCCCCTGTCCGCACTGCGGCCATCACCAGGAATTGGCCTGGAACGAGGGCACAGACCGCTCAGCCGGCGGCTTGTGGTGGGACCGCGACGAGAACGGGGATTCTAACCCGAACATCGCCGCGAGAACGGCGGTTTATGTCTGCGAAGAATGTGGCGATGACATCCGCGAGGAACAGCGCCGCGAAATGATTCGCAAGGGCGTCTGGTGCGCCGAAGGCCAGTACGTCGATTCATCGGGCGAACTTGTCGGGACGCCGACCAACGACGGGCCCGACGAGTCATTCCAGCTTTCCCGGCTGTACGGTCCAACGTTCTCGTTTTCTGACAATGCGCGAGCCTATGTCGAATCACGGGGCGATTCGGAATCCGAGCGATCGTTCGAGAACAATTCGCGGGGAATGCCCTGGGTTCCGCTGGTGGTTCAGATGAAGTCGGAGGAACTGGCCCAGCGGCTGTGTGTCGGCGACTGGGACGTAGGAACGGTGCCGAAGCCGGTGGTGTTCGTCACGACGGCGGTCGATGTCCAGTTGGACCATTTTGTCGTCGGCACGTTCGGCTGGGACCGGGACAAGATCGGATACCTGATTCAGCACGGAACGGTGCCGAGCTGGAACGACGTGGCGACGTGGCTGCAGACACCGTGGCCGCACGAAGACGGCCATCCGATCCACAGCCTGATGAACCTGATCGATTCCAAGGACGGAAACCGTCAAGAAGAAGTGTTTTCGTTCTGCATGTCGGTGAACCAGCCGCGATCGCCCTGGGTCTGGCCGCTGGAGGGAGCCCGGTACGGGAACATGGGGATCAAGATGTTCGGCAAGCGGGAGCTTGAGAACCGGTTCGGCGGAAGCAACTCCAAGAACCCGAACGAAATCTCTGGGCTGCAGTGCATCCAGGTCAACACGATGGTGACGCAGAACTGGCTGGACAACGCGATGGTCCGCCGGCTGCCGGGCGACCCGATGTCGATCATCCTGCCGCGTCAGGTCGTCGGCGACCTCGACTTGTTCGATCAGCTTCTCAACGAGCGCTACAACCCACTCGAAGGCAAGCATGTCCGGATCGACGAATCCACGATCCCGGTCGACTTCCGCGACGTCTTTCGCTACGCGCGGACCGCCGCCGAAGTCTTCACCAACAGCAAGTGGGAACGCCAACCCAAAGAGCGCCGCTTCCCGGCCGAGAACCGCGACCAGCGGCTGCAGCGCCAAACCAAGCTCGCGTCCTCCCCAAAGCAGCAACCTGCCGCGAAGCCGTCCTCATCCGGTTTCGTCCGCAAGTCAAACACCCAAGGCCGATTCATCCGGAGGCGACGATCATGAGCGACGACCTGTGTCCAGTTTGTCAAAAAGGAACCCTGCGAGTCGAAACGACCCGCGTCAACCGCAAGTTCAACACCCGCACGCGGTACTACCGCTGTGGGAACTGCGGCTACCGACCGGAGCGAAAGAGTGTTGTTTCACTGGACGCTGCGCCGGTTCGGATCGCGATGCGGAGGTCGTGGTTGGGGAGGAGGGGGCGCGGGTATGAGGCATAAAAACTCGTGGGAAATGATGGTAATTCCGGAAAACTCGTTGCACGCCACCCAAAATCGATGGTCCAGTTAACTCCGCATGAATCGGATTGCTTGGTAGATCTTAGAATCAGGAATACTTGTTACGCAGAACGCGAAGGTCCGCTTCCAACGCATTGACAAGATTTGATTGGATCACCACAAATCGCTGTGGATCGACGGTCTTCGGATTTGTCGCACCGGCATATTTCATGAAAGCCAACCCAAGCTTTCGTCGCTTTGACCGAACTTTGGCTGCCTTCCCGTGATCAACGTCATGTTGGAGCATAGTTCGAAGATCGTTGACGTCCGCAAAAGACTCTGGAAGTATTCCTTCCAATCTCGTACCAGTACTCTCTCGAAATAGGAAGTAAAGATGCTCCACAAACGTTTTATACTTGTCATAGTTATCAACTGGCTTGCCGAGACTGGTTAGTGCTTTCGTTGTCTTATTTGTTGGTTTAAAGAGGTCTTTGCCGAATTTCGCTCCGTATTCTTCATTAATGTCCGCAACCAAATCCCTAATTCTCTGTGCCGTCGCCTGATTCGACGCTGTGATCCCGCACGCGGCGGTGTCGAGCGACGACAGTTTGTCATAAAACGTCGGATCGAAACTGAAAAGCTTTCGAATCAAAATATTCTGACGCGTGCGTGGCCCGCTCTTTACATTTGCGTTCACGGTCCGCTGAAACGCTAAATAATCTGGATCGGTTGCCGAAACGCCAAGTTCAACTTGGCGATTGAGTTCAATCAAGAACTCGCCGACGAATTTACACAGCACTTTGGAGTGGGCGGGCTTCATTCCAGCGTCGAGAAGACGACAAGAAAGAGAAATAATCGACTGAACAATCGTGCGATTTCTCAACATATTTGTGCTTTTTTGAAATGCTTCGTGAAGCATCGTAAGGGCCTGACTTACACGCCTTGCAACCGCGGACCGTCCCGAAAAGTTGGCATTCGAATCAAAAACATTTTTGACGTCCTCATATCGCAAGCCACCGTCAAGCCCTTCGATCTCCAGCGTCATTACTTTAGCGACGATGTCGAAGAAGGCGTAGCGTTTATCGCGCACGACAGTCGTTTCGGAAAAGAACTTATGCTTGGCGAGCTTCACGCAGTAGTCTCGAAGTTTACTATGGACTGCGTTGAGTTTCTCGCTGCTGGTAAGTGGAAGGCCTTCCTGAAGTCGTTGGAAAAACTCCTTGAGCTCTTCTTCATCAGCAGAGGTAATTTCATCGTATTCAATTTCGAAGTCGTCAAATGCGTCAGATACTGCATCGGGAAGATCGTCGTATGTGGGCCCGCCGTATTTTTCTGCGATTTTGGGGGGGAGCTTCAATTCACCATCAAGGAATTCCCAGATAGCACTCAATCTTTGCTGCCCATCGACAACTTCGAATTCTTCCGGCACGTCACTCGTTTTTTGGAAGTAAAACTTTGGCAGCTTTCAACCTCGAAGAATCGTATCAATCAGCTTCTGCTTTTGCTTGGTGTTCCACACCTTCTCCCGCTGCCAGTCGGGAATTTCGTATCGGTCCCGGCGTTTGTATATCTTGTCCAACGCTCGCTTTTCGGATTGCATTTTCATGTTGTGATGGTGCAGATTAGACAAAGGTCACAGGCACGAATTTCACAGGCATAAGCCGTTGGTGCCTAGGCTTTTGCCGGTCCTCCGTCCACGAAGGTCGCCTAACAGCTGCACACCAACGCTTGCGGGCAAGATATTCGATTATGCCCGTGCCATTCGTCTCAGGCACCTTTTCTCTCCACGGTAAGTGTAAAACAATGGTGCATCGACTCGCCCATTTCATTTTGCGACAGCTTGGACCAGAACGATGAGGTGCGTTTCTGCATCCGATTTCGACGTTGCGATGTTTTTAAGCGTATCAGATGTGGTTTGCCGCATCCTCGTGAGGGCGTCGTCGGATGTCAATCGGGACTCAAGTCTTGGTAAAGAAAAAAGGTGAAGGAAAGGAAAAGGATCGGGAAATGAATCGGCAGAATAGGAAAACCGCAATCTTCCAAACCTCCAAATTGGGTCCTGGCGATTTTTTATGTCTTAGATCAAGGCGAGAGCGATAACGACAAAGAGAGTTAATAGTCAAAGCATTTGATGATCTCCGGTAGCAATCAGTGCTGCACGAACCAACGCGTTGACAGGCGGTCGCCGTAACCAGGCGGCGACGGAAGGTTGACCATTCGAGAAACCAGCCGACTTCGCCGCTCCGGAACACGGCATTGTTACGCGACTTTACAGCGTTTGACCTTACTGACCACCGCCGTCGCCGCCAACGTAAACCTTTACGGCGTCTTTGACTAAGTCTGTGTCCTTTAAATCCCGGTAAATTTGGTCAGCTCGTTTGATTATTTCAACCAAATTGTCGACGTGTTCTTGGACTGTCGCGATCGAAGCGTTAACGTCGTGCGTTACATATACGCGGCGCACCTCTCCGAGTTGGGAGGCAGGTATAGAAGGTTTTGGAATAGTTGCCGTGCCCGAGCGTGTGCCAAATGCAGGACGACCGACCGTTTTAGTAGCGACCTGAGAATATGCGGTGCCATCGCGAAACTCAACGACGACGCCCGATGTATAACGCTTCGATCCACTTCCCGATCCAACAGTGTATTTAATGGAACACTCAACGCCACCAGCTTGAGTTATGTGCCAGCGAGAAGAACCACGAGTGGCCGTTATTGGTAGAGAGACACGGATACGCCCGCCGTGGCCGTCGTCTTTTTCGACGGCTGCTTTGCACACACCGCTGTTGTCCCCGCGACTATTAGGAATATCAGCACAAATGAAATGAATTGATCCTCCGTGCGCACCGGTACGAATCAGGGCGTAGTCTTGGCCTTGTTCAAAGCAGAATACTTCCGGGATTGCTGCCGTTCCATTCGGCTGATGGTGCCACACAAGCACAGTCAGGCTTCCTAGTCGAACACTCCAGTTTCCGATGCCGGTCGCATTTGACCGGTCGTTTGTTCCCTGAAACGTCAAAGGGTGGCCAGTGCTAATCTGCCAACGAGAGGACGAGTCGGGAACAATCACGTAAGCACTGTTGGCATCGAGCCCTAAGCCAGAATGCCATGATGCATTGGCTGCATCCACAGTAACGGTCGCGGCCTGCGCGCTCACCGCCCAGGCTGTCACGAGAAGAGGTAAAAAGCAAAGTCGAAACATGGTACGTACCTTCGTCAGAGTATAGAAACTTAACTCCCGCAATTAGCATTTCTGCCGCGGGGCTCGTGCGAATTGGTCACCGTAACGCGTTCTCATTGAATCGATCTTAGATACCGCCGATGACGTGTTCGTTGCGATAACTAGTTCTCACTATGCGGCATCCTGAAGAGCTACTTGTACCCCATCCCTCAGAGTTAGTCAATCGCAGTAGGAGGCCCCCTTCAAGTCGCAAAGTTCCTTGACCGAATTTTGCTCGCGCCCGATCCACGCTCAACCCTGAAAAGCTCAGTCGTATCCAGTCTGTTTTCGGACAGAAAAAGATTCTTAAGCCAAGAGTTGAAATGTGCATTTCGCAATTACCTATGCATGCCGATTAACTCCTGACCTGTTGTCCGCGTCGAAGATGGCGATTGGAAGAGCAAGTTTGGGTTTTCAGACCACATGGTTGGTACGAAGGACCGAAAGTTTCAGATAGCCACTACATTGCAGCACACATGCAAACGCTGTTAACACGACGAATTAACTAGCTAAGACTCAAGCCCGCAGATGGATTTCCGCTAATCCGAATCTCAGGTTTCCAGCCGACGGAAATGGGAATTGCATTCCCACCTGGGCCCGCGCCAAGATCTCTTGTCCATTCAGGTGGCAGCACGCAAATCACACCTGGAACGGGTGGTATGCAAGGATCATATTCCCGCCACTTGACAACTTGCGATTGCAACTCAGGCGCGTCAGCACGCGTTTTCTGCACGGCTGCCGATCGTCCCGGCGGAATCTGGATTAGGACCGATCCTGGAAATGCGAGTGGGGCATCAGCGCCGATTTTAAGCGTAACCGATACACTTGTGTCATTTTTGACGATCGTCGTCCCTTGCGTTCCAACCGGAAGTGGATGAGCACCATCGGACAATACCTCAATTGCGACGTGCTCCGTTGTAGTTCCTATTGTTTCACTGCGTAAACCAAGCTGTCGAAGTGAGTCTCGAATTCTCAAAAACTCGCCGGCCGCCCTGTTTACCGACTCCGCGGCATTTGAGATCTCTTTTAGGAGTTGAGATACTTCTCCTCGCTCACCCTGATAGCAGTCTTGTTCCATTAGTGCGAGTCCTCAAATTTGAATACACCAATATCACATTGCAACGAGCCGAATTCCTTTCCACCAAGTCGAACGGTCACGAACAGCAATCAAATACGTCTGACTAAGCGCGACTTGCAGCAGAATATCCAAGTCCTTTTCGCCGCATACGGAAGACAACTACTAGCGAGGTTTCCGTTTGCCTTCCCTTGACAAACGCCCTGAAAAACTGTTCATCGGTTCTAGGTAGGACTCAAGCGTTAGCTGCTAGCTGAACCAAGAAGGAGATGAGCGAGTTTGGCGATCCTAAAAATAGGATCTGCCCCGTTGAGCCTACGTTACTCGCCGCCATGCTTGAGTTATGCCCGACCACTTCTACCTCTCCGAGCTCCAACAACTCCGCAGCGACGTGGTCGCCGCGATGCGGACGACGTTTTCCGGTGGAATGCGGGCAACGGCGGAGTTTTCGATTCGCAATCGCAGTCATCGGATGGAGTCGCTGGAGGATTGCCGGAAGTTTCTGCAGTGGATCAATGATGAGATCGGGCGGCTTGAATCGGTCTCGAAAATGGTTCCCACTCGTCATCGGGCTCGATTGACCAAATGATCGCTCTCACAGGATCGAAACGACCCCGTAAACCGGGGCATCGGAAGGATGTGTCGCGACTGGATCGGGTGGGCCATGCGATCGACGAGGCGATCTTCACCGTCGCGCCGACATGGGGTGAGCGTCGCATCGCGTCGCGGCTCAAACGCCGACTGCTGGCCGAGCAGGCCGGCAGGATGAAGGGGTTCGGGCGGCGGTCTCGGCACGCGCATCCGTCGGTTCGGTCTGCTCTGCATCGTGACGGTCGTTGGTTCAACGACCATAGCGGGATCAACGACCAGCTGGAAGAAAGCCAGCAGGAGATGCAGTTCCGGGCGCGGGAACTGTATCAGTCGAATCCGCACGCCCACGGTGCCATCGAGGGCCGCGTTTCGCACGAGATCGGAGTCGGACTCGGCTGCCGGCCGCAGATCACCGAAAGCAAGATTCTGCGAAAGGAGCAAGCGGATCTCGCCAACAAGACGCTCAAAAACATCTGCAAACGCTGGAGTAATCGCGGGGTGGATCGCGCCCGCCGGCAATCGCTCGATGAAGCCCAGCGTCTGATCTGCCGGACGTACGCGATGTTCGGCGAAGCGTTCGTGCTGTTCCGCGACGCGCCGTTCCAAGGCCCGCTCGGACTGACGGTCGAAGTCATCGATCCGATGCGGGTGGAAACGCCGCCGGATCACCGAGACGACGAAAACGTGCGGATGGGGATTCGCTATCACGCGAAGACCGATCAGATCGTCGGCTACTACATCCGCAAACAGGTCAAAAACGGACGACGATACGACGTCGAGTACGAATTCGTCCGGCGTTACAACTCCGCCGGCCAGGAACAAGTCGTCCACTTGTTCGAGTCGATGTTTCCTGGACAGAAGCGGGGAATTCCGTGGCTGTGCGCGGCGTTCGCGTTCCTGAAGGATTTGGACGACTTCCACGAAGCGGAATTGATCGGCAAGCAGATCGAAGCCTGCTTCGGGATCGTGAGCAAAACCGGCAAGCGTGGCGGGACGCCCGCCGAAATCTCGGCGGGGATGGCGTCGGGGGAATTCGACGAACAGGGTAACCCGTTCGAAGAAATCTTTCCGGGGATGGTCGAACGCATCAACAGCGACGACGACCTCGTGAAAGTGGATCCGTCACGGCCTGGATCAACGTTCGCACCGTTCGTGGAAGCGTCGTTACGCGCAATCGCGGCGGCGCTCAATTATCCGTATGAGCTGCTGGCCAAAAATTTCTTTCGGACGACGTATTCGAGCGGCCGACTGGCGATGCTAGATGGGCGGATTGGATTTCGCATGCGCGCCCAGGCGATGATCCATCAGGTGCTGAAACCGCTGTGGCGTCGGATCGTCGACGATGCGTTCTTCTATGGGCACATGGACGACGTGGCGGATGTGTTGACGTACACCCGGCATGCGGAAGAGTTCCACGATCATTCGTGGGGTGGGACGTCGTTTGGTGCAGTGGATCCGGAGAAAGAGGTTTCGGCGCACGAGGTCGCGATCAATAGTGATCAGGAGACGCTGTCGGAAGTGTATGCCGACAAGGATCAGGATTGGCTGGAAGGGATGCAGCAGCGCGATGTGGAGTTGCGCGAGAAGACTCGGCTGGAGATCGCGCGGGAGAAGTGGGAGGGGGAGGAGCGGGAACGGGCGGGGTTGCCTGGGAAGGAGCGAGATGGGAGTGGCGAGGTGGGAGAGGAGAGTGAAGTGGCCGGCGCAGCGTAGCGTCACGCAGTAGGGTATGTGTCTACCAAGGCTCCACGGTCTCTTGAAGTACCGACAGCGCAGCCAAGACGAACGTCCCGCCAAGAATCAGACCCATGAACAGGATCACAACCAACCGTCCGGCTTGATTCTCAACCGGCTTGGGTTTCGGTGTCTCTGAATCAGTCGGTGGCGTGTACGGGTTCATCGCAAGCGAAGCGAATTGGATTCAGCGGCTCCTTAGAAGGACAATCAGTGTCTGGACCGCCCCGAAACCAACAGTGAGACCGACGATTATCACCATCACTGGCTTCATAAAGTTTGGTATCCATGGCTTACGCCGTCTTCGCTTTTTGATGCCCTGCTCGTTTGGTGGTTCGTAGGGGTTCATGGCAGATCTCAGTCTATCACAATGCCGGCCCCCTCATCCCCAGCCCTTCTCTGTGCGCAAAGCCGGGAGAGAAGGGTGCCAGGGTAGGTGCGCGCGACGGTGTCGTATGAATGCCAGCGGGAAGCGTTAGCGAGCGGCGCGTGGTGACGAGCGACGGTGCATGAAGCAAGCACGCGCCACTAGCTGACGCGGCGTGCTGGGGTGCATGCCAGCGGCTGGCGCGTGGTGGCGGGGGATGGGTAGATGGCAGAAGAATTGGGGACAGGAAAATGGGTGGCAAGAAAATCTCCCCGATCCGACCCAGGCTTTGCAGGTCGCTCCTACCCTATTTTCTTGTCATCCATTTTCTTGTCTCGTTTCGCACCCTGGTCTTTTTCTGCCCGTCATTTTTCTGCCATCCCAACCCTCTGCCACAGAGTTTTGAATCATTTCGCGGAACCCAACAGAAAAAGGACTCGGGTCCAACGACGCCAAGTCCTTTTGTTTGAAGAAGTACCGAAGGAGGGACTCGAACCCTCACTCCCTTGCGGGAACTGGATTTTGAATCCAGCGCGTCTGCCAATTCCGCCACTTCGGCTTCGGTAGTGGGCCGGGACGTGGGAAATCTCGTCCGGCCAAGTAGGGAGATTATTCAACACGAATCGGGTTCGTGCAACCGGCGGTGTTTTGAGGAATTTTTGGGACCTTTGGCCGTTTCCCTTGCGGCAGGGGGCAAAGCCGGGAAAATGGATCTCAATCTTCCAACTTGTCCCCCGCCACCAAGTGTTGCGATGTCCGGCGTTCCCAAACCGCTGCTTTCCGAAGCCGAGTACTTGGCTCAAGAACGCCAGGCAGACTTCAAGAGCGAGTTTTATCGCGGTGAAGTGTTTGCAATGGCCGGTGCCAGCCGACGGCACAATCTGATCGTCGGAAATGCCGTCACCGCACTCAACCTCGGGCTCCGCGATTCCGATTGCCAGGTCTACCCATCGGACATGCGTGTCAAAGTTTCAGCCACCGGCCTGGTGACTTACCCTGACGTCTCGGTCGCCTGCGGCGACCCTGAGTTTGATGACGACCAGAATGACACACTGCTTAGTCCCGTCGTCCTGATTGAAGTGCTCTCCAAATCGACCGAGTCGTACGATCGAGGAGCAAAGTTTGAGCAGTATCGACACCTGAACTCGCTTCGCCACTACCTGCTGATCTCTCAGGATCGCGTTCATGTGGAGCACTTTTCTCTACAAGACGACGGAAACTGGTTGCTTCGCGAATGCAACGAAATCGGCGGCACCGTCGAGCTGAAGCCATTGAATTGCAAACTGTTGGTCGTCGACCTCTATCGGAAGGTCGACCTGTCGGGTGCCGAAACACGTTCGGCGGAACCGTGATTGGTTTTGGCGCCCTAGCGGTTACCATTCATGGCCTAGATGGAGGCTCATTCGTTTTGCCCCCTTCCTCGTTCTTGTTTGGAGTGCCTCCTGATGACGATTGCAGATGAGCTGGCTCGGTTACAGGCGCTGCGCGATGCCGGATCGCTGACCGAAATTGAGTTCGAAGAAGCCAAGCGGAAGGTGCTCCATGAGCAGCCCAAGCCGGCGATGTCGGGATTCGGTGGCGCGTCGGTGCCCGGCCAGATTCATGGCGTCAACGAAGAAACCTATTGCACGCTGATGCACCTGTCACAATTGCTGGTCGTGTCCGGGCTGGGCATCGTCGCGCCGATCGTGATGTGGGTGATCAGCAAAGACGAATCCGATCTGGCCCGGCGTCACGGCAACCGCATGATGAACTGGCTGATCAGCAGCCTGATCTACGCGTTCGTCTCCGGACTGCTGTCCATCGTGCTGATCGGAATCCCCTTGCTGATCTTGATTCTGATCCTGGATTTCGTGTTTCCGATCATGGCCGCGGTCAAGGCGAACAACGGCGAGATCTGGTCGTACCCGGGAGCGATCCGGTTCTTTGAAGAGGACTGAATGAAGGGGCTTGGGGCGAGGAAGGCACGCGGTACCTGCTGGCCCCGATGGCACCGGCGTTGGCGGTGATCGACCGGAGGGCTCGCGCCCTTCCGCTAACACGAGAAGGTGATCGACCGGAGGGCTCGCGCCCTTCCGCTAACACGAGAATGATGCCACTGGCTGACGGCCTGTCGATTGAATCAGCCGTTTGGCGCGAGCCTACGGGCCCCGGTGTGCGTCCTTCGTGCGCCCCGCCCGTACGCTCGCGCGAAACGGCTGATCCCAGGTGGGGTCGGATGAAATCGACAGGCCGCTGACGCGGCGTGCTGGAATGACAGGTCAGGTGCCACTGGCTGACGCGGCGTGCTGGAATGACAGGCTGGAAGCCTATCCCACGGATGACAGGCTGGAAGCCTATCCCACGAGTGACAGGCTGGAAGCCTATCCCACTGGTTTAGATCCAGAGTTTCATGCGGTCGTTGAGCATGCCGGGCAACGCGCGGCGGACCATCGTTTTGACTTGCTTGTCGTGGTAGCGCGTGCTCAGGTGCCCGGCGATCACCAGTTCATTCTCGAACCGATCGGCGCGCTGGCGATAGTCATCGACGTGCATGTGACCGTGCTTGTGGATCTTGTCTTTGCGGTGCTCGGGCGCGACAAACGTCAGTTCGCTGACCAAGACCTTCGCCTTGTAGAACTCTGGATTGTTGTCCAATCCCGGCGGCGAGGTGTCACCGGTGTAGGCGAAGACGGGAACCCGATGTTCGGTCGTGATCTCGGTGCCGGCGAGTTTCAAGTCGCGGATTTCAGGCCCGGACAGTTCAGCGAACTCGGGCTTCAATTTGTGACGCCGGTGATAGACCACAAAGCCGAGCGAGGTGATCGTGTGCCGCGTCGGCACCGCCGTCACCAAGTACTCGCGGCCGTGTTCGATTTCGTCTCCGGCGTTGAGCCCGACCAATTCGCAAGGCATCGCGCCGCGGTCCAGCCGGCGAAAGGTTTGCAGCATGTTCCAGGCTTCGTCGACCGCTGAATCGGGCAAGTAAATCACCGGCGGATCCATCTTCATCATCCGTCGCCGAGACACATAAGAAGGCAGCGACGCGATATGATCCAAGTGGGCATGGGAAATAAACAGCGTGGGCGCGCCCATGAAGTCCCAGGGCTGCGCCCCGACATCGAACAGCAGTTTCAGCTCGTTGATTCTCCAGCACGTTTGCACGGCCGCGCGAGAAAAACCCTCGATCGTGAGACCATCGTGGTGGTGCGAGATCAGGGGAATGTTTTCGACCATAACGTCTGTGTTTCCAATGTGGCTCGTCGGAGCCAAACGAGTGCTCGGCGAAAACCGCCGAACTGCGATGCGTCTAGTTCTTTGCCGAAATGCGAAGCTTGCCGCCGGCTGCATCGATCTTCAAGGATGCTTGGTCGGTGATCAACCGTACAAGCTGCCAAAGGGTCTGGTCGACGACCGAGAGCGAGACCCGTTTCTCCAGTTGAGGGTTCGCCGCGGGATCGAATTGGCACTGCAAGCCGAGCTGTCCCACCAACGCTTGAATCAATGGCCCGGCCGGTTTGTCGACAACCTCCAGAGAAAAGGTGCGTTGGTTCGCTTTCAGCCGATCCAACGCGGTTCCCGCTGCCGGGTTCGCCGGGACGGGATCCTGTTCTTGATCCGGAATTGACAGCATTTGCCGGCAAAACGCTTGGTGAGCTGCCGGGATGGCGAGCAATCGAATCTGGCCGCCGCTGACTTTGACTTGCAGATTCGGATCGGTTTCTCGCAGCCCATCGATGACGCTGGAGGCACCGGCGAATTGATAGGAACGCGCAAAGGCGACATCGATTCGATCGTCCGGAAGCTCTCCCAAAAACTGTCCGGCGATCAACTGCAACGCCAGATGCGGTGAAATGTCACGCAGCGTCGTTTTCGGCCACAGGTCGTGCGGAAGCGCGGTCGGCGCGATGTCGCCAGATTGCCTTTCGGCAGAGTGTCCTCGAACGAGCTGCAAGGCTTCGTCGGGGGTCGTCAGGTCAGGCCATTGCAGGTCCATGGACTCGGCGTCACCGCGACGTGATCGACGGCTCGGGGTGTCATCATCGACGTCGGAATAAAGGCGGTGCGAGAGCTCGGCGACCCAGGAGGCGCGACCGATCAGAACGCAGTTGTCCACGGGGTAGCAAACGCAACCGGCCGATGCCGCGACCGTGCAAAGCGATGCATAGCGAGTCGGCCCGAGGCCTCCGGGAGAAACTAGGCGATCTGGGTTGACCTTGCGGTCGAGCCAGGTGTTGATGTGGCGAATGGGTTGAGTTTGTTGCTGGGAAACGACAGCGACGGCGAGGCGCAATGACTGTCCATCAGCGAAGCCGGTGTGGGGTTCTCGGAGCCGCTGCGCGAAATCGTCGGTTTGGCTCAGTGGATCTGCGGCCGAGATTGGTTTAGACAGTCCGGCAAGATGTAGAACAGAGATCGCCGTCACGACGACGGTGCAAACCAGCGGCTGAAAACGGAGGGGATGGTACATCGATTTCCTGGGAGTGTTCGGCGCGGAGCGCGCGGCACTTTTTTGCGTTTTTGACAAGACAGGGGCTTGATCGAGTGATCGCCGCTGATCTGGCCGTTGGCCTGTTGCGTTGGCGAGTTGTGGAGGCCCTGATCGGCAACTAGACTCGTGGACCACCGGGGCTGGAAATCTGGCATGGATCGGTTGCCTGAGACACCTTCGTGCCTAGTATACACGCGACTTGCACCACGACTCTCCCAACTTCGACGGATGGCAAAGTGACTTCACCTCTCGTGCGGACCACCCGACTGGCCACAGCCTATCGCCGACTTCTTTCCAGTGCGGACGCCCCGCGGTATGCGGCCGAGGTTGATGAGCATTACTCTCCGATGACCTTGGCGACGTTGCTCCGCCGCGGCGATGTCGAACTGCGTCGTGCCGCAGCGATGGCATTGGGGCTGCTTGGCAACAGTCGATCGATCGATCCGCTCGGCCGCGCGCTCAGCGATGTCGATCGCGGTGTTCGTCTGGTTGCCGATGATTCGTTTCGCGGGCTGTTGTTGCGTGATGCGGCACCGACCCATCACCAGCAGCTGCTCAAGGTCATGCACTTGACCGACGGCGGTGAGTTTGCCGCGGCGCTGGCGCCGGCGATGATCCTGGTCGAACAGGCGCCGAGGTATGCCGAGGCGCATTTTCAACTGGCCAGTTGTTGGCATGGGCTGGACGACTATCCCAAGGCATCACAAGCTTACGTCGCTTGCTTGTGGCGCTGCCGATTTCATTACACCGCCTGGCAGGGTCTGGCGCGCTGTCAGATCATGTGTGGCGAATACCTTGCCGCATCGAAGTCGCTGGAACGTTGTATCGATATCGTGCCCGACTTAGAAAGTGCCCGCGTGCAGCTGCGGATGCTGCGGCGGCGGATGCGTCGCAGCGACGTCTGATTACATAACGTCTTTTGAGACGGCGACGACGGATGACCAGCTACAACGACCTCTTCGTGGCGATGGTTGCGTTCATCGGCGGCGTGTTAGCGCTCGCCGTCGCGATCGGCCCTTGGCAGCAACCCTATCACCTGCGATCGATCGCACGCGTCGTGGATCGCTACGGCATGTCTGCGGCGCGATCGGTCTGGGTCTTGGTGGCGATCATTTCGCTGATCGCCGGCATGGCCATCGCCAATGGTGTTCGCCCGGGATACGCCACGCCGGATCAAGCACGCAGCGGCAGTGCCCGGTAAACAATCCAGTGGGATAGGCTCCCATCGACAAGCCGTTACACACCCGGGTTGGATTCTTCGATCGCTTGATCCATGACTTCGATCGCCGCATCGAGGTAGCGGTCAAACGATTTCTCGAAGTGCAACATGGCGGCCTCATCGGCAAAGAAGAACATCCGATTGTGGATCGGGTCAATCACGCCCCACTCACGTTTGCCGGGAACGATCTTCTTTTCTTCAAAGAACCGGACGACGTCGATTTCGTTCAGCATCGGAGTGAACGGGATCGGATCGGACAGGAACAATTCCATCGAGTCTTTGTCGGCGAACAGGTACAGTTTGCCGAGGTGGATGACGCCCAGTTCCGGTTTGCCCTCGACCCATTCGCCACGATTGACAACGGAAACGGCACAGTAGCCTTGGATCGCAAGTTCGGGTTTGCTCGCCGAGTCGGTCGTCTTGGACGCGGTCGTGTCGCCGGTGGGTTGCGTCGCTGCGGCGTCACCGGGAAGTGTCATGCCACTGGTTCGTGCACTTGCCAGCGATGCCTGGACCGAACCGGATTTGGTCACGCTGGCCGAACGCACGCGACCGGTCGAGTCGCCGGGAAGCATGAATTGATTTTGACGCGACGTGCCGGTCACTGCGGCCGGAGTCGCTGTGGGCGGGGTCGCTACGGACGGGGTCGCAGTGGGGGCAACCGCGCCGGGGGCCGGGATTTGGACCGGCAGCGAATCGGGAGCCATGGTGGTCGGCGGTGTTGTCGCTGGCGGCGTCGTGGTCATCGCCACGCTGGCTGCCGGAGCCGTCGCAGTGTGCGCTGCTGAGGTGCTGTGCGCTGCCGGTGCGGTTTGCTCGGCGCTGGCCAGGGTCGAACGTGCCTTGGCGTAGCTGACTTGGGCATCGGTCAGCATTGCGATGTAGCGATCGGGCTGCTGGGGGCTGACCGAGTGAGAGAGTGCTTTGCCATCGGTGGTCACGATCACGTCGGTGGGATACTTCGTGACCTTGAACATTTCGGCCAGCTTGGGGTTCTTGGTCCCGTGGACTTTGACCGGCACGAAGTTTTGGTTGATCGATTGCGACACCGATGCACTGCGAAAAGCGCCCGCTTCCAAGCGATCGCAATAGATGCAATTGTCGGTGTAAAAGTGCAACAGCATCAGCTTGCCCTGCTGCTTGGCTTTGGAGTGGGCATCGCGAAGCTTGCCCTCCCAAGCGATTTGGGCTTGAGACGATTGCGCGCCGAGACTGGTGAGCGTGAAGACAACGAGATAGATCGCGGCGTTTCGCATCCTGCGTTCCTGTGTCGATCCGGGAGGAAAAACTGTTGGGGGTGAAGCGTCCGAACGAAGCACCCGGACATTGCGCCTGGTGAGTTGATCGGCAGGCGGGAACCTGTCGCTTAAGCGGAAAGTACAGAATAGGTCGACTTTAACGCCAGTTCAGCCGGCGGGGTGCGATGAAAAAAGCCAGCGGCGACGTTTCAGGACCGTCACGGCGCGTTTCTCGCTCGCTGAGATCCCGGTTCAACCCGCTTGCAACGTCCCGCCTTCAAATGCATGGCCGGCGTTGCCGCTCGGCGGTGGCGGAGAAGGGGGCGAGCGGCTCGATGGTCGTGTGTTCCCAGACGGAGCCCTGCGCCGTAAACGATTTGTTAGCGGCAGGGCGCGAGCCCTCCGGTGTGTTGGCAAAGATGCGCAAGCCGGAGGGCTTGCGCCCTGCCGCTAAAACCTCGTCCAACACAGGAAACAAATCGTTTACGGCGTAGGGCGGAGCCCGAGAACAAGGGAAAGTCCGGCTGAGAGGAACCCACCGATGGCAGCGCGGCCCCACGGATAAAGAGCAGCCTGGGATCCGCGGGCTCGCACTGCGATCGGTGGGCCTTGTCCAATCGATGGCCCTGGGAATCGTGGCTTGTGGGCGAACGCTCTCGAGTGCGATCGTTTCTCGGAAGAGCCGCGAGCCGAACGGACCGACACCCTCGACAGAGGGGACAATAGAAGGCTTCGCTTGACACAGGCTGTTGCTCGGCTATATTTCCGATAGCTTTAGTCGGCGGTGTTGTTGGAATTTACGCTTCACCGCTCCACAGTTCATTGCGTCGCTCCACGACGATTCTGCGATTCGGCTTTTGAAGGGCCGGAAGGTTGATTTGCCTCTCTTCCCGATGACTGGCCACCGGTCGGTTCAAGTGTGGGAGTTGAGATGGGAATTTCCCAGCATCGACGTATCCAGGTGTCGGGCGACGAAAACGGAAAGGAATTGGTAGTGTCCGCGGGATGATTCGTCCCGGGACACCGGACAACCCTAAGATCGACACAAGCCAGAGGAAACGGCATTTTGCTTGGCGGCCGGCGCCGCCCCCGCCAGTTCGGTCCAGCCCGTGATGGGGATGCTGATTGGTCGCAATCACACCGGCGCGGTTGGGCAGCGATTCGGTCGTGTTCGTTCAAGTGAAGAAGGTCAGTTGCAGCGTCGTGTCCACCGGACAGGCTCTGGAGTGATCGATCGCGTGTTGAATTGTCAGTGCGAAACGCGTGCTGGCCAGTGAAAACAGTTTCGCCAACGCCATGACGTTGGCTCACGAAAACTATTTGGTTTGACCCTGCGCGGGACGGTTTCCGCAGCTTCGCGCTTGGGTCCTTTATCGTTCCATCCTGCGGATTCTTTACATGATTGCCGGCCGACTTCCGCTTCCCGGCGGAGGACGCTCGATGACGCGTCGGCGCTCTCTGGATTACACATGGCGAAAAAGAAACGGTCTCCTCGTCGCGGCCCAAGCTCCAATGGACAAGCCGGAGGCGGGGGTGGTAACAAACCGCGTTCGCGAAGACGGCGACGTGGCGGTGGCGGTGGCGGTGGTAACAACGGTGCCGGCGCGAGAGATCAGAACATGGATCGCGAGCCCGCGGACATCCCCAGTGACGCGCCGCTGGAAGAATGCGAGGGGATTCTCGAATTGCATCCCAACGGCTACGGGTTCCTCCGCAGCCGAGACAATAATTATTCCCGTGAACGCAGCGATCCGTTTGTCCCCGGAACGATGATCGAGCGATTCGGCTTGCGACAAGGTGTCTTCATCAAGGCGATGATGCAGCAAGCCAAACGCCAGCAGGGACCCCGGATCCGCGAGATCCTGGACGTCGACGGGATGTCGCCGGAGTCCTATCCGGACGTCAAGAGTTTTGAAACCCTGACCCCGATCAACCCCGAAGAGTGGTTGGTTCTGGAGCGTGGGCAGCGGCCGATCACCAACCGCGTGATCGATTTGCTTGCACCGCTCGGCAAGGGGCAGCGGGCATTGATCGTTGCACCGCCTCGAAGCGGGAAGACGGTCATGCTGCAGGACATCGCCAGCGGGATTTCGGAAAATCACCCCGATTTGAAACTGATCGTGTTGCTGATCGACGAGCGGCCCGAAGAAGTGACCGACATGCGTCGCAACGTCGTCGGTGGCGAAGTCGTCGCGAGCAGCTTGGACATGGACGTCGAAAGCCATGTCCGCCTGAGCCAATTGGTGATCGATCGCGCGCGGCGACTGGCCGAAATGGGCCAAGACGTTTTCCTAATGCTCGATTCGATCACGCGACTTGCCCGTGCGTTCAACAAATGGGTCGGACGCAGCGGCCGAGGCGGTGCGACGATGAGCGGCGGCTTGGACATCAAGGCGATGGACATTCCGAAGAAACTGTTCGCGACCGCACGGGCGTTCCAAGAAGGCGGCTCGTTGACGATCGTCGGCACCTGCCTGGTGGACACGAACAGTCGGATGGACGAGGCGATCTTCCAAGAGTTCAAGGGAACCGGAAACATGGAATTGGTGCTCGATCGCCGCTTGGCAGACCGCCGCGTCTGGCCATCGATCGACATCAGCCAGTCGGGAACCCGCCGCGAAGAATTGCTGCACGACGAAGAAACCTACGAAGCAGTGACGATGTTGCGCCGGACCCTTTCCAGCATGCATCCCTGTGACGCAATGGAACAACTAACCAAACAACTCGGTCGATTCGAAAGCAACGACGAGTTCATCAAGCTGATCAGCGGCGCCAAGACGTCGCTGTAGGATCTTGAGTTCCAAGCTTCAGGTTCCAAGTTCCAAGCACCCCAACTTGGAACATGGAACTTGAAACGCTAGACTGGAGCCCTTCCGGAGGATAAGCGAATTGGTGAGCGGCCTCACTGGAACTGAGGTACCCCGTAAGGGGCTGCGGGTTCGAGTCCCGTGTCCTCCGCTCGTTTGGGCCCGTTATAGACGGGCTTTCTGAATCATCGACCTCATCGGTCGAAACCAGCGCATCCAGCCTGTCACCCAAAGTGGCACCCTGGATGCGGCTTCATGTGCCGCCAGTGCAATCAGCATTGAGACCGACGCAACATGACCGAGAGCCTTTCTGACGACGGGAATCCAACACGGAACCCCTTTCATCCGCCGACTGCGATGGAAGCGCGGCCGCAGCGACGATCGATGGTGTACCTGTTTGCTTGTTTGCTGTGGTGCGGCCTGGCGATCAAGATCATGGTTCTCCGTCCGGCCATGCGTTCGATTTTCGAGGACTTCGAACTTCAATTGCCGGTGTTGACCCGTTGGCTCCTGCATTCGGGCTTCAGCGCTCTGCTCCTCTTCATCGCCATCGGGCTCGTCTGCGTTCCGCTGTTCTTGGGGGCAAGTGAAACGCGTCGTCAAATCGGCTGGTACGCGATCGCCCTGGCGCTGGTCGTGTTGGTCCTGCTGGTGGTCGGCTTCGGGCTACCGCTCCTCAGCCTGATGCAGGCACTGTCTTGACGTCGCCAGTGCTCCGTCCAGATTTGAATGAACGGTACGGAGATTGAGACCGGGCGCGCACGGCATGCTCGACAAACCCGACCTCGGTTTTCGGATCATCACCGTCACGCTACATTCCACGTTTCCCTTTCGATTCAGGAGTTTGACGTGGCCCACTTCGACGTGTTTAACGGTGATGCAGACGGCATTTGTGCCTTGCACCAACTTCGCTTGGCCCAGCCGCGAGAGAGCACGCTGGTGACGGGCGTCAAACGTGACATCAACCTGCTCAAACGCGTCCAGGCCCGATCCGGCGACAGCGTCACGGTGCTCGACATTTCGCTCGACAAAAACCGTGAGGAACTGGTGCGGCTGCTCGAGCAGGACGTCGCGGTCGCCTATTTCGACCACCATTTTGCCGGCGAGATTCCCGAATCAAATAACTTGTCGGTGCAAATCGACACCGCCGGAGACGTTTGCACCGGTCTGCTTGTCAATCGTCACCTCGACGGTGCATTTCTGCCTTGGGCCGTGACCGCGTTGTTCGGCGACAACTTGCATGACGCCGCCCGCAGTGCCGCACTGCCACTGAATCTGACCGAACCCCAGCTCGACCAACTCGAAACGCTCGGCACCCTGCTGAACTACAACGGCTACGGCAGCACGCTGGACGATTTGTATTTCCCGCCGGATCAGTTGTACCGCAAGATCCAGCCGTATGCCGATCCGTTCGAGTTCATCGCGTCCGACACCACCTTTCAAACCCTTAGCGAGGGTTTCGAAAGCGACATGAATCGGGCCAAGTCGATCGCCCCGGTGCTAGAAACCGAACGCTGCGCGGCGTTCACGTTTCCGAACGAATCGTTTTCGCGGCGTGTCAGTGGTGTGTACAGCAACCAGCTGGCGCGCGAGAACCCGGACCGCGCCCATGCATTGGCCAGCCTGTTGCCATCGGGCGACTATCTGGTCAGCGTCCGCGCCCCGCTGGCAACCAAAACCGGTGCCGACGCACTGTGTCGCCAATTCCCCACCGGCGGTGGTCGCAAAGCAGCCGCGGGCATCAACGCATTACCCGGTGATCAACTGCAAGCCTTTCTCGACGCCATGCAAAAGCAATTCAGCTGATGGGCACAAAGAACTCGCCACACATCCTGGCACTGGGAACGATGACGGAGTTTTACATTCCGTCGCACAAGCTGGATGCCCCCCGCTTTTATCATGGGACTCAAACCGCGCGTTCGGCGATCCATGAGTTTCTGATGCATCGCTATCGAGCCTACACCCAATCCCCGACTCCGGTCAAAGGATATTGGATCGACCCATCCACCCAGCTCTCGCACGACGTGTTGGAACGATTCGAAGTGTCGTTCAACAAAGAAAGCGAGTTCGACCGGCTGATCGAATTTCTGGTCGAGCTGTGCCGGCGGTTGAGCGAAGAAGCGATCTACGTCACACGAGGGACGCGCAGTTACTTGGTCACAAAAGATCCAATTGGACCTTCGCCAGGCTCATCTTGAACGTGCCCGAAGTTTGAATCACCATCGCGGCGGTCACGGATTTCAGCGCGTCTCCGGTCGCAAGGTTCGCGACGGGAATCGAGACCTCTTGCCAGACGCCGGGCTGCTGACCGGAGATTCGTTCACCCAGCGAGATCGACTTGGAGCCGTCGCTCGTCGCCAGAGCAAAGGTCACGCCGGATGAGGGCGGTGTGTCGACGCGAAGCCGAATCTTGATCGAAGCCGACGCAAACTCGGGTACCGAGAGATCGACGGGGTTTTCCGCCGCCAACGCAAACGACGCCTGCCCTTTCCCCGTCCACGTGATCGTGCGGATGTCCTCTTGTGCAGACTCGTCGGCCGAGACGACTCGAATCGCATCGTTTGCGGTTCCGCCTCGCGTCTCGGTCAAGACCATCCGCTCTGCTTCACTGGTCAACACAATTCTCCACGGCGCAATCGCGCGTCCCCGATCAAAGTATTCCGTCAGATTCAGTCCCGTCTCGCCGCCGCTGGCTTGTTCAGAAAGTCGGGGCAGCGTGGTCGAATCCGAATACGTCAAACCGTAACCATACGGGAACAGAGGATCGTATTCGGCTTGGCCAACATTCAGGGGCGTTTGCATCGGAGTGCGCGGCCATGAATAGGAAAGTTTGCCTTTAAAGTCATGCTGTACCTGCCCCCGCCGGTCGGTCAACAAGACGTCGGCGACACCGATTCCCTCGGAACCGGGCAGCCACGCGGCGACAAAGGCATCCGACGCGTTGATTTCACGATTGACCCACAGCGGACGACCGGTCAGAAACACCGCGACGGTCGGAACGCCCCGATCCGAATACGATTTCAACAGCCGGTAGTCCTTGTCATCGCCCGGCTTGTAGGCAAGCGTTTCAACGTCCCCTTGAAACTCCGCATACGGGTCTTCGCCAAACACAATGATCGCCGCGTCCGGCTTCATCGCGCTGGAGTCTGCCACCGGCTTGCCGTCACCGACCAGGATCGCTCGACCGCCCGCCGCCCGGACCTGCCGACGAATCCCTTCATAGATTGACGTGCCGCCGGGGAAATCCTCGTTCGAGTTGCCGGTGCCTTGCCATGAAAGTGTCCAGCCACCGCTCTGCTTGCCGATGTTGTCGGCACCGTCGCCGGCAATAACGATCGTTGCGTTGGGCCGCAGCGGCAACACGCCGCCATTGTTCTTGAGCAGCACCAGCGACTCGCGCACCGCTTGTCGCGCGACGGCCCGGTGCTCGGGTTTGCCGAGTTCGTCGAACCTTCCGGCCAGCGGTCGAGAGGAGGGGGAGCCCGCTTCGAACAAGCCGGCGCGGAGTTTGACACGCAGAATCCTCCGTACCGCATCGTCCAATCGGGCCATGTCCACGTCGCCGGATTCAGCCTGACGAAGCATCGTTTCGAACAGCCCTCGCCAACTGTCGGCGGCCATGTACATGTCCAGCCCGGCATCAAGCACGGGCAACGCGTCGGTGGCGGTGCAACCGGGAACTTGGGCGTGCGCGTTCCAATCACCGACGATAAATCCGTCAAAGCCCATCCGCCCTTTCAGCACATCGGTGAGCAATCCCTTGTGACCGTGCAACCGTTTCCCTTGCCACTCGGAGAACGATGCCATCACACATTGAACGCCGTGATTGATCGCGACCGGATAGCCGACTGCTTGCAGATCGCGAAGGTCTTCCTCGGACATCTGGTTGTTGCCCTGGTCCTTGCCTCCGGTCGTTCCGCCATCTCCGACGAAGTGCTTTGCGGTGGCGATAACGTGCTCTCCTTGCAGAAAGGAAGGGTCACCCGCGACACCCTGGATCCCTTCGATCAACTCTCCCGTATAACTTGCCGTCACTTCCGGATGCTCGGCATAACCTTCGTACGTTCTTCCCCACCGGTCGTCTCGAACCACGGCAATCGTTGGGGCAAAGGTCCATTCCTGGCCGGTCACACGAATCTCCCTGGCAGTGATCTCGCCGATCTTGCGAAGCAATGCCGGGTTTCGCGTCGCCCCCAAACCGATGTTGTGCGGAAAGTACGTGGCGCCGACGATGTTGTTGTGACCATGGACCGCGTCGGTCCCCCACAGCAACGGGATGAAGGGGCCGCCTTGTAAGTCGCATTCGCGGCTGGCGTTGTAAAATGCATCGGCAAGCAACAGCCAATCTTTTGCAGTTGCCCGATTATTGCCTCCCGGCGCGGAATTGCCCCCGTTAAGGATCGATCCCAACGGATAGGTCTTCAAATCGTCGGGTTGGATCGATCCGATGTCGGCCTGGATCACTTGGCCCACTTTCTGCCGCAAGGTCATCTTCCGGATTAACTCACCGATCCGCGTTTCGATCGCATCATCCAAACCGATCGGACTGCGCGCCGCGGGCCACCGCTCGGGATGCACCACAGAATCCTGGGCGAGCCCCACAGAATCCTGGCCGCGGCTCACGCCCAGCGGCGACGCAACCAGAAAGCATGCCAAGAAAAGAGACGAGTGACGCATGGTGATCGACCGTTTGAAGAGGAATGAGCCGGTTGGCTCACATAGCTTGATCGAAATCCTGCATCGGTGCGCGCCCCCGCCCCTCGTGCTCCGCCTACTTTTGGCTTGGGGGCAGCGCAACCCGCCAGCGGTTTATTCGCTGAGTGAGCCCACCGATGGCAGCGCGAACCCACGGATTTTTGGCGCGCTGTCATCCTTCAGTTAAGGCATTAGGGCACTTTCCGACCGACCACCCCGATCTCCGCGGCGGATGCCCAGGGTTTTCCGTTGACCTCCGAAAACACTCGCACGCGGACATAGCGGCCACTCAGCGGAGTTTCGCAGTCCGCTTTCTGAGCCGTTCTTACCTTGCCGAAGGTCGCCGTGGCGGAGGGTTCTCCGAAAGAGTCTGCCACACCGCTGATCGTGAAATCGGTTTTGGCAAAGGCTCCATTCCAGCCACCGTCTTGTCGGGCCAAGTAGCGAAAGCCGTCGATCTGGTACGTCACGCCCAAATCGATCACCAGTTCGTGGGGCGGTTGGGCGACCTCTTGATCGAATCGGGAGTGCCAGATCGTTTCCGGATTCCCATCGATCGCGTTGGCCGCATGCTTTTCGTTACCCGTGTTCTCGCTGCTGTATCGCACGAGCTTCATTTCGTCGGCCGGCACCAGATTCTTGTCGGCCAATCGGTTGACCTTCAGGCCGCGATTGCTGCTGCTCTTCTTACCGGGATTTCCTTTCGATCCCCATTTCGCTTGCCGGTCACGCTCGTGCAACTCTTTGGATTCAAACGTTCCGGGTTGAACAGGCTGGTGAGCGGCTTTGGCGTGGGCGATCATTTTGGCCAACACGTCAGGGTGCTGTTTGGCGACGTCAGTTGTTTCGCTGACGTCGCTGTCCAAGTCATACAACGCCCAAGGCCCGTCGCGTTTGGGCTGGATCGCTTTCCACTGGCCCATTCGGACCGCCGTCTGTGGACCGTACTCCCAGTACAAAAACTCGTGTTGCGGTTGCTTGTGTCCGGTCGCTTCGGCGCCGATTAATTCTGTCAGAATCGACATGCCATCGAGATCCCCGGGGGCTTCGGCGCCGGTCAGTTCGGCGAGCGTCGGGAACACGTCGACTTGGCTGAACACCAAATCGCTGACTTGACCGGATTTGATTTTGCCCGGCCAGCGCACCAGATACGGGATCCTCAGCCCACCTTCGTAAAGATTCCCCTTGCCGCCGCGGAATTCGACGCCGGTCACGGGGTTCTTGTTCGGGCCGAAGTAGCCGCGCGGATGTTCGTTGTCGCGAAACCGATCCTGGCCGCCGTTGTCACCGGTGAAGAACACGATCGTGTTGTCTTCGAGGTCCAGTTCGCGAAGCAAGTCCAGAACCGATCGCAGGTCGTTATCGATCATCGTGACCATTGCCGCATAGTTTTTTGCGTCTTGTGAAACGTTCGGATCATTGAACCACGCGTCGTCCTTGTAAGCGGCTACGGCGGGATCCTCCGCCGGGATGTCATACATCCCGTGCGGCGGGGTGACTGGGAAATAACAAAAGAACGGTCGATCCTTGTTCTCGCGGATGAACGCTTTCCCCCGCTTCATGATCTCGTAGTGCGAGTACGTTTCTCCTTCACGACCACCATCGTTTCCCGGCAGCGGAACCTCTCGGCTATTTCGCACCAGATAGGGCGGATAGAACGAGTGCGCATGAACTTGGTCGTAATAACCGAAGAAATCGTCGAAGCCATGCTGTTCCGGGACGCCGGTGGATCCACGCCCGCCGGCGCCCCATTTGCCAAACCCGCCGGTTGCATATCCACGTTGCTTCAGCATGCTGGCGATCGTCGGCTCGCCGGCGCGCAGTGGCGTGCCGCCGGGGTTGTCGCGCACTGAACAATGCCCCATGTGTTTTCCGGTCATCATGCAGGCACGCAGCGGACCACACACCGGCGCGGCCGCCAGTGCCTGGGTGAATCGAATCCCCTCGCGCGCCATCTGGTCGATGTTGGGCGTCCGCAGTCGCTCGTTTCCCATGTGCGACAGTTCGTAATACGCCAACTCGTCGGACATGATGTAAACAATGTTCGGCGGTCGATCGGCGGCACGGGCACAATTGGCCAGACCGATCAATAGACAGACGAGCGAGAGACAATAGCGTGACGACATGGCAGGACTCGTGCAGGAGGATGGTGTGCGACGTGGTGACAACAAACAGAACCGATCGTCAACGCGGGCTAAAGGATTGATTCGATCGAAGCAGCAGATCGACATCGTCGAGCGATACTTTTAAAACTTCCATCGTTTGCTTCGCACCGGAAAACGCGATCAACAAGTGTTCGTCGTGTTCAATGAGGTGTGGATAATCGATGTGTCGGCCGCCGACGAGCTGAAACAGATGGGTGAAGACCAACCCGTCCGAACTGACGGCCAAGGTCAACGGATCGCGTCGACGCGGGTTGGCGTTGGACACCAGCACATAGTAGCCCCGGGAGGTTCGCAGCACAAAGAACTTGCTCGTCGCGTCGGGAAAGTTTGTCTTGACGATCGGGCTCCATGTCCGGCCGCTGTCGCTGGAAAAGGTGCGCAGCAATCGCCCCGAACGTCCGTTGTCGCGAATCAGACCGACAAGGTTCTGGCCATCGGGAAGCACGTACCAGTACGGTTCTTCTGGCCGACCCTTGGCGTCATAGCTGGCCAGCGGACGGATCTTCCAGTCATTGAAGGCGGTGTGCCCGCCGATCATCACCGAGACCTGCTGGCGATGGTCGCGGCGCGTCATCATGAACTCGCCCCGCGGCAATCGCTTCGGCGGGAAATTATTGAGCGTGTCGTCCATCACGGTGCCATGCGGCTTCCACGCTTGGTCGTCCGCGTTCCAGCGAAACGCTTCCAGACTGAGCCCTTTGCCGGGATAACCCGGCGCGTTGAAATGGCTCGCCAACGCCAGTAACTCGCCATCACGGACCCACAACCCGCACGCGATCCAGCCAAATCCGGCCGTACGCGGCGGGCCGGACAGGTCCGCCGGCTCGCTCCAATGCAGCCCGTCATCGCTGGTCGCGTAGGACACGCGGGTGTCCGGTCGATCGTGCCCCGGCACCACATTGCGAAGCTGCTCGGGCGTGAGCCCCGGTCTTGGTACACCCGGGCCATCGCTCCACATCGCCCAGTACTTGCCGTCGAAATGCGCGAGATAGGCGTGCTGGTGCACCCGGGTTCCGGCGCGGTCTCGGACGTCACTGATGATGGCGTGCTGTGAAGGAACCCTTGGGAGTTGGTTGAAATCGATTCGCGACGCATCCGAGCCGGTGGTCTGCAGATCCAGCATGTGCGGGCTGCTCGGATTCGTCACCGGGTGCGGTAGATCATCGGAGCGTGAAGCGGCAACGGTGGACGGGGCGGCCAGTTTTTCTGCCAGTTTCTCTGCAAGATCGGCGACGGCGTTTTGATACGCGTCATGGTTCACCACGTTCACGGTCTCGTGCGAGTCCTTGCGGTGATCGTACAGTTCGCGGGCGAGGACTTGTTCGGTCTTGAAGTCCCGCCACTCGATGTAGCGAAATTGTTCGGTGCGAATCGAATACCCCATCACTTCGGGCAGTTTGCCGCGCAGATAATTGGGGCGTGGTGTTTGGGTGAGAGCCACTTCGTGAACGCGCGCCGACGGATCGTCCAGCAGCGGCACCAATGAGGCGCCTTCGACTTCGCTAGGCATTTGCAATCCGCAAAGCTCCGTCAGCGTCGGATAAAGATCCAGCAGTTCCACCAAAGCATCCGTGCGTCCTGCCGCTTCGTGCTCGGGGGCGTCGATGATCAGCGGAACGCGGGCATCGAGTTCAAACGCCGTTGTCTTTCGCGTCAGACCATGCTCGCCCAGATGCAGCCCGTGATCGGACCACAACACAATGATCGTGTTGTCTCGCAGTTGGAGCGTTTCCAATTCATCCAACACGCGGCCGACCTGCGCGTCGAGATAACTGATCGCGGCGAGATGTCCGTGATGAATTTCCCGCAGCTCTTCCGACTTTGGCCCGCCAGTGTATCGGGCGCTCGTCAACGCGATTTCGGGAACGTCTTTGGGTGGCTGCACATCGCTCGGAATTGGAACTTCGTTGCGATCGTATAGGTCCCAGTATTTCTTGGGAGCGTTGAAGGGCGTATGCGGCTTCCAAAAGCCGACGGCCAGGAAAAACGGATCGTCACGCCCGCTGAGTTTCCGTAAGGTTTCGACGGCCGTTTCCGCGACCCTCCCGTCGAAGTAGGCGTCGTCGGGAACGTCGCGACATTCGATGCCATTTTCCCCCGAAGCCAGATTGGGCGGCACCGTACCGTCAACCCTTGGCTTGTCGTTGGAGTGACTGTTGTAGTGCAGCACCGACGGTACGCTCCAGGATCGGGGGTCGCCTTTCCAATCGTCTTGCCGCCAGTTGTGGAAAATCTTGCCGACGCATTGCGCGTGATAGCCGTTGGATTTGAACCATTGAGGAAGCGTGACCGCATCGGGTTTGTTCTGACGGAAGTGTGTCGGAAGATCCCAGACACGCAGCGTATCGGGACGCATGCCCGTCAGCAGCGATGCGCGGGAGGGATTGCATACGGTTTGCTGACAATAAGCCCTCTCGAAAACCATGCCGCCAGACGCAAGCCGATCGATGTTCGGCGACTTCACCGCGGAATCCCCGTAGCACCCCAGCTGAACCCTCAAGTCGTCGATCGCAATGAACAACACATTCGGCCGCTCGGCACCGGCCGACACTGCCATCAGCGCCAGGCAACACGCGGCAAACGGGAGAGTGAGAGAGCGGAGCATGATGCGCGACCTTCTTGCGAGCCGGAACAAGGATTCAAGGGTCGGCTATCATAAGGGATTGAGCCAGTGCGTAGGCCAGGACCAATCCTGGCCTACGTCTTGTTCGCAGATTCCGCAACCGTTGGTGTCTAGCCTTTAGGCGATTTCCTGTCGCTGCTACGCGGCAACAATGGGCGGCTAAAGCCTGCACACCAACGCTTATACCCGTGCCATTGAGCCACCCCACCGTTGTGTGCGGCACAGCAAAAGCTGGAAAGCGTCAAAAATTAGGGCACTCGCAATCTCCTTGAAATTGACGATCCGTGGCGAGCACGAAAATGGGTACAGCGTGACAACATGACTTGGATCTTCCTTCCCGTTTGCGGTTGCCGGATTGATTCTGTATGTGATGAATCTGTTGCACAGCGTCTTGTTGATCGATTTCGAAAAAAGTGCGGTGCAATGCCCTCCGAAATTGGCATGCCGCACACTCCATGGAATTCCCATAGCCCATCCTGTCCAGCGACAATCATTCGAGACTGGGAGATCGACGATTTGCTCACTGTCAGTTGGGATCTTCGCGGCTTCTACTCGGCCGACAATTTGAAGAAATTGCTTGATGTCTTTTGTGACAGCCATCAGCGCGAATGCGTTGAGCTCTCGTTGAGTTGTGATTGGCGGGAACGGGGGCGATTGACATTAGGGCACGCCCTGTCATCGTTTCATGAGCAGAACCATTTGGATGGTTATGACGTCATCATTGACCCGGACGTCGAACAAGATAATTGAGACCAAGCCAAAAGTTTATTTGCAGGCATCAGCGATGCATGGGGTCTGCGAGAGCATTTTGTCGAGAAGGAATGCGAATTCTCCTTCCAGCCCAAACGTGTGACTCAAGACGACGGACAGCTATTCGCAAAAATGACTCCTGAGGCAGTTGACTATGCTTCCTACTGGAAAATTCCCGACGTGAATGCTGCCGTTCGCTATTTCGAAGATAGCTTACGCGTGTCGCTGGAAATATTGGGTGCTCCATTGATGGTCGGACTTACATTCAGCGTTTTCCCCAACGCGATCGGCCGATATGCCGAAGTTTGCGCAGGCATTTCTCCAAAGTGGCTCGTCTCAATGATTGGAAATTTGATGGTCGAGAATCCGTTCGAGCACCCTGGGTACGAAGCCGTGTATCCGTACAAGTGGCACTCGGTTCGAACGGGCGACAAATTGAAGGATAAGTTCCTCGATTTCCAAGTCAGCATCGAGCACCACGCCGACGGAAAAACCAATTTGCTGCTTCACACCAATCATCCGATTGAATGGCTCAACGAAGGACTTGAGGAACTGGGGCTTGCTTCGCAATCTGTCGAACTACGGCAGAACGAGATTTACGCGGACTTAGACGCGATTGCCCGTGATGCACACTGCGTTTCCGATCCGCATACACCGAGGACATCCATAAACTGGCCGGTTTTAGAACTTGATGAATCAATGAGCATGGACGCGGTTGTCGCCGAGATGCAGAAGGCGTTCGAAGCAAACGGGATCTATCTTCACCCACACGCCACGTTCGACCCGCTAGGGAACCTCGGCCGCATGTTTTCCTGCCATGAAGACAGACGTAACGACGTTCTGATCGTTCGCGCCGCACCCTGGAACGATTCGGACGCGACCAAACTCGGACTGGCGATCTCGGGATTGCTGGAAAACGTTGGTCCGTTCGGGACGACATCGCTTGCGATCATCTCCACCCTTAAGCTGCCTCCGTCCCTGCAGACCTATCAGTACCCTGCGGACGTTGGGTGATCGAGATCGAGGACCGGGTCGCAGCCCGAATGGTGGCTCATTCTACATATCCTGGCGGCGCACTCGATCCTGCAGGGCTTGTGCTTTCGCTTCCAATGCCTCTTGCCCCGAGGAGATCAATTCCGCATCCGTCGAAATGGGGTCGCCGAGTAATTCCTGCAGCATCTGGATCTTACCGGCGAGCTTTCCCTTCTCAAGACCTTCTTCGCGGCCTTCTTCGCGGCCTTCTTCTAAAAGACGATCGGCGATCGATCCCGGATAGAATTGTGTCGGAAACACGCTTGCGAGTGTTTGTTTCAATTCTTCGGAAGTGAGATCGTTATTCGCAGACATCGCGTACACCTGGATTGCGTCAAGCCATTGTTGGATCGGAAAACCTTCCCCAACACTTCTCAAAATCTGCAAGATCGAAAACAACTCCGCCTGCAGTTGCCGGTCGCGGCCATATTTTAGCATTCGCAGCGTCACTTGCAAAAGCGAATCCCCTCCGATTTCATCATTGGACCGTTGACTCAAATCCAGAATTGGACAGCCAAATCGCACCTGAAACCCGCGTACCGCTTTTGACGCCGGTACCAAATCGTCCAAATCTCGGGCAACCGTCCATGCCCGGTTCCCGTGGTAAACGACGAGCGGAATCACCGGTGAAAGAGACAGTCCGTCTCGGAGCAGTCGCTCCCAAATCCGAACAATATAGGACAGCAATTGCAGGACTGTTTGCGAATCCGGTTCGCTTTTATGCTCAACCAGGAAATACAGCAGCACCCTGTCTGGAACCGACTCGGCTTCATTGCTCAGTCCGGATACGAGTTCGGCAGAATACAACATGTCGGATTGCCTGCTTCGCAACGCCGGATCGACAAACGAGCCACTTTCCAGTCGGAGTGTCTCTAGATTGAGTTCCGCGAGCACATCCGCAGGCAGTTGCGTCTCAATCAAGCTCCGCGCGGCTTTCAAGTTCGACAGTGCAAACTGAAAGAAGTTGTTGTGCGGCGTCGGCAGTTGGTGATCCTCGTCCATCAACGCAACTTACCCTACGTCATCGCCCTCTTCCACAAGCGCGGATCATCTTGGGGTCGCTTGGGAAGAGGACGGGGCATGACGCGAACTTCTTGCGAGCCGGAAAACGGGTCAAGGGTCGGCTATCGAAAAGGGATTGAACCACTGCGTAGGCCAGGACCGGTCCTGGCCTACGTACTGATCGCAGCCTATCCACGAATGGCATAGGCATGAGTAAAATGGGATTCCGCAACCGTTGGTGCGAGCCTTTAGGCGATTTCCTGTCGCTGCTACGCAGCGACAGTGAGCGGCTAAAGCCTGCACACCAACGCTTATACCCGTGCCATTGAGCCAACCCACCGTTTCGTGCGGCACAGCAAAAGCTGGAAAGTCGGGTCTTGGGGTGCGCTAGTGCGACCCCAAGCTCTGATGCGGCGCGGCGCGGGACGTCGATTGTACAAGTGGCGGAGTTGATCGTCGCGGAAGTCGATAAGACGTTTGCAGCGCCGGCCCTCTCTGGCGTTTGCTTGCTGCGCAAACGCCGTCTCTCCCAGAGGGAGAGAATCTAAATCGGTTGCCAAATCCTGCAGCAAAAGAATCGTCGTCCCCTGGCGTGAAGCCGCTGGCTTAGAACCTTCGTTCAGTGGCCGGAAGACCACAAACACTTCTCTTTCGCTTTTTCTGCTGTGGACGGCATCCCTCTCTGCTAGAACTTTGAACGAGGCATAGATGGTTCCGTTCCATTCAAACAATCGTTTTTGAGGGCGATCGACAAGTGGAATGCAAGAGATTTAAGTCTGCTACTGGTGCTGATCTCTTCCGTCGTGTGTGGACAACACGCAACCCACGATACAACGGCGCCCTCGGTGGCGATCACATCATTGAAGTATAATGACTCGGTCGGCGGAAAGGTCGACGTCACGGCGGACGCCAGCGACGATGTTGGAGTGGTGGAGGTGGAGTTCTATAAAGACGGAACACTGGTCGAATCAGATACCACCAGTCCATATTCCGTCCGATTTGATTTTAACGCCCACGCACCCGATCAGACCTACCGTATCAAGTCCATCGCAATGAAACGCAAGTAGACATCAAGCAACATGAAACGTACTCTCCTGAGAAGATTCTGTCTGATCGCGGTCCTGGTGAACGCGTCGACGCTGGTTGTCGTCGGCCAAGAGGGCGAAAACGTCAAACGCGAGGCTGCGGAAGCTGCGACCGAAACTCAACCGATCGTCGATACCTTTCAAGGTTCGATGCGGAAACAATGGCGATGGCTGCGGGAAAACAAAGACGGATGGAAGCTGACCGACTCGGGCCTGCAAGTCCTGGTCGAACCGGGAAACATGTGGGGCAAGGCCAACGATGCGAAAAATGTGCTGCTTCATCCGGTGCCACAGGCCTGGCAGGATTCTGTCGACGTCCGTGTGCAATTGGAGCAACATCCGAAGAAACGCTGGGAACAAACAAACCTGGTCTGGTACTACAGCGATTCGACGATGGTCAAGATCGGGCTGGAAATCGAACACGGCATCACCAACATCGTGATGGGACGCGAAGAAAAGGATCGCACGCGTACCATCGCAATCGTTCCTTATCCCGGCGAAACCGTCCAACTGCGATTCGTCGTCGACGGACCGGAGCTGAGCGGTTTTTATCGCAGACCCGGTGAACAAGACTGGATTGCGGTCGGCAAGGCCAGCCTGCCGGAAGCCCCACCCGCACCACCGCAAGTCAGCCTTCAGTTCTATCAAGGCGAAGCGGATTCGGGACGCTGGGCCACCGCCAGGCATTTCGAAATGAGGCCCTTCGAGCGGTGACGGGTGAGCGATCGGCTGGGGCGCGGAGAGAGAGGGTCAAAAAATTGATTGGTCAAAAAATGGAGTCAGCTAGTGGGACAAGGTTGCGCAATGCCTCCCGCATTCAGCTCCCATCTGTTGACCACCTCATCTGTTGACCACCTCATCTGTTGACCACCTCATCTGTTGACCACCTCATCTTCTGACCACCCCATCTTTTGACCGCCTCATCTTTTGACCAGTCCATCTTTTGACCAGTCCATCTTTTGACCAGTCCATCTTTTGACCAGTCCATCTTTTGACCAGTCCATCTTTTGACCAACTCATCTTTTGACCAACCCATCTTTTGACCAACTCATCTTTTGACCAACCCATTTCTTGACCCCATGCCTTCCACCTCCCCCCAGCGGCACTTGCTTACCGGTCTGCGACAAACGATGATGTGCAGCCTCCCGCACAACCTCCCCACGTTTCGCCGCCCTCCTGAAACACCATGAAATCCATAGCCTTACTCGCCCTGGTCGTCTTGCTGGCGATGACCACCGTGTCTACCGCGAACGACGCTCCATCCAACGCGTCCGATCGTCAGGTCCAGCCGGACGTTCCCCAAGGGAAACTCACCGAAGGCGTTTTCGACGACAGTCGCATCTTTCCAGGCACGACTCGCCAGTACAGCGTCTACGTTCCGGCACAGTACAACGAAAACGAGCCGGCGAACTTGATGGTGTTCATGGACGGCAAGAACTACGCCAAGCCGGACGGCGCCTTTCGCGTCCCCGTGGTGTTTGACAATCTGATCCATCAAAACGCGATGCCGGTCACGATCGCCGTCTTCGTCAACCCCGGCACGATTCCGGCGACCAAGCCCGGCGCGAAAGACCGCAGCAATCGTTCATTCGAATACGATTCACTCGGTGACCGATACGCAACGTTCTTGGTCGACGAGTTTCTGCCCGTTGCCCTGAAAGGATTAAACGTATCCAACGATGCAGATCGCCGCGCCGTATGCGGGATTTCGTCGGGCGGCATTTGCGCGTTCACCGTTGCCTGGGAAAAACCGGAGCGGTTCGGCAAGGTACTCAGCCACATCGGCAGCTTCACCAACATTCGCGGCGGTTGGGCTTACCCCGGGTTGATTCGCAAAACGAAGGATGCTCCCAAACCGATCAAGGTTTACCTGCAAGAAGGCAAAGACGACTTAAACAATCTGCACGGAAACTGGCCACTGGGAAATCGGGACATGGCGGCCGCGCTGCAGTACGCCGGCTATCATTACAAGCTCGTGATGACCGATGGCGGACACAGCGGAAAGTGGGGCGGCGAAGTGTTTCCGGACGCGCTGCGTTGGCTGTGGTCCGACGACTCCGAGTCGACCGTGATCCCGTCGACGGAAACCAAACCGGAGTGGCAACCGCATCCCGATGCAATGGCCGACGCCTCGGTTCCCAAGGGGACGGTCGAGCAGATGGAGCCCTGGGAGTCGAAAATCTTTGCAGGCACGATCCGTGATTGGGCGATCTATGTGCCGGCACAATACAAAGCGGACACGCCTGCCGCACTGATGGTGTTCCAGGACGGGGAGCGGATGCGTGACATCAAGGGTCGCTGGCGGATCCCGATCGTCTTTGACAACTTGATCGCACGCGGCGAAATGCCTCCGACCATCGCTGTGTTCATCAATCCGGGACACCACAAGTCAAAGCCTCGCCAAGGCAAAAAGTCTTCCAACCGCAGCTTTGAATACGACAGTCTGGGGGACCGATACACGCGATTCCTGCTAGAGGAGATCCTTCCGGCGGTCGAGCAGCGATACAACCTTTCATCCGATCCCTCGATGCGGGCGATCGGCGGATCCAGCTCCGGCGCCATCTGTGCCTTCACCGCCGCTTGGGAGCGTCCCGACCAGTTCGGCAAAGTTTATTCGAATGTCGGCAGTTTCACCAACCTTCGCGGCGGCAACGTCTATCCCGCACTGGTCCGTAAAACAGAACCGAAACCGATCCGCGTTTACATGTCCGACACCAGCGGCGATGTCGACAACGCGTTCGGAAGCTGGCCTTGGGCGAATCAGCGAATGGCATCGGCACTGAAATACATGGGTTACGACACCCGTTTCGATTGGGCCGAAGGTTACGCACACAATGCCGATTTCGGCAGCGCGCGATTCCCTGACGCGATGAAGTGGCTGTGGCGAAACGAGACACACCAGCCCGTGCTGGACACCAGCGGAGACCTGCGCGGGGACTTGACGCTGTTGAACCTGTTGATTCCGGGCCAGTCCTGGGAGGTCGTCGCGACAGACCTCGGGTTCGCCGACGCACCGTGCAGCGACGCCGAAGGCAATTTCATCTATAGCGACATGAGGGCGCCGGCGGTGTATCGCGTCAGTGCCGATGACGGCAAGCAAACCGTGATCGCCAAGGAATCGGTCAGCGGGTTGATGTTCGGCCCCGACGGACTGCTGTATGGATGCCAGGGCGCGATGGATCGAGTGATTTCGATCGACCCAAAATCCGGCGAGGTCAACGTGGTCGCGAGCGGTGTCAAGCCGAACGACCTGGCCGTCTCCGCCGATGGAATTGCCTTCATCACCGAGACTCGGGCCAAACAAGTCACACGAATCAATTTGAAGACCGGCGAGACGACGGCGGTCGACAGCGGCATCACGCGGCCCAACGGAATCGCGTTGTCCAACGACGGGGGCACGCTGGCCGTTTCCGATTCCGGCGGCGAGAGCACCTGGACGTTCCGGGTCAATCCCGACGCCAGCCTGGACGCTAAGATGCCGACCATGCCGATGCGGCTGGCGACCGACCCCAAGGGCGAATTTAAATTCAACGAACCGCCGCCGTACCTGACCGCGTCGCGAGGCGATGGCATGGCGGTCGACAAGGCCGGGCGTTATTACGTGACCAGCTCGGTCGGTGTGCAGATCTTCGACCCGACCGGACGCCCCTGTGGTGTCTTGCCCACCCCCGATCCGACCAAGCCGCTAACGAGTTGCACACTGGCCGGGGCGAATCACGACACCTTGTACGTGACCAACGGCTCGACCGTCTATCGCCGCAAGTTGAGTGTTCAGTAGCGCTGCGAAACACTTGGGGCACCCCGCTGGTGTGCAGGCTTCAGCCGCTTCGTTTCGCTGCTCCGCAGCGAGCGAGGATCGCCTAAAGGCTAGACACCAACGGCGCTGATGTGCAGGCTTTAGCCGCTTCGTTTCGCTGCTCCGCAGCGACCGGGAATCGCCTAAAGGCTAGACACCAACGGCGTTGGTGTGCAGGCTTTAGCCCAATACCGCTAAGTTAAGCTTCAAAAAAAGCAGCTTTCCTGCGAGGATCGTGGTGTTGAAATACATCCCCTCAGCAAGGAAGCTGCC